>JAVBTY010000025.1:0-110844 GCA_031555955.1 Rhodocyclaceae bacterium | reverse complement strand
CTGCCCACGGCGCTCCTCGGCGCGGTTGCGGGCTTGGGAGAGTTTGAGCAATTCGACCTGCCCGGCGTGCAGTTGCCCCTGCAGCACCTGGGCGTCGCGGCGCAAGGCTTCGGCGCGCGCCTGGATACCGCTGGCGGTGGCCTCGGCCTCGCGCAGCGCGGCATGCGCGGCGCCAGCCTCTTCGTCCAGCATCTGCTGCTGCGCGGTGAGCGCATCGATTTCGCGCTGGCGCTCGATGATGCCGTGCGTGCGGCTATCCGGCACGAAATGGCACAGTGCGTCGCGCGTCAGCAGTTGCCCGCCAGCGCCGGCCAGCACAACGCCGGACGCCAGTTCGGCGCGGCGCGGCAACCAGTCTTCCAGACGCTCGACCGCATGGCAGCCACGCAGCCAACTGGCCGCCAGCGGCAGCCAGCGCGCGTCGGTCAGAGTGACTTTGTCGATCAACGGCACGGCCCCCGGCAGCACAGCCGCCATCGCCGCTTCCGCATGCGCCGGCATACCGGCGAAACCGATGGTGAGCGATTCCGGCGGCACTTCGCCGAGCAGGGCGCGCGCGGCGGCTTCGCTTCCGACACCCCCCTCGCCGCCCTCGAAAACCAGGGCGGCCAGCCGTTCGCGCAACACCGCTTCCACCGCCGCATCCCACCCCTGGGCCACGCGCAGGCCTTTCCACAGCGGCGCCACGTCGGACAGGCCGTGGCGCTGCAACCAGTCACCCAGCTTGCCTTGAGCCTGCACCTTGGCCTGCAACTGGGTCAGCGCGTCGCGTCGTGCGCGCAGTTCGGTCACACGCCGTTGCACCGTGCGCTCATGTTCGAACGCGGCCTTGAGCGCAGCCTGGGCGTCCGGCAGGCGCGCCTGCAGCGCAGCGCTTTCCTGCTGGCGGGTATCGAATTCGTCTTGCAGCGCGGCGACACGCGCTTCGTGTTCGGCCACGGCGAGTTCGTCCGGCCCTTCGATCGCGCCGTTTTCCGCCTCCAGCCGCGCACGGCGTTGCTGCAAGGCGTCGAGCGCGCGGTTGGCGCTGGCGCGGTTGGCGTCTTCGACGCGCAGTTGCTGTTCGGTCTGCGCCAGTTCGCGGCGCGCGGCGGCGGCGGTAACGTCGGCAGCCTGTCGCGCCGCCTCGGCATCGGGCACGCGAGCGGCGATTTCGAGGTGCCGCCCTTCGGTCTGCTCAACCCGCATTGCGGCATTCTCCGCCAGCGCCAGCCAGCGCTCGCGCTCCTCGCTCAAGGTTTCGCGGCGCTCGGCCCAGTGCGCGTGATCGGTGTCGAGCTGGGCGAGCCGCGCCTCCAGGCGCTGGCGCGTATCGGCCAGGTGGCGCAGTTCGGCTTCCAGGCGGCTGACTTCGGCGGCAGCGGCGAACAGATCGCTCTGCGCCGTATGGACGGCCTCGGAGGCCGCGAAATGCGCTTCGCGCGCGCTTTCGGAGGCGGTTTCAAGCTCTTGCAGGCGGGCGTTGTCGGTATCGATGCGCAGGGTGTCGCGGTTCAGGTCCGCGCCCAGGCGGTCGCGCTCGGCGCGCGCTTCGTTGCGCTTGAGCAGCCACAGCAATTGCTGCTTTTCGACGTGCGCCGCATGCAGCGTGCGATAACGCTCCGCCGCCTCGGCCTGCGTTTCGAGATGGCCGATGCGCTCGCCCAGTTCCGTGCGGATGTCGTCGAGGCGCAGGAGATTGTCGCGCGCGTCGGCCAGCCGGCCCTCGGTTTCCTTGCGCCGTTCGCGGTATTTGGTAACGCCCGCCGCTTCTTCGAGAAAGCCGCGAATTTCTTCCGGCCGCGCCTCGATGATGCGCGAGATCATGCCCTGCTCGATGATGGCGTAAGCGCGCGGCCCCAGGCCGGTGCCAAGGAAAAGGTCGATGACGTCCTTGCGGCGGACGTGGGTGTTGTTGATGAAGTAGCTCGATTCGCCGCTGCGGTCGAGCACACGCTTGACGGCGATCTCGGCGTAGCGCGACCACTGCCCGGCGGCGCGCCCTTCGCCGTTGTCGAACACCAGTTCGACGCTGGCGCGCGATACGGCCTTGCGCGTGGTCGAGCCGTTGAAGATCACGTCCTGCATCGATTCGCCGCGCAACGCCGAGGCGCGCGTTTCGCCCAGCACCCAGCGCACCGCATCGATGATGTTCGACTTGCCGCAGCCGTTCGGCCCGACCACGCCCACCAGCGTACCCGGCATGAGTACCGTGACCGGGTCGACGAAGGTTTTGAAGCCGGCGAGTTTGAGTCTGGAAAGACGCACGGGACGAGTGGTGGCGGGCGGCGGTTACGGTCCGGAAACGGCGTTGCGCCGGAGCGTCCGGACAGCGCGCGAAAAGCGCGCCATGATACCATTTTCGGTTCTTACGCCATTTTCAGCCCCGTCTCCCGCTACCCGGCGCGGGCGGGCCACCGCGCCAACGTGAACCCGAACCTGACCCGCCTCCAGTCCTACCCCTTCGAAAAGCTGAACGCCCTGCTCGCGGGCATCGAGCCGCCCGCCGGGCTCGCGCCGGTCCGGCTTTACATCGGTGAACCCAGGCACGCCACGCCGCCCTTCATCCTGCAGGCGCTGGCGGACAGCTTCGCGGGCATGGCGAACTACCCCGCCACCCAGGGCTCGGAGGCGCTGCGCGGCGCTATCGCGGGCTGGCTGGAACGGCGCTACGGCCTGCCGCGCGTCGACGCCGCCACCCAGGTGCTGCCGGTGAATGGCTCGCGCGAGGCGCTGTTCGCCTTCGCCCAGTGCGTGATCGACGGCAGCCGGAGCGGCGCGAAGGTGCTGTGCCCGAATCCGTTCTACCAGATCTACGAAGGGGCGGCGCTGCTCGCCGGGGCCGAGCCGGTTTTCCTCAACAATCTGCCGGACAACCGCTTCGGCCCGGATTTCGGCAGCCTGCCCGATGAGGTCTGGCGCGACGTGCAGCTCGTCTACATGTGCTCGCCCGGCAATCCCACCGGGCGCGTGCTGTCGCTGGACGAATGGCGGCGGCTGTACGCACTGTCGGACCGCTACGGCTTCGTCATCGCCGCCGACGAGTGTTATTCGGAGATTTATTTCGACGACGCGGCGAAGCCGCTCGGCGCGCTGGAAGCCGCCCACCGCCTTGGGCGCGATGATTTCCGCAACGTTGTAGTGTTTTCCAGCCTGTCCAAGCGCTCCAACGTGCCGGGCATGCGTTCGGGCTTCGTCGCGGGCGATGCCGGAGTCCTCAAGGACTTTCTGCGCTACCGCACCTACCACGGCTGCGCGATGAGCCCGACCGTGCAGGCGGCCTCCGTGGCGGCCTGGAACGACGAGGCCCATGTTGCCGAAAACCGCCGCCTGTACCGGGAAAAATTCGCCCGCGTAACACCGCTTCTGACGCCATGGCTGGAAACCGGCCTGCCCGACGCCGGGTTCTATCTCTGGGCGCGCACGCCGCTGCCGGATACGGATTTCGCCCGCCGCCTGCTGGCTGCCTATAATGTCACCGTTCTGCCGGGCAGTTTCCTTGCCCGCACGGCGCACGGCATCAACCCCGGCGAAAATTTCGTGCGCATCGCGCTGGTGGCCGACACCGCTGAATGTATCGAAGCCGCTGAACGCATCGCTGCCTTCTGCCAGTCGCTCTAACCTGGATTTTTTTACTGAATACAACGGGAACCCCATGTCCGCACTGCAACAGATCATCGACACCGCATTCGACAACCGCGCCAGCCTGTCTCCCACTTCCGCCAGCGCCGACGTGCGCGCCGCCGTCGCCGACGTTATCGCAGGGCTGGATGCCGGCCACCTGCGCGTGGCTGAAAAGAAAGACGGCCAGTGGATCGTCAACCAGTGGATCAAAAAAGCGGTGCTGATCTCCTTCCGCCTGCGCGACAACGAAGTGATGCCGGTCGGCGCGCTCAATTTCTTCGACAAGGTGCCAACCAAGTTCGGTGATTACACCCCGGAGCAGTTCCGCGAGGGTGGTTTCCGCGTCGTGCCGCCGGCGGTGGTGCGCAAGGGCAGCTTTATCGGCAAAAACGTGGTGCTGATGCCGTCCTACGTAAACATCGGCGCTTACGTCGATGAAGGAAGCATGGTGGATACCTGGGCCACCGTGGGTTCCTGCGCCCAGATCGGCAAAAACGTGCATCTGTCCGGCGGCGTCGGCATCGGCGGCGTGCTGGAGCCGGTGCAGGCCGGACCGGTGATCATCGAGGACAACGTTTTCGTCGGCGCCCGCTCCGAAGTGGTCGAAGGCGTCGTCATCGAGGAAAACGCCGTGCTGTCGATGGGGGTGTACATCGGCCAGAGCACAAAAATCTACGACCGCGAAACCGGCGAAATCCATTATGGCCGCGTACCCGCCGGCGCCGTCGTGGTGCCCGGCAGCCTGCCTTCCGCCGACGGCAGATACAGCCTGTACTGCGCGGTGATCGTGAAGAAAGTAGACGCCCAGACCCGCGCCAAGACCGCCATCAACGAGCTGCTGCGCAATGACTGACCTGCCAAAACCGCCGACGCTTCCCTGCGGCACCGGGACAACGCCCGTGCTGCCGCGCCAGCACAGCCTCAACCAGAAGATGCTGGAAAGGCTGTTCCATCTGATGGCCGAAAAGCAGGCTTCGGACATTTTCGTCACCGCCGGCATCCCGATCCATATCAAGATCCAGGGCCATACGATGCCGATCAACCAGCAGGTCATGGAACCCTCCATGATCAGGCGGATGATCTACGAGATGATCACGCCGGAGCAGATCGAGCGCTTCGAGCGCGACAAGGAACTGAACCTCTCCTTCGGTCGGCGCGACATGGGCAACTTCCGCGTCAACGTGTTCTGGCAGCGCAGCACCGTAGCGCTCGTGATCCGCTACATCCTGGGCGACATTCCCTCGCTGGGCAGCCTTGGCCTGCCCCCGGTGCTGTCCGAAGTGGTGATGGAAAAACGCGGCCTGGTGCTGGTGGTGGGCGCCACCGGGGCGGGAAAATCGACCACGCTGGCTTCAATGATCGACTACCGCACCCGCAACAGGGCCGGGCACATCCTCACCGTTGAGGATCCGATCGAATACCTGTTCAAACACAGCAAGTCGGTGGTGAACCAGCGCGAAGTCGGCATCGATACCCACAGCTGGCAGGAAGCCCTGCGCAATGCGATGCGCCAGGCGCCGGACTGTATCCTGATCGGCGAAATCCGCGACCGCGAAACCATGCAGGCCGCGCTGGCGTATTCGCAAACGGGCCACCTGTGCCTGGCCACACTGCACGCCAACAATGCTTACCACGCGCTGAACCGCATCGTTAACTTTTTCCCGCTGGAAAACCGCCCGCTGCTGTACCTCGACCTTGCGGTGGCGCTCAGATGCATCGTTTCCCAGCGCCTGGTGCGCAAGCCGGATGGGCGGCGTATTCCGACCGTTGAGATCCTGATGAACACGCGCCATATCAGCGAACTGATCGAGCGCGGAGAACTCGGCGAAATAAAGGAGGCCATGGAACAGTCCCTGGCCCCCGGCTCACAGACTTTCGAGCAGGACCTGTTCCGGCTCTATCACGACAAGCTCATCTCCCTTGAGGAGGCGCTGACCAATGCCGATTCGCCTACCAATTTGTCGTGGCTGATCAACAATGCGGCCTTCAATACGGTGCAGACTTCCACTCCTCCTCCGCCTGTGGCGCTGGCGAATTTCGATGACGATGCATCCGGCGAAGCCTCGTTCAGCGAATTTACCCTGCATCTTGACGACCCCACCAGCTAGACGCTCCACACTGCGGCGCCCATGAGTCTTCCCCAAAACCCCACGCTGGCGCTGGCCAGCGAACTGATCGCGCGTCCGTCGGTCACTCCCGCCGACTGCGGCTGTCTCGATCTGATCGCCACCCGGCTTCAGCCGCTCGGCTTCATCTGCGAGCGTCTCGACTTCAACGGCGTCTCCAACCTGTGGGCCCGCCGTGGCGCAGCGGCTCCGCTGCTGTGCTTCGCCGGGCACACCGATGTCGGTCCCGGCGGCCCGCCCGAAGCCTGGCGCAGCCCGCCATTCCAGCCCGAAATACGCGACGGCATGCTCTACGGGCGCGGTGCGGCGGACATGAAAAGCTCGCTCGCTGCCTTTGTCACCGCCATCGAAAGCTTCATCGCCACACACCCTGATCACAGCGGCAGCATCGCCCTGCTGCTGACCTCGGACGAAGAAGGCGTCGCCACACACGGCACCGTCAAGGTCGTGGAAGCGCTTGCCGCGCGCGGCGAACGCCTGGATTACTGCATCGTCGGAGAACCGACCTCGGCCACCGTACTCGGCGATACGATCAAGAACGGCCGCCGCGGCTCGCTCTCCGGCGCCCTGAGAATCAAGGGACAGCAGGGCCACGTCGCCTACCCGCAACTGGCGCGCAATCCCATCCACGAATTCGCCCCCGCGCTGGCCGAACTGGCGGCGACGCACTGGGACGAAGGCAATGAATTCTTCCCGCCGACCACCTGGCAGGTTTCGAACATCCACGCGGGCGCCGGCGCCAATAACGTCATTCCCGGAGAATGCGAAGTGCTGTTCAATTTCCGCTTCGCCTCCGTCTCCACGCCAGAAGAACTCAAGGCGCGGACCCGCGCCATTCTCGACCGCCACGGGCTGGACTACGACATCGACTGGCAGCTTTCCGGCAACCCGTTCCTGACCGGGCGCGGCCGGCTGGTCGATGCCCTCCAGGGCGCGATCCATGAAACATGTGGAATCGGGGCGGAACTTTCCACCTCCGGCGGCACCTCCGATGGGCGTTTTATTGCCGCCATCTGTACGGAAGTGGTCGAATTCGGCCCGGTTAACGCCACCATCCACAAGGCGAACGAATGCATCGCCGCCGATGACCTCGCCCCCCTTTCCAGCATCTATCTGGGCGTGCTGCGCAGGCTGCTGCCGATGCCCTCACCGGACGACAAAAACCCATGAACGGACACCCCCACGCCCAGCCTGGTCACGACTGCAACGATGAATGCGCTGGCGAATGCGATCACGACCATGAACACGGCGGCGGCCCGCTCGCCGAACTGGTCACGGTGCGCGACTGGCTGCGCTACGCCGTTACCCGCTTCAACCGCGGCGGCGTATTTTTCGGGCACGGCTGTGCCGACGCCTATGACGAAGCCGTGTGGCTGATCCTCGCCACGCTGGCGCTGCCGCTCGACCGGCTGGAACCGTTTTTTGACGCCTGTATTCCCTCCGATGAGCGCGAGCAGCTGTTCGACGCCATCCGCCGCCGCGTGGAAGAGCGCGTTCCCACCGCCTACCTCACCGGCCAGGCGTGGCTGGGCGATTTCAGCTTCCAGGTGGATGAACGCGTCATCGTGCCGCGCTCCTTCTTCGCAGAACTGCTCGAAGACGGCCTCGCCCCCTGGATTGAAAATCCGGACAGCGTGGCCGATGCGCTCGATCTGTGCACCGGCTCCGGCTGCCTCGCCATTCTCATGGCTCATGCTTTTCCCCGCGCCCGTATCACCGGCGCGGATCTTTCGGACGACGCCCTCGCCGTCGCCGCGGACAACGTCGCCGCGTATGGTCTGGAAGACCGTATCGAACTCGCGCGCAGTGATGTGTTCAGCGCGCTGGGTGGACGCCGCTTCGACCTGATCCTGAGCAATCCGCCCTATGTCACCGCGCAGGCCATGACGGAGCTGCCGGCGGAATACCTGCATGAACCGCGTATGGCGCTGGCTGCGGGCAGCGATGGTCTGGACATCGTCCGCCGCCTGCTCGCGGAAGCGGCAGAACATCTCAATCCCGGCGGCATTCTGGCGGTTGAAACAGGGCATAATCGCGCCATCGTCGAAAGCGCGTTTCCCGGCCTGCCGTTCACCTGGCTGGCGACGCGCGGCGGCGATGACATGGTCTTTCTCCTGCGCCGCGAAGAGCTGCCGGGAGCCTGAATGCCGCGTTAACCGCCACAGGGAAGGAATGCATGCCCAACGGACGCCCCATCCTCCTCGTCGAGGACAACCCCGACGATGAAGCGCTCGCGCTGCGCGCTTTCAGCAAAAACCGCATAACCAACCCCGTCATCGTCGCGCGCGACGGCGTGGAAGCGGTCCGCTGCCTGTTTGGAAGTGAAGGTCAGAGCGAAGCGCCCGCGCTTCCCGCCATGGTCCTGCTCGATCTCAAGCTGCCGCGCATCGACGGCCTCGAAGTGCTGCGCCGTATCCGCGCCAACGCACGCACCGCGCTGCTGCCCGTCATCGTGCTGACCACCTCGCGCGAGCGGCAGGACATCCTGGAAGCCTACCGCATCGGCGCGAACAGCTATATCCGCAAACCGGTTGATTTCGAGCGCTTCATTCAGGCTGTAGGGCAGATCGGCGAGTACTGGCTGTCGCTCAACGAAATGCCCGACGGCGCTCCTGCCCAGATTTACTGAAGGAAAAAGCAGCCAGCCTCGCAGGAATCCCGGCAACGGGCGGGGATAGATACGGGAATGGGTTACGCCTGTTCGTCGATCCAGGCCTGCTGGATTGCTTCGAGGATGCGCTCGCCGCAATGTTTCGGATCGTCGTCAAACTCGGGCAGCGCCAGCACCCAGTTCATCAGGTCGACGAAGTTGATGCGCGCCGGGTCGGCGTCCGGATACGCATCGGCGAGCTGGGTGGCGATTTCCTGCACTTCGGTCCATTTCATCAGCGTTTGCCCTCACGCGCCATGTTGATGGTATAGCGGGGAATTTCGATCACCAGCGGTGTATCGCCCACCACGGCCTGACAGGACAGGCGCGACTGCGGCTCCAACCCCCACGCCTTGTCGAGCAGATCTTCTTCCTCTTCTTCCGCCGCGGGCAGGGACGGGTAGCCTTCGCGCACGATCACGTGGCAAGTGGTACAGGCGCAGGACTGCTCGCAGGCGTGTTCGATGGGAATGTCGTTCACCAGCAGGGCATGGCAGACCGAATCGCCCGGCATGGCTTCGATGACCGCGCCATCCGGGCACAGTTCGACGTGGGGAAGAACAATGATCTGGGTCATGCCTGAATCTCGTCCACCGTGCGGCCGGCCAGCGCCGCGCGGATGCTGTTGTCCATGCGCCGCGCGGCGAATTCCGCGGTGGCGCGGGCAAGCGTATCGATACCCGCCTTGAGCGCGCGGTGGTCGGTTCCTCCGCACAGCTCGCGCAGCGCGGCCAGCGCCGTATCGATGGCAGCGCGTTCATTGTCCGCAAGCAGCGCGCCATCCTGCGCCAGCGCCCGTTCGGTCGCCTCGATCACGCGTTCGGCCTCGACCTTCTGTTCGCGCAGCGCGCGCGCCAGCATGTCTTCCCCCGCGTGTTCGGCGCCCGCCCTGAGCATGCCGGCGATTTCGTCGTCGGAAAGACCGTAGGAGGGTTTGACCAGCACGCTGGCTTCGATGCCGGAGGACATTTCCCGCGCGGATACCGACAGCAGCCCGTCGGCATCGACCTGGAAGGTGACACGGATACGGGCCGCGCCCGCCACCATCGGCGGAATGCCGCGCAGTTCGAAGCGGGCGAGCGAGCGGCAGTCTGACACCAGTTCGCGTTCGCCCTGGACGACGTGAAAGGCCATCGCCGTCTGGCCGTCCTTAAAGGTGGTGAATTCCTGCGCGCGGGCGATGGGCAGCGTGGAATTGCGCGGCACCACGCGCTCGACCAGCCCGCCCATGGTTTCGAGCCCGAGCGAAAGCGGAATCACATCGAGCAGCAGCCAGTCCCCGCTTCCGGCGCGGTTGCCCGCCAGCACGTCGGCCTGCATGGCCGCGCCGATGGCGACAACCTTGTCCGGATCGAGATTGGTCAGCGGCGTCTGGCCGAAATAGTCCGCCACCGCGCGCTGGATGTGCGGCATGCGGGTGGCGCCGCCCACCATGACCACGCCCTTGATGTCCGCTGCAGAAAGGCCCGCGTCGCGCAGCGCCTTGCGCACCGGGATCATGGTTTTCTGCACCAGCGGCCGGGTCATTTCGGCGAATTCATTCCGGGTGACGACCAGATCAATCTCTTCGCCGCTTGAGAGGCTGGCGCGGATCGGCGCTTCCTCATAGGACGTCAGCAGTTCTTTCGCCTCGCGCGCCTTCATCTGCAGGCGGCGGGCATCGGCGGAGCTGGGCGGCATCACGTGAGCCTTGTCGAGCACCCAGCAGAACAGGCGGTGATCGAAATCGTCGCCCCCCAGGGCCGCGTCGCCATTGGTGGACAGGACTTCGAACACGCCGCGCGAAAGCCTGAGAATCGAAAGATCGAACGTGCCGCCGCCAAGGTCGAACACCGCATAAACGCCTTCAGCAGCGTTATCGAGTCCGTACGCCACGGCGGCGGCGGTCGGCTCGTTGAGCAGCCGCAGCACGTTCAGGCCGGCCAGCGTCGCCGCATCCCGGGTCGCCTGGCGCTGGGCATCGTCGAAGTAGGCGGGCACGGTAATCACCGCGCCAGCCAGTTCGCCGCCCAGGCGGGCTTCCGCGCGCGCGCGCAGCACTTTCAGGATTTGCGCTGAAACCTCGACCGGGCTTTTCACCCCCTGGCAGGTGCGCAGCCGCAGCATGCCGGGCGCGTCCTCGAAATCGTAGGGCATGGCTTCGACGTAGGCGACGTCTTTCACCCCCCGCCCCATGAAGCGCTTGACCGAAACAATCGTGTTCCGGGGATCGGATGCCTGGGCGGCAAGAGCGGCCACGCCTACCTCAACGCTGCCTCCGGTGTGGTAACGCACCACGGAAGGCAGCATGGCGCGCCCGGCTTCGTCGGACAGGCACGCGGCCATGCCATTGCGCACGGTAGCCACCAGGGAATTGGTCGTGCCAAGGTCGATGCCCACCGCCAGCCGGTGTTTGTGCGGCTCGGCGGACATGCCCGGTTCAGCGATCTGCAGCAGGGTCATCAGCTTTCCAGCGCCTCCAGGGCATTGTCGATCTCGTTCTGCAGTTTTTCCATGAACATCAGGCGGCGCACGGTATCCGCCGCAGCCGCGTAATCCCTGTCGTCATCAAGCGCCCGCGCCAGGCCGTCCGTCACTGCACGCGCATGCAGGCACAGGCGCTGGCGCAACCGTTCCAGCTCATCGATTTCACCGGCGGCGCGTGCTTCCTCGACGGCCTCGCGCCATTCCATCTGCTCCATCAGGAATCCGGGCGACATTGCGGTGTTGGTTTCGAGGCCGGTATCGACGCCCGCCAGTTCGAGCAGATAGCGCGCGCGCGGCAACGGCTTTCTGAGTGTGAGAAAGGCTTCGTTCACCCGTGTAGCCCACTGCATGGAGCGCCGTTTTTCAGCGTCGGGCAGATGGGCGAAGCGGTCGGGGTGAACTTCCGACTGGAGATCGTGCCAAGCCGCCTCCAGCGCGGATTCCTTGATCCGGTAGCCGCGCGGCAGCCCGAAAAGCGTGAAAAAATCCTGCTGGAGATCAATGCCCATGCGTCCGCCCGCTTCTCAGACGTTAAAGCTTTCGCCGCAGCCGCACTGGTCCTTCACGTTCGGGTTGTTGAACCTGAAGCCTTCGTTGAGCCCCTCGCGGACAAAATCCAGTTCCGTTCCTTCAAGGTAAGGCAGGCTTTTCGGATCGATCAGCACCTTGACGCCGTGGCTCTCGAAAACGAGATCCTCCGCCTGCGCCTCGTCGACGAATTCAAGCTTGTAGGCCATGCCAGAGCAGCCCGACGTTTGCACGCCGAGCCGGATGCCCACACCCCTGCCCCGCCGGGTGATGAATTTCGTCACATGCCGCGCCGCGCGCTCGGAAAGGGTAACGCCCATCTTCCTGTCTCTCCTGCTGAAGCCCTGGTGGAACTCAGCTGTCGTGCTTCTTCCTGTAATCGGCCACCGCCGCCTTGATTGCATCTTCGGCGAGGATCGAGCAGTGGATTTTCACCGGCGGCAGCGCCAGTTCCTCGGCGATCTGCGTATTCCTGATTTCCAGCGCCTGGTCGAGCGTCTTGCCTTTAACCCACTCGGTGACGAGCGAGCTGGAGGCGATGGCCGAGCCGCAGCCGTAAGTCTTGAAACGCGCGTCTTCAATCACGCCGTTACTGCCGACCTTGATCTGCAGTTTCATCACGTCGCCACAGGCCGGCGCGCCGACCATACCGGTAGCCACGCCGTCGTCGTCTTTTTCGAAGGAACCGACGTTACGGGGGTTTTCGTAGTGGTCCAGAACCTTGTCGCTGTATGCCATGTCCGCTCTCCTTCAGAAAGATGCCTCAGTGGGCCGCCCACTGGACGGTATCGAGGTCGATGCCTTCGTTGACCATTTCCCACAACGGAGAGAGTTCGCGCAGTTTGCTGATTTTTTTGTGCAGCAGATCCACGGTGTAATCGACTTCTTCTTCGGTGGTGAAGCGCCCAAGCGTGAAACGGATCGAACTGTGCGCCAGTTCGTCGTTGCGGCCCAGCGCGCGCAGCACGTAAGACGGCTCCAGACTCGCCGATGTACAGGCGGAGCCGGACGAAACCGCAACGTCCTTGATCGCCATCATCAGCGATTCGCCCTCGACGTAGGCAAAAGAAATGTTGAGATTATGGGGCACCCGGTGTTCGAGGTCGCCATTGACGTAGGTCGCCGCGATATCGGTCAGACCTTTCAGCAACCGGTCGCGCAGGCGGCGGATGCGTTCGTTTTCGTTCGCCATTTCCTCGCGCGCGATACGGAACGCCTCACCCATGCCAACAATCTGGTGCGTGGGCAGGGTGCCGGAACGCAGGCCGCGCTCGTGGCCGCCGCCGTGCATCTGCGCTTCCAGGCGCACGCGCGGCTTGCGGCGCACGTACAGCGCGCCGATGCCTTTCGGCCCATAGGTTTTATGGGCGGAAAAACTCATCAGATCGATCTTCAGGCGTTCGAGGTCGATATCAACCTTTCCGGTAGCCTGCGCCGCATCCACGTGAAAAATGATGCCCTTTTCGCGGCACAGCGCGCCGATTTCGGCGATTGGCTGGATCACGCCGATTTCGTTATTGACGAACATCACCGATACCAGAATGGTGTCGGGCCGCAGCGCGGCTTTCAGGGCGTCGAGACCGAGCAGGCCGTTTTCCTGCACGTCGAGATACGTCACCTCGAAGCCTTCGCGCTCCAGCTCGCGCATTGTGTCCAGCACCGCCTTGTGCTCGGTCTTTAGCGTGATGAGGTGTTTGCCCTTGCTCCGGTAAAAATGGGCCGCGCCCTTGATCGCAAGGTTGTTCGATTCAGTCGCGCCGGAAGTCCAGATGATTTCCTTCGCATCCGCATTCACCAGCCGCGCCACCTGTTCGCGCGCCTCCTCCACCGCCTTTTCGGCTTCCCAGCCAAACGCGTGCGAGCGGCTCGCCGGATTGCCGAAATGCGCGCCCAGCCACGGGACCATCTTTTCCACCACGCGCGGGTCCACCGGCGTGGTGGCCGAGTAATCGAGGTAGATGGGAAAGTTCAGCATTCCATTTCTCCGTTGTCCGTACGAATTTAGACCGCCATCGCGGCCAAACCTCTCAGTTCATCGACGATGCCGCGCAGCGCCGCCACAAAACGTTCCGCATTTTCCTGCGTCGTCTCCCGCCCGAGACTGACCCGCACCGCGCCGCGCGCGACACCGGCTTCCACCCCCATCGCCAGCAGCGTGTGTGAGGGTTCCGGATTTGCGCTGGAACAGGCCGAGCCGCTCGCGCAGGCGAATCCCGCACGGTCGAGCTTCGCCACCAGGGTTTCGCCGTCGATCCGTTCGACAGCGAAAAACAGGGTATTGGGCAGGCGCGGCGCGTCCGCCGAAAAAATCCTGGCCCCGGCTGCCGCAAGCTGTTCCGCAATCTTGTCGCGCAGCGCCGCCAGCCTTGCGGACTCATCCGCCAGCCGGGCGGCCGCCCGCTCGCAGGCGACGCCAAACCCCACGATCGCGGCCACGTTTTCCGTGCCGGAACGCAGCCCGCGTTCCTGCCCGCCGCCCGCAATCAGCGGCGCCAGCTCCACCCGCTTGTCCACCACCAGCGCGCCAGCGCCGGGGGGGCCGCCGATCTTGTGCGCCGACAGCGTCAGCCCGTGCACGCCCAGCGCGCGAAAATCGACCGCGATTTTACCCAGCGCCTGCACCGCATCGGTATGAAACCAGAGCCCGCATTGGCGCGCCTGCAACGCCAGCGCCGTCACATCTTGCAAAACGCCGGTTTCGTTGTTCGCAAGCATGACCGAGGCCAGCGCGGGGCGCATGGCCAGAACGGCATTCCAGTCCGCAGGATCGATGCGCCCTTCCCCGTCCACCGCGATTTCCCGCATGGTCCAGCCGGAGCGCTCCAGCTGCCGCGCCGGCTCCCGCACGCAGGGATGTTCGACCGCGCTCACCGCGATCAGACCGGGTTTGCGCAGCAACGCGACTCCTTTGATGAAAAGGTTGTTCGCCTCGGAACCGCCGCTGGTGAAAATCACCTCGGTGACATGAGCGCCGGCCGCTGCGGCCACCTGCGCCCGCGCTCCATCGATCGCGGCGCGCGCCTGGCGGCCGTATTCGTGCCGGCTCGACGCGTTGCCGAAGCGGCTGCCCAGCCATGGCAGCATGGCTTCGCGCACCGCCGGATCAAGCGACGCGGTGGCGTTCCAGTCGAGATAAACCGGGGCGAACATGGAAGATGTTCCGTAGTCAGGCCACCGCTTCGTGCATGATCACGCCGACACGGCGGCGCAGGCCTTGCAGCACGGCGGTTTCAGGGTCGGGCGTTACCTCGCGGTTGACCAGTGCGCTCAGCGTCACCGAGGCCAGATAACCGTACATGCGCTTGTTCAGGTTCGTCCACAGATCGTGCGTAAGGCAGCGCTGCTCATCGTGACAGTTCTGCTTGCCGCCGCACTGCGTTGCATCGAGCGGCTCATCGACCGCGACGATGATGTCGGCAACCGTGATCGCCGTAACTTCGCGCGCCAGCCGGTAGCCGCCGCCCGGGCCTCGCACGCTGCTGACCAGCTTGTGCCGGCGCAGCTTGCCGAACAGCTGCTCCAGGTAGGAAAGGGAAATCCGCTGCCGCTCCGCAATACCAGCCAGCGTTACCGGCCCTTCCGCCTGCCGTGAGGCCAGATCAATCATTGCCGTGACGGCAAAGCGTCCCTTGGTGGTCAGTCTCATGGCGGCTCCCCCGCGTTCCAGTCATTAGCATCGGATGGGTTGATGCCGGGAATACCCGACTATCGCGATCAACTATACGTATCCCGACAAAAACGGTCAACTAATCCTTTGTTAATGAGCGCGATAGCCTTTTTCAATCAACCATTCGGGAGAGCCGCGTTGCATCAAAGCCGTCGGCGGGCTCGACCGTATCGTCCAGCTTCACCCCGGTGGCGGCAAGCCGGTCGACCAGCGCCTGCAGGCGGCGATCAGTTTCCACCGCGTGATCGAGCAGGCCATGCAGTGCTTTCGATAACGGATCGTCCATATCGCGCGTCACGCCGTAGGCGGAAAAGCCCATCTGCTCCGCTTTCTGTTCGCGCGCGCTGTCGCGTTCCGCATCGACGATGCGCGCGGGGTTGCCCACCGCGGTCGCCCCCGGCGGCACCGGCTTCACCACTACTGCGTTGGAGCCGATCCTGGCGCCGTCGCCAACGGTAAAACCGCCCAGCACTTTCGCGCCAGCGCCCACCACCACGCCTTTGCCCAGGGTGGGGTGACGCTTCACGCCGCGGTAGAGCGAGGTGCCGCCCAGCGTTACCGCCTGGTAAATGGTGCAGTCGTCGCCAATTTCCGCCGTCTCGCCAATGACCACACCCATGCCGTGATCGATGAACACGCGTCGGCCGATTGCCGCGCCGGGATGGATTTCTATCCCGGTCAGGAAACGCCCCAGATGGCTGATGAAACGCCCCAGCCAGTACAGGCGCCGCTTCCACGCCGCATGCGCCAGGCGGTGAAGCGCCAGCGCATGTACACCGGGATAACAGGTCAGCACCTCCCATGTTGAACGGGCTGCGGGATCGCGTTCGCGCACGCTGGCCAGATCCTCACGCAGATGGCTGAACATGCTTTCGTATCTCCAGAAACGGGGCGCGGAAAAAACGTACCCGCGCAAAGGAAAAAGCCGGATGATTCCCGGTCATTTTAATCAGTCTTGCGCTGAAAGCTGGACAGCATGCCGCGCAGGATGCCAACCTCCTCCTTTTCCAGCCGGATACGGCCAAACAGGCGGCGCAGGCGCGGCAGCAAACGCCTGGGATTGGCCGGATCGTGAAAGCCGCTCTGGATCACCGCCTGTTCGAGATGGCCGAAGAAACCTTCGATTTCGTCGTGCGTGGCGGGCTGCGGCTGCATATCGTCCTTATACGCTGCCGCTACGCCAGATGCGGCCATGCGTAGCTCATAGCTAAGCAGCTGCACCGCCGCGCCAAGATTGAGCGAGGAAAACGCCGGATCGGTCGGAATCGTCACCGGCAGCGTGCATAAACCGACCTCTTCGTTGGAGAGGCCGCAGGTTTCGTTGCCGAACACCAGCGCCACCTCGCCGCGCTCCGCCCATGAAACGATCTCTCCCGCTGCCTCGCGCGCCGTGCGCCGCGGCAGACCCAGTTCGCGCCGCCGCGCGGTAACCGCCGCGGCCAGCACGGTTCCCGACAGCGCGGCCTCCAGCGTCGGCGCCACCCGCGCCGCAGCCAGCAGATCCGCCGCGCCTGAAGCGCGCGCCTCGGCCACAGGGCTGGGGAAATCTTCCGGCGCCACGAGCCAGAGCGAGGACAGCCCCATTGTTTTCATCGCGCGCGCCGCCGCGCCGATATTGCCCGGATGGCTGGGCCGGGAAAGAACAATCCGGATGCGGTCAAGCGCGGATACGCCGTTCATATTAGAATCCAAGGTTTTTCGTATCCGACTGCGACGGGGAGCAACGCGAGTGGCCAGCCCCGGCCAGCCTGAATCCGCCGAAGCCCATCCGTATGCATCCAGTCCTGAACATCGCAGTAAAGGCCGCCCGTCGGGCCGCCACGGTCATCAACCGGGCTTCCGCCCAGCTCCACCAGGTCGCCGTGCAGGCGAAGGCGCAGAACGATTTCGTTACCGACACTGACCGCGCGGCCGAGGCGGCGATCATTGAGGTGCTGCGTGAAAGCTACCCGGAGCACGGAATTCTAGCAGAGGAGTCCGGCGAGCTTGCGCCAGCGGGCGGCGGCGACGGGGAGTTCCTCTGGATCATCGATCCGCTGGATGGCACCACCAACTTCATCCACGGCTTTCCCCAGTATGCGATTTCAATCGCGCTGACGAAGAACGGCGTGCCCGAACACGGCCTCGTCTACGACCCGGTCCGCAACGAACTGTTTACCGCCAGCCGCGGCGGCGGCGCGTTTCTCAATGATCGCCGCATCCGTGTATCGGGACGCACAAAACTGGCCGAAGCGCTGATCGGCACCGGCTTCCCGTACCGCGAGTTCGCGCACATCGACGCCTATCTCGCCACATTCAAGGAAATCGCGCAGAAAACCGCGGGCATCCGCCGCCCCGGCGCTGCCGCGCTCGATCTCGCCTACGTTGCCTGCGCCCGCCTGGACGGTTTCTGGGAAATGGGGCTGGCCCCGTGGGACATGGCCGCGGGCGCGCTGCTCATCCAGGAAGCCGGCGGTCTGAGCGCGGATTTTTCGGGTGAGGCAGACTACCTCACCACCGGAAACATCGTCGCTGGCAGCCCCCGGATATTCGCCCAGCTGCTTCCGGTCATCCAGTCATACCGCTCCGCCGCGCCGCAGGCCTGAAACTCATCCGGTCCGCCACGCACTAACGCCTTCAGGCAGAAGACACCCTGACGCCTCCCCCCTTCCGGAACCGCCCATGACAACACATCCGCAATCTGACGCAGCCCCCGCGGGCCTGCTTGAATATTCGGTTGTCTATACGGACCGGGCGCTCAACCATATGTCCCAGGCTTTTCAGGACGTGATGCGGGGCATTTCGGACATTCTCAAACGGACCTACCACGCGCGCTCCGCCATCATCGTTCCCGGCGGCGGCACCTATGGCATGGAAGCGGTTGCGCGGCAGTTCGCCACCAGAAAAAAATGCCTCGTGATCCGCAACGGCTGGTTCAGCTTCCGCTGGAGCCAGATTTTCAGCGCGGGAAGCATCCCGGCCGGAGAAAACATCCTCAAGGCCCGCCAGACGGAAAACCGCCCCCAGGCGGCCTTCACCCCGCCGCCCATCGACGAGGTGCTCGCCACGATCAGGGCGGAAAAACCGGATCTCGTCTTTGCGCCGCACGTCGAAACCGCCTCCGGCATGATGCTTCCCGACAGCTACCTGCGCGCGGTGGCCGGAGCAGTGCACGAAACGGGCGGGCTGTTCGTGCTCGACTGCATCGCCTCGGGCGCGATCTGGGTGGATATGGCCGCCAGCGGCGTCGATGTGCTCATCAGCGCCCCGCAGAAAACCTGGAGCGGGCCATCGTGCTGCGCGCTGGTCATGCTGGGCGAGCGCGCGCGGGAGCGCATCGAATCAACCACAAGCACCAGCTTCGCCTGTGATCTGCGCAAGTGGCTGCAGATCATGGAAACCTACGAAAACAGCGGCCATGCCTACCACGCCACGATGCCCACCGACGCTCTCGCCCGCGTACATGAGGCGATGCGTGAAACAGAGCGCTACGGCCTCGAAAAGGCTCGCGCGCACCAGCAGGAACTGGGCGACAGGGTGCGCGCGCTGCTCGTGCGCAAAGGGTTTCCCAGCGTGGCGGCGCAGGGTTTCCAGGCCCCCGGGGTCATCGTCAGCCATACAGACGATCCGGACATACAGTCCGGCAAAAAATTTATTGATTGCGGATTGCAGGCTGCGGCTGGAGTGCCGCTGCAGTGTGACGAACCAGCCAGCTTCCGCAGTTTCCGCCTCGGCCTGTTCGGTCTGGACAAGCTCGCCGACATCGACCGCACGGTCGCTCGCCTGGATGCGGTCTTCGATTCGATTCTTCGGCAGGAGCGCGGATGAAGCCTGACCGCACACACCCCGCTGTGCGCAGTCTCTGCAGATCTTTTTGCGTAACAGCGGCACAAATCAATACCTCCCAATACCTCCGGCTCCGGCAGGCCGGAGCGCGCTCACTCCAGCCTTAAGCGATAATGGACAGTTGCAGAAAAACGGATACCCGGACAATGAAGTGCGTCGATGATTTCCGCCTGCGCCTTGGCGGGCACGAGCTGGTTCCGATCATGGTCGGCGGCATGGGGGTTGATATTTCAACCGCCGAACTGGCCCTTGAAGCGGCGCGTCTTGGCGGCATCGGGCACATTTCCGATGCCATGGCGCCCACCGTGTCCGACCGCCGCTTCAATACCAAGTACGTCAAGAACAAACTGAAGCAATACAAGTTCAATGTCGCCAATCCGGACAAATCGGTTGTCCAGTTTGATCTTGGCCTGCTTGCCGAAGCAACCGCCAGACACGTCAGCAAAACCATGGAAGAAAAACGCGGCGATGGCCTCGTTTTCATAAACTGCATGGAAAAACTGACCATGAACGGCCCGAAGGAAACACTGCGGGTACGTCTTCAGGCTGCGCTCGACGCCGGTATCGACGGCATTACGCTGGCCGCCGGCCTGCACCTGGGATCATTCGCGCTGATCGCGGACCATCCACGCTTCCACGATGCGCAGCTCGGCATCATTGTTTCGTCGCTACGGGCGCTGCAACTGTTCCTGAAGAAGAACTCGCGCACCGGCCGTCTGCCGGACTACGTCGTCGTCGAAGGCCCCCTTGCCGGCGGGCATCTCGGGTTCGGCATGGACTGGGCGGAATACGATCTCGCCGCCATCACGGTCCAGATTCGCGACTGGCTGAAAGCCGAACAGCTGGACATCCCGCTCATACCGGCCGGCGGCATCTTCACCGGAAGCGACGCCACCGCCCTGCTCGAACTCGGCGCCGCCGCCGTGCAGGTAGCCACCCGCTTCACCGTCACCCATGAATGCGGCCTGCCGGACGCCGTGAAGCAGGAATATTTCAGGGCCGATGAAGACGATATCGAGGTCAACATGATCTCGCCCACCGGCTACCCCATGCGCATGCTGAAAAACAGCCCCGCAATTGGCGACGGCATCCGCCCGAACTGCGAGGCTTACGGCTATCTGCTCGACGCTTCCGGCAACTGCCAGTATATCGACGCCTACAACCGTGAAGTCGCCGCGCACCCGGAGGCGAAACGGGTCAGGGTCATGGACAAGACCTGCCTGTGCACCCAGATGCGCAATTTCGCATGCTGGACCTGCGGGCACTACACCTATCGTCTCAAGGATACGACCCGGAAAGACGAAAATGGCGATTACAGGATACTGGCTGCGGAGCATGTGTTTCGCGATTACCAGTTCAGCACGGGAAACACCATCGCCCTGCCCGGGTAACCGCTGGCCGCGGAACCGCACGCGTCGCAGGTTATCGAACCCGCTGGCGCAGGCAGCACCAGAAACAGCAGGACTGTTATTCACTCCTTTCCCTTGCCATTCCGGCAACACCGGACCATAATCCCGGGATTCAAATCCGGGCGGCCACACCCGCCGCCCATGCCCTTCGAGGACAGCAATGAAAGCAGAGATCCACCCCAGGTACGCCGAAGTAAACATCACCTGCTCCTGCGGCAATACGTTCGCCACCCGTTCCACCATCAGCAGGACTGATCTGCACATCGAAGTCTGCTCCGCCTGCCACCCCTTCTATACCGGCAAGCAGAAGATCGTCGATACCGCCGGACGCGTCGAGCGTTTCCGCCAGAAATACGGCAACGTACAGCGTCTGGGCTGATCCGCCCACGCGAAAAATCCGCGCTACGGAAAGGACAGGAAAAGGTAGCTTCGGCTGCCTTTTTCCGTTTTTGCGACACCTCGGCGGCAGGGTCCGCCCTGCGCCGATACAATCGGCCTTCGCCCCGAAGAACCGATAAAAATTTTCCAGAATTTTCCGGCGCATGTTCAGCGATCCCCATTCATCCCTGCCGCCCCGCACCCGCCTGCGCGCCACGCTGGGGCTGGCGCTGCTGGCCGGTATCTACCTGCTTTGGGGCCTGACCGGGCACGACCCCTGGCGCGGCGACGATGCCCGTTATTTCGGCCCGGTGTACAGCATGCTCCGTGGCGAGGGCTGGCTTTTTCCGCAGATCGCCGGGGAGCCGTTCACCGATTTCCCGCCGCTGTACTACTGGATTTCCGCCGCGCTGGCCTTTCTTTTCGACGGCCTGCTGCCCCTGCACGATGGCGCGCGCCTCGCCAGCGCGCTGTTTACCGCGCTCGCGATCTATTTCATCGCCCGCGCCGCGGAATTCCTGTACGGCCACCCGGCCCGCACCCCCGCCGCGCTGCTGACGCTCGGCACGCTCGGGCTGGTGCTGCACGCCCACGAAACCCAGCCCGCCATCGCCCTGCTCGCCATGCTCGCACTAACCCTTGCGGGCATTGCACGCATCCCGGCGAAACCGCTTGCGGGCGGCCTGCTGGCTGGCGCGGGCAGCGCCCTTTCCTTTCTCGCGGGAGGTCTGGCGGGCGCGCTGCTCACCCTGCCGCTATTTCTTTTCACGATGCTGCTCTGCCCGGACTGCCGCTCGCCGCGCGCCAGCAGCGGCCTGCTCATCGGCCTGTGCGTCGCCGTGAGCGCCGGCGCGCTGTGGCCGCTCGCGCTGCATCTTGCCGAACCGGAACTGCTTGCGCTCTGGCTCGGGGACGAATGGCAGAGGCTGGGCCACCCCCTGACCGCAGCCGATCTGTCCGGACTTCCCGGGCTGTTCGCCTGGTTCATCTGGCCGCTGTGGCCGCTGGCCCTGTGGGGGCTGTGGCGCAGCCGCCGCCGGCTCGCCACGCTGCCCGTGCTGCTGCCGCTGGCATCCATGCTGACGGTTACGGCGTGGATGATCGCCAACGGCAATCTGGCGCCGACTTCCGCCCTGCCGCTGATCCCGTCTGTCGCCCTGCTTGCCGCAGGCGGTGCCCCCGTGCTGCGGCGCGGCGCGGCCAATGCGTTCGACTGGTTCGCCGTAATGAATTTCGCCGTTTTCGCGGTACTGGTGTGGACCGCCTGGAGCGCCCTGTTTTTTTCCTGGCCGCCCGGGCTCGCCCGGCACGTCGCCCGGATTGCGCCAGACTTCGTTCCCGGAAGCGGAACGTTCCAAACCATCATGGGGGCCACCGTCTGCGCACTCTGGCTCGTCCTCGTCTGGCGTCAGCCGCGCACCCCCACGCGCGGCCCGGCCAACTGGGCCATGGGCATGACCATGCTGTGGTGCCTGGCCGTAACGCTGCTGATGCCGTGGTTCGATTTCGGCCGCAGCTACCGGCCCATGGCCCAATCACTCAAACAGGCGCTGGCGCGGCAGCCGGCGGATTGCGTGGCGACGACCGGGCTGTCCAGCGCCATGCGCGCCTCCCTGTATTACTTTGGCGATATCCGCACGATAACCGCGCGCGATGACGAAACGCCCTGCGGACTGCTGCTGGTTTATGATGATCGCCGCGCGAACGCGCCATCTCCCGCCCCAGAGTGGGAAAAAACCTGGGAATTCCGCCGTGGCGGCGGCAAGCAGCTCGAAATCCTGCGCCTTTATCTGCGTAATCCATCGTGACCGAAAATTTCACCCCCCCCCATCGCCTGCCCGTCTGGCGCCAGCTCACCGCACACGCGGAACGCCTTGCGGACCTGTCCGTCCGCCAGCTTTTCACAACCGACGCTACCCGCTTCGCCAGCCTGTCGCGGCGCTGCGGCGATCTGCTGGCGGATTTTTCCAAACAGCGCCTTGATGCCGCCGTTCTGGCCGATCTGGTTCTGCTTGCCGAACACACCGGCCTGCGCGACGGCATTACCAGCCTGTTCGCCGCGGGCAACACCAATTACACCGAACGCCGCCCCGCGCTGCACATGGCCGCGCGCGGCGGCTGTCCGCCCCCCGCTGGAGCGGAAACTGATTCCCGCCCGATGCGCCGTTTCGCCGCCGCGTTACGGGCGGGCGGAATACGCGGCGCCAGCGGCACGCCGCTCCGCACTGTCATCAACCTCGGCATCGGCGGCTCAGACCTGGGGCCGCGCATGGCCGCCGAGGCGCTGCACGGCGGGCGTAACCGCGATGCGGCCAGCGCCCCCGATGTCCGCTTCGTCGCCAACATTGATCCGCGCGAACTCGACGAAGCGCTCACCGGCGCGGACCCCGCCAGCACCCTGTTCATCGTCTCGTCCAAGAGTTTTTCCACCGCCGAAACGCTCGCCAACGCACAGGCCGCGCGGGCGTGGCTCAACGCCTCGGGCATTGCCGATACGGCGGCGCATTTCGCCGCGGTCAGCAACGCCACCGCAGCGGCAGCGGCTTTCGGCATCGCCGCCGAACGGGTATTTCCGCTACCGGAATGGATCGGCGGGCGCTACTCGGTCTGGTCCACCATCGGCCTGCCGCTGCTCATCGCCACCGGTGAGGCGGCTTTCGATGATTTTCTTGCTGGCGCGCGGGCGATGGACCAGCACTTTTTCCACACGCCGCTGGCGGACAACCTGCCCGTGCTGCTGGGGCTCACCGGCCTGTGGAATGCGGATTTTCTCGGCCTCGGCACGCTGGCGGTCCTGCCTTACGCGCACGGACTGCGCCATTTCACGCCCTGGCTGCAGCAGCTGGAAATGGAGAGCAACGGCAAACGGGCGCTGCGCGACGGCAGCGTTACCGCCACGCCGACTTCGCCCGTGGTCTGGGGCGGCGTCGGCACCGTCGGCCAGCACGCCTTTCACCAGCTGCTTTACCAGGGCGCGCATACCGTGCCCATCGACTTCATCGTGCCGGTCGGCGCCGACGAACCGCGCCAGCGCGCGCTGATCGATAACGCCCTTGCCCAGGCCGCCGCGCTGATGGCCGGGCGCGATCTGGACGCCGCGCGCACCACATTGCGCGCCAGAGGGCTGCCGCCGGACGAGGTGGAGCGCCTTGCCCCCCACCTCGTCTGCCCCGGCAACCAGCCCAGCACCACGCTGCTGATGCCGAAGCTCGATGCCTTCAACCTTGGCCGCCTGCTCGCGCTGTACGAGCACAAGGTTTTCGTTCAGGGCTGGATCTGGGGCATCAACAGCTTCGACCAGTATGGCGTCGAACTGGGCAAGGACATGGCGCGGGCGCTGGCCTCAGGCGCGGCGGGCGATCAGGACGCTTCGACCGCCGCCCTGGCGGCAGCGGCGGAGGCGATGCGGCGCGCAGCAGCGACCACGGGCTGAGCCCGTAACCGCCTCCGTGGCCGCGCGCCCACGAAGGCTGCTTCAGGCCAGGCGCAGGAAGTGGTCGCGGTAATGGCGCAGTTCGGCGATGGATTCGTGAATGTCCGCCAGCGCTTCGTGCCGCCCCTTCTTTTCCACCCCTTTATGCACCTCCGGGCGCCAGCGCTTCGCCAGCTCCTTGAGCGTGGATACGTCCAGATTGCGGTAGTGGAACCACGCCTCGAAGCGCGGCATGTAGCGCGCGAGAAAACGGCGGTCCTGGCAGATCGAATTGCCGCACATCGGCGACGCCCGCTCCGGCACCCATTCCTGCAGGAACGCAATCATCCGCTCTTCAGCCTGCGCCTCGGTCACGGAAGACGTCTTCACGCGTTCGATCAGGCCGGAGCGCCCGTGCGTGGACTTGTTCCAGTCGTCCATGCCGTCGAGCACTTCATCAGACTGGCGCACCACGATCACCGGCGCTTCGGCCAGCACCTCCAGCCGCTCATCGGTAATCACCACAGCCACCTCGATGATGCGGTCGCGGTCCGGTTCCAGCCCGGTCATTTCCATATCCAGCCATATCAGGCGGTTCGGGTCCTGTGCCATAATCTTCAAGCCTTTCCGGAGCGTCCGGGCAAAACGGTCAGGGCCGGGATTGTGTCACATTTCGCCCATGCTCCGATCCCCCCGTCTCCCCCGCCCGGCTCAATCACATAACCCTCCACCCTGCCCTTTCGTCACGGATGACCGCTCCGCTTCTCACCGCCCTGTTCACCGTTTTCCTGCTCGCCGGGCTGCTGCTCAAAACCGGGCTGATGCTGCGCCAGATCCGCCATGTGCAAGCGCGGCGCAACGCGGTTCCCGCCGCCTTCGCCAGCCGGATTCCCCTGCCGGACCACCAGCGCGCCGCCGCTTACACCGCCGCACGCATGCACCTCGCCATGCCAGAAGCGCTGGTGATGGCGGCCTTCACCTTCGCGCTCACGCCCGGCGGCGGCCTGCAATGGCTGCATGACGCATGGAGTGGGCGCTTCCCGCCTGGCGGCATCGCGCACGGGCTGGCCCTTTTCGCCAGTCTGGCCGCGCTGGGCTGGCTGGTGGAGCTGCCTTTCGCGCTCAGCCGTATTTTCGGTATCGAAAAACGCTTCGGCTTCAACCGTATGACCCCGGCGCTTTTCCTCGCCGACACAGCCAAAGAAGCCGCGCTCGCCGCCCTTATCGGCCTGCCCCTGCTCGCCGCGGTGCTGTGGCTCATGGGGGCGATGGGCGGGTTCTGGTGGCTGTGGGTGTGGGCGCTCTGGCTCGGTTTCAACCTGCTCGTGCTGCTGGTGTGGCCGACTTTCATCGCGCCGCTGTTCAACACCTTTGCCCCGCTGGCCGACGAAGCGCTCAAGGCGCGCGTCGAAGCCCTGCTCGCCCGCTGCGGCTTCCGCGCCCAGGGGTTATTCGTTATGGATGGCTCGCGCCGCTCGGCCCACGGTAACGCTTATTTCACCGGTTTCGGCGCCAGCCGGCGCATCGTGTTCTTCGATACGCTGCTGGAAAAGCTCTCCCCGCCCGAAGTCGAAGCGGTGCTGGCTCATGAACTGGGGCATTTCCGCCACCGGCACATCATCAAACGTCTGGCGGTACTGGCGCCAGCGGGGCTTGCGCTGCTCGCCCTGCTGGGCTGGCTCACCGCGCAGCCGTGGTTTTTTGCCGGGCTGGGCATGCGCGCCGCCGATACCGCATCGGCGCTGGCGCTTTTCTCTCTCGCCCTGCCAGTTTTCACCTTTCCGCTGGCGCCGCTGATGAGCCACTGGTCGCGCGCGCACGAATTCGAGGCCGACGCCTACGCAGCGCGGCAGACCCGCGCGGCGGATCTGTGCGGCGCGCTCGTCCGGCTCTACCAGGACAATGCGGCCACCTTGACGCCGGATCCGCTGTATTCCCGCTTTTTCGATTCCCACCCGCCCGCCGCCCAGCGCATCGCCCGCCTGGAAGCACTGGGGCGCGGAGAGCCCGCCCCGGCCTGAGCATGCGCAAAACCGCCTCCGCCCCCCCCTTCCCCCATTCATTTCCACACTCCGGACGCCGCCCATGACGCACCCGCGCACCTCCGCCCACGGCAGGCGCGAAACGGCGGCGGCGCTCCACGGCACCGTTATCGCCGCCTTTGGCCGCCACTACGAGGTCCAGACCACTAACGGCGTGCTGCGCTGCTACCCGCGCGGCAAGAAAAGCGTTTTCGCCTGCGGCGACGAGGTTGACGTTATGCCGGATGGCGACAGCCAGGGGGCGATCGAACAGCTCCACCCCCGGCGCAATCTGCTGTGGCGCTCGGACACATTCCGGAAAAAGCTCATCGCGGCCAACCTTTCCCACGTCGTCATCGTTGTCGCCACCGAACCGGGCTTTTCCAGCCTGCTCGTTTCACGCTGCATCGCCGCAGCGGAAAGCCAGCAGCTCGTTCCGCTGATCGTGCTGAACAAGACCGACCTGACCGCCAGCCTGGCCGGAGCGCGGCAACAGCTTGCCCCTTTCGCCGCGCTCGGTTATGAAACGCTGGAAACCTCCATCCAGACCGGCATCGGGCCGCTGAAAGAACGCCTTGACGGCCACCGCTGCATCTTTGTCGGCCAGTCCGGCATGGGCAAGTCAACCCTGACCAACGCACTGATTCCGGAAGCGCGGGCGGCCACGCGGGAAATCTCCCTCGCGCTGGACGCCGGCAAGCACACCACGACCTTCGCCCGCCTTTATCCGCTCGGGGAACAGGGCTGGCTGATCGACAGCCCCGGCCTGCAGGCCTTTGGCCTGGCGCATCTCGATCAGGAAGAACTGGCCCGCTGCTTCATCGAATTCCGTCCGCATCTGGGCCAGTGCCGCTTCCGCGACTGCCGCCATGAAGCCGAACCCGGCTGCGCCCTGCACGCGGCGCTCGCCAGCGGCGGCATCCAGCCCCAGCGGCTGGAGCACTACCGCATCATTCACAGGGAAATCACCGAGGCGCGCCGCCTGAATCCAGGCTGGTAACGGTATTGGCCGGGCAACGGCAGAGCCGGCGGCCACCCGCGTAGACGCGGATCAGCCCAGGCGGCGGCGCATGGCGCGGTGCATGATTCCCGCCTCCATGAACGCCTCGCCTTCCTCAACGAAACCGTGGCGGCGATAAAACGCCAGCGCGTGCACCTGCGCATTCAGCAGCGCCGCCGCCAGACCGCGCGCGGCGGCCTCCCGCACCAGCGCCTCCAGCACCGCGCCGCCAACGCCGCGCCCGCGCCAGTCCGCAGCCACCGCCATGCGGCCGATATGCCCGTCGGGCAGCAGTCGTCCGGCGCCCACCACCACGCCACCGGCGGCGCGCGCCAGCACATGGCGGCATACCGGGTCGATACCGTCCTGCTCCAGTTCCGGCGGCACACCCTGTTCGAGCACGAACACACGCTCACGCAGCGGCGCAGCCAGCGCGCACGCCTGCGCCCAGTCGACAACGTACAGGCTGTAATCCGGACTCACTCCGCGCATTCCACAATCTCCACGGGCGTACCCGCCGCGACCAGTTCAAACAGTTCCACAATATCGCGGCTACGCATGCGGATGCAGCCGTGCGAACGCGGCGCGCCCATCGGCTGATCGTCGCCGGTGCCATGGATATAGATATAGCGCCGCATGGAATCCACCGCCCCGAGGCGGTTGCGCCCCGGCTCCTCGCCGCACAGCCACAGAATGCGCGACAGAATCCAGTCCCGCCCGGGAAAGCTGGCCGCCAGCGCGGACGACCACACCTCGCCCGTAGGGCGCCGCCCACGAAATACCGCCCCGGGCGGCGCGCCCGCGCCAATACGCGCGCGGATACGGTGCCGCCCGCGCGGCGTGCAGCCGCTGCCCTCCAGCTCGCCCGCCCCGTTTACCGCGCTGGATACCGGATAGCGCCGGATGCACGCGCCATCGGCGGCGAACAGGTCGAGGCACTGCCGGGCGAGGTTGATGCGGATGTGCATGCTCATCGTGCGATATCCGCTCAGGCCAGCAGCGTTCTGCCGCGCCGGGCGGCGAAGAAGCTGGACAGAAGGCTGGCGCATTCATCGGCCAGCACGCCCGCGCTGACCGTGGCGTGATGATTGAGGCGCTCTTCGCCAAACAGATCGAGCACGCTGCCCGCCACGCCGGTTTTGGGATCGGGCGCGCCAAACACAACGCGGCGGATGCGCGCATGCATGATCGCCCCGGAACACATCACGCACGGCTCCAGCGTCACATACAGATCACAGCCGGGCAGCCGGTAATTGGAGAGCCGGGCCGCCGCATCGCGCAGCGCCATCACCTCGGCATGGGCGGTGGGATCGCTCCGCCCGATCGGCTGGTTGAAGCCGCGGCCCACGATCTCACCCTCCAGCACCACCACCGCGCCCACCGGCACCTCACCGGCAGCGCCAGCCATGCGCGCCTGGAGCAGCGCCTCACGCATGAAATATTCGTCGTCCATCATCTTCCCGCCATGTTATCCGCCATGAGTTTACGGGAACCATGCCAGATTCGCGCACGCAGCCGCGGATTTGAATCGCATCCGGAACAGCATGGCCCCGGCGGGGTTGAGTACAGCAGCATTTATCTGTAAAAACACCTATGCTGCGGGGAAACACTCACCCGGAACAGCCCGGATGGCGGCACGCACGAAAACCGGGGAAGCCGCTTTTCCATTACCAACCGTCTGACATATAAAAGAGGAGACATCATGGCGCATCTGATCTGGACTCATGACCTGGATACAGGCATTGATGTGATCGATCACCAGCACCGCCAGATCATGGACTTCATCAACCATCTTCATGACGCAACGGCCGGGGGCGACCGCACCGCCATCGGCGGCATTATCGATGGTCTGGTCGATTACACCCTCTCCCATTTCGCTTTCGAAGAAACGCTGATGGAAGATAGCGGTTACGAATTTTTCCGTCCGCACAAAAAAGTCCATGACATCTTCGTCCGCCGTGTCGCCGAAATGCAGACGCGCTTCAAGGACGGTGAAAACGTTACGGATGAACTGCACCGCCTTCTGTCGCGCTGGCTCTTCAGCCATATCCGCAGCGAGGATGCCGCCTTTGCCCGGTCGGCAAAAAAGAACATGCCAGACCAGGCCTACGCCACGAAAGAGACGACGGGCTGGTTCTCCCGCGCCATCGGGCGCTTCTTCGGCCGGGGTTGACGGCCCTGCCCCCATAAACGGGTCAATACCTCTGGTTCTGCCCCGGATATCCGGGCACAAACCTCGCCCCCCAGCCTTTCAGGTTGATAAATCCGGTTTTTTCAGCAATAAAACACCACCGGAACTGCTTTGCTATAGTCCCTCCCCCAACCGGATTGCCAGAGACCGCACCATGTTCACCGCGCTTCAGCGTCAGCCCCTTTTAAGGCAAACCCTGATCGGCGTCGCCGTTCTGTGCGCTGCCGCGGTGATCGGCCTGTCCGTAATCCTGTCCTCAAAAGTGCAGCAGGTCGCCCTTGAAGAAAGCCGTATCGCCCTGAAGTCGCAGGCCGACCTGATCGCGCAGACGCTCAAGTACGCACAGGAAAACCTGAAACAGTCGGCGCTGGCCGCCCTGGAGCGCTTTGAAGCGGGACTGCCGCCGCCGCGCCTGACGGGAGAAAAGGCCGCACTGGGCGGCGCCATGCTTCCGGTGCTGGAATTCGGCGATATCCGCGCCACCGGCAACCAGCCCTTTCTGCTGGCCTACAAAAAAACGAATCCCTCCAGCGACGCCGCGTTCCTGCTCAGGGATGGCGGACAGTTCTACCGCGCCACAACCCTGCTGAAAAACGGAAACGGCGCTTACCGCGACGGCGAAAAAGTATCCGATGAATACACAAAAACGCTGGCGGCGGGAGACATTTACACCGGCACGCTTGAACGCTCCGGAAAAATGTACGCCCTCGCGGCAAAGCCGGTACGGGACGAGCGCGGGCAGATCATCGGCGCCATCACGATGCGCATCGATGCGGAAGAAAGCATCCGGCTGCTGAAAGAAAAGCTGCGCGGCATCGTCATCGGAAAATCGGGTTATCCCTTCATCCTCGCCGAAGCGGCGGGCGATGCCAAAGAGCCGCGCTTTATCCTGCACCCCGAATTCGAAAACAAACCGGTTTCGTCGGTAGGGAAAGATCTGCAGGATTTCGCCTCCACGATACTCGAACAGAAAAACGGCGCAGCCTCTTACAACTGGCGCGACCAGAACGGCGAAATCCGGAAAAAACTGGCTGTTTTCGAATATCTCCCCGACCTGCACTGGATCGCGGTCGTCGCCTCGTGGGAAGACGAATTCACCGCGCCTTTTGATGCGATCCGGAATCTGCTCACGGCGGGCCTGATCAGCACCATCGTGATTCTGGCCCTTGGACTGGCCCTGCTCATCCGCAGGCAGCTGCGCCCCCTGTCCGGCGTGGCGCGGGGGCTTGAACAGATGGGCCAAGGCGATCTGACCGTGCGCCTGGACGCCGCGCCCCGTTCGAAAAACGAAGTCGACCTGCTGGCCCTGCGCATCAACGATACCGCTGGTTCCATGCGCACCCTGGTCGGCACCATCCGGACAACCGCCGGCAGCGTTTCCAGCTCGGCCTCGGATGTCTTCGATGCAACGCGTCAGGTGCTGGATTCGGTTGCGGGGCTGTCTTCGGCCTCCGCTGAAATCGACGGCAGCATCGGAACGCTCTCGGAATCCATCGAACATATCGCCGAGTCGGCGAAATCATCGCACCAGCTCGTCGATAGCGCCGTTACCAGGGTTGAACATGGCAAGCAGGTGGTGCTCGAAGTCATCGGATCGATGAACACGGTTGAAAACAGGGTGCAATCCTCGCTTGCGGAAGCGGAAAGCCTCACCTCGCATTCCCGCCACATCGAAGCCGTTGTCGCCACCATCGTCCAGATCGCGGGCCAGACCAACCTGCTCGCGCTCAACGCCGCCATCGAGGCCGCGCGCGCGGGCGAAGTCGGGCGCGGCTTCGCCGTTGTCGCGGATGAAGTGCGCAAACTGGCCGAACAGTCGGCGCGCTCCGCCGACCAGGTGGGAGAAATCCTCAGCCGCGTCACCACCGGCGTCGCCGCGGTGCAGGCCTCGATCAGCCAAGGTGTGGCCGAAGCGCGCAAGGGCGCGGAAAAAAGCGCCATGGCGGAAACGGCGCTGGAGGAAATCGAAACGATCACGCACGATCTCGCCGCCACCGTCACCACCATCGCCGAGGCAACGCGCGAACAGTCGAAAGCCGCACAGTCGATGTCCCGGCAGATCGCCGCCACCGTACAGGCGACAGGCACCACGGACAGCGCCGCCCGGCGCGTTTCCGGCAGCGCCGAAAACCTCAGAACCCAGGCCGGGGCGCTGACGCGCGAGGCAGGCCGCTTCACCGTCTGACCCCCGCCAGGCCACCGGCGGGCCGCTTCGGGAATCACACCCCCAGATAGCGCTGCCAGAGTTCCGGCTTCGCAGCCAGCGCTGCGGAGCTGCCTTCCCAGCGGATGCTGCCGCGCTCCAGGATGTAGTGGCGGTCGGCGATGGCGATGAGTTTGCGCACATACTTGTCGATCACCAGCACCGCCAGGCCGCTGGCCTTGAGGCTGACCAGGCAGCGCCAGATTTCCTCCCGCACCAGCGGTGCGAGTCCTTCGGTGGCCTCGTCAAGAATGATCAGGTACGGATTGGTCATCAGCACACGGCCGATCGCCAGCATCTGCTGTTCGCCGCCCGAGAGCTGATTGCCCATGTTTTTCTGGCGTTCGGCCAGGCGCGGAAAGAAGGCGAACACCTTGTCGAGCGTCCATGGATCGGCCGCGCCGCTACGGTTCGACGCCCACGCCACCAGATTTTCGCGCACCGTCAGATTCGGGAAAATCTGCCGCCCTTCCGGTACCAGTCCAATGCCGGCGCGGCCGATACGGTCCGCGTCCAGCCCGTGAATCGCTTCGCCGCGAAACCGCACCGTGCCGCCGCGCGGACGCACCAGTCCGGTAATGCTGTGCACCGTGGTGGTTTTACCCATGCCGTTGCGCCCAAGCAGCGTCACCATTTCACCCGGCGCAATGCACAGCCCGATGCCGAACAGGGCCTGGCTTGCACCGTAGAAACTTTCGAGCCCTTCGATTTCAAGCAGATTGCCCATTCACCGTCTCCTCGCCCAGATAGGCGGTTCTGACTTCCCGGCAGGCGCGGATTTGATCCGCCGTGCCGGTTGCGACGATGCTCCCGGCGACAAGCACCGAGATCCGGTCGGCAAGGCGGAAGACCGCATCCATGTCGTGTTCAACCAGTAAAACGGTATAGCGTCCCTTAAGCCCGGCGATGAGCCGCACCATGCGTTCAGACTCATCCGGCCCCATGCCCGCCATCGGTTCGTCGAGCAGCATCAGCTGCGGTCGCACCGCCAGGGCCAGCGCGATTTCAAGCTGACGGTGCTCACCATGCGACAGCCCGCGCGCCTGGCGTGACGCGAGCGGCTCCAGGTCCACCTGACGCAGGATTTCCACGGCATCAGCCGCCAGTTTTTTTTCGGTGGCAACCGGTCGCCAGAAACGGAAACTCGATCCGCTTACCGCCTGCAGGGCAATGCCAACGTTTTCGGCCACGCTGAAATCATTCAGGACGCTGGTGATCTGGAACGAGCGCGCAAGACCCAGCGCGGCGCGACGATGGGCCCCGAGGCGCGTCACATCGCGTCCGGCAAAATGCACCGACCCGGTATCGGGACGCAGACTGCCTGAAAGCTGGCCGATCAGCGTCGTCTTGCCCGCCCCGTTGGGGCCGATCACGGCATGGCATTCACCGCGCCGGATCGCCAGCGATACCGAACTGGTGGCGACCAGACCGCCAAAACGCTTGCAGAGCGCGCGCGTTTCCAGCAGCGGCATGTTCATTGCACCTTCCTCGCGTGCGTTCATCGCGTTTTCCCCGCAAAAAGACCCGCAATGCCCCGTGGCGCGAAAAACACTACGGCGAGCAGGATCAGGCCGAGCACGATCTGCCAGTGCGGAGTGAACACGACCAGCACCTCCTCCAGCACCAGATACGCCAGCGCCCCCGCAAGACCGCCCCACAGACTGCCCAGGCCGCCGAGAATAACCATGACGAGGGCGATACCAGACTGGTTCCAGTAAAACATGCCGGGGCTGACAAAACCGTTCTGGTTCGCCATCAGCGCGCCGGCCAGTCCGCCCAGCGCACCGGCGATAACAAAAGCGGTCAGCCTGAACCGGAACGTGGCGTAACCGAGCGCTTCCATGCGCGCCTCGTTGTCCTTGATGCCACGCAGCACGCGCCCAAAACGTGAATTGCGCAGCCTGGCCAGAAAGACAAGACAGCAGCCGGACAGCGCCAGAACCACGTAGTAAAAAACCGTATCGCTGCCCATATCCAGCCCGGCGAACGGCGCGCGCCGGGCCAGCGTCAGGCCGTCTTCCCCGCCGTAGCTTTTGAGCGAAATGAACACGTAGAAAAGCATCTGCGCGAACGCCAGCGTGATCATGATGAAATAAACACCGCGCGTGCGCAGGCAGATAGCCCCCACAACCAGCGCCAGTGTGCTGGCGGCCAGCATCGCCAGCGGCAGCACCATTGCAGCCCCCGACCAGTGCGGCGCATCCTGCGCCACGATCCCCGCCACATAGGCGCCGACGCCGAAAAATGCGGCATGCCCCATGCTGACCATGCCGCCCGTGCCCACGAGCAGGTTGAGACTGCTGGCGAACAGGGCCCAGATCAGCATGCGGCTGGCGACCGTAATGTAAAACTCCTGCCCGGACATCATCGCGAGCACGGGGAACGCCAGCGCGAGCAGCACGCCAGCGGCAAGCGGGCCGTAACGGACAACTCCTGTCATGATCAGCCCCCAGCGGGGCATAGCCCCCGTGGTTTCCAGAACAGCACGATCACCATCAGCAGATAAATGGAGATCGCGGCCAGCGAAGGACCGGCGGCATCGGCGAACGACGGCGGCAGCACGGCCCTGAGGGCGGACGGAATGAAAGCGCGCCCGAAGGTATCGATGATGCCGACGAGCAGGGCGCCGACAAAAGCGCCGCGCATCGAACCGGTTCCACCGATAACCACGGTGATGAAAGCGAGGATCAGCACGCTCTCGCCCATGCCGACCTGCACCTCCAGCAGCGGCCCGAGCATCGCCCCGGCCAGCGCGCACAAGGCCGCGCCGACGCCGAAAACGGCGGTGAACAGCCATGGAATGTTCGTCCCCATCGCGGTCGCCATGCGGCGGTTGGATGCGCCCGCGCGCACCAGCATGCCGACGCGGGTGCGCGCCACCAGCAGCCAGAGCAGCACGGCGACGGTCAGCCCCACGGCGATGATGGCGAGCCGGAAGGCGGAATAATGCAGCCCCGGCAGCAGTTCGACCGAACCGGACAGCGCCTGCGGCACATCGAGCCTGAGCGGCTGCACACCCCAGATGGCGCGCGTGGTTTCGTTGGCGATCAGGATCAGCGCGAAAGTAGCGAGCACCTGGCTCAGGTGATCCCGCCGGTAAAGACCGCGCAGGACAAGAACCTCAACCATCATGCCCACAGCAGCGGTAGCAGCGATCCCCAGCGGAACCGCGAGCCAGAAGGAACCGCTGGCCTGCGCGAACGTGGCGACGAGATAGGCGCCGGTCATGTACAGCGAACCATGCGCCAGATTGATCAGGTCCATGATGCCGAAAATCAGCGTCAGGCCCGCCACCAGAAGAAACAGCATCAGCCCGAACTGCACTCCGTTCAGGCATTGCTCAAGAAAAAGGATCCCGGTCATGGTCACAGGGCGTCCGGCGGGCGCTCCCGCCGGAGCGTCCGCCTGGAAGCGCCCGTTCCTCCTTTACATGTTGCAGGCCGTGACGTAGGCGTCCTGGTGGTCGACAAAGATCGTATCGGTTGTCTTGTTCACGAAACGGCCCTGCTCATCTTTCACCACCTGGCGCTGGTAGTAGCTCTGGATCGGGAAATGGTTCCTGTTGAACCGGAAAGCGCCGCGCACCGATCTGAAATTCGCTGCTTCCAGCGCCTTGCGCAGGGCTGCCTTGTCCTCGATCCGCCCTCCGGTATCGCGCACGGCGCTATCGATAAGCATCGCCGCGTCGTAGCCCTGCGCGGCGAACTCGTTGGGCAGGCGGCCGTATTTCTTTTCGAAACCGGCAACAAACTTTTTGTTGGCTGCGTTGTCCAGATCCAGGTTCCAGTGCGAGGCGTTGAGCGCCCCCAGCGTCGGTTCGCCCACCGCCGCCAGCGTGTCCTGGTCGAAGGACCAGCCCGTGCCGAAAAGCGGGAAATCCTTGCCCATCCCGGCCTGGTGCCACTGCTTGAGAAAGTTCACGCCCATGCCGCCGGGCAGGAAAAAAAACACGGCATCCGGCTTCGCCGCGCGGATCTGTGAAATCTCCACGGCGTAATCGAGCTGCCCGGGCTTGGTGTAGGTTTCTCCCGCGTAGCCGCCCTTGTAGTAGCGCTTGAATCCGTTCACCACATCCTTGCCGCCAGGATAGTTAGGCGCGATGACAAAAACGTTTTTGTACCCCTTGTCCGTAACGTCCTTGCCCGTGGCTTCGGAGTAGCTGTCGCTGGCCCAGGAAACGGCGAAAAAATACGGATTGCACCCCGCCCCCGCCAGATCGGACGGACCAGTGTTGGGGCTGATGTAAAAGGTTTCCGCGCCAAACACCGTGCCTTGCGCCGCCTGCAGGATGTTCTGGAAAACGATGCCAGTCATGAAATCAACCTTGTCGCGTTTCAGCAGCCTGTCAGTCAGCTGCTTCGCAACATCGGGTTTCTGCTGGTCGTCCTCGACGAGCAGCTCCACCGGAATACCGCCAAGTCTGCCTCCGGCATGCTCGATACCCAGCATGAATCCGTCGCGGATACCGGCGCCCAGCACTCCGCCCGGCCCGGAAAGAGTGCTGACGAATCCCACTTTTATTTTATCCGCCGCCTGCGCCGCCACGGAAAACGCACCGGCCAGCGCCAGACACAACAACGCTTTCTTCATCTCCTGTCTCCTCTATTTATATTCATGAAACGAGATACGTTGAGCGAGCGATCTGCTACAGAATCCTTTCCATTCTCCTTTTCACCAATCTCCCGGATCTCCTGGCCGGAGCAGCCCGCCTATCCTCCCGCAATCGGCGGAACGAACTGGATTTCATCCCCGTCGCACACCGGATGATTCCTGCCCGCGTTGCGTCCATTCACCAGCACCATCACAACCGCGATGAGTTCGAAAGCCTCCTCGTATCTTTTGCCGCGCGTCGACATCCAGTCCAGCAGCCTGCCGACATCCGTCACCCCGGCGGGAAGCGCGACCTCCTCCCCGGCGCAGCCCACGCTGTCCCTCAGCCAGGCGTGATACCGTATTTTCATCGGCTTCAGGAAACGACCATTTTGCGCAGGACGTGCTTGACCACTTTGCGCATCTCGTTTCTCGGCAGCGCATCCATAAACAGGATGTCTTTCGGATGCTTGTACCTGCCCAGCCTGCCGTCGAGCCAGGCGAGAATTTCTCCCTTGCCCAGCCGGCATCCCTGTCTGGGCACGATAACCGCGACCGGCACTTCCCCCCATTGCGGATCCTGCCGCCCGACAACCGCGACTTCCTGTACATCAGGGTGTTCGGACAGCACGCTTTCAAGCTCGGCCGGGTAGATGTTTTCACCGCCTGAAATGATCATGTCTTTCTTGCGGTCGACGATGTGATAACAGCCGCACCGGTCGACGTACCCCAGATCGCCGCTATGAAACCAGCCATCGACGAGCGCGTTCCGGGTCGCGTTCTCGTTGTTCCAGTAGCAGGCCATGACGTTTTTCCCGCGCACGAGGATTTCGCCGGTCTGATCCACCCCGCAGTCGTTTCCATTGACGTCGACAATACGTATTTCACAGTGCATCGCCGGAAATCCGACCGACCCCCGGGTCGCAAAAGAATTGGGAATCATCTGGTGGATGGCCACAGGCGCGGTTTCGCTGGCGCCGTACATGTTCAGCAGGGGAATGCCCCGTCCGCGCCAGTAATCGGCCATTTCGGCGGGGATCGGACAGGAGCCGGTCAGCACCGCGCGCAGGCTGGAAAAATCCGCGCGCTCCCAGTCCGGCAGGCTTTGCAGCGGCTGCATGTGCGCGGGCAGGATGATTGTCAGCGTCGGTTTCTCACGGATGATCGCATCCAGAACCTGCCTGGGGTCGAAGATCCGTTGCAGGATCACCGTCGCCCCGACATAAAACCCCGTCGTGGTCTGGACGTTCAGCCCGCCCACGTGGAACAGGGGGAGAAAGGTCAGGATCCGGTCCTCGCCCGTCATGCCATGCAGGATCGTGCAGTTGAAGGCGTTGTACTGCACCGCCTCCTGCGTAAGCACCGCGCCCTTCGGCGCACCGGTCGTGCCCGAGGTGTAGATGATGAGCAGGGGGGAATCCAGGCTGGCGTCCGGATAGCGCTCCTCCCCCCGCGCAGCCCTCATCAGTTCGTCGAGTCCAGACCAGCCGGGCGTTCCTCCCGCGCCTGTTTCAACAAAATGGCAACGCGGCAGATCGTTCCGGAACGCCTCGCTCTGCCTTACATACGGTTCATCAACAAACACCGCTGACGCGCCGCAATCCCGCAGTATCTGCGCATGCTCCTGGGGCGCGAGCCGCCAGTTCAGCGGCACGAACAGGGCCCCGAAACGCGCGCAGGCGAAAAAGAAAACGAGAATCTGCGGATGATTCTGCCCCAGCCAGGCGACGCGATCTCCGGGCCGGATGCCAAGTTCATTCCGCAGCATCACCGCGCACGCCTTGATGGCGGCGTTGAACTGCGGATACGTCATTTCACTGCCTTCAAAGCGGATCGCGATCTTTTCGGGCGCGGCCTGCGCCCATTTTTCGATCCAGTCTGCAATGTTCATTTTCTGGCTCCTGCTGCAAAACGCTGTTTTTGCCTGTAGGGCCTTACTCCTTTGCCTGCCGTTTTTCGTGCAGCGCCCGCGCGACCTTTTCTGGCGACAGCGGCGGGCTGAAAATCCGCACGCCCGTCGCGTTGAACAGCGCATTGGCGATGGCCGGGGAAATAACGATAGTCGGCAGTTCCGCAATGCCCTTGGCCCCATAAGGCCCTTCGGCGCAGTTGCTTTCGATGAAATGCAGATCGAGCGGCGGCATTTCCGGCGCGGTAATCAGCTTGTAGTCGCGGAAGCTGGCGTTCTTCAGCATGCCCTTTTCCAGCTGCATGTTTTCGCTCAGGCCGTAACCGAGCCCGGTCGCGATGCCGCCTTCGATCTGGGCTTCAAGTCCCATGCGGTTGATGACGCGCCCCACGTCCTGCGCCACGGTGATCTTGTCGACCCTGATTTCGCCAGTCAGCGTATCGACGGTGATTTCGGCGATGTGCACCGCGTGCGAATAGGCGGCGGAGTGATCCGAAGCGTGGTCCGCGCCTTCCGGCTCGCTTTTCGGCTCGTAATAGTCCGTGACCATCACCAGTTCCGGAACCTCCTGGAAATGCATCTGGCGCAGCAGCCTGTCCAGCTTGATGAGCTGGCTGCCGCACTGATCGCGGACGACAAAGCCGCCGCGCAGGTCGAGTTCCTCTTCCGCCACGCCGAGCGCCCTCGATGCTGCGTTCAGGATCTGGCTTCTCGCCTTGCGCGCGGCCCGGCGCGCGCCGTTGCCGGCAATAAAGGTCGTGCGCGAGGCGTGCACGCCGACATCCCACGGCGCGATATCCGAATCGTTGTTGACGAGCGTGACATGCTCGATCGGCACGCCCAGTTCTTCGGCGACGATCAGGCTGACGACCGCATCGATGCCCTGTCCGATTTCCGAGGCGCCGGTAATCACAAGAACCCGCGCGAAATCGTCCACTTTCAGCATCGTGCCGCAGCCGTCCGATTTGTGGATTTTCGCGCCGCCCGCGTTATGGATCGACGAGGCCAGGCCGATCCCTTTCTTGTAGCGCCCCGGTTTGTCCCTTTCCGCCGCGTATTCCTTGCGCTTGCGGCTGTAGTCGCTGGCCCGCGCCGCTGTTTCCAGACATTCCGCCAGCACGCATTCGCGCAAAAACGATTTCTGTGGCGTGACCTCGCCGGATTTCTGCGCATTCTTCAGATGGAATTCGAGCGGATCGATGTCCACCATGTCGGCCAGCATGTCCATCTGCTGGGCGGTCGCGAACGTCGTCTGCACGTTGCCGTAACCGCGGAACGACCCTGCATAGGGATTGTTCGTGTAGATCGCCTGCGCCTTGAAATCGACCACCGGCACCCGGTAATGCCCGGAGGTCGTGCGCATCATGATCACCGGGATTGTCGGCCCCCATGAGGTATACGCGCCGTTATCCAGCAGCACGTCGGCGCTGCGGAACGTCAGCACCCCATCACGCGTGCAGCCGGTGCGCATGTGGATGACCGCTGGCTGGCGCGTGGGGGAACATTTGAATTCCTCCTCGCGCGTATAGGTCAGTTTGACCGGGCGGCCCGTCTTCTTCGCCAGCAGGGCGGCGATCGGTTCGTAGGGATAAACGTCGAGCTTGGCTCCGAATGCGCCGCCCACCGGCGGCTGGATCACGCGGATGTCGCCCGGCTGTATGCCCAGTGCGGGCGCGAGGTCCATTTTGTAGTTGTACGGATACTGGGTCTGCGACCAGATGGTGAGCTTGCCGTTGCTATCGAAATCGGCAATCGCGCAGGACGTGCCCATGCAGCAATGGGTGACGTGGTGCGGCCTGAACACGTTATCAACAATGAAGTCGGAAGCCGCTTCGGCCGCCGCCAGATCGCCATGCCTGAACTCAAAGCGCAGACTTTTGTTTTCGGGGAAATTGTCGTGAATCTGCGGCGCGTCTTTCCGGCTTCCTTCCTCCGGCGAATAAACGCCGGGCAGGTCCTCGTACTCCACCCTGATCAGACCGATCGCCCTGAGTGCGATCTCTTCAGTTTCGGCGGCCACCGCCGCGACTTCGTCATGCTCGCAGCGCACCTTGTCCTTGAGCGCGACGTTGTCGCGCACGAAGCCGAATCTGAGCCCCGCCGCATCCTTGCCGGTGAGTACCGCATGCACGCCGGGCAGCCGCTCGGCCTCCGAGGTATCGATGCCAAGGATTTTCGCGTGCGCGCGCCCCGCGTGCAGGATCTTGCCGATCAGCATCTGCGGCAAAACCATATCGTTGATATACCGGGTTTTACCGGTCGACTTTTCGGGCGCATCGGGTTTTTTGATGCGCTGGCCGATCAGGGTTGTTTTTGCGATGCACGAACCGCCGCTTTTCTGTTCCATGACATTGTTCTCTTATGTAGTCTCCACCACCATGAGCGCGACATTTAACGCCGCTCACGCGCCCGCCGCCGCGCCGGTCAGCAGCCGCCCTTTTTCGCGGCGCAGGAAGTCACCGCATCCAGCACCTTGGTGTAACCGGTGCAGCGGCAAAGATTTCCTTCCAGCCCGCGCTGCGCCTCCTCGCGCGTCAGACCGGGATTACCTTCCACCAGGTAGTTCGCCTGCAGGATCATTCCCGGCATGCAGTACCCACACTGGATCGCGCCGTGATCGACGAACGCCTGCTGCATCGGATGCAGGCCTTCCGCCGTTTTCATCCCTTCGATCGTCATCACTTCGCGGCCATCGCAATCCACGGCGTACATCAGGCAGCTGTTCAGGGTTTTGCCGTCTACCTGCACCGTGCAGGCGCCGCATTCACCTTCGCCGCACGCGTATTTGGTTCCGGTCAGCCCCAGAACCTCGCGCAGCATCGTCAGGGTTTTCATCTCCACCGGCACCCTGACCGAAACCGCGCGGCCGTTGAGCCTGAAATTAATGCTGGTTTCCAGAGACATCGTTCAGAACCTCTTCAATGAATACACGGACAAGATGATCGCGATACCACGCGCTTGCGCGCACGTCATCGATGGGCCTGGCATCCTCTCCGGCACAGGCGACGGCGGCGGCAATCCGCAAGGCATCCAGCGGCCGGCCTTCAAGCACGGCTTCGACCCTGCGCGCGCGCAGCGGCGTGGGGGCAACCGAGCCCAGCGCCACGCGCACGTTGTGGAATCCACCGTTCGCAAGCCGACCGCCTACCGCCACGGAAACGGTGGATATTTCAAGCGCGGGCCGAGGGCCGGACTTGCGGAACTTCCCGACGAAATCCGCTGGCGGCCGGTCGAAAACCACCGCGGTCATCAGTTCGTCATCCCGCTTAACGGTTCTTCCTGGCGCGACGAAAAAATTCTCCAGCGCCACCAGACGCGTCCGTACCGCACCCTCGCGCCAGCAGCCCAGCTCGACGCTGGCGTTCAGCGCCAGCAAGGCGGGGCTCATGTCGCTCGCGGGGGAAGCGTTGCAAAGGTTGCCGCCCAGCGAGGCCGCATTGCGGATCTGGTCGCTGGCGAAGCGGTCCGCGGCTTCGGCCAGCAGCGGCGCGGCATCGCCGAGCGCCTGGTGACGCCGGATTTCAGTGATGGTCGTTGCCGCGCCGATGCGGATCTGGTCCCCGCCAACCTCGATACCCGCCAGTTCCTCGATACGGCGCAGGTTCATCAGCCCGGCGCGATACCTCTTCGCGCCGGATTCCGTCTGCGGTGACAGATCCGTGCCGCCGCAGAAAACCGTTACATTGCCCCCGGCCAGCGCTTTCAGTGCTTCGTCCAGGCGGCGGGGCGCCAGATAAGAGCTAATTTCCTGCATGATCTGTTCCCGGTTTCCAGGTTGATGAAATTTTCATGACCGTGCGCTCCGTCACGGCTGCGCGCCGTCGCACAGCACCACCAGCGCATCCGCCACCACAGGCTGCCCCCCGCGCACCATGACCGGGTTGCAATCGATTTCGGCGACCGTGGCATCCGCAACGAGCAGCCGGGAAACCACGCCCACGACCTGTTCCAGCGCTTCGAGGTCCACCGGCGGTTTACCGCGGATGCCTTCCAGCAGCCGCCGCCCGGCAAGCCGTTGCACGGCCGCCGCGACTTCCCCTTTTTCAGGCGGCGCGAGGATGGCGACGACATCGCCGAAAATTTCCGCCGCGATGCCGCCGATTCCGATCGTGACCAGCGGGCCGAAACCCGGATCGCGGTAACCACCGACAATCAGTTCGAGATCGGCGCTGATCTGCTCCGCCAGCAGCACCGTTCCATCCCCGGCGGCGGCCAGCGCATCCCAGGCCGCTTCGATGTCCTGCACGCCGAGGCCGAAGCGCACCAGACCACCCTCGGTTTTGTGCGCGACGCCAGATGCCTTGGCGACGACCGCTCCCCCGACCATGGCGGCGAACTCCCGCGCCTGCCCGCGCGACGCTGCCAGCATTTCTTTCGGGAGCGGCAGTCCGTCGCCCAGACGCCGCTTGCTTTCCCATTCGCTCAATGTCTTCATTTTCCACCCCCCCAGGCCAGTGCATTGACGGCGCGCTCCGGCGAAGGAAAGCGCAGCACGCCAGCACTTGCCATTTCCGCTTCAACGCCAGGCGCATCAAGCACGAACGCGCTCGTGGGCTTGCCAGTCGCCGCAACGCCACGGGCGATACCGGCTCCGAACGGAAGCAGATCCAGCCCGCAATTGATCGCTACAACGCCTTCGATAGCCTCATCGGCATAAATCGCTTCAATGGCGGGCACGAAACTGTCCGCCGGGCACTGCGGCGTCAGATCGATCGGGTTGCCCAGCGCCGCAAACGAAGGCACGAGCGCGCGCAGCCGCTCAACCGTCGCGGCACCCAGCGCGGGCAAGGCGAGCCCGGCGCGCTCCGCCGCATCCGCCGCGAGAACGGAGGGGCCGCCGGAAATCGTCACGACCGCAATGTTGCGCACCACCCTGGCCGTCAGTCCGGCAGCGGCGGAATCCATCGCGGCGAAGAACGATTCCGTATCCGCCGCCTCGATCACCCCGGCGCGGCGCAGCCCCGCCTGGATCGCGGCATGGCTGCCCGCCATGCTGCCGGTGTGGCTCGCCGCGGCCTTCGCGCCTGCGGCCATCTTCCCGGCCTTGAGCAGCACGACGGGTTTGCGCGCCGTAACCCTGCGCGCGACCTCGACGAAGCGCCGTCCGTCACCGAAACCTTCGGCGAAAATGCCGACCGCCGTCGTCTGCGGATCGTCGCCCAGCCACTCCAGCGCGTCGGTGATCCCGACATCGGCCGAATTGCCGACACTGAGAAAACGGGACAAACCCAGGCTGCTGCCGCGCATATGGCCGAAGAACATGCCTCCGAACGCGCCCGACTGGCTGATGAACGACAGGCCGCCCGGCGTGGTCGGGATGCGCCAGAAATAGGAGCCGTTCAGCCAGCGCTCCCCGCCCAGGCTGCTCACCACGCCCATGCAGTTCGGCCCCACCAGCCGCATGCCGGCGGACCTGGCTATGGCGGTCAGGCGATCCTGCACCACGCGCCCTTCCGGTCCTGTTTCTCCGAAACCGGATGACAGGACGATCGCGCACTTCGTCCCCGCGGCCGCGGCATCAGTCACCGCCGCCTCCACCCTTTTATCCGGCACTGAAATCAGCGCCAGATCCACGGGCTGATTCAGGCGCGCAACCGCGCCGATCCCGTCGATCACATCCGCCCCGGGATGCACCGCTACGACTTCGCCCGCACCATTTGCCGCATTGGCCAGCAGCGTATTGCCGAGCTTGCGCCGGTCGGTGGCCGAGGCACCGTACACCGCGATCGATCTGGGCTTGAATAAACTGTCCAGACTCATTACGAACCCCTTTTGTCTGTTTTTAAGTACGGCATTGGCGACCGCGCCAAAGCGAATTGCGCTCAGACCATCCGCTGCGCGATGAAATGCTTCAGCACTTCATTGCTGCCGCTGATGATCGGGAGCACCATCGCATCGCGCACATATTTTTCGACCGGGTAATCCTTCATGTAGCCCGCCCCGCCAAATATCTGCATCGCCTTGATCGTGACGCGTCGCGCCATTTCCGCCGGATAAATCTTGGCCATGTTGGGCGGCAGCATGCCCTCGCTGGTATTGCGGTTCGCGCTTTGCCATGCCACGCGGCGCACCATCAGCCGGGCCATTTCCAGATCCGCCTTCATGTCGACCAGCATCTGCCCCACAGCCTGGTATTTGCCGATCGGCTGCCCCCAGATCTCGCGCTCTTTCGCGTACTGCAAAGCCTGCTCGTAGGCCGCCCGCGCCACGCCGACGGCCATCGTGCCGGTGCCAACGCCATTGGTGTCGTAAATGGCGTTGATCGTCTCGAAGCCGGCGCCCTCTTTGCCGAGCATGTTTTCCTTCGGAAGCCGCATATCCTCGAAAATCAGTTCGCCGTTCATCGAGGCCCGGTGTCCCATCTTGTCTTCAATCGTTCCGATGGAAAAACCGGGGGTATCGGCAGGGAAAAAGAACACCGAACAGGATTCAGCATTCGCCCTGCTGCTGTCGCTGCGGGCCAGCACGCCGTAAAGCTGCGATACGCTGGCATTGCTGGAAAAAACCTTGCTGCCGTTGATGACGTAGTGATCGCCATCCCTTCTCGCCCTTGTCCGGGTGCCCAGCTTCGGATCGGGAAGGGGACAGAAAATCTCCGATCCGCCCGAAGGTTCCGTCGCGCCAAAGCAGATCAGGTGCGTACCCGTGTCGTCCTGCGCGATCGGGGTAAGCCAGCGCTCGCACTGCTCCTTCGTACCCATGCGGGCGATCATTTCCGACATCGACATGACAACGTGAAACGCATTCGCCATGCCGATATCGCCCGCGGCAAGCTCTTCCAGCAAAACCGCGTAATCCAGCGTGCAGCCTCCCGCGCCGCCGTATTCCTCAGGAATAAGCAGGGAGTGAAAACCCAGCTCGAATCCCTTCCTGATTACCTCCAGGGGGAAGGCCTTTCTGGGATCGGCAATGCGGTCCACGCCCGCCGCAACGGGCCTGATGTCCTTTTCGACAAACCGCCTGGCGACATCCTGCAGCTGCCGCTGCTCCTCCGATAACTCGAATCCGATCATCGCGCCTCCTCATGGCTGCTGATTCATGTCCGCAACTGCCAGACACATGAAGAATCACGCGGTCAGACCGGCTTCAGCCAGGCGGGTATCGATGGCCTTGCGCATGTAATCCGAAAGCGCCTCGAAAGGAGGACGGACCGGACCGCCAGGCAGGCCAATTTTTTCAGCCCAGTATTTCAGCGCGGTGAGCGGGAAAACACCTTTCCCCATCAGGCTTGCCACCTGGGTTTCATGGAAAAGGATCCGCAGCGGCGACAGTTCGTTGTAAATCTTCATCCCCGCCGCGGTTTCTCCCTGTTTCAGCAGTTTCGTGTACTGCGTCAGGCGTGGTTTTTGCGGCGTCTGGAAAAGCGCCGGGGTGAAATTGCAGAACTGGAACGCCGTCTCCGGCATATAGCGGATCTGCTCGGGCCAGTAATCCTCGAACGGATCGCCGACGACGATCCTGTCGCCGATGAGCTTATAAGCCTTCAGCGTCTGGTCGATACTGCCCATGCCCTGCTTGATGCCGCAGATATTCGGGATTTTCTCCGCCAGCTCCCTGATGAATTCAGGCGAAAGAACGAACCCGGACGGGCGCGTGTTGTACAGGCAGATTCCTATATTCACCCGGTCAGCCAGATACTTGTAATACTGGAAAACACCTTCGTTCGAAGACGAATTGGAATAGGGCGTCACGTGCATGAGCGCATCAACGCCAACCGCCTCCGCATGCTGCGCCAGTTCCACCGCCGCCATGATGCTGGGATGGCTGGTGTTCGCCAGCAGGGGAACCCGCCCGGCCACCGCATCCACGGCCACTTCGTAAATCTTCTTCCGCTCTTCGACCGTAAACGTCAGCCATTCACCGCATGCGCCATCGCAGGTAATGGAATCAACGCCCATTTCAATCTGCCGTTCAATCCAGGCCCGGGTGCCCGCATAGTCGATGCTGTAATCGCTATTCAGCGGCTGGATGATTCCCCCGCAAACGCCGGGAAGATTTTTCAGCGCCCAGCTTTTTGCCTCGTTTTTCTGGTATTTCATGTCATCCTCCTTTGGATTTTTAAATGCTTTTACAACAGGTGTCTCTGTATTTTTATTTCTTCACATTCATGCATCAGGCCGGTTTTATGGATACCGCGATCGACTCATGACTCCTCTTGCACAGCGCCAATACCTTCACCGGCCATGCTGGCGATATCCTTTAAATTCAGGCATCCGGAAATATCTGAGCCCCTATTTATCCCCCCATCTCCGGATTAACGATCACCACGATGTTGAGCACAATAAAACATGAATATTCATGTAAAAATGGCTGGCAATGCTTTTGAATTGACTGTTCGCGCACACTTTCTGCGGACACTATGATCTGGAGAGAAAAAGAGGACTCCATGACGGGGCATCAATGCCTGAGCCATCAAGGCTGATACGTGGAGCCGGACGGCGTAATCCACCCCCCGTCCCCAGGAAAACTTCCTGCTCCCCAGTCTGCGCGCCCGCACAGACCCGGAATTTCAGAAGAGCCGCTCCCAGGTTAAAGTAATGCACTCTGATTCAATTAATGCTTCATGGACACAGGCAAGAGCGGTCTGGCGAACAAAGCGCGCAGCAGGGTCAACAATCTGCTTTCCACGGAATTTCATTAGCATGGCAAATCCTGAAAAACCCGGGCAGGACATGAAGAGCCCCGCCTCGCACCGTTTCCTCGACGAATATCTGCCGTACTGGCTGGCGCAGGCGAGCTACTGGATTTCACGGGACATCCACCACGACGTGGAGCGGACGGGCCTGTCCATGGCCGAATGGCGGGTTCTGGCGAGCCTGAATGGCAGCGCGGGCGAAACGATCGGCACGCTCTCCCGCCTGGCCATGCTCAAGCAGCCAACGCTATCGAAGCTGGTTCAGCGCCTTGAGGCGGAAAAACTGGTTGTGCGCACAAGCACCGGCGGCGACCGGCGGCAGACCCTCGTCGCCAGCACCAGAAAGGGAGAGGCCAAAATCGCGTCCCTGATCGAAAAGGCGCGCCAGCATCAGCAGGATCTGCTCAAGCCGCTGGGAGAAGAGCATTCGCGCGAGCTGATCCACACCCTGCGGAATCTTGTGCGCAGGCATGAACACACCGGGCTGTTCGGTTTCAGCAGCGAGGACGACAAAACCTGAAGCCCGGCAGGCCGCCGCACCGCCAGCCATGCGCCGCTACAGCCCCGCTGCTGTAGCCGGCGCAAAAATGCTGGCGGCCCGCGAAAGCCGCCGCAGGGAAGCGGGGCTCCGCGAACGGCGTTACGCCTGTTAAATGCGGTGCGTCATGGCGCGCCCGTTCCGGGATTCCGGCTTTGGCCGCCCCATTTTTTCGCCATCGCCGCGCCCCATTCTTTCGCCATTGTCTCCCCGCGCGCGAGCTGTTCCGCAGTCATGTCCTTTTTGACCTGGGCGGCGTATTCCGCCGCGCGTCCGGCCAGGGCTTTATCGCCTGTCCTGCCCGCGTAGAAACGGCACAGATCGAACCACATGAAAGCCCGCACGGGATCACGCTCAACGCCCTGTTCCCCTTTCTCGAACATCAGCCCCATGTTCAGCGCAGCGCCGATTTTTCCGTTTTCAGCCGCCTGGGTGTAAAACTCTATGGCACGGCGGTTATCCTCGGGTACGCCCAAGCCTTCGTCGTACATGTAGCCGAGGTTCATCAGCGCGGTGGAGTGGTTCTGCCGTGCGGCCAGTTCATACCAGCGCAGAGCTTCCGCGTAATCGCGCGCGACACCCTCCCCGGCCTGGTAGAGACTGCCGAGACTGTTCTGCGCGCCGCTGTGCCCTTTTTCCGCCGCCCGCGTAAACCAGCGCACAGCTTCTTTCTGGTCCGGTCTGACATTCAGTCCCATGTCGTACATCGATCCCAGGGTAGTCGGGCTGGCGCGGTGTTTTTCCCGGAACCGCATCATCCCTTTTTACTGCGGTTCCGCCTCCTCTCCCGCCAGGCCGTTTTCCTGCACGCCTCCAGCACGCTCCGCTTCCGCCGCCGCGATCATCGCGGCCCGCGTGCGCGGCGTTTCGAGGCTGATGCGGCCGAGCACGCCGCTGCGGTAGTCGACCAGCAGGATCAGCGCGGCTTTTTCCAGGTCGAGCCCGCCGCCTTTCATCCGGCAGCCGCGCCGCGCGCCGATGGCTTCGACCAGCGCCGCTCCATCCATGCCAGCAGGATCGAAACCGTAGCGCGCGGCGAGCAGCCGCGGGTAACGGGCGATGAGGATGTCGCCCAGGAAAACCGCCACTTCTTCATCGATCACGGCGTTACGGCCGATGGCGTGGCTGGCGGCGAGCATGTAGCCATCCGCGTCGAAAGCGATTTTCGGCCACATCATTCCGGGGGTATCGGTCAGCGTCATCGCGTAGCCAAGATCGAGCGTCTGCTGCCGCTTCGTTACCGCCGGTTCATCGCCTACCGCCGCCACCTTGCGTTTGAGCAGCACGTTCATCAGCGTCGATTTTCCGACGTTGGGAATACCCATGATCATCATCCGCAGCGGCTTGACGCCATCATTGCGGTGGGGAGCCAGGCTCTGGCACAGCGCGGGGATACGGGCGACATCGGACGCCTTTTTCGCCGACAGCGCTACCGCCTTGACTCCGGGCTGGCGGTTGTAAAAATCCATCCACTCCCGGGTCGCGGCCGGGTCGGCCAGATCAGACTTGTTCAGCAGCTTCAGGCAGGGCCGGTTCCGGAAGCGGCGCAGCTCCTCAATCATCGGATTGCTGCTCGCCGCCGGCAGGCGGGCATCGGTCACTTCAATCACCACGTCGATAACGGCCAGGCTTTCCGCAGCCTGCCTGCGCGCCGAATTCATGTGGCCGGGGAACCATTGGATAGGCATTTCGGATCAAAAGAGGTAACAGGGCAGGCATTATCGCCCGGCGCGGCGGCAAAGCCGCAACAGGACAAGGGAGAGGCGCGATGATGAACAACAATGCCCCGCTGCCGCACACCCGCCCGAACAGCCCGGCGACGGCTCCGCCCCTGCCGGATCTCCCGCCGCCTGGGGGCCCGCCCGATGCGCAGCGCCGCGCGCTGCGCGACGCCTGCCGCCGCGACGAGGATGAAGCGGCGCGCCTCTGCCTTGCCGCCGCCCGCATCGACGCCCCTCTGCGCGAACGCATCCTCGCCCGCGCCCGCCCGCTCGCCGAAGCCGCGCGGGCGGCAAGCCTCGCCGGGCAGGGCGCGGAAGCCTTCCTGCACGCCTACGCGCTCTCCACCCCTGAAGGCGTGGCGCTGATGAGTCTGGCCGAAGCGCTGCTGCGCACGCCCGACGACGCTACCCGCGACCGCCTGATCCACGACCGCCTGATCCACGGCCGGCCCGGTCATGCCAGCTGGATGCCGCCCTCCGGCGCGCCGTCCTCCACCTTTGTGCAGGCATCGTCGTGGGCGTTACGCCTTGCGGAGCGGCTGCATGCCGATCCGGCGCACGCCGGTTTCATGCGCCGGATCGCCGCCCGCGCCAGCGATCCGCTGATGCGGCGCACGGCGCTGGCCGCGGTGCGGCTGCTCGGGCGGCGTTTCGTTATCGGGCGCAACATCGGCGAGGCGCTCGCGCGCGCCGCGGCCGCCGAGCGCGCGGGCGCGCGTCATTCCTACGACATGCTGGGCGAAGCCGCGCGCTGCGCCGCCGATGCGCAACGCTACTTCGATGCCTACGCCGCCGCCATCGCCGCCACCGGCGCGCACGCCGGCGCGCGGAATGCTTCCTCCGCAGCGGCATCCGCCGCGCCCTCGGTTTCGATCAAGCTTTCGGCGCTGCATCCGCGCTACGAGCCGCAGCAGCATGAACGGGTGATGCGCGAGCTGCTGCCGCGCGTGCTCACGCTGGCGCGCGCGGCGCGCGAACACGATATCGGCTTCACCCTCGACGCGGAGGAAAGCGACCGTCTGGAACTTTCGCTCGACATCATCGAGGCGCTGGCGCACGCCCCCGCGCTCGCGGGCTGGAACGGTCTGGGCCTCGCCGTGCAGGCTTACCAGAAACGCGCCCTGCCGCTGCTGGACTGGCTCGCCGCGCTCGCCCACAGCACGCACCGCCGCCTGGCGGTGCGCCTGGTCAAGGGCGCGTACTGGGACGGCGAAATCAAGGCCGCGCAGGAACGCGGCCTGCCCGGTTACCCGGTGTTCACGCGCAAGGCCGCCACCGATGTGTCCTATCTTGCCTGCGCGCGCCGCCTGCTCGCCGATCCGGTGGCCTTTTACCCCGCGTTCGCCACCCACAACGCGCACACCGCGGCCGCCGTGGCTGAACTCGCCACGGCCGCCGGTCCCGGCGCGGAGTGGGAATTCCAGCGCCTGCACGGCATGGGCGAGGCGCTGCATGCCGCCGCCGCGCGCCAGTGGCGGCAGCCCTGCCGCGTTTACGCCCCGGTGGGCGGCCATGAGGATCTGCTTGCCTACCTCGTGCGCCGTCTGCTGGAAAGCGGCGCCAGCGCCTCTTTCGTCAACCGCGTCGCCGATGCCTCGCAGCCGCTGGAAGAACTGCTGCGCGATCCGGCCGAAACGCTGGCCGCGCTGGCGGACGTGGGACAGATCCGCCCCCCGCGCCTGCCCCTGCCACGCGATCTGTACCGCGACTCTGACCATCCGCGCGAAAACAGCGCCGGAATCGACCTTGCCGACCGGCGCGCGGCAGAAGCCCTGGCGCGGGCGGTGGACGCCAGCCGCGCCGGTCTGCTGCACGCCGCGCCGCTGATCAACGGCCATGCCCGTTCTGGCCCGCCCCGCGCGCTGACCTCACCGGCGGACCATGCCGACGTGACCGGCCACGTTATCCACGCCACAAACCGCGACATCGGAGACGCTCTCGCCGCCGCCGCCGCGGCCTTTCCCACCTGGCGCGCCACTCCGGCCGGGCTGCGCGCCGCCGCGCTGGAACGGGCGGCTGACCTGCTGCAGGCGCGCCAGGAAGCCTTTGTCGCCCTGATCGTGCGCGAAGGCGGCCGCACCCTGGCCGCCGCCGTGGCCGAAACGCGCGAGGCGATCGACTTCTGCCGCTATTACGCGCAGCAGGCGCGCCAGCTTTTCGCCGCGCCACGCGCCCTGCCCGGCCCCACGGGCGAGCGCAACAGCCTGAGCCTGGGCGGGCGCGGCGTGTTCGTCTGCATCAGCCCGTGGAATTTCCCGCTGGCGATTTTTACCGGCCAGATCGCCGCCGCGCTCGCCGCCGGTAACACCGTGGTCGCCAAACCGGCGGAACAGACGCCGCTCACCGCCGCCGCCGCCGTGCTGCTGCTGCACGAAGCGGGCATTCCCGCCGGGGCGCTGCAGTTTCTGCCCGGCGATGGACATACCGGGGCCGCGCTGGCAGCGGACCGCCGCTGCGCGGGCGTCGCCTTCACCGGCTCCACCGCCGTGGCGCGCGCGATCGCGCGCGGCCTTGCCGCCGGAGAGGGGCCGCTGACGCCGCTGATCGCGGAAACCGGCGGCCAGAACGCGCTCATCGCCGATTCCTCCGCACTGCCGGAACAGATCGTGCGCGACGCCATCGCATCCGCGTTCGACTCCGCCGGGCAGCGCTGCTCGGCGCTGCGCCTGCTGTGCGTGCAGGACGATATCGCCGGCCGCGTCATCGCCCTGCTCGCGGGCGCGATGGATGAACTCGCCATCGGCCCGCCGGGCAATCCCGCCACTGACATCGGCCCGCTCATCAGCATTGAAGCCCGCGCGGCGCTCGATGCCCACGTCGCCGCGCTGGCGACCCATGCCCGGCTGATCCACCGCTGCCGCCTCGATCCGGCGCGCGCCGCCACGGGAGCCTATTTCGCGCCGCAGGCGTGGGAAATCGACCGCCCGGAGCGCCTGCGCGGCGAAGTGTTCGGCCCGGTGCTGCACGTGCTGCGCTGGCGCGCGGACGGGCTGGACGCGCTGTGCGACGCTATCGCCGCCTTCGGCTACGGGCTCACCCTCGGCATTCACAGCCGCATCGGCGCGACCGTGGAGCGGATCCGCGCCCGCCTGCCCGTGGGCAATACCTATGTGAACCGCAGCCTGATCGGCGCCACGGTCGGCGCGCAGCCTTTCGGCGGAGAGGGACTGTCCGGTACGGGGCCGAAGGCGGGGGGGCCGCATTATCTGCTGCGCTTCGCCACCGAGCGCACGCTCTCGGAAGATCTCACCGCCAGCGGCGGAAACCCCGCGCTGCTGATGGACGATGCCGGAGACTGGCCGCCGCGCGCCCCGCTCCGCCCGCACAGCGGCGGATAACCGGACGCCGCCCCGGCCTTCGGCCTTACCAGACGAAGAACATGGCGTACCAGATCGCCGTCATCACCGCCATCGGCGCCAGCAGCAGCGCGAACGCGCCCGCGCGGCGCGGCAGGCTTCCGCCCGCGCGGCGCAGCAGCGCGACGGCCAGCGCGATGGACCACGCCACCGCCAGCGCCATCAGCGCGGCGCGCAGCCCGTCCACGCCGGGCACGGCGATGCGTTCCGCGCGCAGCTGGCTGAAGGTGAGCATGGTGAGCCCAAGCACGACGTTGATGCCGCCCAGCGGAATCAGCGTCAGCGTCAGGCGCTGCCAGCCCAGGCGCGCATCCGCCGCCACTTTCGCCGCAAGCGCCACGCAGCCCCACAGCAGCGCGCCGAGCAGCACGCCGCCAGCGAGGATGTAGGCCAGGATCATCGCCCCATCCAGCCAGGTGAACACGTCGTTGACGGCGGGATAGTGGGTAAGCGCCCACCACGGCGCATTGTCCTGCAGCGGCCAGAAAACATCGTGCTCCACCAGCCATTCGGCAGCGGCCATTTTCAGCCGCAGGAACACCGGGCTGATCGTCCACTGGAACGCCAGCGTCGCCACGCCCAGCACGCCGAACAGCAGCGTCGCCGCCTCCGCGCCGCGCACGGGCGCGCCAGGATCGGCCACTTCCGCGCCCGGCGCGCGCGCGGCCAGTTCGACCGCACCGCGATGCCCCGCGCAGCGCCCGCAGCTATGGCACTCGGCAGCGCTCGTCATGCGCCGGATATCGACCAGCGGCGCACAGTCCACGGGTTTGAGCGGAATCACGCCGCGCCCGCCGCGATCCCACGCCGCGCGGTCTACGCGGTAATGCAGCGGCGCGATCCGCGCCAGCAGCGCAAACACGCCCGAAGCCGGGCACAGATGGCGGCACCACACGCGCCGCCCCCGTCCGTACAGCAGCCCGATAGCCACCGCCGCCACCGAAGATCCGCCCAGTATCAGCAGTGCGGCTTCCTGGTATTCATACACGCTGATGAGCTGCCCATACACCGTGGTGCACACGAACGCGACAAAAGGCCAGCCGCCCCATTTGAGCCAGCGCGGCACCGGCCTGCCGCGCCCGAAGCCGCTCGCCCATTCGGAGATCGCCCCCTCCGGGCAGAACACGCCGCACCACATCCGCCCGAACAGCATCGTGCCGAGCATGACGCCCGGCCACCACAGCCCCCAGAATACGAACTGGGCCAGCAGGCGCAGGTTGCTCCAGATATGGGCGTCTTCCGGCGGCGGCGGCGTCCACACGGGGATGATGAGCAGGCCGAAATAAAACACCACCACCGCCCATTGAATGGCGATAAGGGTGCGCCGGTGGCGCGCCAGCGCCTCCCCAAATGCGGCGATGAAACCGCGCGGCATGCGCTTACTCCCGCGACGTCCGCGCCATGGCCTGCCGCAGGCCGCCGACGCAGAGCCAGAATGCGGCGTAACACAGCAGCAGCATCAGCGAAGGCTGCGCGCGGTAACCGGTGAGCCCGGCCACGAAACGCCCGCCGCTGGAACTGTCGTCGAGCAGCGCGCTGCTATCCCACAGCGGATCAATCAGCGCCGGAAGCACGCCCATGCCAATGAGGCGCTCGATGCCTGCGGCGAAAAGCGCGGCGGCGAACACAAGCAGCAGGATGCCGCTGAGGGTGAAAAAATGCCGCATGTTGATCCCCCGCAGCCCGCGCGCCGCCGCCCACGCCGTCGCCAGCGCAAGGAGAAATCCGCCCGCCGCGCCGCCGGCCAGCGCGGCCATGCCGCCGCCTTCCATGCTCAGGCCGTAGAGGAAAATCACCGTCTCCGCCCCTTCGCGCGCCACGGCCAGCGCCGCGATCGCGGCCATGCCGAACCATTGCCCGCGCCCGGCGGCCCGCGCCATGCCGGCTTCGAGCTGCTGTTTCATCTCGCGCCCATGCCGCGCCATCCACAGCACCATCTGCGCGATCAGCACGGCGGCGGCGAACAGCACCCCCGTCTGGAACCACTCCAGCGCCAGTCCGGAAAGTTCGCTCTGCGCCGCGAGCATCGCCCAGCCCAGCAGCAGCGCGAGCAGTATTCCCGCGCCAACGCCCGCGTACAGCGCGCGGAAGCCGCCTTCGATCCGGTTACGCCCGATCCAGGCGTGAAGAATGCCGATGACCAGCATCGCTTCGAGGCTTTCACGCCATACCACAAACAGGGCATTGCCCATCACAGCTTCCTTTCGCGCGCCCCTGTCCGCGCCTATCGGGCGACGATCCGGCCTTGCGCGGTTTCGGGGTGAAACTCGCCGAAAAACTTGTAGCTGCCCGGTTTCAGCGGCTGAAAGATGAGAAAACTCGACGCCCCCGGCGCAAGCACTTTCTCTTTCTTCAGCTCGATGCTTTCGAATTCTTCCGCGCCGGGCCCCTCGTTTTTGATCCGCAGGCGGAATTTCGTGTTGGCTGGAACCTCCAGCGTTTCGGGAATAAAACGCCCAGCCTTGATGAGGAGATCAAAGCTGGGCATATCCTCCTGCGCGCCCGCGCCCGCCGCCGCCAGCAGCAGGCTGGCGGCGAGCATGGCGCGGCGGCAGAAGGCAGATACATGCAGACGCATCATGCTGTTTTCTGGTCAGAACCCAACGTTGGCGCGCAGGCCGAGAATGCTGATATCGTCGGCCGAACTGTTTCCGCCGGGCCTGGTGATGTACTGCAGGCTGGGCGTAAGCGCCAGCTCCTTGCTCAGGCGGTAGCTGTAGTACAGCTCGGCCACGCGCTCATTGCCAGAAGCGGCGTAATCCGAACTGCCCTCTTCCACGCCCGCTGCCGAATAGTCGGCGAATTCACTGCTGGTGCGCTGCCAGCTGAACGCCAGCCCGAGGCGGTCATCACCGCGGTTCCACGGATTACCCGTCATCACCCCGCCAAAGGACCACGTACGGTCGAACATGGCGCCATCGTTCTGGATGTGCTTGCCGAAGCGCGCGAACACGGAATAATCGGAGCCGATCTGCTGATCCACCGACAGGCCGAAGCCCTTGCGGATATAGCTGGCCGTTTCATCGAACCCGCCCGCCTGGCCGTTGCGCCAGTAATAGGCGCGGTAGGTGCCCGGCATGCCCTCGAACAGCCGGAAGGTTTTCCCCGCCTGCGCAATCAGGAAAGGCTCGGAAAACGCGCGGGAGAAATTCGCGCCTTCCCCGGCGCCGAAAACGCCAAAGGACAGCATCCACGGTTCCTGCGCGTTCGACTCGTTGATGTAGGCCATGCGCAGTCCGGGCGAAAAGCCGTTGGAATCCACGCCCACATCTCCGCCCGCATCCAGCAGCGCGTTATGCACAAAAACAGAATTGAGGAACTGGATCGATTCGTCGTTGGCGACCGCGTTCTGGTCGAAGAACACGAACGGATCCATCTTGCCGAAGTTCACATGCAGATGGCTCTTCGAACTGGGCGCGAATCCGCCGAACGGCAGCGGAATGGTGGCCTGGTACCAGAGCTGGCCCAGCACGGCGAACGAATCGCCAGAATCCGGCTCCATCGACATCGGGCTGAATACCGTGCCATTCGGCACCGCATACACCGGCAGGCCGTTCAGGCCCGCGCCCTGCCCGATACGAAAATGCGCAAACAGGTGCTGTCCGGTATTGCCGACGCTGGGCAGTTCGATACCGATCGACGCATCGCCGCGATAGTTGAGCTCGCTTTCGGCCACGCCGCGCGGTACGCCTTCGGGATGCTGGGCGACGGCGGTAAACGCCACGCCAACCTGCACGCCTTCCAGCGCCTCGACCATGCGCGCCGCCTTCTGCACCGACTCACCCTGGAACTCTATCGCCTTGAGGCGCGCGGTGAGCTCGGATTCCTTCTCGGAAATGGTGTCCTTTTCCAGATCAGCCGCGATCTTCGTCTGCTGCTGCTCCAGCACCTGCACGCGCGCTTCCAGCTTCGACGGCGCATCGGCCTGTGCAGCCTGGGCGGGAGCGCCGCCGCGCGCGGAGTTCCGCGCAGAGTTCAGCTCCTGTTCAAGCGCGGAGTTGCGCCGTTCGAGCCGGTCGATACGGGCGTTCATCTCCTTCATCATGCGCAGCATCTCATCCTGCGACGGCGCCGCCTGCGCGCCGCCGACCGCCGCCAGCCCCAGGGCCAACCCCAGCGCCCGCATGCGATGGCGCGGCGCGGTACGGGAAACAGAAAACGCCGTCATCTCAGTACCCGCCCTTCTTGCCAATACCGGCGTAGGTGAATTCATATTCCACCTCGAACGGCTTGAACCACGGGCGCACCCCGGTCAGCCGGTCGGTATGGCGGCCAAAGTGGGCATGCGCGTTCGCGGACGGCGGCAGGATCGTGTACTTCACCGTGTACTTGCCCGGCCCGAACAGCTTGACGTTGTCGCCATAGTGCGGGCCATCGTTGGCCACCATGGGCATGAACTCGCCGCTGAGCTTTTCGCTGTCGCCGCCGCCAACCCTGGCGATTTCATACTTCACGATCAGATAGGGAATCCACGCGCCTTCCTCGAAACCGTTGGGGTTATTGCCCAGCGCCGAAATATCCGCCTCGATGTGGATATCCGAGCTTTCCGCGCTCTTCATCATCCCTTCCGGCTCCATCACCACCGGCTGCAGATAGACCGCGGCGATCTCCATGCCAAAGCGTTGCTGCGGCGAACCGATGGGGTATTCGATCGCCAGGGCGGACGGGGAAAAAGAAAGCGCGCCCAGCAAGGCGGACGCCGCCAGAAAACGGAAAGACATGCAAACCTCCATTAGAACAGGACAACCGCCGCCCATGCGGGCTGGCCGGAACGGATCAACAGGACACCCCCGGCCCACGGATCAGGCCGTGCGGCCGCGCATGCGTAGCCATAGGAATACTCTTGCTGTAATGATAATTGCTACTATTAGTGTCACTCTGTTGATGTTTGCCGTCAAGTGATATATGCGGAAAAACCCTGATACGGCGAACCGGATTCCTGCCGGATAAGGACTGCCGCGCAGCAGCCAGGGGCAACACCCTGCCCGGCGGGAATCGGCCATTTCGCGTTTTTTTATGGGCGCTTCCGCGACACGCTATGGAAACTGCCGCGGGTCTGGCTGGCGAAAGAACGCCTGCCCGGCGCGTATGCGGGTCCGCTCGTCCGGCACGCGGCGGCGGAGCGTCTGGGCGTATTGAGCGCGCGCCGTCTGGTGGTGGAAAACATTCCGGCCCGAGCGGGCCGGAGGCGCGTGGAGCCGGAGACGCGGAGCCGCGTCACAGCAGAGCGGCTCCACGTGTCTGGAGCGCGGGCGTTCAGCCGCCGCAGCAGCCGCAGCAATGGCCTTTCGGCGCGGTCATCTTCTCGAAAATATCGCCCCAGCCCGCCAGTTCGTCACGGCTGGGATAACGGCCCGTCAGCACCACCTCGCCATTCACCAGCGTCAGCGGCAGGGCATCGGAACCGGAACGGGCCAGGACTGCCTGGAGCGCCATGTTTTCGGCGAACGCCGCCGGCTGCCGCGACGGGCTGATGCGTTCGATCTTCGCGCCATTCTGCGCGGCCCACTCGAAGTCCGCGTCGAACCCCGCCGCGCCGCCACCGCATCCGCCCGAACAACCGCACTGCGCCGGTTCAAAAATCTGGATACCGCTCATTCTGAATCTCCGTAATAAAAGAACAAACAAACTGGAACGTCTGCATCGCCTGGCGGCGCAGCGGAACGGGCGCAACGATACCAATAACCGGCGCGCCGTGCGCGGGCGGACTTCACTGCCGCCCGCGCGGCGGTTTCATACCCGCGCGGCGATGAAAGCCTTGACTGCCTCAACGTCCGGCGCCATCACTTCGACGCGCTGCGGCAACTGTTCGATGTGCGCGAGATCGGCGGGGCGTTCCGGATCACGCCCCAGCGCCTCGCGGATGGTTTCGGCGAATTTCGCCGGAAGCGCGGTTTCCAGCACCAGAAGCGGCACGCCCCCAGGCACGCTGCCGGCATGGTCGAAGGCCACCTTGAGGCCATCGGCGGTATGCGTATCGACGACAACGCCGTAACGCTCGAACACCTTGCGGATCGTCGCCAGACGGTCGGCGTGCGTGCTGCGGCCAGAGGTGAAGCCGAATTCCGGCAGGCGGGCGAACCAGGGCGTTTGCGACAGATCGAACGCGCCGCCGCCGTCAACCTGCCGCCACAGCCCGGCCACCACTTCCGGATCGCGTCCGGCGAGATCGAACACGAAGCGCTCGAAATTCGACGCCTTGGAAATATCCATCGACGGGCTGGAGGTGACATGGGTTTCCGCCGCCTTGCGCGGACGGTAAACGCCGCTGCGGAAGAACTCGTCGAGCACGTCGTTTTCGTTGGTGGCGAGGATCAGCTTCGCCACCGGCAGGCCCATCTGGCGGGCGATATGGCCCGCGCAGATGTTGCCGAAGTTGCCCGAGGGCACGCAGAAGGCCACCTGCTGGTCGTTGCTGGCCGTGGCGGCGAAATAGCCCTTGAAGTAATACACGATCTGCGCCGCCACCCGCGCCCAGTTGATCGAATTGACCGCGCCGATCTTGTGACGCGCCTTGAAGGCGAGATCGTTCGACACCGCCTTCACGATGTCCTGCGCATCGTCGAACATGCCGGTGACGGCGATATTGAAAATGTTGTCGTCCTGAAGCGAATACATCTGCGCGCGCTGGAACGGGCTCATCAAACCATGCGGCGAAAGCATGAACACGCGCACGCCGCGCTTGCCGCGCATCGCGTATTCGGCCGCGGAGCCGGTATCGCCCGAGGTCGCGCCGAGGATGTTGATTGTTTCGCCGCGCTTGGCCAGCACGTACTCGAACAGGTTGCCGAGCAACTGCATGGCCATGTCCTTGAACGCGAGCGTGGGCCCGTTGGAAAGCTCCAGCAGGCCCAGCCGCCCCGGTTCCAGCCAGCGCACCGGGGTAATGTCGGCGGGGTCGTCACCGGCGCGGGCGTGGCAATACACTTCGGCGGTGTAGGTTCTGGCGCAGATCGCCGCAAGATCGGCCGCCGGAATGTCGGTAATGAATTTTGACAGGATGGCGAAGGCGAGATCGGCATAAGAAAGCGTGCGCCAGGCATCCAGCTCCGCGCGCGAAACGCGGGGATAGCTTTCGGGCAGGTACAGTCCGCCGTCCGGCGCGAGACCGCCCAGCAGGATGTCGCAAAACCCGGGGTTTTCCGGCTGGCCAGCATGGCCGCGGGTAGAGATGTACTTCACGGGGATGTCCTCGAAATCGCGGGATTGGATGCCGCCAGCGCGGCGCAAAGGCGGAATTCTAACGAAACCGGCGGCCGGTTCTCACCTGGCCGTCGGCTGTTTCCGTAAAAATCTCCGCAAGAAGCCGCACCCAGCGGTTTTTCAGCGGTTTACATCCACCACCAGCCGCCCGCGCACCTTGCCCGCGATCAGGTCGGCGGCCACGGGGATGGCTTCGGCCAGCGGAATTTCACGCACCATCAGATCGAGGTGCGCGGGGTCGAGATCCGTCGCCAGGCGCTGCCACGCCAGCAGCCGCTCCGCGCGCGGGCACATCACGCTATCGATGCCCGCCAGGGTCACGCCGCGCAGGATGAACGGCGCGACGGAAGCGGGGAGGTCCATCCCCTGCGCCAGGCCGCAGGCAGCCACAACGCCGCGATAGCGGGTCGCCGCGCATACGTTGGCCAGCGTATGGCTGCCAACGGTATCGACCGCGCCCGCCCAGCGTTCCCGGGCGAGCGGCTTTCCGGGCGCGGAGAGCTGCGCGCGGTCGAGCACTTCGGCCGCACCGAGGCTTTTCAGGTAATCCGCCTCGGCCGCCCGGCCGGTGGAGGCAACAACGGTATAGCCGAGCCGGGCAAGCACGGAGATGGCGACGCTGCCAACGCCGCCCGCCGCGCCGGTAACGAGAATCTCGCCCTTGTCCGGCGTCACGCCGTGGCGTTCGAGCGCGAGCACGCACAGCATCGCGGTATAACCGGCGGTGCCGATCGCCATCGCCTGGCGCGGCGAGAAGGCGGCGGGCAGCGGCACCAGCCACTCGCCTTTCAGCCGCGCTTTCTGCGCCAGCCCGCCCCAGTGGCCTTCGCCCACACCCCAGCCGTTGAGCACCACGGCATCGCCCGCGCGGTAATCGGGGTGGGCGCTGTGCTCCACCGTTCCCGCGAGGTCAATGCCAGGAATCAGCGGCGAAATACGCGCGATAGGCGATTTCCCGGTAAGCGCCAGCGCGTCCTTGTAGTTGAGGGTGGAGTAAGCGACGCGCACGGTGACATCGCCCGCGGGCAGCGCGGCTTCGTCAAAATCAGCAAGCGCGACGCGGTAGCCGGTCTCATCCTTGTCGATACGGATTCCCTTGAACATCTGGTACGTCTCCTTTTTGGGATATGGAACAGCCGCTACGAAGCCGTTTTTACAGGCGGGCTGCAAGCCTGTGAATACGCCCGCCCTGCGCCAGCACGCCGTTTCAGGACTTCAGCGCCGCCAGCGTGGGCGAAACGAAATCGCGCCGGTACAGCACGATCACAATGGCCGTGGTGAGCGTGATGAAAAACCACGGCTGGATAAACCAGGTGACGGCGGCAAGGCCGAAATAGTAGGCGCGGATGCCGCGGTTAAACTCGTCGCCCGCCAGGGAGTTGATGGTTCCGAGGCGCTGCGCCGCGGCTTCGGCCTCGGCGTCTTCCATGCTGTTCGGGCTGCAGCCGATCAGGATGGAAAGCAGGTTGAACTGGCGGATCGACCAGGTGAACTTGAAATAGGCGACGACGAAAACGCCCAGCAGCACGATCAGCTTCAGCTCCCACAGCGTGCGGCTGGTCTGGCGGGCAAAAGGCAGGTCGGCGGCAAGGCCCATCACCTGGTCGAGCGTGCCGAGCAGGGCGAGCAGCCCGGCAATGACGTAAATCGTGGTGTTGGCGTAAAAAGACACGCTCTGCATCAGGTTGCCGACCAGGGCGGCGTCGGCCATGCGCATCTCGCGCCCGAGCAGCTGCCGCGCCCAGTCCATGCGGTAGCGGCGGCTGACACCCTGCAGCCCGCCCCCGGCCCAGCGGCTGCGCTCGGAAAACCAGCCGTAGCCCACCCAGGCGGAAAGAAACCACAGCAGCGCGACCGCATCGAGCGCGGAGGCGGTGGAGAAAAGACTGTCGAGTATGTTCATTGCCCGCTTTTTTCCGTCACGGTTCGAGCAGAAACGCCCGCACCGCGGCGATCTGCGCCTCGTCCATCAGCATCGGCGCATGGCCGACGCCCGCGAATTCCACCGCCCGCGCGCGCGGCCCGCGCTCCGTCATTGCACGCAGCACGGCGGGTTCGAGCAGATCGGACTGCGCGCCGCGCACGGCCAGCACCGGGCAGGCGATGCGGTCGTAAACCTGCCACAGGTCGATATCCGCGATGAGCGGCGTCTGGCGGAAAACATCGCCAATACCCGGGTCGTACAGCATCGCGAAACCACCTTCGGCCGGCCCCGCCGAATACCGGGCAAGGTGCCGCCATTGCGCGGCGGTGAGCGGGCCGAAGGAGGCATTCACCTCGCGCAGATAGGCTTCAACCGCCTCCATCGCCGCGAACTCCGGCGCGTTACCCACGTATTCGCCAATGCGCCGCAGCGCGGCGGCGGTAATCGCCGGGCCAATATCGTTCAGCACCAGACGCGTAACGGGCGAATGGGGCAGGCCCGCGAGCATCATGCCGATGAGCCCGCCCATCGAGGTGCCGACCCAATGCACCTCGTCCGCGTCCAGCCGCGCGATCAGCGTCACCATGTCGGCGATGTAAAGCGGAAAGCCGTAATCCTCTTTCACCCCCAGCCAGTCGCTGCGGCCACGGCCCGCGACATCGGGGCAGACGATGCGGTAATGCCCGCTCATGGCGCGCGCGAAATCGTCAAAATCGCGCCCGTTGCGCGTCAGCCCGTGCACGCACGCCAGCACCCGCGGGTTGCGCGGATCGCCCCATTCGGCATACGCCATGCGGTGCAGTCCATGCGGGCCAATGCACTGCACGCTGCGCAGGCGCGGCTGCGCGGCGGGCGGCTCGGGTGCGGCGGGCTGCGGCGCGGGCGCGAACAGGCGGCGCAGGGCGGAAAGCAGGCTCATGACGGTTCGGCGCGCTCCATCGGCAATGGCCGCGCGAGTGTAGCAGCCCCCCGTCTGCCGCAGCCACATCCGCGCGCCATGGGCGGCAGGCAGGCATCAATACAGGCGGGCAGTCAGGGAACCAGATCCGCGCAGAAATCCGCAACCGCCCGGGCGCACAGCCCGGCAGCCGTTTGCAGCAGGCAATGCGGCCCTGGCGCCTCAAGCATGCGGGCACGGGGCAGGCCGTTCATAAGCGCACGCTGGGCAGATCCGGCCAGCAGACGGTCATGCGTCGCCCGCAGACAGAGCGCCGGGACGGAAACCGCTGGAAGCAGCGCCGCGACATCGGCCTGCAGGGCGGCGACGGCCCTTGCACGGAGCACGGCGGGGCTGACCGCGCCAAGCACATCCCGCATGGAACACAGCTGTTCCGGCGTAGTCTGGCGGCCCAGCAGCAGCCACGACAGCGCAACCTCCGGCAGCCGGGCGGGCGCGAACCGGGCCAGCGCCGCCAGCAGCCGGGACAGCGGTACGGGCGATCCGGCGAAAGTCGTGGAAAGAACCAGCCCGGCAAGCCCGGCCGGAGCGCGGGCGGCGATCCGGATCGCCAGCGGTCCGGAAAAGGATTCGCCCAGCAGCACGAACGGCCGGTCCGCAGGCAGCCGGGGCCGGACGAAAGATTCCAGTTCCCCGTAACCGGACGCCAGATCGGCCGGATAAGCAATCGCCCGCGCCGGAACGCCCAGCCTCCGCAGATGCGCGCAGAACGGTTCCCGAAGAACCGCCGCGCCATCCAGTCCGGGGAGAATCACGACCCCGGTCATGACAGCTCCCGGCGTCTGGCATCCAGAACGGGCAACCCGCCACGCGGGACGGAGCGCAACCTGCGGCTACTCTCCATCCGTCGTGCGGCTATCAAAACCCGGGGATAATTTCAGGTTTCAGCCCGGACAAGGCGTTTTTCAGCTCTTCTTCGCTGAAGCTGCCATCCTGGGCGCTCAGCCGCTCACGCAGCGACTGGTGCACCTTGGCCGAAGAATACTGTCCGGCCTTGCTGCCATGCTGCCACCATATGACCTTGAGCACCTCCATGCTGCCTTCCGGTCTGGCGGACGACGCATCGTTTTCGAACAGCCGTGGCAACGCCGCCTTGATTTTTCCGGCATCCTCATCGGAAAAAGCTGTGCGCTCCGCCAGTTGCGGGTTCATGCTGCCGTAGAAAGCATAGATTGCCTGATCGACACGGTGCTTCATGCCCATGGTGTCGGAGGCGCGGTTTTTGCCCTCTTTGGGATCTTCGCCGCTAACGCTTTTGGTGATCTGGGTGCTGGTAATCTCGACCGGCTGCAGACTAAAAGCGGACTGAACGGTGACCGGACCACGGATAGCGATGGAAATGCCGCTGTCGCCTTCACTGGCGCCCTCTTCGCTTTCGCCTTTTTTGGCGGCTTTCTTTTTCGGCGCCTTGTAAGCGAAAAGCTGTCCGAAAGCGCGTACGTCGAACCAGGTGCTGCACGCGATCTGACGGGTTTCGTCCGAACCAAGCTTCTCACCAAGTACGGCGCTGGCGCGGGATTGCAGACTTCTGGCGTCATCGTTTTTGCGGTCATCAGACTGTACGAAGATAGCTTCGCCCAGCTCCTGCAGACGGTCACGCAGTTTGCGCTTCAGGCAGACATCGGTGATTTCGCCATAGCCGTCGTAACCCGCGCGCGGACGGTTGCCGTTGAGCGGATCACCGTTGGGATTGGCGTTGGCGACTCGCAGGATGACGGCGAAGTCGATTTTCTGGCTCAGTGGAGTACTCATGGGTGAATGCCTCTTATTTTCCGTTCAAAGTTGATGATGTCCCGGCAGAATCAGAATCACCGGCGGCGGCATTGCCGTCTTTTTTCCACAGATCCCATAGCGCCTGGCTCTGGCAATGGTAGGCCAGCAGAAATTCGCCGCTAAGCCTGCTGTCATCGCGGAATTCATCGCCCTGAAAGGTCGCCATGATGTGCTGCTGGAGCTTCTCGAGATCCTGCAGCATCCCTGGACGTTTGGCGCGCAGGCGCGATTTGTACGGATTCAGGGCGATTTCCAGCTGCGCCCAGGTAAGGTAGGGATGCGCGGCAAAACGCGGCAGCAGCTTCGCCGCGCTGGTGTCACGCGTTTCATTGGCCACGTACAGCGCCAGCCCTTCCAGCCGGTCGGCCACGGCCAGCAGTCGGCCGTACAGATAATCACGCGTGGTGCGTTCTGTTTCCAGAGCCATCTGATAGTTCTCCTGTGGATGCGATCCTTTATAAAGACTGCAGGCAATGCCCAGAACCTTGTTCCATTCCCAGCGCGGCATTGATTGCGGGTGGGTGGCGCGATTGAGCGCACACTGCAAAAGATCGCGCGGCAGCGGAACGCCATCGATGATGCAGGGCAGCAGCCGCTCGACCGTGGCCTTGAGCAGCTTGCGCTTTTTGTCCTGCCCCACCACATCGTGCCCGAATGCGGCTGCGGCAATATCGTGTGGCGCAGGCGCGCCGATAAAGCTGCGTTCTTTGCCGTAACGCTGCGGCCAGGCAAAACCGGCGTGCCAGGCATCCAGACGGGCCAGAAATTCACTGCCGGTCAGCTCGCGGTAATAGACGATAGCCATGCGCCCGGGCGTAGCGGCGTCAAGCGCCATGACGACCACGCGGGCGGCGGATCCAAGCACGCTCTGGTATCCGGCGATCCTGCGCTTCAGCCGTTGGGCGAAAATCCGCCCGGCATCCTGACGCCCGGCGTCGGGGCCTTCGGGCAGCATCTCTTCATCGTCGATAAATTCATCGCTGGCGTGCAGGGGACTGGGAATTTCATGACCCGCGGTTTCCCAGCCGACGATGGCCTGTTCGCCATTCTGGAAGGTGCGTTTTTTGTCGGAAAGCAGCCAGCGCAAGGCGTTATGGGCTTTTTGCGTAACGTCGAAACCAACGGTGCAGGCCTGATCGGCCTCCTCGAAACGGCCGCGAAAGGTATAACCGGTAGTGTCGTTGGAGGAGATCAGCTTGGCCTTGTCGCCACCATGACGCAGTTTGGCCGGATGCTGTTCGGCAATGGCCGTTTCTTCGCCCCGGGACATGCACACACCACGCAGCTGCCTGTTGGAGGCATCGTAATCCAGCCATGCCTGGTACAGGCTGCCATCAAGCCAGGTCTGATCCTGCGGATCGCCGGACATGACAACGCGCCAGCGCACCAAGGCATCGCCCTGATCCTGCACCTTGACGCCCTTTTCGTTTTTGGGTGTGAGCTGGCGGAAGATATCGGGTATTTCCCTGCTCTTTCCTTCTCTGCCCTCTTCGCCGCCATCCCAGGCGGTCAGCAGTACCCCATCGCGGGCATGCAGCACCCCGGACTCCAGCAGATCAGCGACCAGCGTGCCTTTTTCGAGATAGCGCAGCACGGCCCACGCCTTGGGATGCCCGTGCGGCGATGCGCACCAGCCGCGCAGCTGCGCGATATAACCTTCGAAGTACGAAGCCTTTTTCCCGCCAAAATCAGAATAGTCTCCAGCGCAATACTGGATTTTGTCGGCCAGCGCATGCGCCGCTTCGCCGCTGGTGCGCCCGGCGGACTTTTCGGTTGCGGGAAGAATGGTTTCCGCGCGCGGCGACAGCGCCCGGGCCGACATAAAACCGCCTTCGCCATTGATGCACACCTCGACATGGGCCTGCTGGGCGGTATGGCTGACCGGAAGCAGCGGCTGCCCGCCGGGCGCTTCCCTGCCGGCGCACTGTTCGTAGGTTTCATACAGCTGCTGTATCCAGCTCATGGCTCCGCCTCCCATTGCTGGCAGGCGCTTTCCACGTCCTGAAGGTTTTCCCCAAAGCCAAAATCCTTGACCTGCATCGGGCGCACGGTTTTACGGATGGCGCACGCTTCCGGGACGGGAAATTCGAGGTAGCCGTTCCGCAATACAGGCTGCCAGAAGCGGCTGACGAGATCGCTGCCGCCGGTTTCGTCCGGGTAATCAAAGCCATGGAACATCAGGCCGTAGGCCAGCTCGCCAGCACTATCGTAGTGCCCGGCGCCACTACCGAAGACGCATGGCTCGACGTAGCCCTGGCAGTCACGCGTGCCGAGAAAAATATCCTGGCGGCCGCCTTTTTCCAGGCTGCGCCGGGCAATGGCGAAGTGCTTGCCGTCGATACGGTCCCGCGCCAGTTCGGGGCGCGCTTCGTTCCAGATAAAATGCGCGCGCACCTGGTATTCGACATCGGCAAGAAAAGTATAGATCGCCAGCGTATTGCCGCCGCTGGCGTAATCCAGCGGTTTCATGCCCTTGGTCTGGGTGCGGACCGGCCTCATGATGCGCACGGCGTCGATCACCCAGATCAGGGTCGGCTTCCAGTAGATCGATTTGGCAATGCCTTTCAGCGCTTCGTAGGTCGGCAGGTGATAGGAGCATTTTTCGCCGCCGAGGCGCGTCAGGGGATCGGTAAACAGGGCGAATCTGGCGTGCACCCTGAACTCCAGGGTGTTTCTGGCGGTGTCGTGCATGGGTTCTCCCGGATAAGTCTTATGCGTTTTTATTGACAGCCGTCCTGCTACTACCACATCTGCGTTTCCATTGGCGCGCATCGCGTGGCGCTGACGCCGGAATCAGGGTGATAGTAGCCCGGATCAAGATACCAGATCCCGGATAACGTCTGGTGCAGCGCCCCTTCCGCCTGCAATGCCCTGATCTGATATTCAAACAGATTCACGCTGAACTGCTGCGCCTGGCGCAGCAGTTCATTCATCCGCGCCGGATGCTGCTCCCCGTTCAGCCCGGCCACAATGTTTTCCCCTTCGCCGTGGCGAACCACTACCCCCTGCGCAGGCGAATCAATCGCCCTGAAAATCTGGGCGGCGGTGCGGAATGCCTGATGCAGCGGGTAAGGGGGCGGCTGTCCGTCGTTATTGTTCCTGTATTCGCTCACAGCCCGGTCATTGCCGCCCAGCAGCGACAGCAGCGTCGTATCAGAATTATCTTTTTCCGCGAAGCTCATCCGGTCCAGACAAACCGGATAACCCATGCATGCCGTGCGGCGAAAAAAGTAATACTCAAAATATTTGCGCATGCCCGGTTCGGCCAGAAGATCGTTCTGAAAACGGGCTGGCTCTCTGGCGAACTCATCAAACAGGCGCTCACTGACCTGTTGTCCGTCAGCGATTTCTGGCAGAAACCCCATGTTTTCCTGCGCCAGATTGATGACGAACACCGGCGCGGGCGTTGCCAGTTCGCCATTGCGGTTACAGCGGCCGGCCGCCTGGGCGATGGAATCCATCCCCGCCATGGAACGGATCACCGAGCCAAAGCTGACATCGACCCCGGCCTCGATCAGCTGGGTGCTGACGCAGATCACCGGCTCATTTCCGTTCAGCCGGGCCCTGATCCGGTCCAGCACCTCGCGCCGATGCGCCGGATACATGCTGGTGCTCAGGTGGAATACCGGCGTTTCTGTTCGCGCGCGGCAGTTCTGGAATATTTGACGCGCCGCATCCCGGGTGTTGACGATACACAGCGTGCTGCGGAATTCACGCTGTGTATCGACAGCCAGCGCGGCGGCGGCTTCGTGGCTCCAGCCGCCCGGCCGACAGCGGTTGATGATGTCGGTCCGTTTAAGGTCGGCGAACAGTTTTCCCACATCCGGCATCAGTTCATGGTCGAGGGCCAGCCGTACCGCGCCATTTTTTTCACTGGCCACCTTTTCCCGGCCACTTTTGTGATCGTGATCAATCTCGTGCAGCAGCGGCTGCGTCGCCGTACACAGCACCGCACTGCTGCCCGCCTGCTCCACCAGAAAGTTCAGTGCATTGGCGAACAGGTGCGCACATCTGAGCGGTAGCGCCTGCACCTCATCAAAAATCAGCACCGCGCGCGCCAGCGCATGCATACGCCGCGCATTGCGCGTACCCCCGCCGAACAGCGCTTCCAGCAATTGCACGCTGGTGGTGTAGATAACGGGCGCATCCCAGTTTTCCGACTGCAGCTTGTGCCGCCAGGTGAGTTTTTCCGGCAGCAGGTTGGAGTGGTGTTCCAGCAGCACACTTTCCGGCGCAACGCCTTCCGGCTCCAGAATGCCGCGCACAACCCTGGCGTTCTGGTCGATGATCGAGGTGAAAGGGATCACGTAGATGATGCGGTCCAGCCCATGTTCGTGCGCGTGGTGCAGCGCAAAGCGCAGGCTGGCCAGGGTTTTTCCGCCGCCCGTCGGCACGGTCAGCGTGTAGATGCCCCGCTCGCGGGGTGCCGCGGCCAGACAGTGCGCCGCGATATCCGCCCGGATCGCATGAATTTTTTCCTGTCCGGGTTTGCAGGAAAAATTTCCGAGAGCGTTTTCCAGCAAGGTGGCCAGCGCGCGCCAGTCCGGCTTCTGCTCTCCGCGCATCCGTACTGTTTCAGGACTCTCAAATTCGCTGCTGCTTCGGTGATCGCCCTCAACCAGGCTGCTCAATAAAAAACGCGTCGCCAGCCCAAGCTTGCATTGCAGGATCGCCCTGTTGCCTTCGTGCTGTTTTTCAGTGCGGGAAATACGCTGGTGCAGCGCACGAACCGATGCGACCAGTTCTTCCGAAGCCAGCAGTTCCTGCAACAGCCGCCGGACATCTTCGTCCAGCCGCATCCGCACCTCCTCCAGATGCGTCTCTCCACCGTCTTTCCCGATGCGGCGCGTAAAGCCGTCCTGCCCTGCCTGCTGCACGCCAGGAGCAACGCAGTCGATCAGCCCTCCGTGGTGCGAAGCCGCGGTCAGCGCCAGCATTTGCGCCGCGAGCAGCCGCATCTTCTCTTCGCTGTTGCGCGGCGGCTGCGCCTGAATACCCAGTGCCTGCCAGATCCATTGCGCGCCCGCGCTGGAATGATCGATTTTTCCCTTCAGGCGGCGGGCATCGACCCACTCATCGTCCCTGTCCGGATCAAGCAGCCCTTCCGCCGAGAGGATATAGATCTGAAAAGCAGCGCTGTACTTGCCAAGATCATGCGCCAGACCAGCCACCCGCCCCGCAGGGGCCAGTCCGATTTTTTCAGCGGTCTCCGCGGCAATAGCAGCCACCTCACGCAGATGCACGGAAAGCTCTTGCCGTTGTTTATCCTTTCCCCGGATATGTGCTGCAAATTCCATCGCTGCGTCCTGTCTGGGCAGAATGAACCGCGATGGTAATCCCCGAAGTGGGGCGCGCCAAACTTCCGGGAACAGCCCTCCTCCTGTCAAACCCTCCCCTACCGCCCATGCCAGTAACGCGGCGCGCGCTGGCGTTCCGCTTCGATCTCGACGCCGGCGGCGGTTACCGTGGCGCGCAGCGCGCCCTGGCTGTCGGTGCGCCAGTTGCGCGCCCCGGCTTCGCTCCAGCGCGCCCATACCGCCGGGTGCGGGTGGCCGTGTACGTTGCGGTAGCCCACTGAAAACAGCACCGCCTGCGGCATCGCCGCATCGACGAAAAGCGGCGTGGACGATGAGCGGCTGCCGTGGTGGGCGGCAACCACGATTTCGCTCGCCAGCGCATCGCCCAGGCGGCTGGCGAGGGCGGCCTCGGCGCGCGCGCCGATGTCGCCGGTGAGCAGCGCCGCGCCGCCGGGGGCCGCGATCCGCAGCACGCAGGAATCGTCGTTGCCGCGCCTTGCGCCGGTTGCGGGGCTGGCCGGGTGCAGCACCTCGAATGCGACGCCATCCCAGGTCCACGTTTTCCCCGCCGCGCAGAATTCGGGGGATACGGCGCTGCCGGTGACAGCCGGATCGCCGCCGGAAGCAAGCAGACGACCCACTGGCACGCCGGCCAGCACGCTATGCGCGCCGCCGGTGTGGTCCTCGTCGTCGTGCGACAGCACCAGCATGTCGAGCCGTTCCACGCCCGCTCCGGCAAGGTAAGGCAGCACGGCGCGTTCGCCAGCGTCCGCCGTGGCGCTGTACGCGGGCCCGGCATCGTAGAGCAGATCGTGCGCGGCGGTTTGCACATGCACCGCCAGCCCGTTGCCCACATCCAGCACCGTCAGGGTGAATTCGCCGCCAGCGGGGCGCGCGGGCCGCCACGCCAGCAGGCACGCCAGCACCGCCACGGCCGCCAGCTTGCCGGGCGCGCCGCGCGGCAGCAGCAGCACCCCCGCCGCGCCCACACCAAGCGCCGCCAGCAGTGGCGGCGGCGCAGCCTGCCGCCAGAGCGCGCCATCCAGCGCGGCCAGCCATTCCACCCCGTGCATCATCAGCGCCGCCAGCCAGTGGGCCAGCCACAGCAGCGCATCCAGCGGCAACACCGCCGCCAGCAGAACAAGCGGCGTGATGAGGATATTCACCAGCGGAATCGCCAGCGCATTGGCCAGCGGCGCTACCACGGAAAAAGACTGGAACAGCACCAGCAGCGCCGGAGCCATGGCCAGGGTAATGCCCAGCTGCAGCGATACCGCCTCGCGCCACGCTGGCCGGGGCGGTCCGAAACGGCCGCCGAGCATCAGCAGGATTACCGCGACCGCACCGAAGGAAAGCCAGAACCCCGGCGCCAGCACCGCCCAGGGATCGGCAAGCAGCACGCCCAGCAGCGCCAGCAGCAGCACCCGGCCCGGGGCCGGCTCGCGGCCCAGCAGCAATGCGCTGGCGACAATGGCAAGCATGATCACCGCGCGCAGCACCGGAATGCCCATCCCGGCCAGCAACGCATATGCGCCCCCCGCGAGCAGCGCGCCGATGGCAGCGGCCTTGCGCGCGGGAAAACGCAGCGCCAGCACCGGCAGCCGCCGCCATATCCAGCCTGCAAACAGCCCCGCGAGCGCGGCAATGAAAGAGAGGTGCATGCCGGAAATGGCGACGAGGTGGGTGATGCCGCTACGCCGGAACACCTCCCACTGCCCCGCGCTGATCGCACTCTGGTCGCCCACCGCCAGCGCCGCCAGCATGCCCGCCCAGGGCGCATCCGGCAGCGCGGCGAGAAAGCGGTCGCGGATACGTCCGCGCAACCCGTGCACCCGCGCCATCGCGCCGCCCGCATGCGTCTCCAGGCGTTGCGCATCGCCGCCACGCACGTAGCCGGTGGCGCGGATGTTCCGCTCCAGCAGCCAGGCTTCGTAATCGAACCCTTGCGGATTCACCGCTCCATGAGGCCGCCGCAGACGCACCGAAAAGCGCCAGCGCTCGCCAGGCCGGACCTCGGGCAGCGGCGCGGTTTCATCACGGCCGCGATACCAGGCAAGCTGGATGCGCCGCGGCACGGCGGCTTCCCCCGGCCCTTCCGCCGCGGCGGTGGCCGGGCTGATGTTTCCGGCGTTTCCGCCCTCCTCCGCCTCCCCCTTCTCTTCCGCCGCGATCCGCGCCTGTTCCACGGCGAAAACGAAGCGCACGCCCTCTGCGGAGCGCTGCGGCAGTTCCGCGACCACGCCCGTTACGGCGAGATCACGCCCTTCCAGCACCATCGGCAAATCGTCAGCAAGGCGCCATTCCGCCCGCAATGCCGCCCAGGCAACGCCAATCCCCAAAGCCAGCGCGCAGGCCAGCGCCCTGCGGAAGCCTGGCGGCAACCGGCTGGCGGATAACGCCAGCGCGAACGCCGCAGCCAGCAGGGCCGCCGCGCCGCCGTACAGCGCGGCGGGCGACGGCAGCTCCGCCCACCACTGGACCCACCAGATACCCGCTGCGAAAAAAAGGATCGCCACCCGCATGGCGCTGGATCATGCCTCCCGGCATGCCGCAAAAACAAGGCGCGGGACCACCCTGCGCGAAAATGGACGCGCCCTGCTAGAATTTTCCGTATTCCCTTCCCGGATTCCGGCGACTGGCCGCGCCATCCGCGCGCGCCAGAAAATACAGCCCGTGCGCAAATATCTGAAACGCTTCCTGCCAAAACATGAAGCCGTGTGCGAAAGCCGGTGGCTGCGCCCGTTCGCCAACACCCTGCTCCATCCCCGGCTGTGGCATCTGAACCGCCATTCCGCCGCGGGCGCGATCGCCACCGGACTGGCCTGCGGGCTGATCCCCGGCCCGTTCCAGATGCCCGCGGCGGCGCTGTGCTGCGTGCTGTTTCGCGTGAACCTGCCGCTCGCCCTGCTGACCACGCTGTACACGAATCCCTTCACGCTGGTGCCGATCTACATCCTGGCCTACCGACTCGGCTCCCACGTGCTGCACCACGACGGCAGCGGCTTTACTCCGCCCCCCGAGCCGGACGGATCAGGTCTGGCCGCCTGGCTGGGCGCGCTCACCGACTGGGTTATCGGCCTGGGCACGCCCCTGGCCATGGGGCTCGTGGTGCTGGCCGCCCTGCTCTCCCCGCTGGGCTACGTCGCCACCCGCGCCGCATGGCGGGCGTGGCTGATCCGCGCCTGGCGCAGACGGAAACGGCACACGTCCCGGCTGGCATCCACTCCGGCCACGCTAGAATGACGCACGCGCCCTGGCGCTCCCGCCCACCCCGACATCGCAGACGGCCATGAACAGTTTCGACGCCCAGATACAGCTTTTTTCCGGCCAGATCGAAGAAGAACTGCGGAGAGGGCATCTGAATTTTCCCACCGCATTCGACGTCTCCATGCGCATCAAGCGCCTGGCCGACGATCTTGGCTCCCGGGTGGAAGACATCGCCGGTCTGGTCCGGGCCGAGCCGGTACTCAGCGCCAAGGTTATCCGCATGGCCAATACGGCGATGCTCAATCCCCACGGCGCACAGGTGACCAGCGTCACCGAGGCCGTCAGGCGCATTGGCCTGTCCTCCCTGCGCTGCCTCGCATTTTCGGTGGCGGCGGAGCAGATCGCCCAGGATCACCGCAGCCGGAACATGCGCCTGATCGCATCGGGCTTATGGATGCATTCGGTAGACGTGGCCTCGTGGTCCCATGCCCTTGCCCGCCACCTGGGCACAGTGAACCCCGACACCGCCATGCTCGCCGGAATGCTGGCCAGCATCGGACAGTTCTTCCTCCTTGCCCGCGCATCGGCCTACCCCGCGCTGGAAGAAAACCTGAACAGCTTCGCCGGGTTCGTTTCGATCTGGAGCGAACCCGCCGGGCGCGCCGTTCTCGAAACCTTCGAGCTTCCGGACAGCGTGCTCGACGCCTTCCAGTACGAAAATCCCTACGGCGGTTCGTGGCCTCCGGCGAACCTTGCCGACACGGTGCTGATCGCGGGATTCGCGGCGGAAACCCCCAATCCCTTCGACGCCCTGCTCGACCCCGGGCGCAAAACAGACCTGTTCGGCTCCTGCGCCGCCAGCATCGACAAAACCAGCTTCGATTCACTGCTGGAAGCCGCCCGCGCCAGCAAACAGAAAATTCTTGCGGCGGTCTGCAGCTAGCGACGCCAGATAGCGCGGTTCCGCCGCCCCGGCGGCGGCGCAGCCCGGAACCTGTTCAAAACCTGTCGCGAGAAGCCGCCATTGGGCGCAAAGGCCCGGTTCCGTTCGCGATAACCGGGAATTCCGGGCCGCGCGGCGCAGCATCCATGCGACAGCCCTGCCGCTCTCCTCCAGCCGTAAAGCCCCCCGGGCCATCCAGAGCTATAATCAGCGGTTACATATTCCGGCGCTCCCGGCTGCACGGCCTGCCGCATTTCCTGCCAGAAACGTCCGGCCGGAACGCGCCCGCGGGCCGGACTGCGGCCGGTTTTTCCATGAACCCTCACGATTACTGCCAGGACAAGGCCGCCCGCAGCGGCTCCAGCTTCTACTACAGCTTCATGTTCCTGCCGCCGCTGCGGCGGCGGGCGATCATTGCGCTGTACGCGTTCTGCCGCGAGGTGGACGACGTGGTGGACGAATGCCACGACCCCTCGCTGGCGCAGGCAACGCTCGAATGGTGGCGGGGGGAACTGGACCGCGTGTATGACGCCGCGCCCACCCACCCGGTTGGCCAGGCGCTGTGCGACGTGCTGCGCGATTTCACCCTGCCGCGCGAACAGCTGCTGGAAATCATCGACGGCATGGAAATGGATCTGACGCAGACGCGCTATCTCGATTTCAGGGGGCTGCAGCTTTACTGCTACCGAGTGGCCAGCGTCGTCGGCCTGCTCGCGGCGGAAATCTTCGGCTACCAGGATCGCGCCACACTCAGGTATGCGCACGATCTCGGCATGGCCTTCCAGCTCACCAACATCATCCGCGACGTGGGCGAGGATGCGCGGCGCGGCCGCATCTACCTGCCGCACGAAGACCTGCAGCGCTTCAACGTACCGGCGAAAGACATTCTCGGCGCACGCCACTCAGACGCTTTCCGCGAACTGATGGGCTTCCAGGCCGGGCGCGCCGAACAGTTCTACAGCCAGGCTATGGCGCACCTGCCGGAGGTGGACCGCAAGGCGCAGCGCCCCGGCCTGGCGATGGCGGCCATCTACCGCACGCTGCTGAAGGAAATCGCCGCCGACGGCTTCCTGGTGCTCGACCGCCGCACCTCGCTCACCCCGCTGCGCAAGGTATGGCTGGCGGGCCGCGCCTGGATGCGAGGCTGAAAATGAACGGGCCGAAGCCATGAGCGTACCCGCCGTCGCCGTGATCGGAGCCGGTTATGCCGGCCTGGCCTGCGCGGTCGAACTCGCGCGCCACGGCGTGCACGTAACGGTGTTCGAGCGCTCGCACACGCTGGGCGGGCGGGCGCGCGTGGTGCGCAAGGATGGCCGGGAAACGGACAACGGCCAGCACATCCTGATCGGCGCCTATGCCGAACTCACGCGTCTGCTGCGCCTGACCGGCAGCCCGCCCAAACGTCTCGAACGCCTGCCGTTCACACTGCATATTCCGGGCGTTCTTGAACTGCGCGCCGCCCCGCTGCCCGCCCCGTTGCATCTGGCCGTGGGCCTGCTGCGCGCGCGCGGACTGGGCTGGCGCGAACGCCTGGCGCTGCCGCGCCTGGTGCGTCTGCTGAAAAAAGCGCGCTTCCGCCTGCCCCCGGAAATGACGGTGGAAGAACTGCTGCACCGCGCGGCGCAGCCGGAAACACTGCGCCAGTCCGTCTGGCGGCCGCTGTGCGTGGCCGCGCTCAACACGCCGGCGGACGAAGCCTCTGCGCAGGTTTTCGCCAACGTGCTGCGCGACAGCCTTGCTGCGGGCTCGGGCGCGAGCGAGTTGCTGATTCCACGCGTGGACCTGTCGGAACTGTTTCCCGTGCCCGCCGCGCGTTTTCTCGCCACGCGGCGCGGCAAGCTGCGCACCGGCAACGCGATCAGCGCCATTCATCCAGTGGAAGAAGGCTTCCGCCTCGACGGTGATCCCGGCAGCCAGCCGTGGCCGCAGGTGGTGGTCGCCACCGCGCCCTATCACGCTGGCGCGCTGCTCGCCTCCACCGGCGCGTGCGACCGCCTCGCCGCGCAGATCGACGCGCTGCCGCACGAGCCCATCGTCTCGGTCCATCTCGCCCTTGGCGCGGGCCAGCGGCTGCCCGGGCCGATGATCGGTCTTGCCCGCGGTCCCGCCCAGTGGGCGTTCGACCGTGGCCAGACGGGCGGGCCGGAAGGGATGGTCTGCTGCGTTATCAGCGCGCACGGCGCGCATGAGGCGATGGAGCGCGACGAACTCATCCTCGCTGTCCACGCCCAGCTCGAACACGAACTCGCCCGCCGCCTGCCCGCGCCAGAGTGGTCACAAGTCATCGTGGAAAAGCGCGCCACCATCGCCTGCCGCCCCGGGCTGCTGCGCCCCGGCATCCGCACGCCGCTGCCCGGCCTGTGGCTGGCGGGCGACTATATTGAATCGGACTATCCGGCCACGCTGGAATCCGCCGTGCGCTCCGGCACGGCCTGCGCTGCGGCCGTGCTGGGCCGGATCGGGCGCGGAGAGCACGGAGGACACGGAGAATGAACAGCCCCCCGGATCCGCGCGATCCCGGCGGGGAAAAAACTCCCGCCGCAATCCCCCGGCGCATGGGCCTCCAGGGCGCCGAAGCCATCGCCACGCCAGAATTACCTCAGCAAGACCACCGCAGCAAAATACAGCATCGCAAACACCCATGAAAATCCCGTTCCGCCCCAAACTTTTCGACACCCTGCCCGGTTACGGCAAGGACAGTTTCACCCACGACCTTTCCGCCGGCATCACCGTTGGCGTGCTCGCGCTGCCGCTGGCGATGGCGTTCGCCATTGCCTCCGGCATGTCGCCCACGGCCGGTATCTGGACGGCGATCGTCGCCGGATTCCTGATTTCCGCGCTGGGCGGCTCGCGCGTGCAGATCGGCGGCCCCACGGGGGCGTTCATTCCCATCGTTTACGCCATCGTGGCCGATTACGGCGTGCAGAACCTGCTTATCGCCACGATGATGTCGGGCGTGCTGCTGTTCGCCATGGGCGCGCTGCGGCTGGGGTCGATGATCCGTTTCATTCCGCTCTCGGTCGTCATCGGCTTCACCAACGGTATCGCCGTGGTGATTTTCATCTCGCAGATCAAGGATTTTCTCGGCCTGCGCATTGATAACCTGCCGGGCGAATTCTTCGCCAAGATGAGAACCCTGGCCGACGCGCTGCCAACGCTGGACTGGCCCACCGTGGCGCTCGCCATAACCTCGCTCACCATCCTGCTGGCGTGGAACCGGCTCTCCACGCGCGTGGCGTGGATGCGGCGGCTGCCCGCGCCGCTGGTGGTGCTGATTCTCGCCACCGCGGTGAATGCCGTGATCGGCCTGCCGGTGGAAACCATCGGCAGCCGCTTTGGCGGCATTCCGCGCGATCTGCCGGGCCTGTCTCTTCCCGAATTCTCGCTGGGCACGCTGGGCAAGCTGATCGCGCCAACGCTGACCATCGCGCTGCTCGGCGCAATCGAATCGCTGCTCTCGGCGCGCGTGGCCGACAGCCAGATCGACGACCGCCACGATCCCAACCAGGAGCTGATGGCACAGGGCATCGCCAACTTCGCCGCACCGCTGTTCGGCGGTTTCGCCGCCACCGGCGCCATCGCCCGCACCGCCACCAACATCCGCACCGGCGGGCGCACGCCCGTGGCGGGCATGATCCACTCGCTGGTGCTGCTGGCCATCGTGCTCGTGCTCGCCCCGCTGGCAAGCTACATCCCGCTCGCCACGCTCTCGGCCATCGTCGTGCTCGTTTCGGTCAACATGGGGGAATGGCGCGCGTTCAAACCGAAGGAGCTGGCGCGCTATTCGGTGCAGTACCGCTCCATCCTGCTCGGCACCTTCTTCGTCACCGTGGTGTTCGACCTGACGCTGGCGGTGGAACTGGGCATGGTGCTGGCGAGTCTGTTCTTCATCTACCGCGTATCCGATCTCACCCGCATCGAGCGCATCGCGCTTGAGGAACATCATGACATCGAGATGCTCACCCGCCCCGACGACACGCCGCGCATCCTCGCCTACCGCATGTTCGGCAGCCTGTTCTTCGGCGCCTCCAACAAGCTGGAAAACCTGCTGCTGATGCAGGACGGGCATCCGGACGTGGTCATTCTCGACATGAACAAGGTCATCAACATCGACACCACCGGGCTCGACATCCTGCAGACCCTGCACCGCAACCTGGGCAAGCGCGGCGCAACACTGATCCTGTGCGACCTCAACACGCAGCCCGGTTCGCTGGTGCTGCGCTCCGGATTCCTTGAACGTCTGGGCGAGGACAATGTGACCACCAACCTGACGACCGCGCTGATCCGCGCGGAACACATCCGCAGCGCCGGACCGGAGGTGTCCTATGCCTGACACGCCTGATGCACCGGCGACACCGCCGCTGGATACCGCAACCCGCCTGCTGCGCATTCGCGGCCGCGTGCAGGGCGTAGGTTACCGCGCCGCCGCGCGCGCCGAAGCGCTGCGGCTGGGCCTGGCCGGCTGGGTGCGCAACCGCGCGGATGGCAGCGTCGAAGCGCTGGCGCGCGGCCCTGCGGCCAGCCTCGACCGCTTCGAAAAGTGGTGCCGCCACGGCCCGCCCGCCGCACGCGTGGACGACGTTACAGCAGATGCGCCGCCCCTTCTGGCGGAAGAACCCGCGCCCATGCCTTTCGAGCAGCGACCGACGCTATAAGGGTCTGTTCAAAACTGAATCCCCCCGGCCGGGTACGCCAATCCGCGCGGGCGCGATGTTTCAGCCGCCGGAGAATGCCGCCGGCAGGCTGCTCCACAGGGTTGCAATGCCAAGACCGGCAAAGATCAGCGCCGCCACAACGTGCACGAGGCGCACCGGCAGCTTTTTAGCCATGGCGTCGCCAAGCAGCACCGCCGGTACGTTGGCGACCATCATGCCCAGCGTGGTGCCGGCCACTACCGCGATGAGCGCGTCGAAGCGGGCTGCGAGCGCGACGGTGGCGAACTGCGTCTTGTCGCCCATTTCGGCCAGAAAGAACGCGATCAGCGTTGCGCCGAACACGCCAAAGCGCGGCGCGGCGCTGCTGACCTCGTCTTCATCGAGTTTGTCCGGAATCAGCATCCACGCCCCCATGGCAAGAAAGGACACACCAAGAATCCAGCGCATCCACTCGGGATCGAGGCGGGTGCTGAGCCATGCGCCAACCATGCCCGCCAGCGCGTGGTTGAGCAGCGTGGCGGTGAAAATGCCCAGAATGATGGGAAGCGGCCGCCTGAAACGCGCGGCGAAGAGGAGAGAGAGAAGCTGGGTTTTGTCGCCAATTTCGGCCAGGGCGACGATACCGGTGGAGATGAGCAGCGCTTCCATGAGATTTCCCGGGCCGGTACGAACACCGATGACTGCGCGGCTTCCCCGGCCCAAAGCGGAGGCTGCGCAGTCAAAAGTCTCGCCAGGCGTGAAAGCTGGCCGCGCCATGCCCGAACGGGCAAGTCTGTTGACGCGGTCCCTCCGTGAAGGAGGCGGCTACTCCCCAATGACGGAGCGGATTCTAGCAGGCGGCGGGGGCAAAGAAAAAGGCCGTGGCGCTGATGCGGTCAGGCCGCGCTTAAACAGGCTCCAGAGCTTTGCCGGATGGCGAGGCAGCGTGCCCGCACGACCGCGCCATGACCCTGCTGGCGCGGCAGACATAAGCGCCGCCACGTGTCGGCACGGCTACAATCCGCCGCGTGTCCGCAGGGGAACGCTTTAGCCACCATGACATCCACACAGACGGAATCCACACAGCCCGCCCGCAATGCGGCGGTGATCGGCGCCGGGCCCGCAGGCCTCATGGCGGCGGAAATGCTGGCGAACGCGGGTGCGTGCGTCACTGTTTACGACGCCATGCCTTCGGCCGGGCGCAAATTTCTTCTTGCCGGGCGCGGCGGTCTCAACCTGACCCACGCCGAACCCGGCGAGGTTTTCCTTACCCGCTATGGCGCGCGCCGGAAAGAGCTTGAGCCGATGCTGGGTGAATTCGGCCCCGCCGCCCTGCGCGCCTGGGCAGACGGACTGGGTGCGGCCACCTTCACCGGCAGCTCGGGGCGTGTATTCCCTGCGGGGATGAAGGCCGCGCCGCTGCTGCGCGCCTGGCTTGCCCGCCTGCGCGCAGCGGGGGTTGCGTTTGAAATGCGCCAGCGCTGGCTGGGCTGGAGCACGGACGGCAGGCTGCGCCTGAGCGGCCCGGAGGGGGAAACCCTCGTCCGCGCCAGTGCTACCGTGCTGGCGCTGGGCGGCGGCAGCCGGGCGCGGCTCGGTTCCGACGGCGCGTGGATACCGCTGCTGCGCGCGCAGGGCGTCGCGGTTACCGGTCTGGCGCCCGCCAACTGCGGTTTCGATGTCACGGATCGTAGCGGCGCGGGCGGCTGGAGCAGCCACTTCCGCGAACGCTTCGCGGGCGAGCCGGTAAAAACGGTGCATGCGCGCTTCACCGATGCCAGCGGCGCGGCGCATGAGCGCGCGGGTGAATTCATCATCACCGCCACAGGCGTCGAAGGTGGCCTGATCTACGCCCTTTCCGCGCCGCTGCGCGATGCGCTCGCCGCCGGAAATGAAGCGGCGCTGCATCTTGACCTCGTCCCCGGCCGCAGTCTGGAACGACTTGCCGCCGATCTCGCCCGCCCGCGCGGCAGCCGCTCCTTCGCCAGCCATCTGCAAGGCCAGGCGGGCATCAAAGGCGTCAAGGCCGGGCTGCTGCGCGAATGCGCCAGCGCGGACGAACTCGCCAGTCCGGCCCGCCTCGCCGCCGCGCTCAAAGCCCTGCCGCTGCGGCTTGCCGCCACACGGCCGCTGGACGAGGCGATCAGCAGCGCTGGCGGGGTGGATTTTTCCGCCCTCGACAGCAACCTGATGCTGCACGCCCGCCCCGGCGTGTTCTGCGCGGGCGAAATGCTCGACTGGGAAGCCCCCACCGGCGGCTATCTGCTCACCGCCTGCTTCGCCACCGGCTGCCGCGCCGGCCGCGCCGCGGCGCAATGGCGCGCGCGCGCGGACTGAAACCGCTACCGCGCGGGCCAGAACACGGCCAACGGAAACCTGCCGCCGGAACGCTTGCCAAAGCCGGAACGGGCATCGTATTTTCCGTCCTTTTCAATCCTCCGCCTGGCGCAACCCGGCCAGCGCGCGAAGACGCAACGGGAGTCGAACATGAACGGCAAACTGGCGCTGGCGCTTTGCGCGCTTCTCCATACCCTGTCACCCAGCGCCGCCGGAACTGCGGCCTCTGCGGCGGCGGACGCCTCTGATTACCCGCGCATGACGCGGGAAGAGGCCCAGCGCTACCTCAGTGAAAACAAACGCCCCGCGCCGCTCAGCGCCAACCTGCCGGAGTACATCCGCGCCGCCGATGCGAAAACGGTGGAAGCCATGCTTTCCGCCGGGGCCGATCCCAACGAGAACAGCGCCAGCCTGCTCCAGACCCCACTGGAAATGGCTACCGCATCCTGTTCTGACGCCAATAACAACATTGGAGATATCCAGCGCACCATCGAAGTTCTGCTGGCGCACAAGGCGAACGTGCGCACCGAACATCCCGACGGCAACAGCCTGATCTTTATCGCCGCGCAGAACTGCCCCGGCTCCATCGTCAGACGCCTGCTCAAAGCCGGCGCGGAACCCGACAAACGCACGGAACAGGGTTTTACTCCGCTCAGCATCGCGTTGCTGCTGGGAAACCACGACGCCGCCACGGCCCTGATCGAAGCGGGCGCGCGGCTGGACAAAAATACCGCCGCCCAGCTGCTCGCAGGCAGCCCCAATGACGAACGGCTCAAAAAACTGCTGCAGGCGGCTAGCGGAAAATAGGCGGACACCCGGCGCAAGAGATCGCGCCCCCTGCTACCGCGACCTTGACCGCGAACAAGGCACGGCGCGGCGGCGCCTCCCATGCTTTGCCCGAAGAATGGAACCTGGCCGATAACAAGACGGATCAACCTCATGCCCACTAGCGCGACCATCAAGATCTTCCTGGTGCATGGCGATGCCAAACGCCTGCGCACGGCGGAGCTGTCCAACTGGACAGGCAAGGCCGTCGCCGCGCCACGCAACGAACTCAACGAACTGAAACTGCGGGATGAAGCAGCCCATTCGGGCGTTTATTTTCTGACCGGCTCAGATCCGGAAACAGGAAAAAACACCGTTTACATCGGCGAAACTGAGTCGTTCCGGGACCGCGTAAAGGATCACCAGGCAAAGGAATTCTGGAACCACGCTACCTTTTTTGTGAGCAAGGACGAAAACCTTACCAAGGCCCATATCCGCTACCTTGAAGGCAGGCTGATCGAACAGACGGAAGCGGCAGGACGATTTACCGTAATCAACGATAAACGCAGCGGCGCGAAACTCCCCGAATCCGACCGGAAAGACATGGAAATATTTCTGGAGAAGATTCACCAGCTGCTGCCCACGCTTGGAGCCGATTTTTTGATCCCGGTGGAAATCCAGCAAGACGCTATTCCGAAAAAAGAAATCCTGTTTTACAAGCTTAAAGATATCGTGGCATCCGGTGCGCGCGCGCCCGTCGGCTTCATCGTTTTCAAGGGTTCCCAGGCGGTTCTGGAGGAACGCAAAAGCGCCCACCAATACCCATGGGTGATCAACTTGCGGAAACGGCTGCAGGAAGATGGCACGCTGGTTTCCGACGGCAAGGTGCTCACGTTCTCGAAAGACGCCGAGTTTTCCACCCCAAGCAGCGCCGCAAACACAGTTTGTGGCGGAACGGCAAACGGTCTGACGGAGTGGAAAAACAAAGATGGCGTTTCACTCAAGGAAATTGAATCAGCCTGATCACTCAGGCCATTGAATCTGTGCAGACCTATAAATTCAGACAATGAAAGTCATCCCCATCCACGCAGGCGCCGCCCCGGTCGACGCCGCCGCACTGCCGCCTGCCCCCGCGCCGGGAGAGGCGCTGCGCGACCGCCGCGCGCGCACGATGCAGGATCTGCGCATCTCGATCACCGACCGCTGCAATTTCCGCTGCATCTACTGCATGCCGCGCGAGGTGTTCGACAGCCACACCTTTCTGCCGCGAGCGGATCTGCTCAGTTTCGAAGAGATTCTGCGCGTCGCCCGCGTGTTCGCCGCGCGCGGTGTGCGCAAGATCCGCATCACCGGCGGCGAGCCGCTGCTGCGCAAGAACGTCGAACACCTGGTCGGAATGCTCGCCGCGCTGGACGGCGTGGAGATCACCCTCACCACCAACGGCGTGCTGCTGCCGAAACTCGCCCGGCCCTTGCGCGACGCTGGACTGAGCCGCCTCACCGTGAGTCTGGACGCGCTCGACGATGCCACCTTCCGCCGCATGAGCGATGCGGATTATCCGGTGGCGCGCGTGCTCGAAGGCATCGACGCGGCTTCCGCCGCCGGTTTCGGCCCGGTCAAGGTCAACATGGTGGTCAAGCGTGGCGAGAACGATCACGCCATCGAACCCATGGCGCGCCATTTCCGCGGCAGTGGCCACATCCTGCGCTTTATCGAATTCATGGACGTGGGCGCTTCCAACGGCTGGAAGCTGGATGAGGTCGTGCCTTCTGGCGAGATCATCGCCCGCCTGCACGCGCATTTCCCGCTGGAAGCAATCGATCCGAACTACCCCGGCGAGGTGGCCGAACGCTGGCGCTATTGCGACGGCACGGGCGAAATCGGCGTGATTTCCTCCGTTACCCAGGCGTTCTGCGCGACCTGTACGCGCATCCGGCTCTCTACTGAAGGCAAGCTCTACACCTGCCTGTTCGCCCAGTCGGGCCACGATCTGCGCACGCTGCTGCGCGGTGGCGCGGACGATGGCGCGCTCGACGCCGCGATCGCCGCCGTGTGGGGCCAGCGCGAAGACCGCTATTCCGAAATCCGGGGGGCGAATACGGACTTTGCTTCGACGGATTTCAGCGCGGCGGACTTTACTTCAGCGGACGCCGCCCCGCGCAGGATCGAAATGTCCTACATCGGCGGCTGATGCGGCTCCGCGAACCCACCAGACACCTGCACCGGGCCATGCCACGCAAATGGACTGTCTGACCGTTTCACCGGAATGCGCTCCAGCAGATAACCGCGATAACACCGATGGCAGCCGCCACAGGCCAGCGCAAGTGAAACGGCAGGGAGATATTGGCTCCTGGTATTTGCGATATACCGGGTCTTTGATCCGGATATCAGCATCATGCAGATAATGCATGATCTGGGGCGGAAGCGTTATGCGTATCGCCTCATGAAACCTGCGCGCCGAGGCATCCCAGGCAGCAAGACCCGCAGCACGGGCTGGAGAAATACGCTGGAGTTCGCGAAGCTGTCCGGCGCTTTCACGGAGTTGCTGGATATCTGCCCTTAACGCCTCATAGACAGGCTTATTCTCCCGGACAGTTCCCATTCCACGTTTGCGTGCCCTGCCCTGCTTCCGCCGCGGCGGACAGCCCGTCCCGGCCGCGCCGCCTCAACCCCGTTGCGGTTCATCCGTGCAGGGTCTCACACAGCCAGATCCAGCGGCAGATCGGAAATGTCTTTCAGTCGCTTGCCATCGACCATCACGGCCAGCATGTCGGCCGCGTCATCCATGCCCAGGGCCTTCACCGTGGCTTGCAGCTCATACAGGGCGAAGTGATACACGCAATCAATATCCCCGGTTCCCAGGGCGATAGAGGCAAGGCGGCCTGGCGTCGGTTCAGCCGTAACGACCACCACATGCGGCAGACGGCCCTTGCGGTTGCGCACCAGGTTCAGCGCTTCGGAACGGGCGTTCTGCGCCCAGTCGCTACGAATATTTGCATGAAATGCTGGCGTGCAGCAGCGGCAGGCCGCCGTTTTTCCTGCGCAGGCTGGCAAGCGTGGTCACGCTGTCATCGACCAGGAGCGCGGGCGCATTGATGGTGCTGTCGTCCTCGGTGTCGCGTGCCACCACAATATCCGGCGTAATGGTGTAGTCGCTGCCCAGGGCCGCCGCCAGTTCGGCATCGGCCCTGGCGGCCCGGTCGAGCGCGACCAGGTGCGCATATTGCTCGTAACGGGCAATCTCCAGGCGGTTGCGGCCGGAGACTTGATGCACGTCCCAGACGCCGGGACGCAGATGCCCGAGCCTGAGGAAGGTTTCACGCACGAAGGCCGCGCAGATGCCTTCAAACTGGTTGCCCGAAGTCTGGCCCGCGATGCGCTCGCCGATGGTTTCGGCCTTGAGCAGATCGGCAATGCCCCTGGCAATCGCCTTGCTTGTAGTGTTGCTGCTGTCGGCGTTGCTCACCACACCCGCGCTGTTGATGGTCAGCGTTGTTTGCAGCAGCGAAGCATGGAACGCCTTGCGGGCCTCAAGGAAACCGGCGTCCGCACTCATCACGCCACCTTGTAGATGCGTTTGGCGGACAGCGCCGCGAAAATCTGCCGGGCCACGGCAGCGGCCACCGGCGGCGGGAAGGCGTTGCCGATCTGGCGATAGGCAGCCGTCTTGCGGCCGGAGAATTGCCAGCCATCGGGGAAGCCCTGAATGCGGGCCGTCATGCGCGGTGTCAGGCGCGGCATACCCACAAAATCACGGGGCGGGGCATCGTCCCACAGGCCCATGCCATCGACGCCCAGGGCAGCCCAGGCGCGTTTTGCGCGGGTTGGGCCAAGGTCAGGCCCGCCGTGTTTCCTGGAGCCGCCAACGAGCGTAGGGGCAATGGCATTGGCCTGTTCGCGCCAGCGGTCAGCGCCGCGCCAGCCGTTCACGGCCATGAGATCGTGCAGCAGCTCGCCCACGGTCGGCGGCGCGCCTGGCAGCGGTTCCGGCCAGGCGAAGCCGTCGGCCAGATCTTTGCGGATGCCGACGAAAACCACGCGCGGGCGCAGTTGCGACACGCCATAATCCGAGGCGTTCAGTAGCCGCCAGCCGGGGACATAGCCCAGTTTTTTGAGCTGCTTCTCAACCTTGTTCCGGTAGTCGTCAAAGACGGCATCGAGCAGGCCGCGCACGTTTTCCAGCATCACGGCCTGCGGGCGGCACTCATCGACCAGACGGACTGCTTCGGGGAACAGGTCGCGCTCATCCTTCGCGCCGAGCTGTTTTCCGGCCCTGGAGAACGGCGGGCATGGCACGCCGCCGGCTACCAGGTCGATGCCCTGATAGGAGCGGCCGTCGAAGCGGTGCAGGTCGCCCTCAATCACGTTCCAGGCGGGGCGGTTCAGGCGCAGCGTGGCGCACGCGGCCGGTTCCAGTTCAACCAGGCCAACATGACCGAAGCCCGCCATTTCCAGACCGAGCGCCTGCCCTCCTGCCCCTGCGCACATTTCCAGTGAATCAAACTGGCTCATACTGACCGCTTCCCCTTTTACCGCTTTCCCCTGCCTCAATGGCGCGCTTTTATGGTTGCCGCGGCAGCAGACGCATCCGCCTGCAAGCCGTTTTGCCCGACCGGATCATCGCATAGACGTATACAGCCCGCGCGATACCGGAAGCGGGCGTTATTCCATGCGCGAATCTACCCCTCGCCCGCCAGTTCCCGCACCACGCCGCGCGCGCCCTGCTCCGCCTCCGCGGCGGCGGGCAGTTCGTCCAGCCGCGCGGCTTCGATCCGGTAGAAGTGCGCGCTGATCTTGCGGCTGGAAACCTGGACTTCCTGCACGTCCTTGTTCGCCTGTTCGATGTGGCGCGCGAGCGCGTTCATGCGGTCATCAAAACGGCCGAAATCCTTCGCCAGCTTGCCCAGCGCGTCTTTAATGACGTGGATCTGCTTGCGCGTCTCGATATCCTTGAGCACCGCGCGCGCGGTGTTCAGCACCGCCATGAGCGTGGTGGGCGACACGATCCACACGCGCCGCGACTGGGCATAGGCGACGGTTTCGGGGTGGTAGGCGTGGATTTCAGCGAACACCGCTTCGGCGGGCAGGAACATCACCGCGCCGTCGGAGGTGACGCCGGGCAGGATGTATTTGCCCGCGATGGCGTCGATATGCCGCCGTACGTCGGCGCGGAAGGCGCCCTGCGCCGTGCGGCGCTCGGATTCGGCCAGCGCGGGATCGAGCATGCGATGATAGTTTTCCAGCGGGAATTTGGCGTCCACCGCCACGCGCCCGGTGGGGTCCGGCAGTTTCAGCAGGCAGTCTACGCGGGTGTTGTTGGGCAGCGTGGCCTGCAGTTCCCACGCATCCGGCGGCAGCGCATTCTGCACCAGCGCGGCGAGCTGAACTTCGCCGAACGCGCCGCGCGCACGCTTGTCGCCCAGCAGTTCCTGCAGGCTGACGACGTTGCTGGTCAGGCCGTCGATCTTTTTCTGCGCCTCGTCGATGGTGGCCAGGCGCGCCATGACGCTGGCGAAGGTTTCGTTGGTTTTGCGGAAACCTTCGTCGAGGCGTTCGCGCACGTGGCCAGAAATGGCTTCCATCCGCTCGTCGATGGTGCGCGTCAGCGCCTCGATGCTCGTGGATAGCTGCGCGGAGGCGGCGTGCAGGCCTTGCTGCAGTAGTTCGCGGTCGGCGCGGGCGTGTTCCGAGAGGGTTTTCAGCGTCTGCTCCAGCAGTTCGCCGCGCAGGCGTTCGTGCGCGGCAGTCACACCGGAGGAAAGCTCGGCGAAGCGCAGCGCCACATCCTCGCGCTGGCCGTCCAGACGCGACTGGAACGCGAGATGCAGCGTCTGCATCGCCTCGCGCAGGCGTCCGGCATCCTGCTCGCCCCGGGCGGCGAGACGGTCGGTCTGCTGCCCGAGCCCGGCGTGCAGGTCGGACAGCACCGTCCGCTGCTGCTCCGACGCGGCGGCGCGCAGGCTTTCGTCGAGCCGGGCGGAGAGGCCGCGCTCCAGCCGCCCGCTGCGCAGCGCCAGCCACAGTACGGCCAGCGCCAGCAGCAGCGCCGCGGCGGCGACCACAAACAATCCATATTCCTGCACGGGCGCTCCGGTTCCGGATGGGTCAAAAGCGGTTCCGCCGCATCGTCCGCCACAGACGGGGGCGATGCGGCTGGCGGCGGATTATAGCTGGCGCGCCTCTCAGGCCAGCGCGCGCAGGCTCGCTAGCGGCGGTCTGGCGAGCAGGCGGCGCACGCCGAGCCAGCCGCCCAGCGCCACGCCGCCCGCGCCCAGCGCCACGGCGACCAGCACTGGCGCAAGCCCCGGCACATAGGCGGTTCTGAAAACGAAATGCGCCAGTCCCCAGCCGATCGCGCTGGCGCCGATACCGGCGAGCAGCCCGGCGATAGCGCCGAGAACGAAAAATTCCGCCAGCAACGCCTGCCGCACCTGACGGTTACGCGCGCCGAACGTGCGCAGCATCGCCAGTTCGTAGCCGCGCTCGTCGTGAGTGGCCTGGAGCGCGGCGTAAAGCACCACCAGCCCGGCGAGCAGGGCGAAACCGAACACGAACTGGACCACGACGATCAGCTGTCCGGTGATTTCGCGCACCTGGGCGAGCACCGCCACAATGTCGATCACCGTCAGGTTGGGAAAGGCCGCCACCAGCCGGGTAATGAAATCCTGCCTGCCGTCCGGCAGGTGGAAGCTGGTGATGAGGCTTGCCGGGTAGTTTTCCAGCATGCCACCGGCGGCGATGAAGAAAAAATTCACCCGCATCGAATCCCAGTCCAGCCCGCGCACGCTGGTAAGCGGCGCTTCCACCGTCTGCCCGGCAATCTCGAAGCGGACCACGTCGCCCACCTTGAGGCCGAAATCCTCCGCCAGCCCTTTTTCCACCGAGAACTGCGGCGTCTGCGCCTCGCCATGCCAGCGCCCCGCCACAACCGCATTGCCCCCCGGCAGATCATGAGCGTAGGAAAGATTGAACTCCCGCTCCGCCAGCCGCCGCAGCCGCCCTTCCGGGTAATCCTCCGCCCGTACCGGCCTGCCGTTGAGCGCCATCCAGCGGCCCCGGATCATCGGCAGCACGCGCGGCGCGGACAGCCCTTCGGCGCGGAAGGCTTCGGCCAGCGCCGCGCGCTGGTCGGGCTGGATGTTGATGATGAAGCGGTTGGGCGCGTCCGGCGGCGCAAGCCGCTGCCAGTCGGCCAGCAGATCGGCGCGGATCAGCGTGAGCAGCAGCAGCGCGGTCATGCCCAGCCCCAGCGCGGCGATCTGGATCACGCTGCCGCCCATGCGCCGCCCGAGCGCGGCGATGCCGTAGCGCCAGCCCCCGCCGCGCAGGCTGCCCTGCCCTTTCAACCGCGCAGCCAGGCGCAGCGCCCCCCAGCCCGCCAGCGCGAACAGCCCGAGCGCGGCGCCAAATCCGAGCGCCACCGCCGCGCCCAGCCGCGCATCGGCCGCGATCCAGAACACCAGCCCCAGCAGCGCCGCCAGCCCCAGCGCCCACGCGCTGCCCGAGAGCGGTTCAGCGGCGGCGAATTCGCGCCGCAGCACGCGCAGCGTGGACACCCGCCCCAGCCGCAGCAGTTGCGGCAACACAAAACCGGCCAGCAGCGCCATGCCAACGAGCAGACCATGCGCCAGCGGCAGCAGCGACGGCGCGGGCAGATCCACGGCCAGCACTTCGCGCAGCCCCCCGCCCAGCCCCCATTGCGTCACCCAGCCAAGCGCGCAGCCACACAGCGCGGCGAGCAGGCCGAACAGCAGAAATTCACCGGTGACGATGCCGAGCATCTGGCGCTGGCGCGCGCCCAGGCAGCGCATGACCGCGCAGCCGTCGAGATGACGCTGCATGAAGCGCCGCGCCGACAGCCCCACCGCCACGGCGGCAAGCACCACGGCCAGCAGCGCCGCCAGGCGCAAAAAGCGCTGCGCCTGATCGAGCGCGCCGCGCACTTCCGGACGGGCGTTTTCGATCGTTTCCACTTCCTGCCCACGCCCGAGCCGCCCCTGCGCCCACTGTTCATAGGCGGCCACCGCCGCCATGTCTCCGGCCAGATGGAGACGCCAGGTGGCGCGGCTGCCCGCGGTGAGCAGGCCGGTGGCGGGCAGAGCAGAAAGGTTGAAGATCGCCCGCGGCAGCAGGCTGAAGAAGTTCGCGCCACGGTCGGATTCGAACGTCACCATGGCGCCGACGCGGAATTCGCTGTGGCCGAAGCTCACATGGTCGCCGACTTGCACGCCGAGTTCGGTAAACAGCCGCTCGTCCAGCCATACCTCATCCGGCGCGGGCGCGCGCCCCGCCGTCGCATCAGGCTGGTTCGGACCGGGGGCGATGCGGACCGAGCCGCGCAGCGGATAGCCGTCTTCCACCGCCTTCACGCCTGCAAGCTGCGTTTTGTCGCCAATGCTGGCCATGCTGGTGAACAGCACCGTGGTAACGGCCTGCAGCCCGCGCTGGCGGGCCTCGCCGATGAAATCCTCCGGCCACGGATGATCCGCGCGCAGCAGCAGATCGCCGCCGAGCAGCTGGTTCGCTTCCCGGTCCAGCCCCCGTCCGACGCGGTCGGCGAGAAATCCAACGCTGGTGAGGCTGGCGACGGCGATCGCGATCGCCACTCCGAGCAGATGCAGTTCACCCGCGCGCAGGTCGCGCCACAGCATGCGCCAGGCCAGCCGGACGATGTTCATGCCCGGACTGCGCCGGGCAGCAGGCGGCGCACCAGTTCGACCCAGTAGACGACGCCGGTGGCGATGATGCCGTCGTTGAAATCGTAGTGCGGGTTATGCAGCGTGCAGCCGCCTTCAACCGGTCCGTTGCCGATCCAGACGTAGGCTCCGGGACGGCGTTCGAGGAAATAGGCGAAATCTTCCGCCCCCATGCTCGGCTTCGCATCGGTGACAACGCCGTTGTCCCCTGCCGCCGCGCGCGCGGCCCCGGCGCAATGCGCGGCCTCGGCGGCCGTATTGATCGTGGGCGGATAGCCCTGCTGGTAATCGCATTCGATGCGCACGCCAAAACCCGCCGCGATACCGTCGCAGATCCGCAGCATCGCCGCTTTCGCCTGTTCCCGCACGGCCGGGGACAGGGTGCGCACCGTGCCGCACAGTTCGGCGTAATCGGGAATCACGTTGTAGGCTTCGCCGGCATGAAACTGCGTGACGGAAACAACCGCCGCCTCGACTGGATCGAGATTGCGCCCCACGACCGTCTGCAGCGCCTGCACCAGCGCCGCGCCAGCAACCACCGGATCAGCGCCCAGGTGCGGCATCGCCGCATGCGCGCCGTGGCCGTGGATGCGGATATCAAAGCGGTCGGTACCCGCCATCACCGCGCCGGTATGCACCGCGAAATGTCCGGCGGCCAGGCCCGGCCAGTTGTGCAGGCCGAAGATCGACTCCACCGGAAAGCGTTCGAACAGGCCGTCCTCGATCATCGCCGGAGCGCCGCCCTCGCCTTCCTCGGCGGGCTGGAAAACCAGATAGACGATGCCGTCGAAATCCCGCGCCGCGGCCAGCGCCTCCGCCGCGCCAAGCAGCATCGCGGTATGGCCGTCGTGACCGCAGGCGTGCATGCGTCCGGCGTGGGTGGAGCGGTGCGCAAAAGTGTTGCGCTCGGTAATCGGCAGCGCGTCCATGTCGGCGCGCAGCGCGATTGCGCGCAGACCGCGCCCCGCGCGGATGACGCCGACCACGCCGGTGCCGCCAATGCCGCGATGCGTTTCGATACCGAGCGCCTCAAGATGCGCGGCGACGATGCCCGCGGTGCGATGCTCGGCGAAGGCGAGTTCGGGATGGGCGTGCAGATCGCGCCGCAACGCGGTCAGTCTGGCCTGGCTGGGGGAGGTAATGTCGGTTACGCTCATGGCTGCACCCGATCTGATGATGTGCTTCGAGTGTATTACAGGACGCGCCTTCACGCCCGCCGCCGCATGGAGCGGCCCGCGCGGCGCGCCCGCCTCTTTTCTTTCACCGGAAACGCCCATGAGTGAAGAATCCCGCATCGCCCTGCTGATCGACGCCGACAACTGCCCGGCGGCGAAAATCGAGGTCATCCTCGACGAACGGGCCACAGACGGCGTCACCAACATCCGCCGCGCCTACGGCAACTGGAAGAGCAGCGGCCTCAAGGGCTGGGAAGAGGTGCTGCACGAATACGCCATCCAGCCAGTGCAGCAGTTCGCCTATACCAAAGGCAAAAACGCGACCGACAGCGCGATGATCATCGACGCGATGGACCTGCTCTACACGCAGAAACTGGATGCGTTCTGCCTTGCTTCCTCGGATTCCGACTTCACCCCGCTGGTGATGCGCATCCGCGCCAACGGACTCAGGGTGCTCGGTTTTGGCGAAAAGAAAACACCGATGCCGTTCGTAAACGCCTGCTCGCGCTTTCTCTACCTGGAAAATCTCGGCGCGCCCGACATCGGCGGCGATGGCGACAGCGACAGCGACGGCGACAGCGACAGCGACGGCGACAGCGACGGCGACGCGGCGGCGGAACGCCCGCAGCGCCAAAGCGCCAAGGAACTCAAGGGCGACGCCAGGCTGGTCAACCTGCTGCGCAACGCGATCGACACCTGCGCAGAAAAAGAGGATGGCGCGGATGAGGAGGGCTGGGCCAGCCTTTCGGCGGTCGGCTCGCACATTTCCAATCTGGCCTCGTTCGATCCGCGCAACTACGGCTACCGGAAACTGGGCGACCTGATCGAGGCCATGGCGCTGTTCGACACCGAGCGCCGCGGCAGCCATCTGTACCTGCGCAACCGCCGCGCGGCCCGTAAACGCATCCGGTCGGCAGAAACGCCGACCGGATGAACAGTGCTGCGGGGCCGCATGGCCCCGCCAGGGCGGATCAGCGCGGAATCAGATGACGCCCTGGGCGATCATCGCCTCGGCCACCTTGACGAAACCGGCGACGTTGGCGCCATCGACGTAGCTCACGCTGCCATCGTCACGCTGGCCGTACTCCAGACAGGCCGCATGGATGCCGCGCATGATTTCGTGCAGGCGGGCGTCAACCTCATCGCGCGTCCACGACAGCCGCATGGCGTTCTGGCTCATTTCCAGCCCCGAGGTCGCCACCCCGCCGGCGTTGCTCGCCTTGCCAGGCGCGTACAGCACGCCCGCTTCCTCGAACACTTTCACGGCTTCGGCAGTAGAGGGCATGTTGGCCCCTTCCGCAACGCAGATCACGCCGTTCGCCACCAGCGTTTTCGCATCGTTGCCGTCCAGTTCGTTCTGCGTCGCCGAGGGCAGCGCCACGTCGACCGGCACATGCCAGGGCCGCACGCCGGGCTCGAAGCGCACGCCAGTGCGGGCGGCATAGTCGCTTACGCGGCCATAGAGGTGGTTTTTCACCTCCATCAGCACGGCGAGCTTTTCCGGCGTAAAGCCCGCGTCATCGATCACGGTGCCGCTGGAATCCGATACGGTGACAACGCGCGCGCCCAGCGCCATCGCCTTTTCCACGGTGTATTGCGCGACGTTGCCCGAGCCGGATACCGAAACGCGCATGCCTTCAAAGGAGCGCCCACGGCGGTGCAGCATTTCCTCGGCGAAATACACCGTGCCGTAGCCGGTGGCTTCCGGACGGATCAGCGAGCCGCCAAAGCTCAGGCCCTTGCCGGTAAAAACGCAGTCGGCGCGGTTGGAAAGCTTTTTCATCATCCCCGCCATGTAGCCGACCTCGCGCCCGCCCACACCGATATCTCCCGCCGGTACGTCGGTATCGGAACCGACATGACGGAACAGTTCGGTAACGAACGCCTGGCAGAAACGCATGACTTCGCCCGGCGAGCGGCCCTTGGGATCGAAATCGGAACCGCCCTTGCCGCCACCCATCGGCAGCGTGGTGAGGGCGTTCTTGAAGGTCTGCTCGAAGGCGAGAAATTTCAGGATCGACAGGTTCACCGACGGATGGAAACGCAGCCCGCCCTTGTACGGCCCGATCGCGGAACTGTGCTGGATGCGGTAGCCGCGGTTCACATGGACTTCGCCGCGGTCATCAATCCAGGAAACGCGGAAGAGGATGACGCGCTCGGGCTCGACCAGGCGGTCGAGCAGGCCATGTTCGGCATAGCGCGGGTGTCGTTTAATGTAGGGCCAGAGGCTGTCGATCACCTCGGTTACCGCCTGCAGGAATTCCGGCTGGCCCGGATTGCGTTCCGCAACAACGGCAAGAAAGTCTTCGGCCCTTTGGTACTTCATCTCATCGTCCTCTCGCCCCTCGGGGGCATGCACACACAAGAAAGGCGTGCATTTTTACGCATATCAGCGCGGCAGATGAAATTTTTTTTGCAGTGCGGCAAGCACGAAAAACCGCCGCCGCAAAAAATTGCCTCAAAACATGCCGTTAATCAATCTCTATGCGCAGCTGCGGCGCTTTGCCGCCGCGGCGGATTCGCTCCTTGCGGATCAGATCCGCGATATCGGTATTGCCGCCAGCCAGGGCCCATTCGTCGGCGGTCAGATCCGCATCGTTGCGCTGGTCGAGATCGGCAGTAAGCCCAAGCAGCCGTCGCACCACGGCAATGTGGCCATTGCGCGCGGCCAGCATCAGCGCATTGGCCCTGTTTGGCGTCAGCGCCTTTGGATCGGCTCCGGCGGCGAGCAGGCGTTCGGCCAGCGCTTCGCGCCCTTCGAAGGCGGCGTAGTGCAAGGGCGTCCAGCCCTCATGATTAACCTGCGCGCCCGCAGCCAGCAGTGTTTCCGCTGTTTTGCCGTGCCCCCGGTACACCGCCAGCATCAGGGCGGATTCTCCCGCCTGGTTGCGGTGATTGATCTTTGCCCGATGCTTGAGCAGCGCCGCCACCGTTTCAGCATTACCTTCGCGGGCGGCGAGAATCAGCAGAGAATTGCCCTGCGCATCGACGGTGTCCGGGTCCAGCCCCCGGTCGAGCAGTCTGGTCAGCGCCGTGGTGTCGCCCATATTGGCGGCGCCAATCGCATCATCGTAACTGCCCGCGAACGCGGGCATAGCGCAAAACGTGGCGCAGATCAGCGTGGAGGAGAAAAAACGGCGGAAAAAATCAGTTTTTTGCATGACGGAACAGGCGGAAAAAATTTTCGGTGGTCGCGGTTTCGATGCGGTCCAGCGGCGCGCCGCGCAGACGCGCGATCTCTTCAGCCACATGAACAACCCAGGCGGGTTCGTTGCTCTTGCCCCGGTGCGGTGCTGGCGCGAGGTAAGGCGCATCGGTTTCTATCAGCAGACGGTCCAGCGGCACATAGGCGGCCACTTCTTTCAGTTCGGTGGCGTTGCGGAAGGTGACGATGCCGGAAAAGGAGATGTAAAAACCCAGATCCAGCGCTGCTTCAGCTACCGCACGTGATTCGGTAAAGCAGTGCATCACGCCGCCAGCCTCGGTTGCGTGTTCCTCGCGCATCAGCCGCAGCGTATCAGCGGCCGCATTGCGGGTATGAACGATGAGCGGTTTTCCGCAGGCGCGCGCAGCGCGGATGTGGGTGCGGAAACGCGCCCGTTGCCACTCCGGCTCATCCTTGTGCCAGTGATAATCCAGCCCGGTTTCGCCGATCGCCACCACGCGCGGATGAGCAGCCAGCGCCACCAGCCGCGCTTCGTCGGGCTCCTCGCAATCGATGTTATCCGGATGCACGCCAACCGAGGCCCACAGGCTGGCATGGCGCTCAGCCAGAGCCAGCACGCCGGGGAAATCTTCCAGCCGCACGCCGATGCACAGCGCCTGCCCTACGTTATTGGCCGCCATCGCGGCCAGCACTTCTTCCTCGCGCTCACGCAGACCAGGAAAGTCGAGATGGCAGTGCGAATCGACAAACACTGGAAACGCGCTCAGAGGGTATGGGTAGGACGGCTTGAACCAAGATGGCCCGCCAGGATTTTTTCAATGCGGTCGCGCACGACCTTGCCCGAATCGTCGGCGGAAAAATGAATCCCCGCGCCCTGCGTTTTTCCGCCCTGCGCGCCCTGCGGCGTTACCCAGACGATCGTACCGGCCACGGGGTGTTTTGTCGGATCATCCATCAGCTGCAGAAGCATGAAAACATCATCGCCAAGACGGTAGGCCCGCGTGGTGGGAATAAAAATCCCCCCATGGGCGAGAAACGGCATGTAGGCGGCGTACAGCGCCGATTTCGAGGTGATGTTCAGCGACAGCACGCCCGGGCGTGCTGCCTGGGGGGTTGGGGCCTTGGTCATTGTCTTGTTCCTGTCGTTACGCGCATATAACGCAGCAGCATGTCTTCCAGGGTCAGGCGCGCATTCAGCGGATGCAGGGCTACGCGGCGGATCCGGGCCAGTTCATTGTAGCAGCCTGTCACGGCGGCCACGCTGGCGCGTCCGGCCAGCGCGGCCAGCGCCTGTTCCTGCTCCGGGAAAAACCGCACCCGCCCCCCCAGCCGCAGCGCCGCCAGGTCGCTGACCCAGCGCTGCATCCAGTCGATAAGCTGCGGCAGACCGAAACCGGCGGCGAGCGCCTCTTTCGACTTCAGCCACGCTTCCCACTGTCCCGCAAGCCTGAGCGCATCGACTCCGCGCGGCTGTTCCAGATCGGCCGTGAAACGGCGCAGCAGTCCGCCGCCGCCATTTTCCGCCAGACGCATCGCCGCCAGCGGCATGCCCCCGCACACGGCGAGCAGGGCTGTGCTGGCGGCAGGATGCGCGCCCTGCCATGCCGCCAGTTCCGCCGCGCCCGGCCGGGCGAAAACCCAGGGCTGGCAGCGGCTGCGGATGGTCGGCAGCAGCCGGCGCGGCGCGGACGACAACAGCAGAAAAATGCAGCCCTCGGGCGGCTCTTCCAGCAGTTTGAGCAGCGCGTTGGCGGTATATACGTTCATCGCCTCGGCCGGATCGACGATCGCCACGCGACGCGCGCCGTGATGGCCGGTTACGGACAGGGCCGCCTGCAGCTCGCGGATCTGCCCGATAACGATCTGGGACGATTTCGCCTTGCCGCCGGATTCCCTGTCCTGCGCCGCATCAGGGCTGCCTGCTTCGCCGCCCTCTTCCCCGGCGCGTTCCGCATCCGCCGCCGGTACAACGCGGTACAGATCCGGATGATTGCCGGATACGCGCCAGCGGCATGCCGCGCAGCCGCCGCAGGCGTGGCCGTCCGCGCCCAGCGCTTCGCACAGCAGGCGCGCGGCGAGCGCCTCGGCCAGATCGCGCTTGCCCAGCCCCGCCGGACCGGCGAACAGCAGCGCATGCGGCAGACGCCCGCCCAGACCGTTCAGACGCTCCCAGGCGGCCTGCATCCACGGATGGATCATGAAAGGCAGCGCTCCGTCACGATACGTTCAACCTCCGCGCGGATCGTTTCAGGCGGACGATCGGCATCCACCACGCGGATGCGCCCGCCCGAAGCGGCGGCGCGTTCGAGATAGGCCGCGCGCACGCGTTCGAAAAAATCGCGCTGCTCACGCTCAAAACGGTCCGGATCGCTCCCCGCGTGCGCCACGCGCGCCGCCGCCACGGCGGGCGGCAGATCGAACAGCAACGTCAGATCAGGCTGAAAGCCGGGATGCACCCACGTTTCCAGCGCCTCGAACCGTGCGCGCGCCAGGCCGCGCCCGCCCACCTGGTAGGCGTAGGTGGCGTCGGAAAAACGGTCGCACACCACCCAGCGGCCCGCCGCCAGCGCGGGCAGAATGCGCGCGGCCAGATGTTCGCGCCGGGCGGCGAACATCAGCATCGCCTCGGTTTCCAGATCCATCGGCTCGTGCAGCAGCAGTTCGCGCAGGCGCTCACCCAGGGGCGTGCCGCCGGGTTCGCGCGACTGCACGGTCTCGATGCCGCGCGCGCGCAGCAACGCCGTCACGGCGGCGATCTGGCTGCTTTTCCCCGCGCCGTCGATGCCTTCGAAAGTGATGAAACGCCCGCGTGCGCCCGCTTCGTTCAATGTTCTCTCCCGCCGCGCTGGTAACGCGCCACCGCCCGGTTATGCTCGTCCAGGTTGCGCGAAAATTCGCTGCTGCCATCGCCGCGCGCCACAAAATAAAGCAGCCCGCTTACAGGGGGGCGCACCGCCGCCAGCAGGGCGTCGCGCCCCGGCATGGCGATCGGCGTGGGCGGCAGGCCCGCGCGGGTATAGGTATTCCACGGATGATCGGTATCGAGATGCTGGCGGCGCAGCCGTCCGTCGAAAGCGGGGCCGAGTCCGTAAATCACCGTCGGATCGGTCTGCAGCCGCATCCCCGCACGCAGGCGGTTGGCGAATACCGAGGCGACCAGTCCACGGTCTTCGGCGCGCCCCGTTTCCTTTTCGATGATCGAGGCCAGAATCAGCGCCTGGTAGGGCGATTCGAGCGGCAGCGACGGATCGCGCCCGGCCCACGCCTGCGCCAGCTGCGCGTTCATCGCCACGTAAGCGCGCCGGAACAGCGCCAGCGCGCTGGAGCGCTTGTCGAACAGGTAGGTATCGGGGAAAAACAGTCCTTCCGGCTGCGTTTCGGACGCCCCGATGCGCTGCATCAGCCCGGCATCTGAAAGCGCGGCGGAATCCTGCAGCAGGTCGGGGTTCGATTCCACCGCCTGGCGCACCTGGCGGAAAGTCCACCCCTCCACCAGCAGCGCCTCTCCCTGCGACACATCGCCAGCGGAAAGTTTGAGAACAAGCTGCCAGGCCGTGATGCCGGGATGAACCTCGTAGCTGCCCGCCTTGATCAGGTTCGCCTTGCCGCCCAGCCGGGCGATCCACGTCAGCAGGGCAGGTTCGACATCCACCCCGGCGCGGGCGATCGCCGCCGCCGCCTGGCGCATGCTGAAACCGCGCTCCACGGTAAACCCGGCCGTTTCCGCCGCCAGAGGCAGCGCGCGATGATGCGCATACCACCACGCCCATCCGCCCGCCGCGCCGGAAACGGCAAGCAGGGCAAGCAGCAGCAGTACGAAACGGAAAATGAAACGCTTCATCGGAAAACAGGCGCGGCATCATCGAAATGACACCAGCCCGGCAGGGTTCCAGGGAAAACGGCAAGGGGAAAAACGGAGTGCCGCCGCGCGGCGGCCCCCTATAATACTGCATCATCCCGTTCTCCCATTTCCCCCGTTTCTCCGCAGGATTTCCCGCAAAAACCATGACTGTCTGGACTGACTACCTCGCCCGGGAGGGCGCGCTGTTCGACCTGCCCTCCGACGCCTCCGGCACCCCCATCCCCGCCGGACTGCGCTTTGCCGATCCGCTCGCCGAAGCGCGCGCCGCGGCGGAAGGAACCGTAGCGGTTCCGCTGCTGCACCTGGGCCTGCTGCACAGCCGCGGCCCCGATTCCGCCCCCTTCCTGCACAACCTGCTTTCCAGCGATGTTGCCGGACTAGACTCTAGCGGCGCGCAGTGGAGCAGCCTCAACACCCCGAAAGGCCGCATGCTGGCGAGCCTGCTGCTGTGGCCGGAAGCGGAGGGCCACACGCTCGCCGCCGCCGCCGGTCTCCTGCCCGCGCTGCAGAAAAAACTTTCCATGTACGTGCTGCGCAGCCGCGTCAAGCTCACCGCCGACAATGGCGGCACGGCGCTAATTGGCGTTGCCGGCGGCGAAGCCGCGCGCATCACCGCTGCCGCCGGTCTGCCCCTGCCCGATGCACCGATGCGCCAGCACGCGGCAGCGGATGGCCGCCGCGTGCTGCGTCTGAACGACACAATGTTTATCGTCGCCACAACCGATACCGATGCCCCCGCCTGCCATGCCACGCTGATCGCCGCTGGCGCAGCGCGCGCCGGAACCGGCGCATGGCAACTGGCGATGATCCGCGCCGGTCTGCCGCTGGTCACCGCTGCGACCCAGGAAGAATTCGTCGCCCAGATGCTGAATTACGAGCTGATCGGCGGCGTCAGCTTCAAAAAAGGCTGCGACCCCGGCCAGGAAATCGTCGCCCGCACCCAGTACCTCGGCAAACTGAAAAGGAGGATGTACCGCATCGCTGGCGATAGCGACGATAACGGCGCATTGCCCACGCCCGGAACCGACCTGTACGCCCCCGACATGGACGGCCAGTCCGCTGGAAAACTGGTCAATATCGCCACCGCACCGGGGGGCGGCTTCGAAGCGCTCGCCGTTATCCGCAGCAGCAGCGTGGAAGCGGGCGACGTGCGCCTCGGCGCGCCCGACGGCGCGCGTATGCGTATTCTCGATCTGCCCTACCCGCTGCCCTGACTGGTGCCCCCAGCCATGAACGAACCGGGCCCACCGTTGCACTATTTCATCTACTACCGCGTGCGCGGCGGCATTGATATTGACGACGCGCACGCCTCCGTGCGCGCCATGCAGGCGGCGCTCGCCCGGCGCACCGGCATCGTCGGCCGTCTCATGACGCGGACGCATGACGAAATCACCTGGATGGAAATCTACTCCGGCATAACCCGTCCGGAAGAATTCGAGGCCGTGCTGGAAGAAGAAACCGCCGCGCACGATATCGCCGCGCTGATCGCCCCCGGCGCCGCGCGCCACCTCGAACGCTTCACAGAATGTGTCTGATCGCCCTCGCCTGGCGCGTTCATCCGGATTACCCCCTGGTCGTCGCCGCCAACCGCGATGAATTCCTCGACCGCCCGGCCGCGCCCGCGCACTGGTGGCCCGACGCGCCCGGGCTGCTCGCCGGACGCGACCTCGAAGCAGGCGGAACCTGGATGGGCCTCACCCGCGGCGGCCGTTTCGCCGCCCTGACCAACTACCGCGACCCCAGCCAGCGCCCCGCCAGCGGCGCGCCTTCGCGCGGCCTGCTGGTGCGCGACACCCTGCTCTCCACCGCCAGCACCCTCGACACACTCACACACGTCGCCGCCGACAGCGCCCGCTACGCGGGCTTCAATCTTCTGTTTTCCGACGGCAAGCGCCTCGGCATCCACGAAAGCGCCCGCAATACGGTCCGTCTGCTCGAACCCGGCATCCACGGCCTCTCGAACCACCTGCTCGGCACCCCGTGGCCCAAGGTCCGCACCGCCCGCGAACGTCTCGCCGCCGCCCTGCCCACCCTGCCCGATCCCGCCGCCCTCCTCACCCTGCTGCGCGACCCGACCCCTGCCGCTGATGCGCATCTGCCCGAAACTGGCGTTAGTCTGGAATGGGAACGCCACCTCTCACCCATCTTCATCCGCGCCCCCGGCTACGGCACCCGCTGCTCCAGCCTCATCCTTGTCGGCGCGGACGGACAAACGCTTTTCCATGAATGGACCTGGGAAGCGCACGCGGAAAACCGCGATCTGCCCCGCAGCGCCGTCACGCACTGCTTTCATGCAGGGCAGCCCCCGGCCCGCCACCGCCCGGATAGCAGCCACGCAGCCTTCAGCGCCCGGCAGGCGGCTCAAGCCGTCCGCGTTTCTGCCGTTATGCTCCAGGCCTCCCCGGTTTTGCCCTGTTTGCTGTTTCTGCCGGGAAAGCGGCAAAAACTGCCTAAAGATTTTCCGTTTTGCGCCGTTAATGGCATCAACGGCGTACGAATCGCGCAAAGCATCGGTAACACGGTGCGACCAGGCCGGACCATTGAAATTCTTTCTTGCTCAGGAGGCCCAAAATGGCACAAGTTATCAACACCAACGTCCAGTCCCTCAACGCCCAGCGTAATCTGACCACGTCCCAGGGCTCGCTGGCGACCTCGCTGCAGCGCCTGTCTTCCGGCCTGCGCATCAACAGCGCCAAGGACGACGCGGCCGGACTGGCCATCTCCGAGCGTTTCAGCGCCCAGATCAACGGCCTGAACCAGGCACAGCGTAACGCCAATGACGGCATCTCCCTGGCGCAAACTGCTGAAGGCGCGCTCGAATCCGCCGGCGACATCCTGCAGCGCATCCGCCAGCTCGCCGTGCAGTCCTCCAACGCGACCAACTCCGCCTCCGACCGCAAGGCGCTGAACGACGAAGTCAACGCGCTGACCTCCGAACTGGACCGCATCGCCAAGACGACCGAATTCAACGGCCAGAAGCTGCTCGACGGCTCCTTTGGCACCGCCAACTTCCAGGTCGGCGCCAACGCGGGCCAGTCGATCCAGGCCACCTCCGCCAACTTCTCCACCAGCCAGTACGGTAACTACCGCATCGGCTCCAAGGTGGCGACGGACGCGGGCGCCAAGGGCGACCTGACCACCGGCAGCACCGCCAACTCCATTGCTTCCGACGCTGTTGCAGGCACAACCAGCCGTGTCGTCGGCGGTGACATCACCATCAATGGCGCCAGCGGCGCCGCCACGGTAACGATCGCAGCAGGCGCCTCGGCCAAGAAAGCCGTCGAGCAGATCAACGACGTGCGCGGCACCACCGGGGTTTCCGCTTCGGCCAAGACCGAAGTCGACATGACCGGACTGGCGGCCGGCAAGTCGTACAAACTCGATATCCAGTCCGATAACGCCACGGCGGTTACAGTGTCCTTCACGGTCGGCGCCGCAATCGACAAGGACGGGCTTGCAGGCGCGGTCAACGCGTTCAACGACGTTGCCGCCAAAACCGGCGTCACGGCGCGCATCAACGACGCTGGCGACGGCATCACCCTGCTCAACGCCACCGGCGAAAACATCTCCGTCACCAACAACTCCGTTACAGGATCTGATGTGACCGTAGGCGGCGCGGCGGCTGCCGCGGCAGGTGGCGCAGCGATTGCAACCGGCGAGCTCGTGCTCGACTCCGAACGCAGCTTCAGCGTTGATTCAGCCGTGACATCCGACTTCTTCACCGCCGCCGCCTCCGCCTCGCAACTGCAGACGGTAGCTGGCCTGGACGTCAGTTCGGTAGATTCCGCGCAGCGCACCCTGGCGATCGCCGATGCCGCACTCACCGCGGTGAACAGCCAGCGGGCCAAGTTCGGCGCCCTGCAGTCCCGCCTGCAGACGACGATCTCCAACCTGGCGACCACGTCGGAAAACATGTCGGCCTCCCGCTCGCGCATCCGCGACACGGACTTCGCCTCTGAAACGGCGAACCTGACCCGCGCGCAGATCCTGCAGCAGGCCGGCACCGCGATGCTCGCCCAGGCGAACTCGCTGCCGCAGAACGTTCTTTCTCTGCTCCGCTGATAAAATCAGACGAAACAAAGACTGAACCGTGACAAAGGTACGGCGCGGGGTTCGCAGGAACCTCGCGCCGTTGGCCCATGAGGAATAAGCACTATGAGCATCCAGGCAATATCCTCCAGCCTTTCTCCTGCCCCTGGCAGCATGAGCCTGCCCGCATCCGGCGCGGCCGCCGCCGTTCCGCTTCCCGGCGCGCAGAAAGGCACTGAAGCGCCGCACGTTATCGGCGCTGCCGGGCAGACTGCACAGCAGTCATTGCCACCCGGGCTGGCCCAGGTGCAGCAGGCGCTGGATGAAGTCCGCGAAGCAATCAGCCCGGTGGCCCAGAATTTGCTGTTTTCAATTGAAGACGAAACAGGTCAGACTATCGTCAAGGTTGTCGATGCAAGCACCGATGAGGTGATCCGGCAGATTCCCTCCGTGGAAATCGTCGCCATCGCCAAGGCGCTGGGTAAATTACAGGGTTTGCTGATCAGACAGCAGGCCTGAAAGGAGAAACATCATGGCCATTTCCGTAGGTGGTATAGGTTCCGGGCTGGATATCAACGGCATCGTCAGCCAGCTGATGACGCTGGAAAGACGCCCCCTGACCCTGCTCTCCAACAAGGAAGCCAGCTACCAGGCCAAGCTTTCCGCCTTCGGGCAGGTCAAGGGCTCGCTGGTCGACCTCCAGACGGCCGCGAATGCGCTCAAGGACACCACCAAATTCACCGCGACCAAGACAACGACAGGCGCGGACGCCGCATTCACGGCAAGCTCGACCAGCAAGGCCTCTGCCGGCAGCTACTCCGTTGAAGTGTCCCAGCTGGCGAAAACACAGCGCGTCTCGACAGACGCCTCAACGGCCTTCACTCCTGCGGCGGGCGGGCTGAAAGTCACTTTCGGCACGGTCGACGACAGCGGCGGGAATTTCGTCGCGGACCCCGAGCGCACCGCCACGCTGGAATTCGCGGGCGGCACTATCGAAGAACTGCGTGACGCGATCAACGCCAACGCGGCGCTGGGAATCAAGGCCAGTGTCATCAACAATGGCGAAGGGAAGCAGCTGGTGCTCAGCGGCACGGCCACCGGCGCCGACAAGGCGTTCCAGCTCGAAGGCGTCGAAGTTGACGGCAATAATGGCCTGGCCGGGCTGGCCTACGTGCCAGGAGCTGCCTCCGGCGACATGAGTACGGTGCAGAAGGCGCAAAGCGCGAAGCTCTCCATTGATGGCATTGCGATTACCCGCAGCAACAATTCGATTACGGATGCAATTGAAGGCGTCACCCTTACGCTGACGAAAGAAAGCGCAACGCCGGTCGCCAGTTCCCTGAATGTGGCAAGCGATCGCGGCGCGGCAAAAAGCGCAATTGATGCATTCGTCAAAAGCTATAACGAAGCAGTCGGCACGCTGAAAAACCTGACTGCCTACGACGCCGAGAACAAAAAGGGATCGCTGCTCACGGGGGATTCAACCGCCCGCAATATCCAGAACCAGCTACGTTCCCTGGTCGGAAGCAGTTACTCCGGCATGAGTGAAACTTCCAGCCTGGCTTCGATCGGCATCAGCCTTGAAAAAGACGGCACGCTCTCCGTCAACAGCACCAAGCTGGATGCAGCCCTGAACGATCCGAAACGCGATGTCGCCGCCTTTTTCGCCGGCAAGGAAGGCGTGAAAGGTTTCGCCGCGATCGTATCGGACACGCTCGAAAACATATCGGGCAAGAGCGGCCTGCTGGCAAGCCGCTCCGATGGCATCAAGGCATCTATCCAGACGATAGAAAAGCAGTACGAATCGCTTTCTGTACGGCTTGATGCGGTCGAAAAACGCTATATGGACCAGTTTACGGCGCTTGATTCGCTCGTTGCCAGCCTGACCCAGACGCAGACTTTCCTCACGCAGCAGCTTGCCAGTCTGCCCAGCTAAGCTCGTCGGCATCAGGGAAAAGCCATGTTTTCAAGCTATTCGAACCGCGCATCCGCCTATTCAAAGGTTGGCGTCGAAACCGGGGTCAGTTCGGCCAATCCGCACAAACTGATCCTGATGCTGTACGACGGCGCGCTGGTCAGCATCCGCAGCGGCGCGCTGGCGATGGAAAACAAGGATACCCCGACCAAGGGCGCGGCGATTTCCAAGGCGATCAACATCATTTCAAACGGGCTCAAGGTCAGTCTGGACCTGAACGCGGGCGGCGACCTCGCCGCCCGTCTGGATGCGCTGTACGACTATATGGTGGACCGCCTGCTCTACGCCAACCTGCACAACAATGCCGCCGCGCTGGACGAAGTCGCCTCGCTGCTTGGCAGCCTGCGCGAGGCATGGGAAGGGATCGCCGAACAGGCGGCTGTTGCGTAACCACGGAGCACCGGACATGCTGACGCCCACCGATTGCGCCACCCTGCTGAAACACTACGAAGCCATGGCGGATGCCGCCAGGGCCAATGACTGGGACAGGCTCATCGAGCTGGAAACGCTCACGGTGGCAATACGCAATGCGGCGAACCATCCGCTGCCTCCCTTGTCTGAAATTCCGCAGGAACAGCAGGAGATGGCGGCAACAATCCGCCGCATTCTTGAACTCGACGCCGAAATCCGCACCCACGCCGGGCCGTTTCTTGAAAGCACCCGCAAACTCCTCTCCGGCGCCGTACAGGACCGCCGGGTACGCGCGGCTTACGGCGCGGGCTGACGCCTGACCGGTCTGGCAGCCCTTCGCCCTGAACGGAGGCTTTCGTCATGATTCCCGCCGACCTCGCCGCCCGCCTCCGGATGCTCAACGAAGCGAGCTTTTTCAATACGGAGCAGCCGCTCGCCGGACTCCAGCGCCCGCGTGAAATCCAGTCCCAGCTTCCCGATCTCGTTCCCGGGCAGCGCATTTTCGCCACCTTGCAGCGCATGCTGCCCGACGGCACCTTCCGCGCACTCGTTGCGGGGCAACAGCTCACACTCTCCCTGAACCACGCCGCCAATACCGGCGACACGCTGGAACTTGTCGTCACCCAGACCACACCCAAGGCCGTTTTCGCCCAGCTGGCCAACCCGGCAGCAGCCAACAGCAGCGCTTCAGGACAGCCACAGCTGAGCCAGACCGGGCGCCTGATCAGTTTTCTGCTCACAGGCCAGCCTGCGGCGGAACCCGCGGCGCTTTCTGGCAACAGGCCCTTGCTGGCGTCACCCCCAGCCAGTGGCGGCGGCCCGCTTGTTCCCGCGATGCGCCAGGCGTTGAGCCAGAGCGGGCTGTTCTACGAATCCCATCAGGTTCAGTGGCTTGCAGGAAAAATAGACACTGCCGCCCTGCTGCGCGAGCCGCAAAGCCAGACCATGCCGCAGCCTGGTACGGCAGCGGCAACCGCTGCGGCAGCGAACACCCCGCAGCCTCCCGCGTTACAGACCGCGGCGGCTCACGCGGTAGCGGCGCCACAGCCCCGCGGCACTGCGGAAACAATCAGCCAGCCCACCGCAAACGATCCCGCACGCGACAGCGAAATCTCCGGCAGGCACCGTGCCCTGGCGTCAGGCATGCCCGACGATGGCGCATCATCCCCACGCGCCGGACCGATTCCTGAGCGGATTCTGCCGATTCTGCACCAGCAGCTGGATGCGCTTGGAACAAACCAGTATTTCTGGCAGGGCCAGATCTGGCCGGGCCAGCATCTCGAATGGATCATCGAGGACCCGCGCGGAGAGCGGGAGGGCGATGGCAGCGAAGAACTGGAAGACTGGAATACCACCCTCCGCCTTACGCTGCCAAGGCTGGGAGGGCTTGAGGCGCAACTGCACCTCACCCCGGCCGGCGTTGCCCTGCGCCTTCGCGCGGACGATGCCGAAACAGTTGCCTCCCTGGAGTCCCGACGTCCCGCACTTGAAGAGGCCTTCGCCGCGGTTAACCTCTCGCTCACCGGCATGGTGGTAGAACGGCGCGACAACAGTGGATAACGCCCCTTCCTCCCCCGGACGCAACGAAGCCGTTGCACTGACCTATTCCACTGGCGATGCGGCGCCCCGTGTCGTTGCCAGAGGTCGCGGCCTGATCGCGCAGGAGATCATTTCCCGGGCGCGCGAGGCGGGCGTTTACGTGCACGAATCGCCGGAACTGGTTTCACTGTTGATGCAGGTTGATCTTGACGCCCACATCCCGGCCCAGCTTTATGTTGCCGTGGCCGAACTGCTGGCTTGGCTCTATCGCGTCGAACAGGGAGACAGCGCGGGCCCGGCTCCCATATTCACCCCTCCTCCGCCATCTGAAACACCCGCCACCAGCACGACAGAACACACTGGGGAAACAGCCCCTGTTACCCAATCCGTGTCCCACGTTACACCCTGAACAAAAGACCGGCGCAAAACAGCCATCCCGCCTCCCGCTCATGCTAACCTCCGGGAAACCCATGCCAGATCTTCACAAGGTATGCAAAACGAAACCGTTTACATTGAGCCCGTCTCCACCGACGAGCACAGCAAATATCTGCTGCATGGCGCACGCCAGATCCAGCAGATACTCCAGGGGCTGATCGACGCCCGGGCCCTGATCTCCGTCCGGATATCGCCTGGCGGCCATTCCTTTCTTACCAGCGTCGTCACCTTTTCCGACACAGACCTGTTTCTTGACGCCAGCCCGGACGAATCAACCAGCCGACTGATCCCGGCCGCGACAAGACTGGTCTGCGCAGGCCAACTGGACAAAATCCGCATCCAGTTTTCTCTTGGCAACGCCACCCTTACTTCCTGTGACGGCTCCCCTGCCTACGCAAGCCCCATACCCACAGAGCTGCTCCGCCTGCAGCGGCGCGAGTTCTATCGTCTGCGAACGCCCATATCCAGTCCGCTGACATGCACAATCACACTCCCGTCTCCGGGAGGCGAGAAACAGGGTGGAGCCAGCCTCGAAGCACGGGTAACCGATATCAGTGGCGGAGGCATCGCCATCATCATTCCGGAAAACGATTCCCATTTTTCGGCCGGAGCGGAATTTAACGACTGCAGGCTTGCCCTGCCCGAACTGGGACCAATCTCTATCCGGCTGAAAATCCGCAACATCTTCAGGCAGACCGGCCAGAATGGCGTCGAAACGCTGCGCGCCGGATGCGAATTTCTTGATCTGCCGCGTAATGCGGACAACGCCATCCAGCGCTATATTTTCAAGATCGAACGCGACCGCAACGCACGCGAACGCGGCGGTCTTTAGCGCTGCCGACCGTGATTCCGGTACTCCGGGAAAAATAATGCCGCCCATTCTGGCGGCATTATTTTTGCGGTATCGCGCCACAAACAGCAGCAAAACTGGCGCACGGCTGCGATTTATCGAAACAGAAACCCCTCAAGGTTGCCGCCGGAAAATGCCCTACGCCTGCGCTGCGATATCGGCAACCTGACGCCCGGCCACTTCGAGCACCGCCAGCAACCCGATGGGCTCCATTCAATACCGGGCCTGTGCCCATGCCTCTCAGCCCGGCCAGCTATCCCGCACTCGGTGATTCATGCGTCTGATGCCATGCCCAAAGCTCACTTTGGGGCGCACGGGCATTAAACATTACCGGGATTGGCGCCCCCGGCTGTTGATATTCGATTGCCAATAGCCGACAGCACAACAGCCGTTGCGCCCACTCAGCAGATGCAATCGTCTTCTGAAAACGAGCGCATAGGGTAAAACCCCAACAGAAAATTGCATCCCTCCGTAAGCGGAACGTAAGCCTCCGGGAATAATTTTCCATCCACGGCCGGGCGTTACCCGGTTCAGACATTACAAGAACCAGGAGGAAACCATGGAAAACGACGTGGCGGCAAAAGTTACCGCCAACCCGAAATACCAGCGCCTCGTCCGCACGCGCTCGACCTTCGGCTGGCTGCTCACGGCGATTATGCTGATCGTCTATTACGGCTACACGGCGATCATCGCCTTCGACAAGGAGCTGTTCCACCAGAAACTCGGCGACGGCGTCATGACGCTGGGCATTCCGGTCGGGTTCGGAGTGATTGTCTTCACCGTCCTCATCACGGGCTTCTATGTCCGCCGGGCAAACTCGGAGTTCGACGCGCTGACGCAGGAAATCGTCAAGGAGAGCAAGCAATGAACAGCCGCACCCTCCGCATTCTCGGCGGCGCGGCCCTTGCCGCACTGTCCACCGCCGCGCTGGCCGCTGGCGCCGACCTGGGCCAGGCCGAAAAACAGGCCACCAACTGGACGGCGATCATCATGTTTGCCGTATTTGTTCTCGGCACCCTCTGGATCACCAAATGGGCGGCGGCCAAAACGAAATCCGCGGCCGACTTTTACACCGCCGGCGGCGGTATCACCGGCTTCCAGAACGGGCTGGCGATCGCGGGCGATTACATGTCCGCCGCATCTTTCCTCGGGATTTCCGCTGCGGTCATGATGAACGGGTACGACGGACTGATCTACTCGATCGGCTTCCTCGTCGGCTGGCCGATCATCACCTTCCTGATGGCGGAAAAACTGCGCAACCTCGGCAAATTCACCTTTGCCGACGTGGCCGCCTACCGCTTCTCGCAGACGCCCATCCGCGCCTTTGCCGCCTCCGGCACGCTGGTCGTCGTCGCGTTCTACCTGATCGCGCAGATGGTCGGCGCCGGGCAGCTCATCAAGCTCCTGTTCGGTCTGGAATACTGGATGGCCGTGGTCATCGTCGGCGCGCTGATGATGGTCTACGTACTTTTCGGCGGCATGACCGCAACCACCTGGGTGCAGATCATCAAGGCATGCCTGCTGCTCGGGGGCGCCACTTTCATGGCCTTCATGGTGATGCTGAACTACGGCTTCTCACCCGAACAGCTATTCGCCGCCTCGGTGAAAATCAAGGCCGAAGCCGCGATCGCCACCGGCAAGACACCCGAAGAGGCTGGAACAATCGCGCAGGCCATCATGGGACCCGGCTCCTTCATCAAGGATCCCATCTCGGCCATTTCTTTCGGCATGGCGCTGATGTTCGGCACCGCCGGACTGCCGCACATCCTGATGCGTTTTTTCACCGTCCCCGACGCCAAGGAAGCGCGCAAGTCGGTGTTCTGGGCCACGACGTGGATCGGCTACTTCTACATCCTGACCTTCATCATCGGCTTCGGTGCGATCGTGCTGGTCTCGACCAATCCGCAGTTCCTCGACGTCAAGGGCGGCCTGCTCGGCGGCGGCAACATGGCGGCCATCCACCTGGCCAATGCGGTCGGCGGCAACATCTTCCTCGGATTCATCTCCGCGGTCGCATTCGCCACCATTCTTGCGGTGGTCGCCGGTCTCACGCTCTCGGGCGCCTCGGCGGTATCGCATGACCTGTATGCAACCGTGTTCAAAAAAGGCGCGGCCGACTCCGCCTCCGAACTGCGCGTGTCGCGGATGACAACCATCGTGCTGGGCATCATCGCCGTGGTATTGGGGATCGCGTTCGAAAAGCAGAACATCGCCTTCATGGTCTCGCTCGCCTTCGCCATCGCCGCCTCGGCCAACTTCCCCGTGCTGTTCCTCTCAGTGCTGTGGAAAGGCTGCACGACGCGCGGCGCATGCATCGGCGGCTTCATCGGCCTGATTACCGCGGTCGCGCTCACCATCGTGTCGCCGTCGGTATGGGAAGCCACGCTGGGCAACCCCAAGGGCTCCGCGCTGTTCCCCTACACCTCGCCCGCACTGTTCTCGATGGCGGCAGGGTTCATCGGCATCTGGCTGTTCTCGGTTCTGGACAGCAGCGCACGGGCCAGAACAGACCGCGCCGGCTACATCGCCCAGAAAGTACGCTCCGAAACAGGCATCGGCGCCGCCGCGGCCTCCAGCCACTAAAACCAACCCTGAAGAAGCGCGCAGAGCGAATGAAAATCTTGACCCAAGCTTTGCATTCGCTATAATGCGCGCTCTTCCGGCCAGTTAGCTCAGTTGGTAGAGCAGCGGACTGAAAATCCGCGTGTCCGTGGTTCGATTCCGCGACTGGCCACCAGAATTTTGCTTTAATATCAGCGCCTTAGACGATTTTTTGTCTGAGGCGTTTCTCTTTGCGCGGACGCCCAAACACGAAATCGACACAGCAGCACCCGAACTCATCTCTAGGCCAACATGAACTCCAGGAGCTTTGCTCGCAGTTCGGGTCTCTTTTTTGGCGCGAGATCGCACTCCCAGATGATGTTCACATCCCAGCCGAGCCTTTCCAGTTCTATGAGGGCTTTTGTGTCTCGTTGACGGTTATGCTCAATTTTTGGCACCCAATAGTCGGCGTTCGACTTAGGCCGGCGCAGTCCTTTTCGGCAGTCGTGACCGTGCCAGAAGCACCCATGCACAAAGATGGCCTTGCGTCGGCCGATGAAGGCAACATCTGGCCGGCTTGGCAAGTCTTGCCGATGTAGGCGGTACCCCGGGTAGCCAAGTTCCCTCAGCAGCGCTCGCACCAGAACTTCCGGACGAGTGTTCTTGCCTTTAATCCTCCTCATGTTTTCCTGTCGGTCCATTCTTGCTCCTGAGCAGGAGCCTGAGTAACTCCTGCTGGCTTTTAAATACAAATCTCTAGGGCGTGTTCACAGTAGCCAGATATAGGCACAAGCGAGATGCAGGAAGGCGTTGAATCGATTGGCAAGTTTGTCGTATCTGGTTGCGATACGGCGGAACTGCTTGAGGCGATTGAAGAATCGCTCGACGAGGTTTCG
>JAVBTY010000017.1:0-12750 GCA_031555955.1 Rhodocyclaceae bacterium | reverse complement strand
GGCGATGTTCCGGCGGCAGATCGCGAAACGGCACGTTCATCGCCACGCCGTACTTCTTCGCCATTTTCGCCATGTCGTCCTGGCATTCGCGGAAGCTCTGCGTCTGCCACGGCTTGACCGCCCCTTCGGCTAGTGTTTTCGCTTCGTCCGGAATGACGAGGGAAAAATCCACGCCGATCACGCGGCCGAAACCCCGGCAGGTGTCGCAGGCGCCGATGGGCGAATTGAACGAGAACAGGCCGGGCGTCGGATCGGCATAGCGGATATCGCACGCCGCGCAGTGCAGGTCGGCGGACTAGCGCCAGACGGCTTCCTGCTTGTCCTCACCGCTGGCGAACACCGCAAGCCGGCCGTGGCCGCGCTGCAGGGCGGTTTCCAGCGCCTCGCCCAGCCGCGCAGGCTCGGCCGACGACAGGCGAAAGCGGTCCTGCACCACCTGAAGCACGCCGCCGCTTCCGTCCGCCTCGCCATGGATGCGGGTATAGCCCTGGCGGGCGAGCAACCCGGTGACCTCGGCAGGGCTGAAACTGGCCGGCGCCGCCACCGGAAAGCACACCGTCAGGCGCGGATCGCCCGCCGCCGTGCAGCGCCGGGCCAGATCGGCGGCGATGCTGTCTGGCGTGTCGCGCCGCACCGGCTCGCCGCAGCAGCGGCAGTACAGACGGGCGGTGCGGGCGTAGAGCAGTTTGAAGTGGTCGGCCAGCTCGGTCATCGTCCCGACCGTGGAGCGCGACGTGCGCACCGGATTGGTCTGGTCGATGGCGATTGCCGGCGGCACGCCGTCGATGCGGTCCACCTGGGGCCGGTCCATGCGATCGAGAAACTGCCGCGCATAGGGCGAAAAAGTCTCCACGTAGCGCCGCTGCCCCTCGGCATAGAGCGTATCGAACACCAGTGACGACTTACCCGAGCCGGATACGCCGGTGACGACGGTAAGGCGGTTCAGCGGCAGATCGAGTGAAAGATCGCGCAGGTTGTTCTGTCGCGCGCCGCGAATGCGGATGCTGTCTTGCGAAGCGGTGGAGTCGGTGGAGTCGGCGGACATGGGCGGGGTTGGGGCGGCGAGGCGGGCGGAAGGGGGATTTTAGCCGCTGCGGCTGTCTGGCATGGCGCGGTGGGCGGATCCGGGGCATCCGCATAAGTGGTCCCGTGGCGGGGAAGGGGGCTGTTGCCCGTCTGGAATGATCCCGCGGGGGGATTCCCGGATTATCGTCCTGCTTCAGGCGTTGGGGCGTCAGCCACTCAGCGCGGGTGGAATGAAGCCTTCGCTGGTGAGCGCCCGCACTACGCCGCGCAGCAGATAGCTGTTTTTGAATCCGAGAGTGTATTGCCGCGCGCCTTCGTTGAGGGGGTGCAGCATTTTCTTCTCGACCAGTTTCTTGATCTGGTAAGTGCGTTGCGCGCTGTTCGAACCGGGCAGGGCGGGGGTCAGGTCGCTGGCCTTGACCACACCGGTTTCTGATTCAATGGCAAGCCGCAGGATTTCCATTTCCTGTGCGGTGACCCACCCCCGTTCCCGGGCATGCGCCAGCGCTGGCAGCAGAATGCGGGATTTCAGATAGCTGAAATCCGTTAGCCGGTCCACCTTGCGTAACTCATCCAGTACGCCGCCCAGTACATACAGCGACCATTCCTCCAGACCTCCGGGCGAGCCCATGTCGGCGCGCGCCAGCATGGCGTAATAGCGGTCCCGGTCGTTGCAGAACACGGCGGTGGGGTTGAGCACGCGGTTGCCGGTGCGTACGTTGAAGCCGTATTTGATCAGCAGGGTGTAAGTCAGCAGCCGCACCACGCGCCCGTTGCCGTTGCGGAACGGATGTATCCAGGCGAAGCGGTGGTGCGCCAGGGCGACCTTGATCAGATCGTATTTCGGCGCGCTTTCCGCGTTGATGAAACTGACCAGTTCCTGCATGTAGCCTGACACCTGCACGGCTTCAGGCGGCAGATGCGCGGACAGGGCGATCCGCACCGGAACTGTCCTGTACGCGCCGGGTGTTGCGTCGCCCTCGCGTTTCAGGCCCCGCACCGCCAGTTCATGGAATTCGCGGATGAGGCGTTCTGTAATGTCATCGCCCGGGCTGACGTGCGTCTCGATGTAATCCATCGCGTCTTCGATGTTCGCCATTTCGCGGAGGTGGTCGGGCAGCGGCGTCTGCATGCTGCCTTCCAGTCTGCTTTCCACATAATCCGTCAGCGTGGTGTGATTGCCCTCGATGCGCGCGGATCCCAGACTTTCGAGCAGATGAAAAATAAACTTGAGCTGGAAGAAAAGCGGGCCGGGGGTGCTGCCCCTGAGTTCGAGACGGCGCAGGTATTCCAGCTCTGTAATCACATCGACCAGCGGAGAGTCGAAGGCCGGATTCAGCAGGGTCAGATCGTAGTGCTGGAAGCGGGGCATTTTTTAGGGGGGATGATTTGTCGATCTCTAAAAACAGGATAAAAATGTTTTGTAAACAATGGATAGATAATTTTCTTAAATTTTTTATCCCGAACTGGCAATAATAGTATCCCTAATATGAACCTGCGGCGATTCTCATGGGCAGGATCTGTCTGCAAGTCTGGTGTGATCGTGTCGTGAGGCTACGGCGTCAGCCGAAACACCCGCATCCCCTCACGCTCGCTGCGCCAGAAGGCGAACAGTTCGTTGCCGCGCGTCAGCGCGCGCGGCTGATCGCTGGCGCCATCGGTGGCGGCGAGTTCGAGGGCGTGGAAGGTGTGGCCGCCATCGTCTGATATCTCGGCGCGCAGGCGGGTTTTTTCGCCGTCGAATTCCTTCCATACGATAGCGAGTTGGGTGCCGGCGGTTGCCAGGTCGGCGTGCTCGGCACGCGGGCCGCCGATGGGCCGTTGTCCGGCGACGGCGAGGGTGTCGCCGCTGTTTTCCAGCCGTCCGTAGAACACATGGCCCGCGCCGTCTTTCTGGTTGAACCAGATGGCGTGGCGCGCGCCGCTGGCGTCCACCGCCAGCGAAGGGCCGTGGTGTGGGCAGCCGTCGAGTTTCCAGTGGTCGAAGGTGGCGCGCTGGATCGCCTGCGGCGCGCCGTCCGTGTTCAGGCGCGTGAAGGCGTGGTCGCGTTCGCCTGATTCGAAAACGTGCCGCCACATCAGCAGCGGCGCGCCGTCGGTATCGGTGGCGGCGGCGATGCGGCAGCATTCGCAGGAGTGGTCGGCGATTTTCCGTTCTGGCTGGAAGCCGCGGCCGTTGTCGGTGGAGGTGGCGGCGTAGATGGCTGCGCCACGGTAGGGCGCGGCGGAAGAGGGGGCGGATTTTCCGGCGGCGATCAGGTCGCGCTTGTCGATCCAGGCGACGGTGACGCGCCCATCCCCACCCACGAGCAGCGATTCGAAGCGGTGGGTGATTTCGGCGCGGTCCCGGTGCACGGTGATGGGTGGATCGAAATGCTGGCCGTCGGCGGCGCGGGCGAGGCGGATTTCGCCCGAATAGGGTTTGCCGAGCGGTTTCGTCCAGGTGACAAGGATGGCGCCATCATGCGCGAAGGCGATCTTGGGGCGGTTTTCGCCGTCGGCGGAAATGGCTTCGGGCTGGGCGTTGACCGTGACCGGCGGCGACCAGCTTTGCCCTTCGTCGCTGCTGCGTTGGAGCAGCAGGTGTTCACCTTCCTTGCTGACGGCGTAAAGCCCGCCGTCCGGCGCGAAGGCGGCGGACGTGCCCAGTTCCGGGCGGGCCGCTTTGCGCATGGGGGGCGGCGTGGTCTGGGAGGCTGCCGGGGCGTGGGCGTGCGGCGCATCCGCGAGGCAGACGCTGGCGGCAGTCGCCAGCGCCGCGCCCGTGGCGAGCAGCGCGGCGAGGAAACGCGGTCGGATCATGATGGCTCCGGAAGAAACATGAGGGCGTGCGGGCTCAGTAATCGAACTTGAGTTCGGCGACGACGGTGCGCTGCGGGTAGGGGTGGGCGGCGTAGTAGCGCTCGTTATTGAGGTTGTCGATGCCGAGCGCGAAGTTCCACTGCCGGGCGAGGCGGTAGCGCATGCGCGCGTCCATGACGAAATAGCGGCTGGCGCCGCCATAGGTGTCGGGGTGGGTGTCGGCATTGGCCAGGGTGTTGTACTGGCGGCCGCTGTAGCGCGCGGCCAGCGTCCAGGAAAGCTGGTCGTTCTGCCGCCAGGTGGCGGCGAGCGTGGCGCGCCAGTCGGGCACGCGCGGCTGTTTGTTGCCGACGGTGGCGGGAGCCTTGTCGTTTTCCGTGATTTCGGAATCTGCGTAAGTGACGCTGCCGGTGAGGTCCAGTCCGGGAATGGCCACATCCACGCCCTGCCAGGCGACTTCGATGCCGCGCGTGCGGATTTCGTCGATGTTCTGGATGTTGGTGATGTTGGGCATCACGGTGACGTTGGTCTGTGAGTAGAGCGCGTCCCTGGCGTTTTCCTGGAACAGCGAAATGCGCAGCAGGCCGTTGCCCAGGTCGCGCTCGGCGGTCAGTTCGGCGGAGAGCGCCTTTTCCGGTTTCAGGTCGGGGTCGTTGTTGACGAGGGTGTTGAGGCTGATGCTGCCCTGGTACAGCTCGGCGACCGTGGGCATGCGGTAGGCGCGCGCGAGCGAAAAACGCAGAGCCCAGAGCGGAGCGGCCTGGAAGGACAACGCCGCCTTGGGCGAAAAGAAGGTTTCGCTGCGGCTGTCGTAATCAAGCGTGCTGGCGGGGTCGGAAATGGCGCCGTCGAAAGCGCGCCAGTGTTCGAGGCGGCCGCCGAGCGTCAGCTTCCAGTCGGGCATGAAGCGCCATGCGTCCTGCGCGTACAGCGCCTGCGTTTCGGTCTTGCCCGCGAAGGCGGAGCGCCGGGGCCCCGCGCTGCCGTGCAGCCAGTCGGCGGTGTCGGAAACCAGCGTGTCCAGCTCGTAAAGGTCGTAGTGGTAGCCGAAGCTCACCGCGTGCGTCCCCGCGGCCAGATCCGGACGCCAGCTGCCGCGCAGGTCGAACGTGCGCCAGCCGGTGCCGTCCATGTCGGTGATGCGTCCAGGCGCGGCGCCGTTCCATGCCGCCGGCACGGCCACGGTGGGTGCGCGCGTAATGTCCTTGCCGTAGTCGTAGAGGCTGGCGGCGGCTTCCCAGTCCCACGCGCCGCCGGTTCTGGTTTTCAGCGTGAGGCCGTGCAGCCAGTGATCCTGCTCGGAGCGGGACGGGCCGAAATCGGTGGCGGCAATGTTGTACTGTTTGCCGCCGATGTTCACCTTGCCGCTGTAGACGGGGTTGCCTGTGGCGTCGCGCAGGTAAGACTCAACGTCGCTGTCCGCGTCATTGCGCCACCAGCCGAGCGTGTAGCTGGCCTGCAGCTGGGGGGTGAAATCGTAGGCCAGCTTGAGCTTGGCGTGATCCTGCACCGTGTGCGTGATGCTGGTTGCGCCCAGTACCAGGCGCGGATCGCCGTTGGGGTCGCGGTCGGGAACGGCGCCGCTCACCTCGCCGCCGCTGGCCGGGGTGGCCGAGAGCGGCTTGGTGACGAAGCTCATTGGCTGCCCCCAGCTATCGAGATGGTTGAAATTCACCCACCACGACAGTTCGTTCTGGCGGCTGCCGAGCGCGGCGCTGATCTGGTGTCCTGCGTAGCTCGCGTCGGTGCCGTACAGATCGAAGTCCTGCCAGAAGCGTTGCGCCGTGGCGTGCGCCTCGAACTGCTCCGGCATGCGCGTCGTCATGCTGATCGCCGCGCCCATCGCGTTGCCCGGATAGGCGGCCGAGAACGGGCCGTAGACGACATCGACGCGCTCGATTTCCTCCGGCGTCACCAGCCCCCAGCGCGGCGGATAGGCGTAGCCGTTGCCGAGCAGGTTGGAGAGCAGCAGGTTGTCCGCATAGACCAGCGAACGGGCGCTGACCAGCGTGCCCGACGAGCGCGAGGCGACGATGCCGTTGGTGTCGCCGATGAAGCGCTTGCGGATCTGCAGGCTGGGCAGGTATTTGAGCGCGTCCTCGGTATTGACGACGTTGATCGATTCTTCCATCTGCGCCGCCGTCACGCCTTCGCTCACTGCGGGCAGATCGCGCGGCACGGCGCTGGCCGCGCCGCCTTCGACGACGAGCTCCTTCAGCTGCTGGTCGGTGGCGTCTTCCTGCGCGAAGGCGGCGTGGGCTGACAGACCGCCGAGCGCGGCCAGCGCCGCTAGCGTTGCGCGGCGGCGGGAAAATCCGGGTTTAAGCACAAAGAGTCTCCTCGGGGGGAATGAGTTGTTTTTGCTGGTGCGGTTGACGCCAGACAGCGCAGGAAAACATTCAGGGCGCGGCGGCGGCCGGGTCGGTGACGAAAGCGATCTTCACGATCCCGGCGCGCTGGGCTTCGGCCAGCACGTCGGTAACGCGCTCGTAGCGCGTACCCCGGTCGGCGCGCAGGTGCAGTTCGGGCTGCGCGCCGCCGTTCGCGGCCTGGGCGAAGAGGGTGGGCAGCGCATCGCGCGCGGTTTCCGCGCCGTCCACGTAAATCCGCCCTTCGGTGTCGAGCGCGACCGAAACCATGTGCGGCTTGTCGTCGAGCCGGGTCGATTCAACTTTCGGCAGATCGATTGGCACGGCCTGGTGGAACAGCGGCGCGGTGATGATGAAGATCACCAGCAGCACGAGCATCACATCCACCAGCGGCGTGGTGTTGATTTCCGCCATCGGCGGGGCGATGTCGCCTTCACCGGGAAAGCCGGACGGGAATGACATGGCGTCTCCTAGGCGCTTTTAGCGGCGGTTGCGGCATTTACGCCGTGCGTGGTCTGCGCGATGCGCGCGGCGCTGATGTCGACCAGGCGGTCGCCGGGCCGACCGCGCAGGCCGGTGACGAGGAAGGCGTGCAGGTCGTGCGCGAAACCGTTCAGCCGCGCCAGCGTCAGGCGGTTGGCGCGGGTGAAGGCGTTGTAGGCAAGCACGGCGGGAATGGCGACGAACAGCCCGGCGGCGGTCATGATGAGCGCTTCGCCCACCGGCCCGGCGACCTTGCCCAGCACCACCTGCGTGGCTTCGGCCAGCCCGGCCAGCGCGTGGTAGATGCCCCATACGGTGCCGAACAGGCCGATGAAGGGCGCGGTGGAGCCGACCGAGGCGAGAAAGGTAAGGCCGGATTCGATCTTCGCCTGCGATTCGACGATCTGGTTGCGCAGCGCGCGGGTCACGAATTCGCTTGCCGACACGCCCGCGCCGATGCCGCGCGCGGCATGTTCGCTGTGCAGCTGCGCGGCGTTGGCCCCGGTAATGGCGAGGCTGGCGAGCACGCCGGTCCTGTCTTCGGCGCGGATGACCTCTATCGCCGCGGGGAGCGATTCAGCATTCCAGAACGCGTTGAGCGCGCGCGCGTGGCAGCGCCGCGCCTGTATCAGCGCGACGGCCTTCCCGGCCATCACCAGCCAGCTGCCGAGCGACAGCGCCAGCAGCAGCAGGGCGATCGAATGCCCGATCGCGTCGCCCTGCGCCCAGAAGCGGTTCAGTTCCAGTCCAATGTTCATGATCTGTTCCTCGTATGCGGCGGTTGATCTGTTATCTGTTCAGGGTGAAAGAAAGCGGCACCAGCACGGATGCCTCGATGGCTTCGCTGCCCCGTTTCGCGGGCACGAAGCGCCATTTTTCGACCGCGGCGCGCGCGGCCTCGTCGAGGCGGGCGTGGCCGCTCGACTGGCGGATTTCCACGGCAAGCGGCTCGCCCGCCGCGCTCACCCGCACGCGCAGCACCACCTTGCCTTCCTCGCCCAGACGGCGCGACAGCGGCGGGTAGGCGGGTTTGGGATTTTGCAGGTAATCCGCGTCGAAACGCGCTGCCGACACCGGTTCCGCAACCGCAGTGGGCGCGGCCTGCACCGGCGCGGGCGGCGCCTGTACTGGCGCGGCTTCCGGCTGCGGCGCAACCGTGAAGCTGGCGGGCGCGGCCGTTTCCGCCGCTGCGGCGAGCACCGGCGGCGGGGGTGCGGGAGCCTTGCGGGGCGGAGGCGGCGCGGTCTTGCGCGGCGGGGCCGGGCGGGGCTGCGGCGGGGGTGTTTGTGGCGGTATCTGCGGCGGCGGGGGCGCTTCCACGCGTGGCGGCTCGGCTTCGAGCATGCGCACCGTCAGCGCCTGCAGGGGCGGGATCAGATCCGGCCGCGCGGCGAGCCCGAAGGCGGCGAGCAGCGCGGCGGCATGCAGCCCGGCTACCGCCGCCAGCGCCGTTCCGCGCCGCCACAGGGGCGGGCGGGCTTCATCCGGGAGGGCGTAAAGCTGCATCGCGGAGGGCCTCAGCGCAGGTTGGCGGCGATCCAGGCGTCGAAGCGGGCGGGCGGCACGATGCCGGAAACCCCTTCGGCGCGGTGCGCGCTGTCGTAGAAATAGGTGCGCGGCAGCTCGCCATGCCAGCCGGGGTCGATGCGAAAGCGCAGGCGTTCCGGCATGTCGTCGGCGAATATCCACTGTTCCGCCTGGCCGAGGCCGAAACGGGCGGCGAATGCGCCCGCCTGCGGCGCGTCTTCCGGCGCATCGGCGGCGACGAGCACGATGTCGAGGCGCGGATGGCGCTTTTTCAGCTCGCCCAGCGTTTTCAGTTCCTGCGGGCAGTGCGTGCAGCCGATGGACCAGAACGCCACCACGAACGGACGCCCCTGCCGCGCGGCGGCGATCCTCTCCATACTTTCCACGGTGAAGGGATGCACCGCGGGCGCTGCCTCGCGGGCCGCCAGCGGGGACGGAAACAGACACGGAGCGAGAAGAAAGAGAACGGGAAAAATCGCGCGCAGCAGCATCGTCGGAATACCTTCAGCATGGGGCGGAAGCCGGGGACCGGCTGTCTTGCTGGCCGCGCCGGGCTGCGGGAGAAATCCTGGGCGATGCGGAATGGAGCGGCGCTCCGGCAATAAAACCGGCGCGGCGGCGTATCCGGCGCTGCGGGGATTCCGCCCGTCAGGCGGCGGGGAAGGCTGCGCGCGGCGGTGCGCGGGGCTGCGCCGCGGCCCAGGCGAACAGGGGCCGCGCGGCGGTGTAGAAAAGCTCGGGGAGCAGGCTCCGTCCGGAAGGAGGGGCGAAAGAGGCAAAAGACGGCGGCAGGCCCGCCGTGGCGGAATGGCCGCAGCAGAACGGGCAGTGCGCGGTTTCCGCCGCGCCCGCGCCGCCCGTGTTCTGGTCCGTGGCGGCGGAGTCGCCCAGCGCGCGCGCTTCTTCGGCGCTGAGCGTGATCCAGTGCTGCCCGCTGGCGGAGCAGATTTCGAGCCGGTAGCGTTCCGCCCCGCCCATGCCCACGGCCTGAACGGCCACCGGCGCCAGCGCGCCGAGCAGCATCGCGAGCGCGGTGATCCAGGCGAAAAGGCGTTGGCGGAAGCGGTTCATCGGGGGCGTGAAAAAGGTCCGGGAAAATTCAGCGGGATTCTAGCAGCCGCCCGGCGGGTCCGGAATGCTTCCGCAACGGGCATCGGGTGAAAACGCAGCCCCGAAACAGGCAGAACCCGGCGGAAGCGTGCATTTCCCGGCGCAAAAAAGAAAAGGCCCATGACGGGCCTTTTCGCTCTGGCGCATTCCGCGTTTATTTGACGCGGTTGCGGTATTCGTCCGTGCGGGTATCGATTTCGATCTTGTCGCCGATTTCGACGAAGGCTGGCACGGGCAGTTCGAAACCGGTGGAAATCCGGGCGGGCTTCATGACCTTGCCGGAGGTGTCGCCCTTCACCGCGGGTTCGGTGTAGGTGACTTCGCGCACCACGCTGTTGGGCAGCTCCACCGAGATCGCCTTGCCGTTGTAGAACACCACTTCGCAGGCAAGGCCGTCTTCGAGGTACTTGAGCGCGTCGGTCATGTTTTCCGCTTCGACCTCGAACTGCTCGTATTCCGCGTCCATGAACACGTACATGGGATCGGCGAAGTAAGAGTAGGTGACTTCCTTGCGGTCGAGCTGCACCACCTCGAACTTGTCGTCGGCCTTGTAAACCGATTCGGACGGCGCGCCGGTGAGGAGGTTCTTGAGCTTCATCTTCACGACGGCGGAGTTGCGGCCAGACTTGTTGTATTCGGCTTTCTGCACCACCAGCGGGTCGTTGCCAACCATGATGACGTTGCCGGAGCGGAGTTCCTGAGCGGTTTTCATGCTGTTTTCCGAAGCGAGTGCGACGCGGCGCGAACGGCCGGGAGTCATTGAAAGGGCGGCATTTTACTCTTTTTCAGCGGCGATGCGCACGCAGAATTCGCACAGGCGGCTTGCCAGATCCGGTTCCCGCGCCAGCGCCGCCGCCCAGTTCCGCGCGTGTCCGCGCAACACGGGCAGGGCGCGGGCGAAGGCGGGCCAGGCGGTGGCGGGATCCGGCGCCCCGTCGCCGTCAAAACCGTTCCAGCCTTGCCAGAACGCCGCCAGCGCGGCGGCTTCGTCCGTGGGCAGGGCGGTGCGGTAGAGCCTGAGGAAAGCGTCCAGCTTGATCCGGTGGGCCGCGTCCTGCTGCGGGTAGATATGCCAGACGAAGGGCCTGCCCGCCCACTGGGCGCGGACGAAGGAATCTTCGCCGCGCACGAAGTTGAGGTCGCACGCCCACAGCAGGCGGTCGTAATCCGCCTGGGTGGAAAACGGCAGCACGGCCGCCGACAGGCTGCCGCGCTCCGCCGCGCCGCCCGTGGCCAGCCGCGCGTGGCCGAATGCGCGCGCCACGTCGCCCAGCACCCGGCCTTCCGGCACGAGCAGGCATACCGGTTGCCCGCCCGTGGCCCAGACTTCGGCCAGCGCGGGCAGGGCGGGCTGTTCGTAGGAAAACAGCGATACCAGCAGTGCGCCAGACGGCGCATCAATGCCGCGCGCCGCCAGCCAGGCGGCGCGGGCGGCGGAGTCGCGCTGGAAGGCATCGCGCGCGGCGGGCAGGCCGGGTTCGCGCGGCAGGCCGCCGCTGCCGGGACCGAAGCCGGGAAAGAAGAAATGCTTGACCAGCGGCAGACGTGGATGGGGGGAGGCCAGACCGTGACAGCCGCTCACCCAGTCTTCCGCCGACAGGTATTCGAGGTTGATCCACACCGGCGGCGGCGTGCGTCCGGCCATCGCCGCGAGGTAACCTGGCGGCAGTTCGCAGGCGAAGGCTTCGATGACGACACCGGCGGCGGCCGTGGCGGTGAAATCCTGCCCCCAGCGGCGCACCCGGACGCCTTCGATGCGCGCTTCGCCGCCGTTTTCGGCAGTGCGGGCTGCCGGACACAGGCGCGCGAACGCCGTCAGGTCATCCACCCACAGGCGCACGTCGCGCCCGTGATTCGCGGCCAGATCGCGCGCCAGCCGCCAGCACATGCCGATATCGCCGAAATTGTCCACGACGCGGCAAAAAATATCCCAGCGTGGGGTGGAGTCGGGTGAAGCGGTTTTTGCGCGATGCGTCATGGCCGGAACGGTCCGGGCGGGTTCGCGGGTGAGGGGCGTTGCTGCGCGCGCGGACTCAGGCCGCTCCGGCCAGTTGCGCCAGATCCGCCGCTTCCAGCCAGCGCCACTGTCCCGGCGCCAGGCTGGCGTCCAGCGCCAGACCGCCGACGCGGCAGCGGTGCAGCGCTTCAACCCGGTTTCCGGCTGCGGCCACCATGCGCTTCACCTGGTGGTAACGGCCTTCGCGCACGGTCAGATCAAGCGTGTGGCTGCCCGTGGCGACGCAGGCCGCGGCGGCGAGCGGGCCCGGTTCGTCGTGCAGCTGCACGCCGCCGAGCAGCGCTTCGACCAGTCGCGGTTCGACCGCATGGCGCAGGGTGGCCTGATAGAGCTTGGGCGTGAGCTTCTTCCCCGAACTCCAGCGGTGGATGAACTGCCCGTCGTCGGACAGCAGCAGCAGCCCGGTGGTGTCCTGGTCGAGTCGCCCGACGCACTGCACGCCGCGCGCGGCCATCTGCGGCGGCAGCAGGGCGAACACGGAAGGATGGTGCGTGGGCTGGTGGGAGCATTCGTAGCCGGACGGTTTGTGCAGCGCCAGATAGACCTGCCCGCGAAAGCGCCAGCTTTCGTCGCGCACGCTGAACGACAGGCCCGCGCGGCCATCCTGCCCGGCGGGATCGAATTCGGCGAAGGGGTTGTCGCAAAGGGCGTTTTCAACGCGGACAAGGCCCGCACGGACGAGTGCGCGGCATTCCTTGCGGCTGCCGAAGCCCTGGGACTGGAGAATTTTTTCGAGTTGCATGGCGCGCATCATAGCCCGGACGGCCTCCAGCCCGTCAGACGGCGGCGTCAGCGGCCGCCGTCGTGGCGTTTTTCCAGCCGCATTTCGTATACAGGTTCGATCCCGCCGTTTTCGCTGATGGCTTCCAGGCGCACGGTGAAGCCCCACAGCCGGGCGATGTGCTTCATGACTTCTTCGATGTTGCCGCCGAGCGGGCGGCGGCGGTGTGTTTGCAGGCGCAGCGTGAGCGAGCGGTCGCCGCGCAGATCGACGTTCCAGACCTGGATGTTCGGCTCCTGGCTGCCGAGGTTGTAGTGTTCGGAGAGGATTTCACGCACGCGGCGGAAGCCTGAATCGTCGTGGATGGCGGAAACCCTGAGTTTTTCCTCGCGGTCGTCGTCGAGCACGGCGAACAGGCGGAAGTCGCGCATCACCTTGGGCGACAGGTATTGGGCGACGAAGCTTTCGTCCTTGAAGTTCTTCATGGCGAAATCGAAGGTTTCGCGCCAGTTGCTGCCCGCGATGTCGGGGAACCAGCGGCGGTCTTCGTCCGCCGGTTCTTCGCAGATGCGGCGGATGTCGCGCCACATGGCGAAGCCCAGCGCGTAGGGGTTGAGGCCGCTGTACCAGCGCGCGTTGTAAGCCGGTTGATGGACGACGTTGGTATGGGACTGGAGAAATTCCAGCATGAAGCT
>JAVBTY010000060.1:0-10655 GCA_031555955.1 Rhodocyclaceae bacterium | reverse complement strand
GCCGCTGTGGGCGGTGATGTCCTTGAGGCCGTTGTGACCGCCCGCGCCTCCGCCGAACTTGAGCCGTAGCTGGCCGGGCGGGATATCCAGTTCGTCATGGACGACGAGGATTTCGGCTGGCGGAATGCGGTAGAAACGGGAGAGCGCGCCCACGGCCTGACCGGAGCGGTTCATGAAGGTCTGCGGCATCAGCAGCCACAGGTCGGCCTCGCGGGCGTGGGCGACGAAACCGTGAAAGCGCGCTTCGTGGCTGAAGCGCACGCCCAGTTCGTCGGCCAGCCGCATACAAAGCCAAAACCCGGCGTTGTGCCGGGTTTCGGTGTATTCCGCGCCAGGATTGCCGAGACCGACGACGAGGCGGGGCGGAGCCGGTTGCGCGGCGGTATTCATCGTTCGTCGATAACGGCCATCCTGCGGTGCTGGCGCGCTCAGGCGGTTTCGCCTTCGCCTTCGCTGTCTTCGGAGGCGCTGGCCCTGGTCTGCTGCGCCGATGCGACGACGGGGTCGCCTTCACCGTGATGCACTACTTCGACGCCCTTCGGCAGCTTCAGCTGGGACACATGGACCGACTGGCCGACTTCAAGCGCGGCAAGATCGACCTCGATAAACGCGGGCAGGTCGGCCGGCAGGCAGGCGATGTCGATTTCGTTCATGACGTGGGCGATGATGCTGCCGCCAAGCTTGACGGCGGGGCAGTTCTCACCGTTAACGAAGTGCAGCGGCACTTTCAGGTGCATCTTCTGGCTGGCGTCGATGCGCTGAAAGTCGATGTGCAGCACCTGCTGTTTGTACGGATGCCATTGCGTATCGCGCAGCACCACGGATTCTTTCGCGCCATCGAGGTCGATGGTGAGCACGGAAGCGTGGAAGGCTTCCTTTTTCAGCAGGTGGTACAGGTCGTTGTGATCCAGCGTTATCGGGCTGGCATCCTTGCCGGAACCGTAGATGATGCCTGGCAGACGCCCGGCGCGGCGCAGGCGGCGGCTCGCACTCGATCCCTGCTCTTCACGCCTGGCGGCCTTGAATTCGATTTTCATTATGACTTCTCTCCAGTTGAAAACCCCCGCCCGCGACCAGACAGGAGCAGAAACCCGCGGCAGGCCGCGGACAAAAACCTTATTCCATGAACAGCGAGGACACGGATTCCTCGTTGCTGATGCGCAGAATGGTGTCGGCCAGCAGCGAGGCGACAGAAATCTGCCGGATGCGCGGCGAGGCCCTGGCGTCGTCGCGCAGCGGGATGGTGTCGGTAACGACCAGTTCATCCAGCTCGGAACCGTTCAGTCGCTCCACCGCACCGCCGGAAAGCACCGGATGGGTGCAGTAGGCGAGCACGCGCCTGGCGCCGCGCCCCTTGAGCGCGGCGGCGGCCTTGCACAGCGTACCCGCGGTATCGACGATGTCGTCCATGATGACGCAGGTGCGCCCTTCGACTTCGCCGATGATGTTCATCACTTCGGATACGTTGGCCTTGGGACGGCGCTTGTCGATGATCGCCAGATCGCACTCCAGCCGCTTAGCGAAGGCGCGGGCGCGCACCACGCCGCCGACGTCGGGCGAGACGACCATGAGGTTGTCGTATCTGCGCTGATCCAGATCGGCCAGCAGCACCGGCGCGGCATAAACGTTATCGACGGGAATATCGAAGAAGCCCTGGATCTGGTCGGCGTGCAGATCCATGGTCAGCAGCCGCTGCACGCCCACTGCCTGCAGCATGTTGGCGACGACTTTGGCGGTAATGGGCACGCGCGCCGAACGCGGCCGGCGGTCCTGGCGCGCGTAGCCGAAATAGGGCAGCGCGGCGGTGATGCGTCCGGCCGAGGCGCGTTTGAGCGCATCGACCATGATCAGCAGCTCCATCAGGTTATCGTTGGTGGGCACGCAGGTGGGCTGGAGAACGAAAACGTCTTTCCCGCGAACGTTTTCCAGCACTTCGACGTTAACCTCGCCATCGGAAAAGCAACTCACCGTCGCCGATCCCAGGGAGATGCCCAACCTGCGCACCACATCCGCCGCAAGCCGTGGATTGGCGTTGCCGGTGAAGACCATCAGGCTGCCGTTTGGCATGGCCGCACTCCGATACCGATATGAACAGGATTACAAACACAACGGGCAAGCCAGAAGCTTGCCCGTTGTTTTTTGGCTGGGGAGGAAGGATTCGAACCCTCGAATGCCGGAATCAAAATCCGGTGCCTTAACCGACTTGGCGACTCCCCAAGATAAGCTTTTCCGCCACTGATCTATGCTGGTTCCAGCCACCCGTACAGCGGATGTCTTTCCACGCTGTGCGCCTGCCATGCCTGCCACCGCGCCGGGCAATCCGCGACGATACGTTCCGCTTCGTCTTCTGATGCAGCTTCCGCGAACACGCATGCGCCAGATCCAGTCATTCTCGCCGGAGCATACCGCTCCAGCCAGCTGATCACTTCCCCCACCTCCGGATACCTTGCGCAGGCCACAGCCTGCAAGTCATTCCGGGTAGAGGTTATTGCGAAGTCCGCTATTGTGATGGGGGCAGAGTTGCGCGTCAACTCTTCCGCGCTGAAAATCTCCGCGGTGGAAACATGCACGCCCGGTGCAACGATCACGTACCGCCGCGGCGGCAGATGAAGCGGCGCAAAGCGTTCGCCGACGCCCTCGGCGAAGGCCTCGCGGCCGTAAATGAAAAACGGCACATCCGCGCCAAGGCTCAACGCAAGCGCCTGCAGACGCTCACGCGACAGCCCTGCGCCCCACAAACGGTTAAGCGCGATCAGCGTGGTCGCCGCATCCGAACTGCCGCCGCCAAGCCCGCCCCCCATGGGCAGCGTTTTATGCACGGCGATATCCGCGCCCAGCGAAACACCGCTTTCTTTCTGAAGCAGCCGGGCCGCACGGACGACGATGTCCTGCTCCGGCGGCACGCCCGCGGGGCCCGCGCCACGCCGGACCGCGCCATCGCCACGCAGCGTGAAATCGAGCCGGTCGCCCCGGTCGAGCAGACGGAAAGCCGTTTGCAGCAGGTGATAGCCGTCCGCGCGGCGGCCGGTCACATGCAGGAAAAGGTTGAGCTTGGCGGGCGCCGGGCAGCCCAGCAGCTGCGTGCAGCCGCTTTCGGGCGGATTCAGGGATTCGGAGTCCATCGGTCGACAATCAGGCGGATGCGGGCGTCGCCGCGGGAAACCTCTACCCGCAGCGGCGCCGCGCGGGCAGAGGTGGAAGCGTATTCACGGTAATCGATGCGCCAGCCCTGGTCGATCAGCAGAACGGGTCTGCCCGCCTGATCGGCTTCGCGCACTTCGGCACCCGCGGGGGGGGCGGCCTGCACCCAGAAGGCGAGGCGGTCGAAAGGAATGTCGAAACCGATCAGCTCCGGCAGCAGCGCTTCAACGCTTGCCGCACGGTAGCGGCGGCCATCGGCGAAAACGAGCTCCGCGCCCGGCGGCGAGCGTTCAAGGCGGGCGGCGATCTGGCCGAAGGGGTTGAAGGCTGTCCAGCTGTCGCTATCGCGGGTATGCCGCCATTCGATACGGCCGCTGGCGGCGCGACCAGTATCGCTCGCGGAAAGACGGCCTTCCAGTTGAAAAGTCTCTTCCGCCTTGCGCTCAATCGCGGCAACGGGCGCGGGCGGCGCCAGAGAGGCGCACGCACCCAGCGCCATGCCGCCCAGAAAAAGCGCCAGCCGGAAGACCGGCCTCATGGCCCGCCTCACTGACGGCGCAGACGCTGGGCGGTTTCGCGCAGCAGTTCGTTGCCGGGATGGGCCGAGAGGGCCTTGTCGAAGATCTGGCTGGCGTCGTCCCGGCGGTCGAGGCTCCACAGCACCTCGCCAAGGTGCGCGGCAATTTCCGGATCCGGCCGCATCCCATAGGCGCGCTCCAGCGTATCCGCTGCGGCGGCGCCGTCCCCCCGCCGGAAGCGCACCCATCCCAGGCTGTCGAGAATGAAAGGATCGTCCGGCAGCAGTTCGAGCGCGCGCACGATCAGCGACTCGGCCTCCTCCAGGCGCTGCCCGCGATCGGCGAGCGAATAGCCCAGTGCGTTGTAAGCGTGCGCATTGTCGGGCGCCAGCGCAATGAGTTTTCGCAGACGGCTTTCCATGACGTCCATCTGGTCAAGCCGTTCGGCGAGCATGGCTGATTCATAGAGAAGATCGGTATCGTCCGGCCTTTCGCGCAGGGCGTCGTCGACAAGTGTGAGCGCCTGCCCGGCCTGTCCGGCATCGCGCAGCAACTGTATTTCGGCAAGGAAATAGCGTCGGCGGGTTTCATCATCGGCATCCGCCTGCGCCTGCTGCAGATGCCGGCGCGCCTCGTCCAGCTTGCCAGACTGCGCCAGCAGCAGGGCGACGCGCACCTGGGCATCGCCATATTGCCGCCCCTCGCCCACCGAACGGTACCAGCGCTGCGCGCCTTCGGGATCCTTGCGTTTTTCCGCGATCTGCCCCAGATGCAGGCGGATGGTGTCCGCGTCCGGATGCCCCGCCGCAAGCGCGCGCTCGAAGAGGCTGGCCGCATCGGCGTAATCTTCGAGCTGAAAGGAAAGCAGCGCAGCAGCAAACATGAAATCCCGCTCGTCCGGCGCCATGCTGAGCAGCTGGCGGAATTCATCGCGCGCGGCTTCATACTGTTTGGCCGCGACCAGCGCGCGCGCAAGGGCCAGACGCAGATTGCGGCTTTCCGGGTGACGGCCAGTCTGCTCCCGGAGCAGCTCCACCGCCTCGCTGGCATTGCCTGCCTGCTGCATGATCTGCGCCTTGAGGATGAGGGCTGGTTCCCACTGCGCGCGCAATGCGAGCGCGGCATTCACATCAGCAAGCGCGGGCATGGGATCGCCTGCGATGGCGCTGGCCTGCGCCCGGGCAAAATGCCCTTCCGGGTAAGCGAGATAAGGTTCCGTCAGGCGCATCACCATGGCCCGCACCGCATCCTTGTCCTGGATACGGGCGAGGGTGCGGTTCAGGTCCATCAGGTTCTGCGCCAGGTTTTCCGGCGACTGCGCCAGCAGCCGGGCCAGACGGGTCTGGACATCGTCAAAGTGGGCGGGATCACCGCCGCCAGCGCTGATTCCCGCGACAATGCGGCGCGCTTCCGCCGAGGCCGGTTCGGCTTCGGCCCAGATCTGCGCCGCTTCGGCCGCGGCGGTCAGATCGCGCGTGTAGAGCGCGATTTCGGTCGCGCGGCGGGCGATGCGCGGATCACGGGTGCGCTGCGCCATCTCCAGGTAAAGCCGGGAGGAAAGCGCGAAATCGCCGCGCGCGCCCGCAATTTCGGCCAGCAGGAACGAATAGAGGATGCCGGGCGTGAGCGCCTGCTCCGGCAGCGACACAGCGGTTTCAGCTGCCGTGCTGCTTCCGGCGGTGTCGGCGGCGGCGGCAAGCGGCAGGGCCAGGGCGAGAGCGGCGCCAAACCGGACAGCGAGAACTTTGAGCGGGAAATTCATGGATGTGGTCGGATAGATGACGGGTTAAACGCAGCGCCGGTTCCACCGGGACGGCCAGGGAAAGCGGAACGCACTGCCAGAGATCGTTGCGGATTGGATGGCGCCACGGGCATTCAGTTCGCCCCATGTTAGGCATTTTGACCGGATACCGGCAAGCTCCCGCCCCCTTTGTACTCCCTTTGGGTTTCCCCTGCGCCGCCATGCCCGGCACGGCGCATCGTAACCGGACAATGAAACGCCGTGGCATTCCAGCCTACAATCCGTTATCCCGATCCAGGACTGTTCACGATGCAGATGATCCTTTCCCTGCTTTCGCACCGCCGCATCCCGTTTCTCGCCCTGTTCGCCACCTGCGCCAGCCTGCTGGGTTTCGGTCTTTACCTGCAGCATGTGACCGGGCTCGAACCGTGTCCGATGTGCATCATGCAACGCTACGCGTTTGCTTTTGTCGCCCTCACCGCGCTGGCCGCGGGCCTGCATGGGCCGGGTAACGCGGGCCGCCGCGTCTATACCGCGCTGATCCTGCTCGCCGCGCTCACCGGCGCGGGCATCGCCGCGCGCCAGACCTGGATCCAGCTTTATCCGCCCGCGTTCGCGGAATGCGGCCCCGGGCTGGAATTCATGCTCGACAGTTTTCCCCTCGCCGAAGCCCTGCCGAAAATTTTCAGCGGCTCGGGGGATTGCAGCGCGGTTGACTGGACTTTCCTCGGCCTGTCCATCGCAAACTGGTCGCTGCTGTGCTTTAGCGCCACCGCCGTTTTCGCCGCGTATCTGTTGCTGCGCACGCGCCGGGACTAGGTTCCAGGGCGCGCGCAGGCAGACCGGGGCCGTCCTCTGGCCGCCCCTATTCGACAACCCGCACCGTGGCGCCGCCGATTTCGTACAGGCCATCGCCCAGCGCATGGCAACGCCTGACCTCAAGATACGTCACCAGCGGCGGTCGGCTGGACTGCTCTCCGGGCGACATCACCATCACCTTGACCGTTTCTGCCTCCCCCGGCACATAGCGGGCGTGAAGCGTCATGCCGCTGACGCTGATTTCAATGCATTCCGCCGGAACGGATTTTCCGTCCGCCAGCAGGATGGCTGCCGTGCAGCCCAGCGGAATACGGCGGTCCAGCCGACGGTCCAGAGGAGAAGAGCGGTCATTCATGAGCGGACGCCCTGACAGATAAGAACCGGACGATTGTAGCGCGTCCCCGCCGGAGAACCAGCGCGTCGGCTTGCCCGGATGCGGCACAAATGCACAGTTGCGCAACACGCCCGGCGCGCCCGGCGTCAGGACGGCGGCGCTCCAGATGCGTCCGCAAGACAGGCGCGCGCATAAGCGGCCATTGCCTCAAGCACCGACCCGGCCTCGCCCACCGCCGGAGCCAGAACGATCCCGGTCCCGGGATGCCTTTCACGCGCGGCGGCGATCAGGGCAGGCACGTCACGTTTGACATGCCCGCTCTGCGCCAGGAAAAGCGGCACGATCACGAGCGGGGAATGCCCCGCCACGGCAAGCATATCGATCGCATCACCCAGCGCGGGCGTCATCATTTCGAGAAAAGCCAGCTCCACGCGCGCCCCGGGCGTCTCCGCAAGCATGCGCGCGCGCAGCCGCCGCATCGGATCGGCCCATGCGGGATCACGCGCGCCGTGCCCGAACAGGATGACCGCCCCGCTCACATCGGCTCTCCCGGCGCCTGCCGCAGCAGATGCTCAATGACGCGCGCGGCGGCGAACAGCCCGACGCTCGCCGTTACCGCCACACTCGATCCATACCCGGCGCAGGCCAGTCCCTGCGGAGCGCTCCCGGACTGGCGTCCGGAGGGATAGCGCAGCGGCTCCACTGAATAGATCGCCTCGATGCCAAATTTTTTCTTCGGTTCGCGCGGAAACCCGTGCGCCTTGCGCAAACCCGCGCGCACCCTGGAAAGCAGCGGATCCTGTTCGGTATGCGCCAGATCGGCGACGCGGATGCGGGAAGGATCGGTTTTCCCCCCTGCCCCGCCCGCCATGACCAGCGCAATCCGCCGTTCACGGCACCGCACGGCCATTGCAATCTTCGCGCGCACATTATCGACCGCGTCGATCACCGCATCGAAACCGTCCAGCAGCGCGGCGGCGTTTTCCGGCGTCACAAAATCCTCCACCACCGCCACCCGCGCCAGCGGATTGATGGCGGCGATGCGCCCGGCCATGGCCGCGACCTTGGCCTGCCCGAGGGTATCTTCCAGCGCATGAATCTGCCGGTTGATGTTGGACTCAGCCACATGGTCGAGATCAATCAGGGTCAGCCGCCCCACGCCGCTGCGCGCCAATGCTTCCGCCGCCCACGACCCGACGCCGCCAATACCCGCCACGCACACATGCGCGCCCGCCAGGCGGGCAAGCGCGCCGTTTCCATACAGCCGCCCGATTCCGCCGAAACGGCGTCCGGTATCGACCTCTTCAGCGGCGCAGGAAACTCTTCTGGTCACGCCCTGCCGCCTGCGGGAGAAAGCCGGGCCGGAACATGGCCCGCATGCCCTGCCGAAAGGGTTTCCGGCCGCTTTGCCTTCACGCCGTCACCGGTTCAGCAACGGCCAGGCTGTCGAGCCACACGCCCAGCCCCTGCGCGTTAAGTTCAAGGTCTTCGCGCAGGATGCCGAGCGCGGCCTCTTCGGACAAGGCCCAGCGCTGGCGTTCCGTTTCCTCGCGCACAAGCTGTTCAATGCCGGCAAGAATTTCCACGTGCCGCGCAACGCCGCTGCCGCGCGCGGCCTGGGCGACGGCCACCTGGGCGTCGATCAGGCGGTGCAGGTCGGCTGCAAGGCGTTCGACATCATCCACCCGGCCGTAATGGGTGAGATACATCGCGCGCGGCCCGCAGGCCAGCATGCGGTCGATCGAGGCATGCAGCGCCGCGGGGTCGAACTGGCTCGGAGAGGTGCTGGGAAATGCAAAAGCGCGGCCATCCGCATCCAGTTCACGGTAGGAAAATCCAAAAGTGTCGCCAGTAAAGAAGATGCGCGCCGTTTCATCCCAGATGCAGATGTGGTGGCGGGCATGGCCTGGCGTGTGGAGAACGCGGAAAACCCGGCCCGCAAGATCAAACGCCCAGTTGTCCGCCGCGGCAATTACGCGCGCCTCCGGCACGGGCACAAGCTGGCCGTAAAGCGCAAACGCCCGTTCCGCACCATAGACCGCCGAAACACCCTCCCACAGCCGGGAAGGTTCGATCATGTGCCGCGCGCCGCGCGGATGGACGACAAGCTGGGCATTGGGCAGCGCGCACATCAGGCTGCCCGCGCCGCCCGCGTGGTCGAGATGGATATGCGTCAGCACCACCCAGTCCACCTGTTCCGGCGCGATACCGAGGCTGGCGAGCGCCGTCAGCACATGCGGCACCGAGGCGTTGCTGCCGGTATCGACAATAGCCGCGCGGCCACCGTGAATCACAAAGTGGATCGCGGCAAAGCGCGGGCGAAGATAGCCGGATTCAATGGCGAAAATACCATCCGGGTGTTCTGCTACGGCATGCACAGTCCCTTTCCTCCTCTGGCCAGAAAATTTTCGGGGGCATTCTAGCCGTTATTGCTCCGGCGGGCCGCGTACCCGCGCCCACAGCCTGAAAAGCAGGACGCCATTCGACAATATCCGCCAGCTCGCGGCAAAATTCCCACTGCCGATCCACCCGGCGCTCAAACCCGTGCTGCCCGATCGCAAGGGTTTTCACTCCTGTCAGGGGGCCGTGACAATGACTTTCGATTTCGACCAGCAACCCTCCCGCAAGGATATTCCAGGAGAAAAATGGGGCCGCTACGCCGGGCGCGACATCCTGCCCCTGTGGGTGGCGGATATGGATTTCACCGCGCCGCCAGCGGTGCTCGATGCTCTGCGGGCGCGTCTGGAACACGGCATTTTCGGCTACACGGACCCTTGGCCCTCGCTCATCGACGCCGTCACCGAAGGACTTGAGCGCGATCACCAGTGGCGCATCGAACCCGGCTGGCTGGTATGGCTGCCCGGCGTCGTTACCGGACTGAACCTGGCCTGTCGTGCGGCCGGAACCCCGGGGTGCGGTGTGTTTACCGCGACGCCGGTCTATCCCCCCTTTTTTCACGCTCCGGGAAACAGCAGGCGACATCTCGTCACCCGGCCGCTGGTGGAGCAGAACGGGCGCTGGGAGTGGAACCGGGCGGCGACGGAAGGCGCCATTGACGAACGCGTCCGGCTTTTCATGCTGTGTAACCCGCACAATCCGGTGGGCCGTGTTTTCAGCCGCGACGAGCTGGAATGGATTGCCGCTCTCGCCGAACGTCGCGACCTGATCGTATGCAGCGACGAAATCCACTGCGGCCTGGCGCTGGATCCAGCTACGCCCCACCTGCCCCTGGCGGCGCTGGATGAGCGTATTGCGCAGCGTACGATCACACTGATGGCCCCCTCCAAAACCTGGAACATTCCCGCGCTTTACTGCGCTTTTGCGGTCATTCCCAATGCCACGCTGCGCAGCCGCTTCCACCGGGCCATGCGCGGCATCGTGCCGCAGGTGAATGTATTCGGCCTCGCCGCCACCGAGGCCGCCTACCGGGATGGCGGTCCATGGCGCGCGGCGCTGCTGGACTACCTGCGCGGCAACCGCAGCCGGGTCATGGAAGCGGTTGCCCGGATGCCTGGACTACGCACCACCCGTCCCGAGGCAACCTGCCTGGCATGGATCGACTGCCGCGCCGCCGGTCTGGACGATCCCGCAGCTTTTTTTGAAGCTGCCGGTATCGGCCTTTCGGATGGGCGGCAGTTTGGACTCCCCGGTTTCGTGCGGCTCAATTTCGGCTGCACGCGGGCTACGCTGGATGAGGCGCTGGAACGCATGACGCGCGCGCTGGAAACAGGAACAAGCCGCGACGGGCTTTCCTGACCGCCCCGGACACACTTTTTAACCGCGCAGGAAGCGGGCTTCGAATTCGTCCGCGGGAATGGGGGGGCTGCACAGATAACCCTGATAAGTGTCACAGCCCAGCGAGCGGAGCAGTTCGAGCTGCGCGGTATTTTCCACCCCCTCCGCCTGGACGCTGATATCCAGCGCGTGCGCCATGGCGATAATAGCCGCAGCGATTGCGAGATCGTTACGGTCACCCGCCAGATCCTTGACGAAGCTGCGGTCGATCTTGAGTTTATCGATGGAGAAACGCTTGAGATAGGCAAGGCTTGAATAGCCCGTACCGAAATCATCAATCGCCACCTGCATGCTGAGCCGCTTGAGG
>JAVBTY010000053.1:0-14120 GCA_031555955.1 Rhodocyclaceae bacterium | reverse complement strand
TTTTCGGCGGGGGGCTGCAACATCCGCGGCTCTTTTTCCCCCCGGGCACACTTCACGATTTTGCTCGCGGCGGGGGCAACGGTGTACCGCGGGCGCGGGGCCGGGCCCGCCCCCCCGCAGGCACGCCAGCGCATCCGGGCGTGCGTAAAATGGTGGTCCGATAACGCACCGCCCGCGCCGCCCATGACCGATCCCGGCTTTTTCTACTGGCACGACTACGAAACCTTTGGCCTCAATTCGCGCCGCGACCGCCCGGCCCAGTTCGCCGGAATCCGCACCGATGCGGACCTGAACGAAACCGGCGCGGCGTTGATGCAGTACTGCCAGCCCGCGCCCGACTACCTGCCCGACCCTGAAAGCTGCCTGCTCACCGGCATCCTGCCGCAGCACTGTCTGGAACAGGGCGTGCCCGAATACCGCTTCGCGGCGGCGATCGAACGCGAACTCGCCGCGCCCGGCACCGTGGGCGCGGGCTACAACACGCTGCGTTTCGATGATGAAGTAACCCGCCACCTGTTCTGGCGCAACCTGATCGACCCTTACGCGCGCGAATGGCAAAACGGCTGTGGCCGCTGGGATCTGCTCGACACCGTGCGCTGCGCTTACGCCCTGCGCCCCGAGGGCATCGAATGGCCGCGCCATGAGGATGGCCGCGCCTCGTTCCGGCTCGAACATCTCACCGCCGCCAACGGCCTCGGCCACGATGCGGCGCACGACGCGCTCTCCGACGTGCGCGCCACCATCGCGCTGGCCCGGCTCATCAAGGCGAAACAGCCCCGGCTGTGGAATTTCTGCCTGCGCCTGCGCGGCAAGGACGCTGTGCTGGCCGAAATATCGCCCGCCACGCCGCGCCCCTTCCTCCACGTATCCGGCATGTTCAGCCCGGAGCGCGGCTGCATCGCGGTGGTGTTCCCGCTCGGCCCGCATCCGGTCAACAAGAACGAGATCATCGTCTGGGATCTCGCGCACGACCCCGCCGAACTCTTCGCGCTCGATGCCGCGACGGTGCGCGAACGCCTGTTCACCCGCGCCGCTGATCTGCCCGAAGGCGTCACGAGACTGCCGCTCAAGACCATCCACATCAACCGCTCGCCCGTTGTGACCGCCAGCCTCGCCACGCTTACGCCGCCAATGGCCGAAAAATGGGGCATCGACCTGGCGCGGGCGCAGCGGCACGCCGAAACCGCGCGCCAGGCTCCGCCGCTCGCCGCGTTGTGGAAGGAGGTTTTCGCGCCCCCCGCGGAGGCACGCCGCGCCGATGTCGATGAAGATCTTTATGGAGGCTTTCCCGGCAATGTCGACCGCCGCCTGCTCGGCACGCTGCGCGAAATGACGCCCGAAGCGCTCGCCGCCGGGCGTTTCAGCTTTACCGATGCGCGGCTTGAAGAGCTTGTGTTCCGCTACCGCGCACGCAATTTCCCCGCTTCGCTCAGCGAAGAAGACCGGATGCGCTGGGAGGCGCACCGTATTGCCCAGCTGCATCACGGCGCGGGCGGCGCGCGCACGCTCGCCGCATTTTCTGACCGTATCGATGCGTTATCTGAAACTGCCGGTGAGCGCGAAGAAACGATGCTCGGCGCGCTGTACGACTATGCGGCAACGATCGCGCCGCCGCTGGAGAACTGACGCGCGTAGCGTGCGGGAGTGTGCGGGACAGGTTCCCCAGCCTGCTTTTCTGTCCGCGCAACTTCCCTCAATGACCCAGACCGGCCGCCCCTGAGCGGGGCGGCCACTGGCGCGGATCAGGCAACCGTGACCGGAATCTTGCCGATCTTCACCTGCCATTCTTTCGGGCCGGTGTTGTGCACGCTGGCGCCGCTGGAATCGACGGCGACGGTAACGGGCATGTCGGTCACGTCGAACTCGTAGATTGCCTCCATGCCGAGGTCGGCGAAACCGACGACTTTCGCCGTTCTGATCGCTCTGGAAACCAGATAGGCCGCGCCGCCGACGGCCATGAGGTAGGCGGAGCGGTTGTCGCGGATCGCGTCGATGGCGATGGAGCCGCGCTCGGCCTTGCCGATCATGGAGATCAGCCCGGTCTTTTCCAGCATCATGCGGGTGAATTTATCCATGCGCGTGGCGGTGGTGGGGCCGGCGGGGCCGACCGCTTCTTCGCGCACCGGGTCGACCGGTCCGACGTAGTAGATGACGCGGTTGGTGAAATCCACCGGCAGCTTTTCGCCCTTGGCCAGCATGTCCTGGATGCGTTTGTGCGCGGCGTCGCGGCCGGTGAGCATCTTGCCGCTGAGCAGCAGGATCTGGCCCGGTTTCCAGGCGGCGACCTGTTCCCTGGTGAGCGTGTTCAGATCGACGCGGGTGGCGACGTTGGTATCGGCCTTCCAGGTAACGTCCGGCCAGTCTTCCAGCTTCGGCGTTTCGAGCCTGGCCGGGCCGGAACCGTCGAGTTCAAAATGGACGTGACGGGTGGCGGCGCAGTTCGGAATCATCGCCACCGGCAGGCTGGCGGCGTGGGTGGGGTAGTCGAGAATCTTCACGTCGAGCACGGTGGTCAGTCCGCCCAGACCCTGCGCGCCGATGCCGAGCGCATTGACCTTTTCCATCAGCTCCAGGCGCAGTTCCTCGGCGCGGGACAGCGCGGCGCCGCTGGCGGCCTTCGCTTTCAGTTCGTGGATATCGACCGGCGCCATCAGCGATTCCTTGGCCAGCAGCATCGCTTTTTCCGGCGTGCCGCCGATGCCGATGCCGAGGATGCCCGGCGGACACCAGCCCGCGCCCATCGTGGGCACCGTTTTCAGCACCCAGTCGACGATGGAGTCGGACGGGTTGAGCATGGCCAGCTTCGATTTGTTCTCGGAGCCGCCGCCCTTGGCCGCACAGGTGACTTCGACGTGATCGCCGGGAACGATTTCGTAATGCACCACCGCCGGCGTGTTGTCCTTGCTGTTGCGGCGGGCGCCGGCGGGATCGAGCAGCACCGAGGCGCGCAGCTTGTTGTCCGGGTGGTTATAGGCGCGGCGCACGCCTTCGTCGACCATCTGCTGCACGCTCAGTCTGCTGTCCCAGCGCACGTTCATGCCGACCCTGAGGAATACCACGGCAATGCCAGTGTCCTGACAGATCGGACGGTGGCCTTCGGCGCACATGCGCGAGTTGGTGAGTATCTGGGCGATGGCGTCCTTCGCCGCCGGGCTTTCCTCCCGTTCCCACGCCTCCCCCAGCGCCCTGATGTAATCGAGCGGGTGGTAGTAGCTGATGTACTGGAAGGCATCCGCGACGGACTGGATGAGGTCTTCTTCGCGAATCACGGTCATGGCGCTTGATCTCCGGCTAAATATTGATTTGAAAAGGGAAAACGGGCTATGGGAAACCGGGAAAACAGGATGCGCGGCAGGGAACGCCGACCGCGCTGCGGACTACGATTCTAGCACCGGCGCAGGCGCGACAATCTGCCGCGCATGAGGCATGTCCGCATGTAAGCCGCGTGTAAGATAGTTACCTTTTAATCCGGACAGACCAACAAGCGGCGCACGGCAGGCACGGGCCGGGTCTGGCTGGCTGGTATGCCCGGGTCTGCTTTGCCCATAGCTACATTGATGAGAGGTGAGTATGTCCAGTGAACAGAACCGCATTTACACGCCATCGGAAGAAATGGTGAAGAACGCCGCAGTATCCGGCATGGAAGGATATCGCGCGCTATGCAAGGAGGCGGCGGATGACTACGAAGGCTTCTGGGCACGTCGCGCCCGTGAGCTGCTTGCATGGAAAACCCCTTTCACGCAGGTGCTGGACAAGAGCAACCCGCCGTTCTTCAAATGGTTCGCCGACGGCAAGCTGAACGTTTCGTACAACTGTCTCGACCGCAACGTCGAAAAAGGGCTGGGCGATAAAGTCGCCATCATTTTCGAAGGCGACGACGGCAAGGTTACCCGCGTCACCTACAAGGATCTGCTCGCCCGCGTGTGCAAACTGGCGAACGGCCTGCGCAGCCTTGGCGTGGGCAAGGGCGACCGCGTTGTGATCTATCTGCCGATGTCGATCGAAGGCATCGTCGCCATGCAGGCCTGCGCCCGTATCGGCGCTACCCACTCCGTGGTGTTCGGCGGTTTTTCCGCCCAGGCGCTGCGCGACCGCATCAACGATACCTCTGCGGCGGTGCTCATCACCGCCGACGGCCAGTTCCGCGGCGGCAAGGCGCTGCCGCTGAAGCCGATCGCAGACGAAGCGCTCTCGATGAGCGGCTGCGAATCGGTCAGGAAAGTGGTGGTGGTCAAGCGCACCGGCAGTGACGCCAATATCGTCGCCGGGCGCGATGTCTGGTACGACGAACTGGTCGGCAGCCAGGCTGAAACGGCCGAACCGGAGTGGGTTGAGGCGGAACACCCGCTGTTCCTGCTCTACACCTCGGGCTCCACCGGCAAGCCGAAGGGCGTGCAGCATTCAACCGGCGGCTACCTGCTGCAGGCCGTGCTGTCGATGCAATACACCTTCGACATCAAGCCGTCCGACGTTTTCTGGTGCACCGCCGACATCGGCTGGGTGACGGGCCATACCTACATCACCTACGGGCCGCTCGCCTGCGGCGCGACCGAGATCGTGTTCGAAGGCGTGCCGACCTATCCGGATGCCGGCCGTTTCTGGAAGATGATCCAGGATCATGGCGTCACCATCTTCTACACCGCGCCGACCGCGATCCGTTCGCTGATCAAGGCCGCCGACAACAACCCGGCGGTGCATCCGACCAAATATGCGCTGTCCTCGCTGCGCCTGCTCGGCTCCGTCGGCGAGCCGATCAACCCGGCCGCGTGGGAGTGGTATCACGCAAACGTCGGCGGTGGCCGCTGCCCGATCGTCGATACCTTCTGGCAGACCGAAACCGGCGCGCACATGATCACGCCGATGCCGGGCGCGACACCGCTGGTGCCAGGCTCGTGCACGCTGCCCTTCCCGGGCATCATGGCCGCGGTGGTGGATGAAACCGGCACCGAAGTGCCCAACGGCCAGGGCGGCATCCTCGTCATCAAGCGCCCGTGGCCCGCGATGATCCGCACGATCTGGGGCGATCCGGACCGCTTTAAAAAATCCTACTACCCGGAAGACTTCAGGGGCGAACTGTATCTGGCTGGCGATGGCGCGATCCGCGACAAGGAAACCGGCTACTTCACCATCACCGGCCGCATCGACGACGTGCTGAACGTTTCCGGCCACCGCATGGGCACGATGGAAATCGAATCCGCGCTGGTGGCGCACGAGAAAGTGGCGGAAGCGGCGGTGGTCGGTCGTCCCGACGATGTGACCGGTGAGGCGATCGTGGCCTTCGTCGTTCTCAAGGGACCGCGCCCGACCGGCGACAAGGCCGCGGCAATGATCAAGGAGCTGCAGGACTGGGTTGGCCGCGAGATCGGCCCCATCGCCAAGCCGAAAGACATCCGCTTTGGCGAGAACCTGCCCAAGACCCGCTCCGGCAAGATCATGCGACGCCTGCTGCGCCAACTCGCCAAGGGCGAGGACGTTACCCAGGACGTGTCGACGCTGGAAAACCCGGCGGTGCTCGAACAGCTCAGGCTGGGCGCGCGCTGACGGAAGCAAACCCTGGCGGGCGCGCCGCGCCCGCCAGGGCAAGGAATGATGGAGGGCATCCGGGCACTGCGCCGGATGGGGTGCAGGAGAGAAGGCGCGCGTCAGACGCGCCTCTTTTTTTACGGACGCTCTCCGGCATGGGCCGAAGGGCGCCTCAATGCCGTCATCATCGCAGGAGCGGATGATGCGTAAGGGTCTTTGATGCGCAGGGGGCTCGCGGGACAACGCCTGATCGCTGTTTTCATGGCTGGCGCGCTGCTGCTGAACTATCCGGTCATGTCCCTCTTCGACCGGCCCGAAACCGTGTTCGGGCTGCCACTGCTGCATGCCTATCTGCTTGGCGTCTGGTTTGGTCTGGTCGCAGTGACCGCCTGGATCGTCGAGCGGGGCGCGCGCTGACAGGGCTGGGCGATGCTTCCCGTTACCGTCGTCGTCGGCGCCTCCTGCGCCTACCTGCTGGCGCTGTTCGCCGTGGCCCACTTCGGCGACCGCCGCGCCGACCGCGGGCGTTCCGTTATCGCCAATGCCTGGGTCTATGCCCTGTCCATGGCGGTTTACTGCACCGCGTGGACGTATTTCGGCAGCGTCGGACGGGCCGCCTCCGGCGGAGCGTGGTTTTTGCCGATCTACCTCGGCCCGACGCTGGGCTGGATGCTGTCGTGGCTGGTGGTGCTGAAAATGATCCGCATTGCCAAGGCCTACCGCATTACCTCCATCGCGGATTTCATCGCCTCGCGCTACGGGAAAAGCCACCTGCTTGGCGGCCTGGTGACGGTTATCGCGGTCGTGGGCGTCGTGCCCTATATCGCGCTGCAGCTGAAAGCGATTTCCGGCGGCTATACGGTGCTTGTGGCCCGGGACATCGCCTCGCCGCCGCCGTTCGCGGGCGACTGGCTGCACGACGGCGCGTTCTATACCGCCCTTGCGCTGGCCGCATTCGCGATCCTGTTCGGCACCCGGCATCTCGACAACACTGAGCGGCACGAAGGCATGGTGGCGGCAATCGCATTCGAATCGGCCGTCAAGCTGCTCGCCTTTCTCGCCGTCGGCGTGTTCGTCACCTATGGGCTGTACGATGGTTTCGCCGATCTGTATGCGCGCGCGATGGCGCATCCGGATCTGGCGGCGCTGATGGACTTCGGCAGCGGCGGCGGCAGTGGCGCGGGCTATGGCGGCTGGTTCGCGCACATCGTGCTGGCGATGCTTTCGGTATTTTTCCTGCCGCGCCAGTTCCAGATCGCGGTGGTGGAAAACGTGAACGAGCAGCATCTGCGCCGCGCCACCTGGTTTTTCCCCGCCTACATGCTGGCGATCAACGTGTTCGTCATGCCCATTGCGCTTGGCGGGCTGCTCCAGTCCGGCAGCGGCGCGGGGGATCCGGATACCTTCGTCCTCACCCTGCCGCTGCTGCACGGGCACGAAGGGCTCGCCCTGCTCGCCTTTATCGGCGGGCTGTCGGCGGCTACCGGCATGGTCATTGTCGAAACCGTCGCCCTGTCCACCATGGTGTGCAACGATCTGGTGATGCCGCTGCTGCTGCACAGCGGGCGTTTCGCCAGCAGCGGGCGCGGCGATCTGACCGGGCTGCTGCTCGGTATCCGGCGCAGCGCGATCATCGCCATTCTTCTGCTCGGCTATCTCTATTTCCGTCTGGCCGGGAATGCTTACGGACTGGTCGGCATCGGGCTGATCAGCTTTGCCGCGGTGGCGCAGTTCGCTCCGGCGATGCTGGGCGGCATGTACTGGCGCGGCGGCACGCGCGAAGGAGCGCTGGCCGGGCTGCTGGCTGGTTTCGCGGTCTGGGCCTATACCCTGCTGCTGCCTTCGTTCGCCAAATCGGGCTGGCTCGATGCGGCTTTTCTTGAAACCGGCGTGGCCGGGCTGGCCTGGCTGCGCCCGGAGCAGCTCTTTGGCCTGACTGGGCTGGATAACGTCAGCCATGCGCTGTTCTGGAGCCTGCTCGCCAATATCGGCGGGTACATCGCCGTTTCGCTGCTGCGCGAGCCCAATGGCGCGGAGGCGAGCCAGGCGACGCTGTTTGTCGATGTCCAGCGCCGGGCTGGCGCGCCGCTGGCGGGATTCTGGCGCGGCGGCGCGGAGGCGCGGGATCTGGTTCCGCTGGTGGCGCGCTTTCTCGGCCAGCGCCGCACCGATGAGGCCTTTGAAACCTATGCGCGCTCACGCGGCGCGGCCAGCGTCGATGCGCTGCGGGCCGATGCTGGCCTGGTCCATTTCGCCGAAACCCAGCTCGCGGGCGCGATCGGCAGCGCCTCGGCGCGGGTGATGGTGTCAACCGTGGTGCAGGAAGAGCCGCTGGGGCTGGATGAGGTGATGCACATCCTCGACGAGGCTTCACAGATCAGGGCGTATTCGCATCAGCTGGAGGAAAAGTCACGGGCGCTGGAGGCAGCGACGGCGGAACTGCGCATCGCCAACGGGCGGCTGAAGGAACTGGACCGCCTCAAGGATGATTTCATGTCGTCGGTCACGCATGAGCTGCGCACACCGCTGACCTCGATCCGCGCGCTGTCGGAAATGCTGCTGGATGATCCGGAAACCGCGCTCGACGAACGCCAGCGCTTTCTCGGCATCATCGTTTCCGAAACCGAACGCCTGACGCGCCTGGTCAACCAGGTGCTCGATCTGGCCAAAATCGAATCGGGCCATGCGGAATGGCACAACTCCGACGTGAATATGCGGGAACTGGTCGTGCATGCGGCAGAAGCAACGGCGCAGCTTTTCCGCGATCGCGGCGCCGCCGTGGCGCTGCGCCTGCCAGACGATGCCCCGGTGCTGCGCGCCGACCACGACCGCCTGCTGCAGGTTGTGCTCAACCTGCTGTCCAACGCGGCAAAGTTCGTTCCGCCGGACAGCGGGCGCGTTACCGTTACGCTGGCCTGCGACGGGCATGCCATCCGCGTTGATGTCGCGGATAACGGGCCGGGTATCGGCGCGGGGCAGGAGGCGTTAATCTTCGAGAAATTCCGCCAGGGCGGCGACGAACGCGCGCGCCCGCAGGGAACGGGGCTGGGGCTGCCCATCAGCCGGGAAATCATCGAACACTTCGGCGGGCGGCTGTGGGTCGAATCCCGCCCGGGGCAGGGGTCGGTATTTTCATTCACGCTGCCGCTGCTGCCGGTCGCGGCGGACTGATGACATAAAATGAACGGGGGGAGGACACATCCATGGCAAAAAAAATACTGATCGTCGACGATGAGCAGAACATCGTTATTTCGCTCGAATTCCTGATGAAACGCGAGGGGTTCGAGGTTATGGTGGCCGGCGACGGCGATGAGGGCGTGCGCCGCATCCGCGCCGAGCGCCCCGATCTGGTGCTGCTCGACGTGATGATGCCGAAGAAAAACGGCTTCGAGGTATGCCAGGAAATCAAGGCCGATCCCGAACTGCACGCCACCCGCATCCTGATGCTCACCGCCAAGGGTCGTGACACCGAGGTCGCCAAGGGGCTGGCGCTGGGCGCGGACGCCTACATGACCAAACCCTTCTCCACCCGCGAGCTGGTGGCCCGCGTGCGCACCCTGCTCGGAGTGGGGGAATGAGTCCAAAACAGCGTCTGGCCATCGCCGCCGCAGGAGCGGCGGCGTTCGTTCCCGCCCTGTTCGCCGCCGCGGGGGGGCTGGTCGGTTCGGATCTTTCGTCCGCCGAAAGCGAAACGCTTTCCGCCCTGCTGGCCCCGCGCGCCGGGCTGCTGGCCGTGGTGTGCCTGCTGGGCATGGCCGCCGCCGCCCTGGTCGCGCGCTGGCTGCACGGCGAATACGTTGTGGCGCCGGCCCGTCTGCTGGAGGAAAGCCAGGTGCTGCTCGGCAGCGATAGCGGGCGCGCGCTTCCACGGGCGGGCAGCGATGAAACCCGCGCGCTGGCCGCAACGATCGATGCGCTGGCGGCGCAGCGCCGGGCGCTGAAAGAGGATGTGCAGACACGCATCCGGGAGGCGATGAATTCGGTCGAGGAGGAAAAAAACCGCCTCGCCGCGCTCATGTCCGAGCTGACCCAGAGCGTGGTCGTGTGCAACCTGGACGGCCGCATCCTGCTCTACAACAACCGCGCCCGCCTCCAGTTCCGCGCGCTGGCGGAAGCCACCGCGATCGGCGGCGGCGAGCTGATCGGTCTGGGCCGCTCGATCTACACCGTATTCGAGCGCAACCTGATCGGCCACGCGCTGGAAACCATCCAGCACCGTCTGCGCCGCGGCGCGCAGCCGGTGGCCCATTTCGTGACCGCGACGCGCTCCGGACAACTGCTGCGCGCGCAGATGGCGCCAGTGCTCTCCCGCAGCGCGGGCGAAGCCGGAGAGAACGGCGAAAATGGCGGGGAGGACGAGCGCGCGGTCACCGGCTTCATCCTGATGCTGGACAACATTACCCGCGACTTTGAAACCGAGTCGCGCCGCGACCAGATGCTGCACGCCCTGACCGAGACCAACCGCGCCTCGCTCGCCAACGTGCGCGCGGCGGCGGAAATGCTTGAGGAATATCCCGACCTGCAGGAAGACCTGCGCGAGCGCTTCCGCAAGGTGATCCGCGACGAGGTGCAGACGATGAGCGGCCGCCTCGATCAGACGGCGGCGGAATTCGCCGATTCGCTGAAAACACGCTGGCCGCTGGAAGAAATGCTGGGCGCGGATCTGATCGCCGCGGCGCAGCGGCGCATCGAAAGCCTTGTTTCGCTGCCGACCAAGGTGGAAGAGATCGACGAGTCGCTGTGGGTCAAGGTGGACAGTTTCTCGCTGCTGCAGGCGCTCACCTACCTCGCCAGCCGGCTGTCGGACGAATTCGAGGTGCGTGAAGTGCGCTTCCGCCTCAGTGGCGCGGGCCGTCTGGCGCATCTAGACCTGATCTGGTCGGGGCAGGCGATGAGCACCGAAACGGTGATGAGCTGGGAACTGGAGTCGATGCGTTTCGCGGGCGAAAGCAGCCCGCTTACCGTGCGCGACGTGATCGAGCGGCACGATGGAGAAATATGGCTGGAGCGCGAAAAAGTGCGCCACCGCGCCTTTTTCCGCATCCTTCTGCCAGTGGCCGCGCCGCAGGAACAGGTGGCGGCGGAAACCTTCCTCAAGGGCGAAAGCCGCCCCGAGTATTACGATTTCGACCTGTTCAAGTGGTCGGAGCGCTCGCGCGCGCTGGAAGACCGCCCGCTCTCCGAACTCGCTTTCACCGTATTCGACACCGAAACCACGGGCCTGAACCCGTCGCAGGGCGACGAGATCATCCAGATTGGCGCCACCCGCATCCTCAACGGCAAGCTGCTGCGCGGCGAATCCTTCGAACAGCTCGTGGACCCGCGCCGTCCGCTCACGCCCGAATCAACGCAGATCCACGGCATCACGCCGGAAATGCTGCGCGGCCAGCCCGATATCGCAACGGTGCTGCCTGCTTTCCACGCCTTCGCCGCCGATACCGTGCTGGTGGCGCACAACGCCGCCTTCGACATGCGCTTTCTTCAGCTGAAGGAGGCCGCCACCGGGCTGCGCTTCGATCATCCGGTGCTGGATACGCTGCTGCTGTCCGCTGTGATCCACCCCAACCAGGAATCGCACCGGCTGGAAGCGATCGCCGAGCGGCTGGGTATCACGATCATCGGCCGCCATACCGCCATGGGCGATGCGATTGTTACCGCCGAGGTATTCCTGAAACTGCTGCCGCTGCTGGCGGAAAAGGGCATCCATACCCTGCGGCAGGCGCGGGAGGCGGCGGAAAAATCCTATTACGCCAGGGTCAAATACTGACAACAGTCCGCATGCGTACGATCCAGGCAGGCGGGCCGCCGCTGTGAAAGGCCCGCGCGACTTCTCCAGCCGCCTGCGGCTGTACTACGGCTGGTACTCCATCGGCTTCATCCTGTTCGTCCTCCTGCTGGCGGCGGGGGAGCGCCTCGGACTGCCGCAGCGCGCCATCGGCCACATCTTCCTGTTCGTCACCATCGCCATTTACGCCAGCATCGGGGTCATCAGCCGCACCTCCGATGTGGTCGAATACTACGTCGCCGGGCGGCGCGTGCCCGCGGTGTTCAACGGCATGGCGACGGCGGCGGACTGGATGAGCGCCGCCTCGTTCATCGGCCTGGCCGGAACCCTGTACTTTTCTGGCTTCGAGGGGCTCGCCTTCGTCACCGGCTGGACTGGCGGCTTCGTGCTCGTCGCCCTGCTGCTCGCCCCCTACCTGCGCAAGTTCGGCCAATACACCATCCCCGATTTTCTCGGCGCCCGCTACGGCGGCAACGCCGCGCGCCTGGCGGGTGTCGCCGCCGCCGCGCTGGCAAGCTTCATCTACCTGGTGGCGCAGATTTACGGCGTCGGCCTGATCGCCAGCCGCTTCATCAGCATCGAGTTCGAAATCGGTCTCTTCGTCGGCCTCGCGGGCATTCTGGTCTGCTCCTTTCTCGGCGGCATGCGCGCGGTGACCTGGACCCAGGTGGCCCAGTACGTCATCCTCATCATCGCCTACCTCGTGCCGGTGGTCATCCTGTCCTACAAGCTCACCGGCATCCCCCTGCCGCAGGCAACCTACGGCAGTGTGCTCACCCAGCTTTCCGGGCGCGAGGCGGAACTGTTTGATGCGCCGGACGAAATCGAAGTGCGCGATCTGTACCACCGCCGCGCGGATGATTACGCGGCGAAGATCGACGCGCTGCCCGGATCGCTCGCCGCCGAACGGAGCCAGCTTGTCGACCATCTGCATAAACTGCGCATGGAAACCGCGCCCGCGCGCGACATCGCCCTGACAGAGCGCGCACTGCGCGATCTGCCGCGATCTGCTGAAGAGGCCCGCCAGCGCTGGCAGCAGGCGCGCGCCCAGGCGCTGGAGCGGGCCCGGCCGCCGCCGCGCCACACCGAAGCCCATCCGGGGAAAACCCCGGCGGAATCCGCCGTGGCGCGCAACAATTTTCTCGCCCTCGTGTTCGTGCTCATGGTTGGCACGGCCGGACTGCCGCATGTCCTCGCGCGCTACTACACCACACCCGGCGTAGCCGATGCCCGGCGCTCGGCGTTCTGGTCGCTCGCCTTCATCCTGCTGTTCTACATCACCGCGCCCGCTTACGCCGTGTTCGCCAAGTGGGAGGTATATACCAACGTCGTCGGTTCCAGCCTGTCGGTGCTGCCGGGCTGGGTCGCCTCGTGGGGCAAGATCGGGCTGGTGAAAATCGAGGACATCAACGGCGATGGCATCCTGCAGCTGGCCGAACTCACGCTCAATACGGATGTGATTCTGCTCGCCACGCCGGAAATCGCCGGCCTGCCCTACGTCATCTCCGGCCTCGTCGCCGCGGGCGGGCTCGCCGCCGCGCTCTCCACCGCCGACGGCCTGCTGCTGACCATTTCCAACGCGCTGTCGCACGACCTTTACTACAAAGTCATCAATCCGGACGCCTCCACCCACCGCCGTCTCGTCATTTCAAAATCCCAGCTTCTCATCGTCGCCATCATTGCCGCCTGGGTGGCCTCGCTGCGGCCGGACAATATCCTGTTCATGGTCGGTTTCGCCTTTTCGATCGGCGCATCCGCCTTCTTTCCCGCACTGGTCCTTGGTATTTTCTGGAAACGCGCCAACCAGCCGGGCGCCGTAACCGGCATGCTCGCCGGATGCGGCCTCACCCTGTTCTACGTTCTGCACACCCACCCGTTCTTCGGCGGCTCACCCGCAAACGCCTGGTTCGGCATCAACCCGATTTCCGCCGGCGTATTCGGCGTCCCCCTCGGGTTCGCCGTCACCATCCTCGTCAGCTTGTGCACGCCCGCGCCCTCCACGGAAATCCAGGATCTGGTCGATTACGTCCGCTATCCGCGCCTGAAACCAGATCCGGAGAATTAAGGCCGCACCGGACAAGACTTCCTTCGTTCCAGCTTTGCCGCTAGAATGCGCGACTCCACGGAGAGGTGGATGAGTGGTTTAAGTCGCACGCCTGGAAAGCGTGTTTAGGGTAATACCCTAACGCGGGTTCGAATCCCGCCCTCTCCGCCAACTTCATGAAAAGGCCCTTGAAAACCAAAGGCCTTTTCTTTTTAGACGCGACGTATTGATGGTTTATTGCCGTTTTGCCGAAGCTGGCAATATAACGTGCAACCGGCTCGCCAGTTTTTCTGTGGTGCGCGCTAACGCGCTCCAGGCTTTTGCCGCAAGCGTCGGGTCGTAAAAGCTGGCACGGACGCTACCAATAGCCTTATCGAACTTTGACGCAAGTTCTCGAAACGCGATGCTGTCGGTCATGCGTTTGTAGACGTCGGGTACCTGGCCGTCGCGCGATGCGGGTGGCTTTTTTGCGGCGCATATTTCCATTTCGATCTATGGAAATAACCCTTTATTTATTCCTGTTCTTTTTGCAGTGCACTAACCTGTGTCCCGGCTTGCAGACAATGTCGAGGACATCTTATGAAACACCGCTTCCGTTCCCGTTTCGCTACCGCGCTTGGCGCGCTTGCGCTGGCTGGCGCCGCGTTTTCCGCGTCGGCGCAGACTTCGCTGCTCAATGCGTCTTATGACGTGACGCGCGAGCTGTACAAGGACATCAACCCCGCTTTCACCGCCTGGTACAAGACCAAAACCGGCAAGGAAGTCACG
>JAVBTY010000092.1:0-6546 GCA_031555955.1 Rhodocyclaceae bacterium | reverse complement strand
ATGCGATTTGTAGAAGCTGTGGATCTGGTCGCACAGGTCTTTCAGCCCCACTTTCTCATAGCGCGGGTGCTTGGCGATGAACTCGGGCATCACGCGCCATAGCGGCTGGTTGCGGTCGTAGTCGTCCTTGAACTGCTGCAGTTCCGTCACCAGCGTGTTCCAGCGGCCCTTGGTGATGCCGATGGTGAACATGATGAAAAAGGAGTACAGGCCGGTCTTTTCGACGATGATGCCGTGCTCGGAAAGATATTTGGTGACGATGGCGGCGGGAATGCCGGTGTGGTCGGCGAAATCGCCTTCCATGTCGAGCCCCGGCGTGATGATGGTGGCCTTGATCGGGTCGAGCATGTTGAAGCCCGGCGCCAGATCGCCGAAGCCGTGCCAGCTTTCGTTGCTGTTGAGCATCCAGTCTTCGCGCTCGCCCAAGCCTGCCTCGGCAAGGTACTCCGGCCCCCAGACCTTGAACCACCAGTCGGCGTCGCCGAATTCGGCATCGACCTTGCGCATCGCGCGGCGGAACTCGACCGCCTCCATCAGCGATTCGTTGACCAGCGCGGTGCCCGCCGGCGGCTCCATCATCGCCGCCGCGACATCGCAACTGGCGATGATGGCGTACTGGGGCGAAGTGGAGGTATGCATCAGGTAAGCTTCGTTGAAGATGTCGCGGTCGAGTTTGCGCGTTTCCGAGTCCTGCACGAGGATCTGCGACGCCTGCGACAGACCGGCGAGCAGCTTGTGCGTCGACTGGGTGGAAAACACCATCGAGTCCTTGCAGCGCACGCGGTCAGCGCCAATGGCGTGGTAATCGCCGTAAAAATCGTGGAAAGCCGCGTGCGGCAGCCAGGCCTCGTCGAAATGCAGCGTGTCGATGCGCCCGTCGAGCATCTCCTTGATCGTCTCCACGTTGTACACCACGCCGTCGTAGGTGGACTGGGTGATCGTCAGAATGCGCGGCTTCGCGTTGTTCGCCTCGCCAGCAAAGGGATTCGCCGCGATTTTCCTGCGGATGTTGTCGATGGAAAACTCCGCCAGCGGAATCGGTCCGATGATGCCGTAGTGGTTGCGCGTGGGCGTGAGAAACACCGGCACGGCGCCAGTCATGATGATGGAGTGGAGAATCGACTTGTGGCAGTTGCGGTCGACCACGACGACATCGCCCGGCGCCACCGTGGTGTGCCACACCATCTTGTTCGACGTGGAGGTACCGTTGGTGACGAAATACAGATGGTCGCAGTTGAAGATGCGCGCGGCGTTGCGCTCGGAAGCGGCGACCGGGCCGGTGTGGTCGAGCAGCTGGCCGAGTTCGTCGACCGCGTTGCACACGTCGGCGCGCAGCATGTTCTCGCCGAAGAACTGATGGAACATCTGGCCCACCGGGCTTTTCAGGAAAGCGACGCCGCCCGAGTGCCCGGGGCAGTGCCAGGAATAGGAACCGTCGGCGGCGTAGTGGGTCAGCGCGCGGAAAAACGGCGGCGGCAACGACTCCAGATAGTGCTTCGCCTCGCGCACGATATAGCGGGCGACGAACTCCGGCGTGTCCTCGAACATGTGGATGAAGCCGTGCATCTCGCGCAGCACGTCGCTCGGAATGTGCCGGCTGGTGCGCGTTTCGCCGTGCAGGAAAATCGGAATGTCGGCGTTGCGGAAGCGGATGCCCTCGACGAAGCCGCGCAGGTCGGCAATCGCTTTCGCCGACGCCTCGGGCGAGGAAAATTCCTCGTCGTCGATCGAGAGGATGAACGCCGAACCGCGGCTCTGCTGCTGCGCGAAGGCGGCCAGATCGCCGTAGCCAGTCACGCCCAGCACTTCCATGTTTTCGTTCTCGATCGCCTTGGCGAGCGCGCGGATACCCAGTCCCGAGGTGTTTTCGGAGCGGAAGTCTTCATCGATGATGATGACGGGAAAATGGAAGCGCATCTTTCGTTCCTCCTGCTGCGGCCTGCCCGGGCAAACGGTTTTGCCCGTCCGTGTTGTTCATGTTGCGTGACCGGAAAGGACAAGGGGGCCGCAACGGCCCCCGTCCTCCCGCTGTTTTCCGCGCTGGCGCGCAGGACTCAGATCCGGGGCAGCGTCACCCCGGTCTGGCCAAAATACTTGCCGCCGCGATCCCGGTACGACGTTTCGCAGATCTCGTCCGATTCGAAGAACAGCATCTGCGCCACGCCCTCGTTGGCGTAGATTTTCGCGGGCAGCGGCGTGGTGTTGGAGAATTCCAGCGTCACGTGCCCTTCCCACTCCGGTTCGAGCGGCGTCACGTTGACGATGATGCCGCAGCGCGCATAGGTGCTCTTGCCCAGGCAAACCGTGAGCGTGTTGCGCGGAATGCGGAAGTATTCCACCGTGCGCGCCAGCGCGAAGGAGTTGGGCGGGATGATGCACACGTCGCCGCGGAAATCGACAAAATTGCGCTCATCGAACGCCTTCGGATCGACAATGGTGGAATTGATGTTGGTGAAAATCTTGAATTCGTCCGCGCAGCGCACATCGTAGCCGTAGCTCGACGTGCCGTAGGAAACGATCTTGCCGCCGCCGTTGCTGCGCACGAGCTCCGGCGCGAAAGGCTCGATCATGCCTTCCTGCTCCGCCATGCGGCGGATCCACTTGTCTGACTTGATGGACATCAGCGCGATCCCTCTGTCGCCGGAAGCTGGACCGGCAAAAAAATGCGCGTAGTGTAGGGCAGAACGGCTCCCCTGAAACAATGAATATCGCAACGGCCACCGAGAACGGCGCACGGCATGGCGCGCGCCGCTGCGCTGCGCCGCTCAGGTGTTCTGGATCACGATGTTGGGGAACTTGTGCGTCATGTCCCTGGCCTTTTCCGCGATCCGCACCGCAACCTTGCGCGCGATTTCCCTGTAGATCGCGGCGATGCGACAGTCCGGATCCGCCGCCACCGTCGGCGTGCCGCCGTCCGCTTCCATGCGGATGCGCAGATCCAGCGGCAGGGCGCCAAGAAAGGGTATGCCGTAGTCGCTGCACAGCGACTCGCCGCCGCCCGCGCCGAAAATATGTTCCTCGTGCCCGCACTGCGAACAGATGTGGACGCTCATGTTTTCGACCACGCCGAGAATGGGCACGCCTACTTTCTCGAACATTTTCAGTCCCTTGCGCGCATCGAGCAGCGCAATGTCCTGCGGCGTGGTGACGATCACCGCTCCCGTCACCGGTACGCTCTGCGACAGCGTGAGCTGGATGTCGCCCGTGCCCGGCGGCATGTCGATCACCAGGTAATCGAGGTCGCGCCAGTTCGTTTCCTTCAGCAGCTGGTTCAGCGCCTGCGTCGCCATCGGGCCGCGCCAGACCATTGGCGTATCGGTATCGACCAGAAAGCCGATGGACATCGCCTGCATGCCGTAGGCTTCGAGCGGCTCCATCGTCTTGCCGTCGCGCGATTCGGGCCGCTGCCCGCCAATGCCCAGCATCTGCGGCTGCGAAGGGCCGTAGATATCGGCATCGAGAATGCCGACGCGCGCGCCTTCGGCCTCCAGCGCCAGCGCCAGGTTCACCGCCGTGGTGCTCTTGCCCACGCCGCCCTTGCCCGACGACACCGCGATGATGTTCTTGACCCCCGGCAGCAGCTTCACGCCGTGCTGCACCGCGTGCGCCACCACCGCGCTGCGCACGCCGATATCGATCCGCCCGATACCCGGCAGCGCCGCCAGCGCATGCCACAGCATCTCCCGGATCGGCTCATGCTGGCTCCTGGCCGGGTAGCCCAGCTCGACCTCGAAACGGACGTTGCCGCCATCAACCACCAGATTGCGGATGCAGCGGCTGCTGACCAGATCCTTGCCCGTGTTCGGATCAATCACGGTTTTCAGCGTTGCGGTTACGGTTTCCTGGGACACGCTCATGTCGGCTTCCTTGATGATCACATCGCCCTTCGCGGGGAACGGACGGAATCATACCGGAGCGCCCGGCTCCCCTCACCCCCGCGCGCAGCAGGGTTTATCGCATGGCGGGCGCTCCGCGCATGGCTGCAACAGAGTACGCCGGACCGATATACTGCGCGGGTTCTTCCACCCAGACCCACATTTACATGCACATCATGATGAACAGGAATACCGCTCTCGCCGCCTGCCTCGCCCTGCTCGTTTCCGCCTGCGCCACCACGCCGACGGATGCACCACCTCCCCCGGAAAACGAGCCCGCCTCCCAGGCAGCCCCCGCGCCAGGCACCAACTGGGACGTCGTGCGCAACGAGCTCATCACGGCCCTGCAGCCCATTCCCGAAGCGGAAGTCCGCAGCACGCCCGAAGGCCTGCAGCTGCGCCTGCCCACCGCCAAAGGATTTGAGTCGGGCAAAACCGCGCCCCGTCCAGCCCTGACCCACATGCTGGATTCCATTGCCCCCACGCTGGCCGCCCATTCGCGCACCACCATCGCCATCGTTGGCCACACCGACAGCACAGGCAGCGAAATGACCAACCTGAAACTTTCCATTGCCCGCGCCGAAGCCGTCATGGAGTATCTGCGAGAACGCGGCATCGACCTCGAACGTCTGAGCGCGGACGGCAAGGGCGAAGCCGAACCGATCGCGGACAATGCCCGCGACAGCGGCCGCGCGCGCAACCGCCGCGTCGAAATCCATCTGCGCGACATGCCCTGACCCCCCACCGCACCCCTTCCGCGCGCGCCGGACGGCTACCGTCCGGCGCGGCCTGGCGGACATTTCCCCCTCCCCTTTCCCTCTCCCGGCCTGAACCTCCCATGTCCCGCAAGATTCTTGTTACCAACGCCCTTCCCTACGCCAACGGCGATATCCACCTCGGCCATCTGGTCGGCTACATCCAGGCGGATATCTGGGTGCGCTTCCAGCGCATGCGGGGCAACATGGTGCATTACGTCTGCGCCGACGACACGCACGGCACGCCGGTGATGTTGCGCGCGGAAAAGGAAGGCATCACGCCGGAACAGCTCATTGCCCGCGTGCACCGCGAACACCTGCGCGATTTCACCGATTTCGGCGTCGCCTTCGACAACTATCACTCCACCCACAGCGCGGAAAACCGCGCCTATGCCGAAGATATCTATACCCGCCTGCAGGCGGCGAACCTGATCGAACCGCGCACCATCGAACAGTTCTACGATCCGGTGAAGGAAATGTTTCTGCCGGATCGCTTCATCAAGGGCGAGTGCCCCAAATGCGGCGCGGCCGACCAGTACGGCGACAACTGCGAAGCCTGCGGCGCGGCCTATGCGCCGACCGAACTCAAGAACCCCTGGTCCGCCGTTTCCGGCGCGCAGCCGGTGCTGAAGAATTCCGGGCACTACTTTTTCCGCCTGTCCGATCCGCGCGCGGCGAGCTTTCTGCGCGAATGGACGCGCGGCGCCAACGCCGCCGGCGTGCGCCGCCTGCAGGCCGAAGCGGCCAACAAGATGAAGGAATGGTTGGGCGAGGAAGGCGACAACCGCCTGTCCGACTGGGACATTTCGCGCGATGCGCCCTACTTCGGCTTCGAGATTCCGAACGCGCCCGGCAAGTATTTCTACGTCTGGCTCGACGCCCCGATCGGCTACCTCGCCAGCTTCCGCAATCTGGCCGATCAGCGTGGCGACATTGTTGTGGAGGATTACACCGACGCCGCCCGCGCGACCGCGACGGGCACCGAGATGGTGCATTTCATCGGCAAGGACAGTCTCTACTTCCACGCCCTGTTCTGGCCCGCGATGCTGCAGTTCGCGGGCTTCCGCACGCCCAGCCAGTTGTGCGTCAATGGCTTTTTGACCGTGGACGGCGCAAAAATGTCGAAGAGCCGCGGCACCTTCATCACCGCGCGCTCCTACATCGACCAGAAGCTCGACGCCGAATGGCTGCGCTACTACTTCGCCAGCAAGTCCAACGGCACGATGGAAGACGTCGACCTCAACCTCGACGACATGATCGCCAAGGTCAATTCCGATCTCGTCGGCAAGTTCGTCAACATCGCCAGCCGCTGCGCCGGCTTCATCGCCAGGCGCTTCGACGGCAAGCTCGGCCCCTGCGATACCGCCGCCACCGCCGCATTCCAGGCCGCCTTCGAATCGAACGCCATCGCCCAGGCCTACGAGGAGCACGACTACAGCCGCGCGCTGCGCGAAATCATGCGCCTGGCCGATCTCGCCAACCAGTACGTCAATGAACACAAACCGTGGGATCTGGCCCGCCAGCAAGGAGAAGAAACGCGCCTGCACACCGTTTGCAGCACCGCGCTGGTCCTGTTCCGCGACCTCACGCTTTACCTCAAGCCCGTGCTGCCGGCGCTGGCGGCGAAGGTCGAAGCCTTCCTCGCCATCGAACCGCTCTCCTGGCAAGGCGGCTGGCAGACGCTGCCCGCCGGCCACGGCATCAACGCCTATCAGCACCTGACGACGCGCATCGAACGCAAGCAGGTCGACGCGCTGCTCGACGCCAACCGCGAGTCCCTCGCGCCGACGGCCCCCTCCATTGCGCCCGCGGCCTCCTCGGCCAACTCTTCGGCCAAGCACTCGCAGCAGCGCCACGCGGAAAAGCAGCAACACGCGGCGCAGGCCGCCGAAACCGCGTCGCCGCACATCTCCATC
>JAVBTY010000112.1:0-5676 GCA_031555955.1 Rhodocyclaceae bacterium | reverse complement strand
GCCATGCAGGATGCGCAGGGTCTGCTCCAGCACCGTCGGCGTGATCGCCGCCGGCACCGCGGAAAGCGGCAGGTGCGTGGTCGTCAGCGCAACGCGCAGGCCACCGCCCGCCAGCATCATCACCACGCGCGGCGTGCCGGTTTTGTCGGCAAGATATTCGGTATGGCCGGAAAAGGCGATGCCGGCCTCGCAGATCACGCCCTTATGCACCGGCGCGGTGACCATGCCGGCAAACTCGGCACGCTCGCAGCCGGCAAGCGCGCGGTCAAGCAGGTCGAGCACATAACGCGCATTGGCCGGATCGACGCGCCCCGCACGCACCGGCACCGCCAGCGGAACGTGCAGCACATCGAGCACGCCGGGCCGGGCAGCCTGTTCCGGCGCATATGGGCGAACAGTCACGGCGGAACCGGTCGCCGCCAGGCGCTCGCCGATCAGACCGGTATCGCCGAGCACCACCAGCCGGAACGGCCACGACCGCTCCGCCAGCCGGCCGCACAATTCGGGGCCGACACCTGCCGGCTCGCCGCTGGTGACGGCAAGGGTGATGGCTGGCGAAGGCGGCATAGGCGTATTGTGGGTATTTGGCATAGGGCTGGTTGGGGCGTAAGCATGTTCTACATGAAATAGCACAGGCTACCGCCCCTTAACCAAAAAACAGACCAACTATTGAGCGTCGATTTTTTTGAGGAACGAGCCCAGATTATTGGACCATACCTGTAAAGACGACCGCTCCATCGTCTGTCTTCGGTATAGCCGCCATCAGAAAAATAGGCGCTGAAAGTGGCATCCCGATGCAGTTGCATAGTTTGGCCACTATCGGAGCTATCAGTAAAGACTTCGAATTCTTTTTCGCCATTCCACTGCAATAACGGCTTGAAGGCGGAAGCGCCTACGAGATTTTTTGCCGCAACCCACGCCCGGCCTTTGCCTCCAGCAAAGGGAACATCATCCTTGCAGCGCGGTGATTCGGCATATTTGCTCTCGACCAAGACAAGCGCCCCTTGTTTCTCCACCACACGAACGACCTGTCCGGGGAAAAAGAACAATTTTTCTCCTTGTTCAGTACCAGAAGGCATTTGCATCGCTTTTACAACCACCAGCCACTGATCCGTGGCTGAATGCGCGGCATCCACCAGTCCTGTGAACAAAAGTACAAGGAGGAAAATCCGGCCGACTGACATGCAACACTGCGTGGCTTCTGGGATTTACTCCCGCTCCAGCCGGTATTCAACATAGGCGCTATCGCGCAGCTGGCGCAGCCAGTCCTCGTAGGCGTCGTCAGATTTGCGATCGCGCAGGATGGCGCGGGCGGCGTTGCGCTTGCGTTCGTCGGTCACGTCCTGCATGCGGCGCTCCTGCACCTGGATCAGGTGCCAGCCAAAGGGCGAACGCACCGGCAGACTGGTTTCACCGGGCTTGAGCGCATTCATGGCGCGCTCAAACTCGGGCACGGTATCGCCGGGGTTCACCCAGCCCAGGTCGCCGCCCTTGCCCGCGGACAGGTCGGTGGAACTGGCTTTGGCCAGCGCGGCGAAATCCGCGCCATTCAGAACCCGCTCGCGCAGGCCGAGCAGGCGGCTTTCGGCATCCGCATCGGAGAGCACTTCCGAAGTTTTGATCAGGATATGGCGCGCGCGGGTCTGTTCGAGCTGCTTCACTCCCTCGGCGGCGCCGCCGCGCGTATCGATCAGTTTGACGATGTGCAGGCCCGCGGCGCTGCGCATCACCTGCGAAATCTCGCCGGGCTTGAGCGGGCGCAGCGCCTCGATGAACAGCGCGGGCAGGCGGTCGCGCTGGCGCCAGCCGAGGCCGCCGCCGTTGATGCCGTCAGGCGCATCGGAGGTTTCGGCGGCAACGCGAGCGAAATCCTCACCCGCGTTCAGGCGCGCCATCACCTTTCCGGCGCGTTCGCGCAGCCTGCCAATCTGTTCTGGCGTGGCGTTTTCAGGCGCGCGCAGCAGGATGTGGGCTACCTCGTACTCGACGCCGGAAAAAGCATCGGGATTGCTGGAAAGGAAGTTATCCACCTCCGCATCGGTTACGACGATTTTATTTTCCACCTCACGTTCGCGCAGGCGGCCCAGCAGCAGTTCGGTGCGGATTTCACCGCGGAAGCGGTTCCACGACACGCCGTCGCGCTCAAGCGCGGCGCGCAGGTCGGACTGGGACAGGCGGTTGTTGTCGGCGATGCGGGCAACGGCGCGGTCCACCGCGCCTTCATCAATGCGCAGGGATGTTTCCCGGGCGAACTGGATCTGGACGCGCTCGACGATGAGCTGTTCGAGACTCTGCCGTTCGAGCACGTCGGCCGAAGGCATCTGCGCCCCCTGACGGGTGATCTGCCGTTTTGCCTGCCCGATCCGCTCGTTGAGCTGCCGGGATGTAATGACTTCGTTATTGACCACCGCGACGATCCGGTCCACCTCGACCGGCGTCACCGCCGCGCAGGCGGAAAAGGCGGACGCCGCGCAAAGCAGGCCGGCAAGCAGGGATCGGGCATGTGACAGGAATCGGTTCATGGTGTCTCGGAAGCGGAAAAAAGCCGGTCAGCGCGCGTCAGGATCATTCGTAACCGAACACCCGGTCCGCGCTCGGGTCGTTGATCTTGCCATAGCCCGGAACACTGCGCCTGATGAGGTTAACCGGGCTTCTGCCGATACTGGCAAGGTCGTTGAGTTCGAGCTGGATGAAGAAGGCCTTGGTGGTGTCTTCCTCGGTGGTGGCGAAACGGTGGAAAGCGGTGCGGAACACCCAGCAGCCGCCGTCGTACTCCAGTCCGGCGATGGCTTCGGTCATCCGGTTGTCCTTGAGCGACTGGGCCATCCGGGCCACGCCGTACCAGCCGCCGCCCAGCGGCCACTGGGCGGATACATCCACATCCTGCAGGATGTCCCGGGAGTAGCGGTAGCCGATGTTAAACGCCCTGGCGAACTCGGGCTGGTAGCGGTAAACAATGTTGAAACGCTGCGTCCAGCTGTCGCGCGGGTTGTACTGCAGCAGCGATTCGAGCGAGCTGGCGCGCCCGATCCGTCCGCTGAAGCCGGCGAGGATGTCGGCGCTGCGCCCGGTGCGCGGCGTTTCCACCGGCGGGCGTCCGAGCTGGTTGAGCGTAACGCGCTGATCTTCGAAGTAGTAACGCTGGCCGATGAGCGCGCGGATGCGCTCGCCGCCGGTAACGGGATCGATCAGCCGGGAGGTGACTGCGGCGGTCACCTGGTTGGCGTCGGCGATGCGGTCGCTGCCGCTGTACAGGTTGTCGGAGAAAATCTGCGCGAAGCCGAAGTCGTAACGGCTGGAGTCGAATACCGGGATATCGTCCTGCCGCCGGTAGGGCACGTTCAGGTAATACACGCGCGGCTCCAGCGTCTGCAGATAGTTGCTGCCAAAAAAGCTCATCTCGCGCTCGAAGAACATCCCGGCATCAAGCGACATGACCGGAACCGTGCGGGTGATCGAATCGCGTCCGCCGGGCAGGCCGCGTTTGAGATCGTACTGGGACTGGTACAGGGATATTTTGGGCGTGATGTAGTAACCCGCCTGATGCAGCGGCAGCGCCAGCGAAGGGTGCAGCGTTATCCGCGTGCCATCGGGCTGGTTTTCATCCGGATGGGAAAAACGGACGTATTCGTTTTCCATTGAAAAACTGAAACCGCCCGGCAGATAGGGCTGCGATGCCAGCAGCAGCAGCTGCGGCAGGCGGCGGTAGGGGGTGACCACCGGGTAATCCGGATCGGCATTCAGCGTCTGGTAGCTCTGCACCAGCGCCGAAGCGGACCACCAGCCACCGCCGACATAGACGATCCGGCCTTCGCGCAGCAGGTTCACGCGCGAGGCCACCGACACCTGGGAGCTGAGATCCTCGAAATATTCGTCGTCGGAAACCCCGTTGAGGTCCAGCGATCCGTACAGCGCCGGAGCAAGCTGCTGCGAATGCTGCAGGGAGCCCAGCATGCGGTCCTCGCCGGTCATGTTATCGCGCGGCAGCCATTCAACCCGGCTTTCCCCGCTGTAGCCCTGGCCCAGGTAACGGAACTCCCCTCCCAGCTGCAGGCCACGGCGGCTCATGTAGCGGGGCGCGATGGTGGCGTCGTAGTTCGGGGCGATGTTCCAGTAATAGGGAACGGTCAGATCAAAACCGGTTTTGTTCACGGTTCCGTATGTTGGCGCCAGAAAGCCGGACTTGCGCTGCCCGGTGAGCGGAAAATCCGCCCACGGCAGCCAGAGTATCGGCATTCCCCCGAACACCACGGCGCCATGACGCGCGGTGCCGGTTTCGCGGTCGTAGTCGAGCTCCAGCTCACGCGCCCTGAGGTACCAGTCCGGGTCATCGGCCTGGCAGGTCGACCACGTCGCATTCTCCAGCCGGTACTGGTTCTCCCCCTCGAAGTGCATCACGTCGGCATGGCCGCCGCCAGACATCGTGCGCGGCGCGCCGCCCGGTTCCAGCGGCGGGCGCTGGCGGGTGATGCGGTACTCCGGCGACTGGAAAGCGCCGGTACGCTCCCCCAGCACCAGGCTCGCCGACGGGCCGGACATCTCGTCCTCCCCCTGGCGCAGCCGCACGTTGCCTTCGGCCTGCGCCTCATCGACGGGTTCGCGGTAAGTCAGCTCATCGGCCGTCAGCAGCAGATCGTCACGCGCCAGCTCGGCGTCCCCCTCGGCAACCAGCTTTACCGCGCGCGTGCCGTGGATGCGCAGGGCGCGCACCTCGGTGCCGGTCTTCGCTGCTGGCGCGGGGGAGGATGTCGCGGCGGCGGGCGCTGCCGGAGCCTGCGCGGCTTCCGGCGGAACCACCGGCAATGTTCTGGCGGCCCCCGCCGGAAGAGGCGGAGAAACCGGCGTGGAGGCGGACGGAGAAGCCGCCGCGCCCGCAGTGGAGCCCGACGCCGCAGCGGACGGGCGCTCCGTCTGGCTGGCGGCATCCCGCGCCGCGCCGGAACGGGCCGGAACGGGCTGCGCCGCCTTGCCGCCGCCGCGCACGAGGTCCGGAGACACCACCAGGGGCGGCATCGCAGCCGCTGCGGCCGTGCCGGACATCCAGCACAACAGCAGCGGAATCAGTCGCATCCGCGTCTTCAAACCCGTCCCAGGCAAAACATCCCCCGCAATCCAGATAAGTACGATCCGCCGTCCGGCGGACATATTGGTAAACTGCCGGATTCTACACGATCGCATGCGGAGAACCCGTTTGGACCGACTCGACCAACTCCACGCCTGGCTGGCCGAAACGCTGTCTGGCCGCGCCTTCAGCCTCGCCCCGGCCTCCGCCGACGCCAGCTTCCGCCGCTACTTCCGCCTGAGCTTCAGCGATGGGGCAAACAACGGCGCGGACGGCGACGCCGCCTCGCTCATCGTCATGGACGCCCCGCCCGGGCGCGAAGACTGCCGCCCGTGGCTGCACGCGGCCGAACTGTTCCGCGCCGCCGGCGCACATGTGCCGGACGTGCGTGCGCAATCGCTCGAACAAGGCTTTCTGCTGATCTCCGACCTCGGCTCGACGACCTACCTCGCCGCCCTGCGCGCCGCCTCCGGGCACGAGGCCGCCCTCCTGTACGCCGACGCGCTCGGCGCGCTGGCCGCCATCCAGGCCGCCAGCCGGCCCGGCGTGCTGCCCGAGTACTCGCGCGAGCGCCTGCTGCAGGAAATGATGCTGTTCCCCGAGTGGTACGTCGC
>JAVBTY010000046.1:0-9434 GCA_031555955.1 Rhodocyclaceae bacterium | reverse complement strand
GCTTGAGCAATCTTTATCTGGCGAGGTGAGCCATGCTGACGTAAGCGGGAAAGGTGCGCCCGCCGTGCGCCCAAAGGGCTTCTCCCGGGATGATGCCTCGGGAAAACGGCGGCAAAAAGGCACTTCTTGTATCGCATCGTGAAAAACTGGCTGCGGCCAGATAAATCACTTCGTTGAGCGAAGCTTGATCAGCGATTCCCTAAAGAGGCAGCCGCCCGAGCCCACGCCAGTACTGGCGCTGCGGGCAGAAAAAAACCCAACCGATAAGGGTTGGGTTTTTAAGTATTGGTGGGTCGGGGGAGGCTCGAACTCCCGACCAACGGATTAAAAGTCCGCTGCTCTACCGACTGAGCTACCGACCCGGGGGAAAGGGCGAAAATATAGACGACACGGCTGGCATGGTCAAGTTCGGCGAGGGCTGTGCTACCGGGAGGAAGGCTGGTAGGGGGTCGGGTCGTCGATGGCGGCGCTCTGGAAGCCGTTGCGGCGCAGGCGGCAGGCGTCGCAACGGCCGCAGGCGCGGCCGCTGCTGTCGGCCTGGTAGCAGGAAACGGTGAGGCCATAATCGACGCCCAGCGCCGCGCCGCGGCGGATGATATCGGCCTTGGAGAGCGTGAGCAGCGGGGCGTGAAGGCTGATGCCCCGGCCTTCGATGCCGGCGCGCGTGGCGAGGTTGGCCATTGCCTGAAAGGCTTCGATGTAGGCGGGGCGGCAGTCGGGGTAGCCGGAGTAGTCGATGGCGTTGACGCCGATGAAGAGGTGCCGGGCATCGAGCACTTCCGCCCAGGCGAGCGCGAGCGAGAGCATGACCGTGTTGCGCGCCGGGACGTAGGTGACGGGGATGCCTTCGCTATCGCCATTTTCGGGAATGGCGATGGTGGCGTCGGTGAGCGCGGAGCCGCCAAACTGGCCCAGCCCGACGCGGGCAAGGCGGTGTTCCTTCGCGCCGAGGGCTTCGGCGACGCGTTTCGAGGCGGTCAGCTCGGCGGCGTTGCGCTGGCCATAGGCGACTGACAATGCGTAAGTTTCGAAGCCCATGTCGCGGGCGATGGCGAGGCAGGTAGCGGAATCAAGGCCGCCGGAAAGCAGGACGACGGCGCGCTGGGGTTCGGTCATGGACGGCTCCGGGGGAAACACGATAGCGCCGGGCCGCTCAGCGGCCGCGGGCATCGCTCCATAGCACCTTGTGCAGCTGGAGCTGGAAACGGACCGGCAGGCGGTCGCGCACGATCCATCCGGCCAGTTCCGCAGGATCAAGGCTACCGGCTACCGGGGAGAGCAGCACGGGGCAGCGCGCGGTGAGGTGGTATTCCACGATGCGTTCCCTGGCCCAGGCGTAGTCGGCCGCATCGGCCAGGACGATCTTGATTTCGTCGCTGCTGCCGAGATGCGCGATGTTGTCGAAACGGTTTTTCGCCGCCTCGCCCGATCCGGGCGCTTTCAGGTCCATGATGCGGGAGACGCGCGGGTCGATACCGGAAATGTCGAGCGCGCCGCGGGTTTCGAGCGATACCGAATAACCGGCATCGCACAGCGCGCCCAGCAGGGCGGGGCAGCCTTTCTGCGCGAGCGGCTCGCCGCCAGTTACGCAGACGTGGCGCAGGCCGTGGCGGGCGACCTCTTCCAGCACCCACGCCACGCTCCGGTTTTCACCGCCCTGAAACGCGTAGGCGGTATCGCACCACGCGCAGCGCAGCGGGCAGCCGGTGAGGCGGATGAATACGGTTGGCAGGCCGACGCGGGTCGATTCGCCCTGGATGGAGGCGAAAATTTCGGTAATACGGAGCTTTCCGGCCGGGACGGCCGCCGGTTGCGCGGGCATCGTACGCCGTTACCGCTTGCCCAGACGCTGTTTGGCAGCTTGCGCGGCGTTGCTGTTCGGGTAGCGTTCGATGAGCGACTGCAGCGTGCGCTGGGAGGTTTTTGCGTCACCCATGGCCTGCTGGCTGTTGGCGAGGCCGAGCATGGCGTCCGGGGCAACCGCATCGTTGGGCCATTTGCCGAGCACGGCATTGAAATGGCTTGAGGCGGCAGCGACTTCCTTAGCCTGCAATGCGGCGTTTCCGGCCCAGAAATGGGCGCCGGGGGCGAAGGAGCTGGCGGCATAACGGACAAGAAACGCCTCGAATGCGGCCAGCGCCTCGCGGTGTTTGCCGCTTTTGAGCTGGCTCAGCGCGGCTTCGTATTCCTGCGCCTCGGCGGAAGGATCGGCGGCGGCGGCCTGCTGCTGTTCCTGCGCTGCGGCGGCTCCGGCGGATTCGATCTGCCTCAGCCGGGCGTCGAGGTCGACATAAAAATCGCGCTGGCGCTGCTTGAGCGATTCCACCTCGTTCATTAGCACTTCGATCTGTCCGCGCAGCCGGGCGACTTCGGCGCGCAGCTGCTCGTTCTGGCCCGCCAGCTCGATCTGGCCGCGGCTGGTGGTTTCGAGCCGACTTTCCAGATCCTGGCGGATCTCGGTGATCTGGCGCCGCGCTTCGGCGTCGTCGAACAGGCCCGCGTGAGCGGGTCCGGCCGACGACAGTGCGAGAAACGCCGCCAGGGGCAGGAGGCGCTTCATATCAGAACTCGCCCGTGTACAGCATGTCGCCACGGCGGTTCTGGGCGTAGCATGCGTCGCTGCTTTCGGTGCAGCGCGGTTTTTCCTCACCCAGGCTGACGGATTCAATCTGCGTTTCCTTCCCGCCCAGCAGCAGTAGCGCCTGCTTGACCGCATCGGCGCGCTTCTGGCCCAGCGCCAGGTTGTATTCGCGGCTGCCACGCTCGTCGGTGTTGCCCTGGATAAGCATCTTCATCTGCGGGTTCTGCACCAGAAAGCGGGCGTGCGCCTCAACCAGGGGGCGGCTTTCAGGCTTGATGACAAAGCTGTCGAAATCGAAATACACGTTGCGTTTGGAGAGAATGTTGTTCGGGTCGGTCAGAGCGGCGATGCCGGAACCGCTCACGCCGGAGGGGGTGACCGTGGCGACGCCTGAGCCGCCGCCCGAACCGTTACGGTCCTCGACCTGGGCTCCGGTCTGCCCGGAATCGCCGGTGCTGGAGCAGGCGGCCAGCAGGGTGGCCAGCAGGGCGGGGACGATAAGTTTTTTCATTGAGTTTCTCCAGTGACTGTCTTGTGTGAGGGGAAAACGGGGCCGCGGGTTATTTGCGCGCTGTTATGGCCTGACGCCTGGGCCCCACGCGGGTTCCCGTACGTCGGCGGCCTGTACCGAAAGGCGCTGTTTCACCCGCCCGTCGGACGAGACAGCGGCGAGCACGCCGCGTCCGCCGTTTTCGGAGGCGTAGAGAATCATGCGCCCATTGGGGGCGAAGCTGGGCGATTCGTCGCGCGCGGAATCGGTAAGGATGGTGGTCTGCCGCGTGCCCAAGTCATACACCGCCACCTGGAAACGGCCATTGTTGCGGGTGATGAAGGCAAGCAGGCGCCCATCGGGCGAGGGGCGAGGGGTGACGTTGTAGGAACCGTCGAAAGTTACCCGCTGCGCGTTGCCGCCGGAGGTGGAAATGCGGTAGATCTGCGGGCTGCCGCCGCGGTCGGAGGTGAAATAGATCCACTCGCCGTCGGGCGACCACGCCGGTTCGGTGTCGATGCCGGACGAGCTGGCGAGGCGGCGCACGCCGGATCCGTCCGCGTTGAGCACGTAGAGCTGCGACTGGCCGTCCTTGGTCAGCACCACCGCGAGCTGCTGCCCGTTGGGCGACCAGGTGGGCGCGGAGTTGGAGCCCTTGAAATTGGCGACCACCTGGCGCTGCCCGGTGGCGAGGGTGTGAACGTAGACAATGGGTTTTTTCTGCTCGAACGACACATAGGCCAGCCGCTGGCCGTCGGGCGACCACGCGGGTGAGATGACCGGTTCGCGCGATACCAGCGCCGCCTGCGGGTTGGCGCCGTCGGCATCGGCGATCTGCAGTTCGTAGCGGCCGTTGCTCTTCACCACGTAGGCGATGCGGGTGGAGAAATAGCCTTGCAGGCCGGTCAGTTTTTCATAAATGAAATCGGCGATGCGGTGCGCGGTCAGGCGGTTCTGCGCTGGCGCCATGCGCAGCGACTGGGCGCCCAGTTCGCTCTGTTTCTGCGTATCGAACAGGCGGAAGCGTATTTCGTAGCGTCCGTCGGACTGCGCCACAACGCTGGCCGTAAGAACCGCGTCCGCTCCGCGCGAGCGCATCGAGGCCAGATCGGGCGCCTGGGACTCCGGCAGCGCCAGCGGGCCGATATCGATGAGATTGAACAGGCCGCTGCGTTCGAGATCGGCGCGCACGATGTCGGAAACGCCGCGCGGCAGGGCGCTCTCGTTTTCGAACACCGGCACGATCACGGGAAAGCGGCTGGCGCCTGCGCCGGTGATTTCGATCGACAGCTGCGCCTGCGCCGCGAAGGCCACGCAGGCCAGCGCGGCGGCGAGGAGAAGACGGAAAGAGGACAGGATTTTTGTCATGACGGACGTGCGCGGCGAAGGACGGGGGATTATAGCGAACCGCCGCCCCGGCTCATGCGGGAACTGCCTGATCCGGGCGGGTTTGCCGTGGCGGGCGGTGGTTTCATTCGTGGCGGAGGCAGTTTTCACCAGGATTACTCTTCCAGGGGCCTGAATCTGAGTTCCAGCGTGCGCTCGAACAACTCCCGCGGCTCGGGCAGCGGCAGCGGGCTCGATCCCCGGATGGCGCGCTCGATGGCCTGGTCCAGCGCGGCGACGCCGGAGCTGCGCTTGAGGCGCACGTTGAGCACTTCGCCCGTAGGCAGCTGGTCGACCTCGAATACGGCTTCGGGGTTGCCGCTCAGCCCCGGCGGACGCAGCATCTTGTTGCGCACCTTGACGCGGATGGCATTCTGCCATGCGTCGAGAGCCGCGCCGCGCCGTGCGCTGGCCGCGCGCGCGCTGTCCTCGCCCATGAGCTTTTCGAGTTCCGCCCGCTCCCGGTCCTGTTCCGTGCGCGCCTTGACACGCTCATGCTCTTGCCCGAGCAGTTTTTTCATGTAGTCGTCCTGCGGGGGCGTGGCGGGCTTGGGGGGTTCGGGTTTCGGCTTTGGCTCCGGCCTGGGTTCAGGTTTTGGTTTGGGTTCCGGTTTGGGCTCTGGCTTTGGTTCGGGTTTTTTCTGCTCCGCCGTTCTGGTGGCGATTTCTGGTTTTGGCTCGACCTTTGGTTCCGGTTTCGGCTCAGGCTTTGGGGGTTCTGGTTTCGGCGGTTCTGGCTTCGGCGGTTCTGGCTTCGGCGGCTCCGGCTTCGGTGGTTCCGGTCTGGGCGGGAGGGATGTCTGCGGCGGCGCCTGCACCGACGGGGCGGAGGCCAGCTCGACTTCCAGCGATGCGGGCGGCCGGTTCTGCCAGCGGATGCCGAAAAACAGGAACAGCGCCAGGGCGAGATGCACCGCCACGGTGAGTATCCACGATACCCAGCGGCCCGGCGCCTTGCGCGGCGTGTCGTTGTGTCCGTTCATCGGCCGCTGCCTGACTGGGTCTGCAGGCTGATCTTGCGCACGCCGAGTTCGCGCGCGGTTTCGAGGATGTCGACAACCTTCTGGTACTGGATGGTTTTGTCCGCGGCGACGAGGAAGGACTGCTCCCGGTTGAGTGCGAGCGCCTCCTTCAGCGCACGCTCAAATTCGGCCTTGCCCAACTGACGCGGGGCGGCGCCGCTGCTTTTGCGCAGGGTCAGGCTGCCGCCGACCTTTATTTCGATCACCATCGCGTCGGTCTTCGGAGCGGGCAGGCTGCCTGCGGAGGGAACGTCGATTGTTCCCGGCTGGACCATGGGTGCGGTGACCATGAAGATGACGAGCAGCACCAGCATGACGTCGATGTAGGGCACGACGTTGATCTGGTTCATCAGGCGGCGCTGGCGGCGCATGGCGGCGTTCCTGTCCGCTCAGCGCAGGTGGCGCTGCAGGATGTTGGAGAATTCTTCCATGAAGCTTTCGAAGCGGATGCTGATCCGGTCGATGTCATGGGCGAAGCGGTTGTACGCCACCACGGCGGGAATCGCGGCGAACAGGCCGATTGCCGTGGCGACCAGCGCCTCTGCGATGCCGGGGGCGACGTGGGCGAGCGTGGCGGTCCCCACGTCCGAGAGACCGCGGAAGGCGTTCATGATGCCCCACACGGTGCCGAGCAGGCCGATGTAGGGCGATACCGAGCCGACCGAGGCGAGAAAGGCCAGATGCGCTTCGAGGTCGTCCACCTCGCGCTGGTAGGTGGCGCGCATGGCGCGTCGCGCGCCGTCGATGGTGGCGCTGGTATCGTGGCTTTTGCCGCGCAGCTTGGTGAATTCGCGGTAGCCCGCCTCGAAAATCCGCTCCAGCCCGCCCGTCCGGTCGCGGCTGACGGTGGCAGACTGGAACAGGGTGTTGAGGTCGCCGCCGCTCCAGAAATCGCGCTCGAATTCGTTGGTCTGGGTGCGCGCGGCGCGGATCTGGAACAGCTTGCGGAAGATCCAGTACCAGGAAACAAGGGAGAGCCCGGCGAGCAGCGCCATGACGAGCTGGACGAGAACGCTGGCCTGGGTGATCAGGCTGAGGATGGAAAGGTCGTGAGTGGCGGTCATGCTGTCAGGAACCGTTTGAACTGGGTGCGTATTTCGGCGGGAAGGGCCGTTGCTTTCTTTTTGCGCCAGTCGACGCAGGCGACGGTGATCTGCGCTTCGAACAGGCGCGACTCGCCGCGCATGACCGCCTGGCTGAAGACGATGCTGGCGTGGCCGGTTTTTGCGAGTGTGGAAACCACAAGCAGGGCATCATCGAGCCAGGCGGGCGCAAGATATTCCGCCGTGAGCGCGCGGACGACGAAGACGATCCCGCTTTCGTCCCGCAGGCGCTGCTGTTCGATGCCCGCCTCCCGCAGCCATTCGGTGCGGGCGCGTTCGCAGTAGCGCAGGTAGTTGGCGTAATACACCACCCCGGCGGCGTCGGTGTCTTCGTAATAGACCCGCACGGGCAGCACGAACCGCGATCCGGAGGGCATTTCGGGTGAGGTGGAAACAGACATCGGCGCATTCTATCCGAGCTTGCTTCGCGGTATCGAGCGGAAGCACGGCGGTGAGTTTTGCAAAACGTAAAGACGCATACCCGAAAAGAGCCCTGGCAGAGCCGCAGGACCGGGCTGTTACAGGCAGGAAGTGCTATTCTTCTTTCCTCTGGCGGATTTATCCGGCAGTAATAAACCGGTTTCAGGATTTGAACAGGACAGTCTGGAAAGGCTGAACATGGCGCTCCCGTTTTTTGGTAAAAAACCCCCTCCACCACCGCCTCCCGCCCGCAAGGCCGGAAGGCCGCAGGCAGCCGCAGAGACAGGCGACGCATCGCTGTCGCCGCGTACCGAACTGCTTTCTTCTCTCAATTTTTCCGGGATCGGCGGCGGGCCGCCAGGCGAGTATGCGGACATGGTCGAGGTCCAGGAGGCTGGCGCCGGAATCGGCGCGGTTTTCGAGGAAGCAGCCATACTGTATGCCAATGGCGACACCTCCGAGGCGGAAAACGTGCTGTGCGGCGTGCTGGACGACCCCGCGAACAGGGCGAGCGAAGGGCTGTGGATGATGCTTCTCGACCTGTACCGGTTAACCGGGCAGCAGGAATGCTTCGAGTCGCGGGTGCTCGATTACGCGACGCGTTTCGAACGTTCCCCGCCGCCATGGGAGGACCTGTCTCCGGCCGCGCAGACCAGGGCGAGCGCCATACCGGTGGTGAATCTCGCGGGAGTGCTGTCCGCGCAGGCGGCGACGCAGTTCCAGCAGATCTGCGTGATCGGGCGGAAAAGCGGGGGCATCCAGATCAACCTTGCCCGCCTGCGGGGCATGGACGATGCGGGCAGCACGGTGTTCAGGCAGGCCCTGGCGCAGCTGGCCGCGGACCGGGTCAGGACCAGCCTGCTTAACTGCGAAACGATGATTGACATGCTGTCCGCCCAGACCGGGCCGGGCCAGGCTGAAAACCGCGATGTCTGGGTGCTGCTCATGGAGCTGCTGCAATACACCGAGGACAAGGACCGTTTCGAACAGGTCGCGCTGGATTACGCGATTACCTTCGAAGAGTCGCCGCCCTCGTGGGAGGGGCGCTCCGTGCTGGAAAAAAGCGGGGAACCGGCAGCGGAAGAGGCGGCTGGCGCGGGTAGCGGGTTCGCCCTTGAAGGCGAGCTGGCCGGCGCCTCCAATGATGTGATCCGCAACCTTGCCGCGTTCGCCGATACGCGTCAGGCTGTTCTGGTGGAATGCGCGCGGCTGCGGCGGGTTGATTTTGTCTGCGCGGGCATGCTGTTCAATATTCTGACCACGCTGCGGGCCCAGGGGAAGCAGATCGAGCTTCAGAACGTGAACGCCATGGTGGCCGCGCTGCTGCGTGTCATGGGCGTGGACCAGGTCGCCCATGTGACGGTGCGGGTCTGACGCGAAAATATCAAGGAAACCGGATGGAACAGTATCACGGCACCACGATCCTGTCGGTGCGGCGCGGCAATTGCGTCGCGCTCGGCGGCGATGGTCAGGTCACGCTCGGCAACATCGTCATCAAGGCGTCGGCGCGCAAAGTCCGCACGCTGTATCAGGGGCGCATCCTCGCCGGCTTTGCCGGCGGCACCGCTGACGCCTTTACGCTGTTCGAGCGTGTCGAGGCCAAGCTGGAAAAACACCAGGGCAATCTGGTGCGCAGCGCGGTGGAACTGGCGAAGGACTGGCGCACCGACCGGATGCTCCGCCGCCTGGAGGCCATGCTGGCGGTGGCCGACCGCGACAACTCGCTCGTCATCACCGGCAACGGCGACGTGCTTGAACCCGAGCTCGGCATCGTCGCCATCGGCAGCGGCGGCGCCTATGCGCAGGCGGCGGCGCGTGCGCTGATCGAAAATACCGACCTGCCGCCACTGGACGTGGTGGCGAAATCGCTCGCCATCGCCGGCGACCTGTGCATCTATACCAACCAGAGCCATACCATCGAGGTACTGGAGTAGCGGCGGCACGCCCCCCATTCCTCCCTCCAAGCGAGCAGACATGAGCCAGATGACGCCACCGGAGATCGTCTCCGAACTGGATAAACATATCGTCGGCCAGGACAGGGCCAAGAAGGCAGTGGCGATCGCGCTGCGCAACCGCTGGCGCCGCGCCCAGGTGGAAGAGCCGTTACGTAGCGAAATCACGCCCAAGAACATTCTGATGATCGGGCCCACCGGCGTCGGCAAGACCGAAATCGCCCGTCGCCTTGCCCGTCTGGCGAATGCGCCCTTCATCAAGATCGAGGCGACCAAGTTCACCGAAGTCGGTTACGTCGGGCGCGACGTGGATACCATCATCCGCGATCTGGTCGAGATCGCGATCAAGGACGGACGCGAGCGGGCCATGCGCCGCGTGGCTGACCGCGCGCTCGACGCCGCCGAGGACCGCGTGCTTGACATCCTGCTGCCACCCGCGCGGGCAGTCGGCTTCAACGCCGAACCCGAACCGCAGGACGG
>JAVBTY010000083.1:0-35466 GCA_031555955.1 Rhodocyclaceae bacterium | reverse complement strand
TGGACGAAGACGATCAGGCATTGATCGACGATTTGTTCGACCTGCTGCAACAGGCCGAGGTCGATATGACGATCTTCTTCCGCCGGCTGGCCGATCTGGACCCGCTCACGCCAGACGATGCCGTGCTGCAGGATGCGTTCTACGACGACGGCAAGCGCCTTGCGGCGCGCGACGCGCTCGCCGCCTGGCTGGCGCGCTACGGTGCGCGCGTGCGCCGGGACGGACTGCCCGCCGAGGTTCGCCGCGCGCGGATGAACGCCGCCAACCCGCGCTATGTGCTGCGCAATTACCTTGCGCAGCAGGCGATCGATGCCGCCGAACAGGGCGATCCCGCGCCCATCGCGGAACTGCTGGACGTCATGCGCCGCCCTTACGACGAGCAACCCGGCCGCGAACGCTTTGCCGGCAAGCGCCCGGACTGGGCGCGCGACCGGCCCGGCTGTTCGATGCTGTCGTGTAGTTCCTGAATTCGGGTAATTCCGGATGGTTAAGAACACTGCCGTACGGGTATAGTCCGCCTGTCGTCTTTTTCCGGCGGCTGGTGCTGGATAACCGTTGGGGGAGAATTCACATTATGACCATGGCAAAATGGCTGGCTGCGCTGCTGCTGTCCTGTTTCGCGGGGGGCGCGGCCTATGCGGCGACTTACGCCAATGGCCTGCTGGTGCTTGACGTTCCCCCGGGTTTCGGGGGACCGGAAAGGCGCTCTCCCAATCCCAAAGAAACTTTCGTGACTTTTGTCGCCCCAGTGCCGGGCGGCACGGACGGGATGCAGCTGCAGATTGCCATCTACCAGGCCAGCGTACAGCCGGAAGACATGACAGAGCAGGCGCGCCAGACTGCGGCCAGCCATTTCCTTATGCAGCGTCTGGGGGAAATCGAGAAGCAGCACAAGCTTTTTATCCGTTCCCCGGTCTCGTCTTTCAGGCTCGACGGCCGTCCCGCCGCCCGGGTGCGCTGGAGCGATAGCTCCCAGGGCGGACCAGTGCAGGGAACAATGTACTGTCTCCTGCTTGGTCGGCGCATTATCAGCTTCCACGTTCAGGCGCCCGGAAACGCTCCGAAAGAAATGGTCGCCGAAGCGGTGCGCGCGATCGAACTGGTCAGGTTCGCGGACTAAACGCCCGGCCCGGGAATGCCGGATTCCCGGTTCAGTTCCTGACCCGCATCAGGCGCGCCTTTTCCCGCTCCCAGTCGCGCTTCTTTTCATCTTCGCGCTTGTCGTACAGTTTTTTGCCTTTCGCCAGTCCGATCTCGATCTTGACCCGGCCTTTGCTGTAATGCAGATCAAGCGGCACCAGGGTGAAACCGGCGCGCTCGACCTTGCCAACGAGCCGGGCGATTTCCTTCGCGTGCAGCAGCAGCTTGCGCGTGCGTGTGGGGTCGGCCTTGACATGGGTTGATGTACTGGAAAGCGCAGAGATGTGCATGCCAAGAATGAAGACCTCTTCCCCACGCACAATGACGTAGGCTTCCTTGATATTGGCGCGGCCGGCGCGGATCGCCTTTACTTCCCAGCCTTCGAGGACGAGCCCGGCCTCGTACTTCTCCTCGATGAAGTACTCGTGGTACGCCTTGCGGTTGTCGATGATGCTCATTGTGCGGGGTGTCCGGATGCGGATCTGCCGGAGAACCGGCGTCGTGGATGGCTTACGGTAGAATTGCGCATCTTAGCAGCTTGATATCGCCCCCGTTCCGGGTGCGCGTCATCCGATCCCATGGCCGACGTCAAAAAGACCGTTCTGATCGAATTTACTCCGGCGCAGATGTTCGAACTGGTAGACCGGTGTGAAGACTATTCGCAGTTTCTGCCCTGGTGCGGCGGCGCCGAGGTGCTTCGGCGCACCGATGCCGTCACGGCGGCCACGCTGCACATCAACTACCACGGCATCAAGGCGCATTTCAGCACCGAAAACGAAAAGCGCTATCCGCATGAAATGCTGATCCGCCTTACAGAGGGGCCATTCAGCCGTCTCGATGGCGGCTGGCGTTTCATCCCGCTGGGCGAGGCCGCGTGCAAGGTCGAGTTCTATCTGCACTACGAATTTTCCAGCAGACTGCTTGAAAAGGTGCTGGGGCCGGTGTTCAGCCATATTGCTGGCACCTTCGTGGAGTCTTTCGTCAAACGCGCCGGGCAGGTGTACGCAAAGGCCTGAAGATGGATGGAGCGATCAGCGTCGAAGTCGTTTATGCGCTGCCGCAGCGCCAGGAGCTGGTGCGCCTGAACCTGCCCGCAGGGGCGACGGTGCGGGATGCGCTGGAGCGTTCCGGGCTGCTGCGGAAGTATCCGGACATCGACCCGGACGAACGCAACAGGCTGGGCATTTTCGCCCGGCTCACCAGCCCCGGGACCGTGCTGCGCGACCGCGACCGGGTGGAGATTTACCGCCCGCTGATCGCGGACCCGAAAGCGGTGCGCAAAAAGCGGGCGGAAGAGGGCAGGGCAATGAAAAAAGGCGGGGCGTAGAGGACGGATAAATGGCTGGAGGCTGAAGTGCGACCCCAGGAACCAAGCTTATATTTGCCTTTTCTGGCGTTTCGTGGTCATCATAAAGACTGATGCTCAATCGCGTTGAGGTATTTATGGGCTCAGTTATTTCGAATCATTGAGAGCTTAAAGGCATGGCCCTGTTTTTCCCGGACATTCATTCTAGGAATCTGAAGCTGACGTCTGGCGAGCGCCGCTTTGCCACGTGCCTGTTGCGTACCCTTGAAGATGATTACTGTTGCTGGATCAACGTGCTGGTGGGCAGCAAGCAACTACGGCCCGACTTCATCGTGCTGCATCCGGGGCGGGGCATCCTGACTCTGGAGGTCAAGGATTGGAAACTGCCCACGATCCGTAGTATGGATCGCTTCCGGGCTGAAATTATCACGGAGCGGGGTCCGAAAACAGAGGTAAATCCACTTGAGCAGGCACGTGGATATGCGATAGCAATCAAAGAGATGCTGGAGCGCGACCCTCTGCTGGTTCAGCAGAAGCCTGGCCGCTACCACGGCCATCTGCTGCTGCCTTGGGGGTTTGGCGTTGTCCTGACCAACATCACCCGCCGGCAGTTTCAGGAAAATCAGCTGGAGCAGGCAATACCTGGCGATAAAGTCATTTGCCAGGATGAAATTACCGAAATTGTTGCGGCCGAATCGCTTCAGAAAAAACTTTGGAATATGTTCCAGTACAGCTTTGGTGGATTGCTGTCGCTGGCCCGTATCGATCGTGTTCGCTGGCACCTGTTTCCCGAGATTCGCATCAACCAGTTGGGGCTCTTCGGTCCTGATGGCGAAGGGCCGGACAAGGACGGGAAGATCAATCGATTCCTGCCCGAGCTGATCAAGGTCATGGATACCCACCAGGAAAAAATTGCCCGAAATCTTGGCGAAGGGCACCGCATCATTCATGGCGTTGCGGGGTCCGGCAAAACGCTCCTGCTCGCTTTCCGCTGCCTGTATCTGGATAAATTGAGCACGGCAAAGCCGATTCTGGTGCTTTGCTACAACAAGCCCCTGGCGGCAAAGTTGACCGAAATGCTGCGGGAGCGGGGTGCCAGCGACAACGTGCAGATTCGGCATTTCCATGGCTGGTGCAAGGCCATGTGCGATTTGTACCAACTTGATCTGAAAAAATCGGATCAACCTGTTTTCGACAAACAAGTCGAAGCCGTTATCGCCGGTGCGGAGTCGGGACGGGTACCCCGGGCGCAATATTCGGCCATCCTGATTGACGAAGGCCATGATTTCGAACCGGAATGGTTCAAGCTGCTGGTCCAGATGATTGACCCTGAAACCAATTCACTTTTGTTGCTATATGACGATGCGCAAAGCATCTACGGCGAGAAAAAGCGCCGCTCTATGTCGTGGGCGAGCCTGGGTGTCAAAGCGGCTGGCCGCAGCACGATTCTCAAGGTCAATTATCGAAATACTGTCGAGGCGCTTGATTTTTCCTATCAATTCCTGTCGGCTTATATCGACGAGACATCTGGAACGGAGGAGGTGCCCATCATCCACCCCGACGCAGGTGGCAGGAATGGGCGGAAACCTCTGGTGCGTCGCTTTCAATCCAAAACCGCCGAGGTCGATGGTCTTTCCGAATGGTTGAAAGGACGGTCGGCGACGGGTGTTGCTTTCCACGAAATGGCGGTCCTCTGCCGGTTCAACTGGCAGATCGAACAACTCAGCCCGATACTGGCGAGCAAAGACATTCCCGCAACCAGCGAACTCAACGGGAAAGCCGGTGTCCGTTTGATGACGATGCATGCCAGCAAGGGACTTGAGTTCAACAGCGTCGCCATTCATGATCTTGGATGTATGCCTTGCTCGAAGGCCGGTCCGGATGAGGAGGCCAAGCTCCTGTATGTGGCACTGACGCGCTCCACAGATTCGCTCTTTGTTTCTTATCATCGAGAAAGCGATTTTACCCGGCAGTGCGAACGTCTCGGAAAGGCGCTGAAAAATCCTGCCTCTTTTGCGTAAGCTGCGCGTCATTCAATCCTGACTGAATTTTCTGCATATTTAATTGTCGCATCCCGGCCGATCATATGGTCGCCTGAGGAACAGATGAGGATGGAGCGCGAACCACTCCTTCATGGTGGGCATTGAAGCGCCCGACCATCCCATTGGCCTTGGGCGTTCCGGGCCTGGTCAGGCGGTGTTCGATACCCAGCGCCAGGCACAGCCGGTCGAACTCATGATTACCGCTGGGCTGGCCTCCCGGCTGGCGAACAGGCGGTCCGTGAACTCCTTGCCGTTGTCGGTCAGCAGCCTGTTGATCCTGATCGGACACCGGCACAAGCTGTCGATGATCTCCACTGTCACCAGCCAGGGCAAGACGCGCTGGATGATCGTTGAAGAGGCCTTCAGCAGTGACAAACTCATCGGATTTCTGGCCGCGCTCGTCAAGGATGCCGACAAGAAGATCTTCCTGGTCCTGGACAACCTGCGCGTGCATCACAGCAGGCCCGTCAAGGCATGGCTGGCTGAGCGCAAAGAGCAGATAGAAGTGTTCTGCCTGCCCAGCTACAGCCCCGAGCCCAACCCTGACGAGCGACTCAACGCCGACCTGAAACAGGCGCTGGGCTCACGGGTGCAGATGCGCACCAAGGACAGGCTCAAAGAGGCAACCAGGGCACACATGGACATGCTCAACCAACAGCCCCAGCGTGTACGTTCGTACTTCGACGACCCAAGGGTCAAATATGCCGCATGAGGCAAACCTTTATTGCCGGGTGAATAAGGTTAATTGACCCCCATCAGACTGCATATAGAAAGACAGTCTGCCAGTAGGCTCAACGCAGTGAAATTATCGGCCAACCCTTGGTTTGAGCATGGGTGCGCAGCGTATCGTCGGGGTCGACCACGATCGGATGAGTGACGCGTTCGAGTAGCGGCAGGTCGTTGAGCGAGTCGCTGTAGAACCGGCTTTGCGCGAAACCGCCGAAGTAAAGGCCGAGGGATTCCAGCCAGGCTTCGACGCGCGCGATCTTGCCTTCGCGGAAGGCTGGCGTACCGCGCGCCTTGCCGGTGAAGGCGCCGTTCTCCTGCGCCGGAACGGTGGCGACGAGGTGTGCGATACCGAATTCGCGCGCGATGGGACCGGTGACGAAGCTGTTGGTGGCGGTGACGACGGCGACGAGCGCGCCGCGCGCGAGGTGTTCGCCGACCAGTGCGCGCGCCTGCGCGGAAATCATCGGCCGGATTGAAACATCGAGAAACTCGCGGCGCCAGGCGTCCAGTTGCGCGCGCGGGTGGCGGGCCAGCGGGGCGAGCTGAAAGTCCAGAAAAGCGTGGATGTCGAGCGTGCCGGCCTTGTAATCCTCGTAAAAAGCGATGTTGCGCGCTTCCTGCACTTCGCGGTCGAGCACGCCCTTGCCGATGAGGAACTGGGCCCAGGCGAAATCGGAATCGCCGTTCAGCAGCGTGTTGTCGAGGTCGAACAGGACGAGATCCATGGTTTTTCCAGGCAAGGCAAAGAGTCCGGCAGGCTAATGCAAAACCTGGCAAAAAAGCCAGAAGCTGATAATGGCGGCCCTGTTTCCGCTCCTTGTTCCTGTTTGGACGGCAATGTGCAGCCTGACTGAACTCGGCCTGTTATCCGACGACTGCGCGCCCCGTGCCCCTGGATGGCAACCTGACTTCAGGGGCTGACGGCAGGATTTACCGGTTTTTCAGATTTGATAGGGGGGGTTTCGGGCAGCCCGAAAGAGATTTGGGCGCGAGAGCTTTCCTCCGCAGAAATCCAGCCAGACTGAAGCGGGCGTGAAGGTGGACTGGGGGCAGCTGACCACTCAGGCCGCTGTTTATCAGATCAGGAGACCGGCTTCTATCACCGACCCGGCGACGAATCTTTTCAGTTTTGATGGTGAGCAGCGTAACCGGGGTGTGGAGCTGACCGCTTACGGCGAGCTTCAGCGCGGACTGCGGCTGATGGCCAGCGCTGCTTTCCAGAGCGCCCGGCTGACGAAAACGGCCGGGGAAATCAATCAGGGTAATGATGCCGCGGGCGTGCCAGAGCGCACTTTCAATCTTGGGCTCGACTGGGATGTGCCCGGGGTGCAGGGTTTCAGCCTGAATGGCAGGGTGATCAACACTTCGGCGGTGTATGCCGATGCCGCCAGCAGTCTGCGCGTGGATGCGTGGACGCGCCTGGATATCGGCGCACGGTATGCGATGAAAGTAGCGGATAAGCCGGTGACGCTGCGCGCCAGCCTGGAAAATGTTACCGACAGGCAGTATTGGGTCGTCAGCAACTACGTGACCGTGGGCGCTCCGCGCACCTTGATGATGTCTGCGGCGGTCGATTTCTGAACCCTGAGGCTGCAGGCGCGCGAAGAAAATTTTCCAGTGCTGAAAAGCGTCAGGCGTCTGTGGGGCCGGTTTGCCTGGCGGATGGGGAGGCGCGCCGCGCTCGGCTGCGGAGCCGCCCGTTTTTCTCCGGGCGCAGGAGCCAGAGGCTGCGCCCGGTTTTTCAGATATCCAGGCCGTGCTGCATCAGTTCGCGCAGCAGCGGCAGGGTGACAGGGCGTTTGTGTTCGAGCGAGGCGGCGTCGAGCGCGTCGAGCACGGCAAGCAGGCTGGGCAGGTCGCGGCGGCCGTGGCGCAGCAAAAAAGTAACGACTTCGTCGGCCAGCGGCAGGCTGCGGCGCGCGGCCAGCGCGGCGAGGATGTCGGCGCGCGAGGCGTCGTCCAGCGGCTGTACCTCGTAGATCAGGCTCTGGCCGATGCGCGTGCGCAAATCTTCGCGCAGCGCAAGGCCCAGCGGCGCGCAGGGGCCCGCGAGCAGCAGCGACTGGCCGCTGGCGCGGGCGTGGTTGAAGGCGTTGAAAAGCGCGATCTGGGCGTCGGCATCGAGCTGGTCGACGTCATCTATGGCGATCAGCGCGTTGCCGTCATCCGGCAGGGTGCTGCCGATTTCGTCCGCCAACAGGTAATGGGTCGGACGGCCGGCGGCTTCGGCCTGTGCCGCCACGGCGCGCAGCAGATGGCTGCGGCCGCTGCCCTGTGCGCCCCACAGGTAAAGGTGTGGCGAGGGCAGCGCCATGGCGCCAGACTCTGGCGCGGCGAGTTGCCGGAGCGCGGCGAGCAGTCCGGCGTTTGCGCCCGCGACAAAGTTGTCCAGCGCTGGCGGCGCATCGTGATGAATGCGGAGAACGAGCTGCTTCACGCCCGGATCTGCCCGGGTTTGCTGGGGGCTGTGGTAATGGCCGTGGTAATGGCCGGTAAGGGGGCTGGGTACGGCAGGGGCATGTTGGAGCGGTATCGCTGGTGTTGGAGAGTATCCGGGGGGCGCGGCGCAAGACCGCAGCGTCCGGGTTCAAGTAGAATTACGGGCTGAGCGCGGCCTGTCTGGTCCGCAGAATCCGTAAATGTAGCCAGTCGGCGTGGCGCCCTCAAGTTTTCCGGGCGCGGGCCGGTCCAGCCAGATTCCACAAGCACACGAGAGGAACGATCTTGAGCGCGCCGAAACCTTCCCTTTCTTATCGCGATGCCGGAGTGGATATCGAAGCCGGCGACGCCCTGGTCGACCGCATCAAGCCTTTCGCCAGGCGCACGATGCGGCCCGAGGTGCTCGGCGGCATTGGCGGCTTCGGCGCGCTGTTCGAGCTGTCGAAAAAATTCCGTGAGCCGGTGCTGGTGTCCGGCACCGATGGCGTGGGCACGAAGCTCAAGCTCGCCTTCCAGTGGAACCGGCACGACACGGTGGGGCAGGATCTGGTGGCGATGAGCGTCAACGACATTCTGGTGCAGGGGGCGGAGCCGCTGTTCTTCCTCGACTATTTCGCCTGCGGCCGGCTCGACGTGGCCACCGCCGCCGACGTGGTCAAGGGGGTCGCCCGTGGCTGTGAATTCGCCGGCTGCGCCCTGATCGGCGGTGAAACCGCCGAGATGCCGGGCATGTATCCGGACGGTGAGTACGATCTGGCCGGCTTTGCCGTCGGCGCGGTGGAAAAAAGCGAGATCATCGACGGCACGAAGATCGTGCCGGGCGATGTAGTGCTCGGCCTTGCATCCAGCGGCGCGCATTCCAACGGCTACTCGCTGATACGCAAGATCATCGATCTGGCGCAGCCCGACCTGGATGCGGATTTCCACGGACGCCCGCTGCGCGACGTGGTGCTCGAACCGACGCGCATCTACGTCAAACCACTGCTTGCGCTGCTGCGCGCCATGCCCGGCGCGGTCAAGGGCATGGCGCACATTACCGGCGGCGGCATCACGGAGAACGTGCCGCGTATCCTGCGCGACGGCCTCGTCGCCCGTATCGATGCGGCGAGCTGGGCCTTGCCGCCGCTGTTCCGGTGGCTCAGGGAAGCGGGCAATGTCGAGGCGCAGGAAATGTACCGCGTGTTCAACTGCGGTATCGGCATGGCGGTGGTGGTGGGCGCGGACGTGGCCGACGCCGTGGCGGCGCTGCTGCGGGCCGAGGGAGAAACGGTGTTCCGCATCGGCCGCATCGACGTTCGCCAGCCCGGCGAAGCGGCAACCGTGGTCGGCTGACCCGGCAGCCGGAGACCGCGTTGCCGCCTCTGTTTGCGCGCTGGCTGGTTCCGCTGCTGAGCATCGCCGCGCTGGGTTCGCTCGGCGTCTATGCGTGGCATGCGAACCGCTCCCCGGCGGGCGCGCCGGTGCAGGAGGCGGCCCAGCCCGAACAGGTCAGCGTTGAAACCGTAACGGTGGGCGTGCGGGCGATGGACGATGAAGTCAGCGCCGTCGGTACGCTGCTGTCGAACGAATCGGTGGTGTTGCGTCCCGAGGTGGCGGGGCGCATCGCCGCAATCCAGTTCCGCGAGGGCGCGCCGGTGGCGAAAGGCGCGGTCATGTTCGAGCTGGATGCAGCGGTGCAGTTCGCCGAGCTGCAGGAAGCGAAATCCGTGCTGGCGCTGTCGGAATCCAATTACCGCCGTACAGAGGATATGTTCGCGCGCAAGTTCGTCAGCCAGAGCGCGCGCGACGAGGCCGCGTCGAAACTGGAAGTGGCGCGCGCCGTGGTTGCGCTGGCGGCCGCCCGGCACGACAAAACCCGCATCCGCGCGCCGTTTTCCGGCATCGCCGGTATCCGTAACATCAGCGTGGGCGATTATGTGAAGGAAGGCGATACGCTGGTGAATCTGGAGGATATCGGCACGCTCAAGGTCGATTTCCGCCTGCCCGAGCTTTACCTGCAGCGCGCCCGCGCCGGGCAGACGCTGGAGGTGACGAGCGACGCGCTGCCCGGGCAGACGTTCACCGCCACCGTCGGCGCGATTGATCCCCTTGTGGACGCGGGCGGCCGCGCCGTGGTGATGCGGGCCAGGCTGGATAACCGCGAGGGCCGCCTGCGGCCCGGCATGTTCGCGCGCGTGCGCCTGATCCTGCAGCAGCGCCCCGCCGTGGTGGCTGTTCCGGAGCAGGCGCTGATGCCCGCGGCGGGCAATACCCAGTTTGTGTACCGGGTGGAAAACGGCGTGGCGAAGCGGGTGGAAGTGACAACCGGCAGCCGCCGCGATACGTGGGTGGAAATCGCCGCCGGGCTGGCGCCGGGCGATGTCATCGTTACCGCAGGCCACCTCAAGCTGCGCGATGGCGCGGCGGTGAAGATGCCGCCCGGCGCGGAGGCGGGCGGCGCGGGCAATAAACCGGGCAATAACGGCGCGGCGCGTTCCGCCGCTCCCGGCTGACCGGCGCGCGGCGATGGTCCTTTCGGACATCTGCATCCGCCGCCCCGTGTTCGCCACGGTGCTGTCGCTGCTGGTGCTGCTGGTGGGGCTGATGTCGTGGTCCCGCCTCACGGTGCGGGAATATCCGAATATCGACGAACCCATCGTCACCGTCGATACCACCTACACCGGCGCCAGCGCCGAAATCGTCGAATCGCAGGTCACCAAGCCGCTGGAAGACTCGCTCGCGGGCATCGAGGGCGTGGACGTGCTGTCCTCCATCAGCCGCCAGGAGCGTAGCCAGATCACCGTGCGCTTTCGCGTCGACCGCCCTGCCGACAGCGCCGCCGCCGACGTGCGCGACCGCGTTTCGCGCGTGCGCCGACGGCTGCCGGACGATGTGGACGAACCGGTGATCGCGAAGGTGGAGGCCGACGCCAACCCTATCATCTGGGTGGTGTTCTCGTCTGCCCGCCACAGCCAGCTTGAAATCAGCGATTTCGCCAACCGCATCGTCAAGCCCCGGCTGCAGACGCTGCCCGGCGCGGCCGACGCGCGCCTGTACGGCGAGCGCCGCTATTCAATGCGGATCTGGGTGGACCGCGACCGCCTCGCCGCCTTCGGCCTGACGCCGCAGGATGTGGAAGACGCCGTGCGGCGGCAGAACGTGGAGCTGCCCGCGGGGCGCATCGAAAGCCGCGCGCGCGAATTCGCCGTTGTCGCCCGCACCGACCTCACGGAACCGGAACAGTTCGAGGCCGTGGTGGTGCGCCCGCCGGCGACGCCGGACGGCTATCCGGTGCGCATCGGCGATATCGGCCGCGTGGAAGTGGCGGCGGCGGACGAGCGCTCGCTGGTGCGCTTCATGGGCCGCCCGGCGGTATCCATCGGCCTCATCAAACAGTCCACCGCCAACCCGCTCGATCTGAAACGCGCGCTGGTGAAGATGATGCCCGCGCTGGAAGCCGAACTGCCGGACGGCATGAGCATCAGCATCACCAACGATTCCACGGTGTTCATCGACCGCTCCATCGAAGCGGTGTTCTCCACCATCTGGGAGGCGGTCGCACTGGTCGCGCTGGTATGTTTTTTCTTCCTGCGCAACTGGCGCGCCATGCTGGTGCCGCTGGTGACGATTCCGGTATCTCTGGTGGGCGCGTTCGCGCTCATGCTGCTGTTCGGCTTTTCCATCAACACGCTGACGCTGCTCGCGCTCGTGCTCGCCATCGGGCTGGTGGTCGATGACGCCATCGTGGTGCTGGAAAACATCTATCGCCATATCGAGGAAGGCATGGAGCCGGTGGCGGCGGCGTTTCGCGGCGCGAAGGAAATCGGCTTCGCCGTGGTGGCGATGACGATCACGCTCGCTGCCGTGTATGCGCCGGTGGCGTTTATGACCGGGCGCATCGGCAAGCTGTTTACGGAATTCGCGCTGACGCTGGCCGGGGCGGTGATCGTTTCCGGTTTTGTCGCCCTCTCGCTGTCGCCGATGATGTGTTCGAAGCTGCTGCGCCACGAACAGCGCCACGGCTGGCTGTACAACAGCATCGAACGTTTTCTCGGCTGGCTTGGCGCGGGCTACCAGCGCGCCCTGCTGCGCGCGCTCGGAATGCGCTGGGCCGTCATGCTCGGGTTCATTGCGCTGGCGGGGGCGGGCGCATGGCTGCTGGGGCAGCTCAAATCCGAACTTTCTCCGGTGGAGGATCGTGGCCGCGTTACCGCTATTTTCTCCGGTCCGGAAGGGGCCACGATTGATTACATGGGCCGCTATGCCGCGCAGATCGAGCGCATCTACGCGGAAACGCCCGACGTGGTGAGCTACATGGTGATTTCGGGCAGCCCCACGGTTTCGCAGGGCTTTTCGTATGCGGTGTTCACCGACTGGAGCGCCCGCCCGCAGCGCAGCGCCCAGACTATTGCCGCTGAAATCGGCCCGAAGCTGCGCGCCGTTCCCGGCGTGCAGGCCTTTCCGGTGCTGCCCGCGGCATTCGGGCAGAGCCCGCGCGTGCGCCCGGTGAGCTTCGTCATCACCACGTCGGCTTCTTATGAAGAACTGAACGGCTATGCCGAGGCGATTCTGGACGAAATGCGCAGGCACCCCGGTTTTGTTTCGCCCGATACCGATCTGCGTCTGACCAAGCCGGAACTGTCGGTGGAAGTGGCCCGCGACAAGGCGACGGATCTGGGCGTGCCGGTCGACGTGATCGGGCGCACGCTGGAAACCATGCTGGGCGGCCGTCAGGTAACGCGCTACAAGCAGAACGCGGAACAGTACGACGTCATCATCCAGCTTGGCGCGGGCAGCCGCGCGGATCCGGTCGATATCAGCAACATCTTCGTGCGCGGCAAGAGCGGCGGCATGACGCCGCTATCCAGCCTCGTGCGCGTGCGCGAAACAGTGAGCCCGCGTGAGCTGAACCACTTCGGTCAGCGCCGCTCGGTGATCATTTCGGCCAGCCTCGCGCCCGGTTTCGCCATGGGTGAGGCGCTTGCGTTCATGGAGCAGACCGCCGCGCGCATCCTGCCGTCTGGCTACGCCACCGATTACGACGGACAGTCGCGCGAGTTCAGGACCAGTTCCTCCAGCCTGGCGCTGGTGTTCGTGCTCGCGCTGGCCTTCATTTACCTGGTGCTGGCGGCGCAGTTCGAAAGCTTCCGCGATCCGTTCATCATCATGCTCACCGTGCCGCTTTCCATGGCCGGGGCGCTCGGCGCGCTCTATTTCACCGGCGGCACGCTCAACGTGTACAGCCAGATTGGCCTCGTCACCCTCGTCGGTCTTATCACCAAGCACGGCATTCTCATCGTCGAATTCGCCAACCAGCTGCGCGAACACGGCCAGACCGTGCGCGAAGCGGTCGTCGACGCTTCGGTGCTGCGCCTGCGCCCGATCCTGATGACCACCGGCGCCATGGTGCTCGGCGCCATTCCGCTTGCGTTCGCCACCGGCGCGGGCGCGGAAAGCCGTCAGCAGATCGGCTGGGTCATCGTCGGCGGCCTGCTGCTGGGCACCTTCTTCACGCTGTTTGTGGTGCCCACGGTCTATACCCTGCTGGCGCGCAGGGAACGCACGCAGATTGCCGTTCCGGTGGAGGAAACGGCGGCTTCTGTGTAGGCAGCCACAAACTCCGCCGCCAGCCATGGCAGTTTCTGGCGGATCTGGCTGGCGGCATTCCGGACTATGAATCTGCCGGCGCCGCCCTGAATTTGCCTGAATAGCGAAACACTTGTCCCAGCAGCGGATGCGTGAGGCGGAAGTCCATGACGAAATGGGCTTCGTCCACCGCTTCTTCGACGATGGTGGTATGGCCGAGCGCCAGCCATTCGGGTATCGGCAACAGCCATCGCCCCAGCTTCGCCACGAAGCGGACGCCGCGGTAATGAAGCTGGCCGTTTTCGACATGCACAGCCATTTGCAGCCCCAATGCGGCATTGACGAATTCGATCAGTTCGTTGCCGCCGCCGGAAACCCAGAAGCTGTTGAAATGAATGACCTTCCCGTCGGGATAGGTCATGGTCCGCTGCCAGTACTGGCGCTCGCCCTCGACGTGTTTTTCGACCACCGTGCGGACGTTCCGGCCGCCGCGATCGATCAACGCGCCGAGCATCCGCAGAACGCGCAGGCCGGGCTGCATGAAGCGAGGGTATTCGATGTCCATCTGCCCGGCATCCGTCGTCGTGCCGAAGCGGTAGTGCGCCTGCAAGGCTGGCGGCAGCTTGTGCCAGTCGTCGCCGAGGGCGTGTTCCATCAGGCTTTTCATGATCCGGCTCCCGGCATGTGTTTGAACACCATCAGCGCCACGATGAGCACCATGGAAATGAAAGCAGGAACGCCGAGCCAGAACCAGCAGCGTGCCATCCGCCAGTAAGTTTCCGGCAGCGGCGCTCCTTTGGCGAAAGCGCGGGCGGCGATCTTCTGCATGCGGATCTGCAGCCAGACGACCGGCAGCCAGCAGGCCCCCGCCAGAAAGTACAGGAAAAGGCTGGCCGCAACCCAGGGCGTGGCCGGTGACAAGCCAAGCAGATGCACCATCCAGAGACCGCTGATGGGCTGAAAGATGACGGTTGGCGTAGTGAAAAGCCAGTCGGCCAGAACGACGTGCCGGCTGGTAACGGCAATGTGGGCCACGTTGCCGCTGCGGTCGGCCATCCATTTGTAGAATGCGCTGCCCAGACCAGTGCCGAACAGCAGCACCATGCTGAGGATATGCAGCGTCTTGAGCAGGGTATAGGTCATGATGCGCTCCCGGTGGATAAACAGTGGGGGGCCGGAATATCAGAGAAAAACAGGCGGGCTTCGGCGGCGAGCGGTCTGCGCCCCAGAAACCGCGCGAGCGGTTCAGGATCAGCCCGGTAGCCGGTCTGCAGCATGGACAGGTTTTCCGGCTGCAGGATCGGATTGAAATACCGCCCGATCCGCGTGAGCGCCATGGCCAGCGGAAAGGGAACATGAAACACCGGCGCGCGCGACCGTCCCTGGGCCTCGCGCATTCTTTGCAGCCATTCGGCGAAGGTGAACGTTTCCGTGCCGACGATGTCCAGTGTTTGCCGGGGCTGTGTTGAAACGAGACTGTGCATGACCGTGGAGATCACATCGCTGATGTGCACCGGCTGCAATTTCTGCTGCCCGTCGCCAATGACCGGAATCAACGGAAGCGCCGCCAGACGCATGAACAGCCTGGCGCTCTTGCCGCCCCGGCCATAAATCAGCGACGGGCGCAGCACGAACCAGTCCAGATCGAGGCCGCGCAAGACATCGTCGGCGGCGCGCTTGCTCCGGTGATAGACCGAAAAGGCCGTCTCGTCCGCGCCCAGCGCCGAAATCTGCAATACCCGGCGAATCCCGGCCCCGGCGCAGGCGCGAAACAGCGCCGTCGGGGCAAGGGTGTGCAGAGTCTCGAACCGTTGGGTGCCGCGTTCTCCAATGATGCCCACGCTGTTGATGACGGCATCGACATCTTCCAGATGCGACCGCCAGTGCGCGGGCGTGAGCATACGGGCGAAGTCGGCGCCGTGGCGGCGCGACACGGGTTTGATCTGGTGGCCCGCAGCCGTCAGCGCGGCAGCGATGTTGCGACCGATGAACCCGCTCGCGCCGGTGAGCAGGATGTTCATGGCGTATCTCCCCGTTGCGGCGCCGGAATAAACTGCCCGATGCGTTTCCCGACCATGAACAGGGCGATCAGTATTCCACCCAGGGCCGCCGTGAGGGCAAGACGCAGGCCGTCCATCGGACTCTGGAAGCGGATGAATATATCCAGAACCAGTACGGGCAGGAGGGGCGTGATCAGCAGCATCACTTTCGTGTAGGCCAGCCAGAAAGCGGCAGCCTGTTCATCCGGACAGATCCGGGCCAGGACATTCATCAGCGGGCGGGAAAGCGTATGCAGCGCGGCGAGGCTTACCGCGATGCTGATGGACGATTTGGCGAGCAGCGGAAAACTGGCATACATGGAAGACTCCTGTGAGGTTGCGGGAGCTTCCAGTCTGAGGACCGGGCGTCTGTTTCTCTTCCGTTTTGATCGGAATGGGGTGGTTTTTAACTCCGGAAAGATCATTCCGGAGCAGAAATCTGCCCGAAAACGCTATCCGGGCGGTTTCCAAGCGGTGTTCAGCTTGCGGTACTGGCCGGGCGTCATGCCTTCGATTTCGCGAAAGGCCTCGTAGAAGCTTGACTGTGAGCTGAATCCGGCGCTGAGTCCGACGGACAGGACCGAGGCGGAAGGCTCATCGCACAGCATGGCCTTTGCAGCATTGATGCGCTGTTCCCGCAGATAGCGGGAAAACCCCTTCCCCAGGCGGACATTCATCAATTCGGACAGTTGATGGGGACTCAGTTCCAGCCGTTGCGCCAGGCGCGGCAGGCTCAAATCCATCTCCGCGTAAAGTCGGCCGGTCCGCATCAGGGCATCCAATCTGGACAAGGCTGCTTCGCAATCGACACGCGCGAGCGTGGTGCCGACATAGGCGGTCTGCACCGCCTCGCTGACCTCGGTGGACAACTGCGGTCGCAATCCGAGCGTCGTCTGCACCAGAAAAAAGGCCAGACCGATGGAAATCGCGTAGAAGCTGAAAAACAGCTTCTCCGGCAGCATCGTCTGAATCAGGCCGAGCACCGACACGCCGAGGGCAATGAAGAAAACGCCGCCCAGCAGCAGCATTTCCAGGCGGAATCTGGCCCGCTCGCGGCGAAGCGCATGAAGGCTGCGGGCAAGCCACAGCAGATAGCCCGCGCCGACGATGAACGCAAGGGGTAGGGCGATACCGCCGGGGAGGAAGGGAGACAGCAGAACCGGCGCGGCGTGCCACAGTTGCGCCCGCCGGATCCGGGACGGTTCCCGCGGCCCCAGCAAAGGCTGGCTGAACAGGAAGAAAGCTGGCGCCACCGTGAACAGGGTAATACGGTAAGGCAGCGTTGCAACCCATGGCAGGTCAAGGTAAAGCCACAGGAAATGGCTGATTTGCAGGCTGCCCAGCGCCAGTAGCAGGATGAGGCCCATGGTTCGCGCTGCGGGTAGATCCCGGTAGGTTTCGCCGCGGAAATGGGTGAGGCTGAGGCCGAGGGCGCTGAAGAGCGAAAAACCGGCAAGAAGCAGGGCGAGTGAAGTCACGGCAGATTCGTGCCTATTGTTCCGGTTTGCCGTTTGGCGGGCGGTGGTGGTCGAGCAGTTTGAGCGCGGTATCGCGCACGGCGCTGGAAATATCGCTGCGCAGGCAGTCGAGTTCGACCAGTTCCGGCCAGGTTTCGCGGAACTGGCGCAGCCATGTGAGCTGGCGTTTGGCGAGCTGGCGCGTGGCGGCGATGCCTTTGAAACGCAAGTCCGGCAGATCGCCCGCGCCGTCGAGATAATCCCAGACCTGGCGGTAGCCGGTGCAACGCATTGAGGGCATTGTTGGCTCAAGCCGGTAGTGGCGGCGTAGATTGCGCACTTCCTCAATCAGACCGGTTTCGAGCATCTGGCTGAAGCGGGTGGCGATGCGTTCGTGCAGCGCGCCGCGCTCCGAGGGGGCGAGCGCAATTGGCAGCAGGCGGCAGGGGAGGGCGTCGTTTTCGCGCCGGGCGTAGCTTTCCGCGAGCGGACGGCCGGTGAGGCGGACGATTTCCAGCGCGCGCTGGATGCGCTGCGCGTCGCCTGGGTCGAGGCGGGCGGCGGCGGCCGGGTCGAGGCGGGCCAGTTCCGCGTGCAGCGCGGGCCAGCCGCGGCGCGCGGCCTCGTCGTCGATGGCGCGGCGCAGCGCCGCGTCGGCTTCCGGCAGATCGGAAAGACCGTCGCGCAGAGCCTTGAAATACAGCATGGTGCCGCCCGCCAGCAGGGGAATGCGTCCGCGCGCGGTAATGGCGCGGATCAGCCCGATGGCGTCGGCGCGGAAGCGTGCGGCGGAATAGGCTTCTTCCGGCGATATGATGTCGATCAGGTGGTGCGGGCAGGCCGAGCGTTCTTCCAGGGTGGGCTTGGCGGTGCCGATATCCATGTCGCGGAATACCAGCGCGGAGTCGACGCTGATAACCTCCACCGGCAATCCGGCCGCGAGCGCCAGCGCGCAGGCGGTTTTGCCGCTGGCGGTGGGGCCGAGCAGAAGAAGGGCGGGAGGCAGGTTGGGCACGATGGAAGCGGGCGGAGCCGTGGCGTGAAGTTCAGGGGCCGGATTATCCGTGCCCACAGCGCCGTATGTAAGCCCCGCGTGCGTCTGGCGGTTTTCGGGAGGGTTTTATGACGATGTGGCGCTTCATTATGCGCGAAGCGGGCGTCCGCCTGATGGTGGCGCGGGTGCTGGTGCTGTGCGCGGCTTTCCCGCTGTGTTCTCTGGCCGGGGCGGAGCCGCCGCCGCCGGTCCCGCAGCTGGCCGGGCGCTACCACGATGGCATTGATCCGGCAGACTACTGGGTGAGCGAGAAACTCGACGGCGTGCGGGCGTTGTGGGACGGGCAGCGGCTACGCTTTCGCAATGGCGGCGAAATTGCCGCGCCCGCGTGGTTTACCGCCGGTTTTCCCGCGCAGGCCCTGGATGGAGAACTCTGGATGGGGCGGCGCAGTTTCGAGCGGCTGTCGGGCATCGTGCGCCGCCAGACGGCGGAGGACGAAGCCTGGCGCGGCGTGAGTTACAGGGTGTTCGATCTGCCCGGCGCGGCTGGCGTTTTTACTGAACGCTACGCCCGTATCCGGGAACTGGCCGCCGCCACCCGGATACCGTGGCTGCAGGCGGTGGAGCAGTTCCGCGTTGCGGACCGGAAAGAACTGGCCCGCAGGCTGGATGCGGTGGTGGCGCAAGGCGGCGAGGGGTTGATGCTGCACCGGGCGGATGCGCTGTGGACGGGCGGGCGCAGCGATGCGCTGCTCAAATTCACGCCCTGGCTGGATGCGGAAGCGCGCGTGCTGGCCCATATTCCCGGCCGTGGCCGCCTGCGGGGCATGCTTGGCGCGCTGGAGGTGGAAAGCGCCGACGGCCGCCGCTTCCGCATTGGCAGCGGTTTTACCGATGCGGAGCGCCGGGCGCCGCCGCCGCCGGGCAGCCTCGTCACCTACCGTTACCGGGAGCTGACCGCCAGGGGGCTGCCGCGTTTTCCGCGCTACTGGCGCATTCGCGATACGCCCTGAACGGGCGCCAGGGGAAAAACTCCAGGTGCTGGAATGGCGCTGCGCCAGCAGTACGGAAAATGCGGGCTACCGGGTATGGGCCTTATCCAGTTCGCTGGCGATGCGCTCGGAAAGCGCGGGCAGCAGTGTGGCGCGCAGCTGGGCGAGGGTTTCCACGCGGATACGCTCGGCAAGCCCGCCGAGTTCGCGGGTGAGGATCTGGGGCAGTTCGGTGGCGAGCCAGACTTCGACTTCGCGGGCGATGTCGGTATCGAGCTGGATCAGCGTTTCCGCCAGCAGGGCGGGTTCCGGGCCAGGAGGGGGGGTGGGTTGCGGCGTGGGCGCATCGGATCCGGGCGGAGGTTTCAGTTTTTCGGCGGCGAGTTCCTGTTCGCTGACAACGTCTGTCAGCAGCGGCAGATCGTCCTTTTCAGACTGCCGTGCCGCCGCTGCGCCTGAACTGCGGTGGCGCCTGAGCAGGGCGTCCGCCTTGCCGAGCAGCGCATCGGCGAGCTGCATTTCGGCTTCGGTTTCGGTGTTCAGTTGTGGCCAGTTGCCGCTCATAACGCCACCCTGTGTTCCGCGTCGAATGCCTTCAGCGGCAGGGCGCGGGTTTTGTACTGCATCCAGCGTGCGCGCGCCGGATTTTTTTCGGCTTCGCCGTGGCCGACGATTTCAACCACGACACGGAAGCGTTCGACCCCGGCGGGCAGACCTTCGGAAAGGTTGAACAGGATGTCGGTGTGCGGCCACGTTTCTTCGTCCGCGCCGGAAAGGCCGAGGATGACGGGGGTCCGGGCGGCAAGGGGCGAACCGGCCATGACGTGGGGAATGAAGGCGGGCGGATCGCTGGTCCACAACATCTGGTCCAGACGGTGCGCGAGCGGCGGGTCCGGCAGACGCGCCGCGACGCACCGGCCGCCGGCATGGGCGCGGCCGATGAGTTCGCAGGCCAGCGCCAGCCGGTCGGGGGCGTTGTGGTAGAAGTGGATCTGCGTCACCGTTTTCAGGCCGTTGCGCGTGCGATCAGAAATTCGCTCAGCAGCGGCACGGGCCGCCCGGTGGCGCCCTTGGCGTCGCCCGAGGTCCAGGCGGTGCCCGCGATGTCCAGATGCGCCCATTTGTAGTTTCTGGCGAAGCGCGACAGGAAGCAGGCGGCGGTGATCGTGCCGCCGTAGCGGCCGCCGATGTTGCCCATGTCGGCGAAGTTGCTCTTGAGCAGATCCTGGTAATCCTCCCACAGCGGCAGCTGCCATGCGCGGTCGCCGGACTCCGTGCCGTGGCGGAGCAGCTCCGCGGCCAGTTCATCGTCGTTGGCGAGCAGGCCGCTGGGAATCTTGCCGAGGGCGACGACGCAGGCGCCGGTGAGGGTGGCGACATCGATGACGCAGGCGGGCTTGAACCGTTCCGCATAGGTGAGCGCATCGCACAGGATCAGCCGCCCTTCCGCATCGGTGTTGAGAATTTCAATGGTCTGGCCGGACAGGGAGGTAACCACGTCCCCAGGCCGGGTGGCGCCGCCGCCGGGCATGTTTTCGGTGGCGGGGATGATGCCGGTCAGGTTCACCGGCAGCGCCATGCGCGCCACCGCCCTGAATACGCCCAGCACGCTGGCCGCGCCGCACATGTCGTATTTCATCTCGTCCATTTCGGCGGCCGGTTTGAGCGAGATGCCGCCGGAATCGAAGGTGATGCCTTTGCCGACCAGCACGACGGGTTTTGCTTTCGCCTTGCCGCCCCGGTAGTGCATGACGATGAAGCGGGGCGGCTGATGTGTGCCGCGCGTGACCGACAGCAGCGCGCCCATGCCGAGTTTTTCCATGTCGGCGCGTTCGAGCGTTTCCACCTCGAAACGGAATTCGCTCCCCAGCGCCTTCGCCGTGTCGGCCAGCCAGGCGGGCGTGCAGACGTTGGGGGGCTGGTTGCCCAGATCCCGCGCCAGCGCCATGCCTTCGGCGATCGCGCGGCCCCGGAGCATGGCCTGCTCCAGGGAGGCATCGCTCGGTTCGTCGAGCAGCAGCGTGACCTTGCGCGCGCCGCGCTCCTGTTTAGCCTCTTTGGCGGGGGCTTTGAGCGCTTCGAAACGGTAAGCGCCATCGGCGAGCAGACGGGTCGCCTGCTGCAGGCACCAGCGGATATCGCGCCCGGCGGGCATGGCCCCGGCCAGCGCCACGGCGGCGTCTTTGGCTTTACCGCCGGAGAACGTTCTGGCCATGCTGGCGAGCGCGTCGCGGAATGCCTTGTCGCCGAAATTTTCGTGTTTTCCGAGGCTGACGATCAGGACGCGTTCGGCGGCGGAGCCGGGGAAATCGTGCAGCAGCAGGGAGGAACCCGCTTTTTCTTCGAGATCGCCACGCTTGAGCAGCGCGCCGAGTCTGCCTCCGGCGGCCTTGTCGAGCGCGGCGGCGGGGGAGGGCAGCGCACCGTCGGCAAAAACGGTGACGGCCAGTATGCCCGCCCGGGCTTTTTCCGGCGCTGCGGCCTTTATGGTAAATTCCACCAGTTTGCTCCTTGGGGTAACGGGTCGTTCAGACTGCCGCCGATTATGGCCGCAGTCGGTAAAGCCGTCAAAACGGAAAAACCCGCCAGGCATTTCTCCATGCGGGCGCTCCATATCCGGAAAGCGGGGCTGCGCGATCCAGGGCCGACCCGCTCCGGTTCAAGAATAGTCCAGGCACAGATCAGCAGAGGCAGTCCGTCACGCGATGATTTTCAGCCGTGCCCTTCAGCGTGAATTCGCTCACATGGCCGCGGCCGTTTTCGTGGCGCTGTTCGCCATTCTCATCACCACTGTGCTGATCCGCCTGCTTGGCCAGGCGGCTGGCGGACGCGTGCCGTCCGAGGCGGTGCTGGCCCTGATCGGATTCGGCGCGGTGACCGAGCTGCCCACCGTGCTTACGCTGACCCTGTTCATCGCCGTACTGCTGTCGCTGTCGCGCAGTTACCGCGATTCTGAAATGACGGTATGGTTCGCTGCCGGCGTGCCGCTGACCGCGTGGATCCGCCCGGTGCTGCGCTTCGCCCTGCCGCGGGTGGCGCTGATCGTGGGGGCGGTTTTTTTTCTTGGCCCGTGGGCGCAGCAGAAAAACGCCGAATACCGCGAGCGCCTCGATAGCCGGGACGATACCCAGCGTGTCGCGCCGGGGGTGTTCCGGGAGTCGGCGGGCGCGAACCGGGTGTTTTTCGTGGAGATCGGCGCGGGCGAGGATGGCCGGGTGCGTAACGTCTTCGTCAGCGACGAGTCGAAAAAAGGGCGGCTGAGCGTCATCGCTTCGGCCGAGGGGTATCTGCGGACGGATGCTGAGGGGCGACGCTTTGTCGTGCTGGAAAAGGGCCGCCGCTACGATGGTGAGCCGGGTACGCCGAAATACCGGGTGATGGAGTTCGAGCGCTACAGCGTGCAGATCGGGGAGGAAAAACAGCTTTCCGGTCAGCCCGCGCGCACCCGCAGCAAATCGACCGCCGAACTGCTGCAGAACCCCGATGCCCGCAATCTTGGCGAACTGGCAGGCCGCATCGGTGTTCCGGTTGCCGCGCTGCTGCTGGCGCTGATGGCGATACCGCTTTCTTTCGTCAATCCGCGCGCCGGGCGCACCAACAATCTGCTGCTGGCGTTGCTGACCTATCTTGTTTACAGCAATACCCTCACCGTCTGCCAGGCCTGGGTGGCGCAGGGGAGACTGCAGTTTGTGCTGGCCGTGCTCCTGCCGCACCTCATCGTTCTGGCGTTGCTGGCCCTGATGTTTTACAGACGGCTGGCGGTATCGCCGTTCTGGCGGGCGCGGGCATGAGCAGGATCCTGTTGCGCTATCTTGCGCGGGAAATCTGGAGCGCGACGTGGGTGGTGCTGCTCGCTTTCCTGGGGCTGTTCGCGTTTTTCGATTTCATCAACGAACTGGACAGTGTCGGCAAGGATGGCTACGAGCTGCACCACGCGCTGATCTATGTGGCGATGATCGTGCCCGGGCGGGTCTACGAGCTGCTGCCCATCGCGGTGCTCATCGGCACGCTGTACGCGCTGACGGCGCTGGCGCGCCATTCCGAGATCACGGTCATGCGCGCATCGGGCATGTCGACCCTGCGCATGCTGGGCATGCTGAGCGCTATCGGCAGCCTCTTCGTCGCGCTCACCTTCGTGTTTGGCGAATACATCGCGCCGCCGGCGGAAAGCGCCGCCCAGCAGTGGCGTCTGACCGCCACCAGTTCATCGGTATCCCAGCAGCTGCGCTCGGGTCTGTGGGTGAAGGACGGGGCGCTGGTGATCAATGTGCGCACGCTGCTGCCGGACCGCAGTATGGACAAGGTGCGGATTTATGCTTTCGACGAACGCCATACCCTGGCCTCGGTGAGCGAGGCGCAGCGCGGTGTCTACGACGGAGAAGGGCAGTGGCGGCTGCTGGACGTGGTGCGCACCCGTTTCCTGGAAGATCGCACCGAGCTGGAGCATCTGCCGGAATTTGTCTGGCGCTCCGAGCTGACGCCGGAAGTGCTCAGCGTGCTGATGGTGGTGCCGGAGCGTATGTCGGTAACCAACCTGTGGGCCTATATCCGCCATTTGCGGGACAACCAGCAGAATGCGGACCGCTACGAGATCGCGTTATGGAAAAAGCTGGTTTATCCGGTAACCGCCCTGGTGATGATGCTGCTGGCGCTGCCTTTCGGCTTTACGCACGACCGCATGGGCGGCGTCAGCGTGAAGGTTTTTGTGGGAGTGATGCTTGGCATCGGTTTTCATCTGCTCAATGGCCTGCTGGCCAGCCTGGGCGTGATCAACGCCTGGCCGCCGCCGCTGGTTGCGCTGATGCCCAGCCTGATTTTCCTCGCCGCAGCGGCGGGAATGCTGTATGCCGTGGAGCGGCGCTGAGTTTTTCTGTTCTGTCGCGGACGAGGTATAAAAAAACGGACCCCGAAGGGTCCGCTTCCGTATGGGACAGGGCAGAAATCAGCCTTGCTGGGCCTGCTGCTGGGCCAGTTTTTTCGCGGCAGCGGCCTTGTAATCCAGCTTTTCCTTGATACGCGCGGATTTGCCGGAGCGCTGGCGCAGGTAGTACAGCTTGGCGCGGCGCACATCGCCGCGGCGCTTGACCTCGATGGAGGCGACCAGCGGCGAGTAGGTCTGGAAGGTCCGCTCCACGCCTTCGCCGGAAGAAATCTTGCGCACGATGAAGGAGGAGTTCAGGCCGCGGTTGCGCTTTGCGATCACCACGCCTTCATAGGCCTGCAGACGTTCGCGGGCGCCTTCCTTCACTTTCACCTGCACCACGACGGTGTCGCCGGGGGCAAACGCGGGAAAGGCCTTGCCTTCGCTGAGGCGGGCGATTTCTTCCTGTTCGAGCTGCTCAATCAGATTCATGTTGTGTTGACTCCATGTTGTCCAGTGGCCGTTGGCCTTGGCGGCAGAGCAGGCCGTTGCCTGATGCGCGCCGCTTGTAATCCGGCCTTCAGGCGGTTTTTCCGCCGTCCGCGCCGTCCCGCTCCTGCCTGATTTCCTCAAGCAGTTTCAGTTCTTCCCTGCTCATCTGCCGCGTCGCCAGAAGTTCCGGGCGTTGCCGCCACGTGCTGCCCAGCGCCTGTTTCAGCCGCCAGCGCCGGATTCTGGCGTGGTCGCCGGAAAGCAGGATTTCCGGCACGCGCACGCCATCGTAAACCTCTGGCCGCGTGTAATGCGGGCAATCCAGCAGCCCAGTGGCGAAAGAGTCTTCCGCCGCGGAGCAGGAACCGTTCAGCGCCCCCGGCAGCTGGCGCACCATGGCGTCCAGCAGCACCATGGCGGGCAGTTCTCCGCCGGAAAGAACGAAGTCGCCGATTGACAGTTCTTCATCCACGTGGCGGTTGATCAGGCGCTGGTCGATGCCCTCATAGCGGCCGCACAGCAGGATCACACCCGCCGCGTCGGCCAGTTCCAGCACCTTGGCGTGGTCCAGTCTGCGCCCCTGCGGCGACAGGTAAATCACCTTTCCGGTGCTCCCCAGCGTTTTCTGCTGGGCTTCGCGGGCGCGGGCGATCGACTGCCGCAGCGGTTCAGCCAGCATCACCATTCCCGGCCCGCCGCCGTAGGGGCGGTCGTCCACGGTCCGGTGCACGTCTGTAGCAAAATCGCGCGGATTGTGAAATCCAATTTCGTACAGCCCGCGTTCATGTGCTTTCCGGGTGATGCCGCAGCCGGTGAGGGCGGCGAACATCTCCGGAAAAAGAGTGACGATGTCGTAGCGGCGCGGGCCGCTGCTGATGGCGCTCACTCCGGATTACCAGTCCTTCTGCCACGCAGTCCGGATCCGCCGGGCGGCAAGATCCACATCCAGCACCCAGGCGGCAACGAAGGGAATCAGCCGCTCGGTATCGCCATCACGGACCTGCAGTACATCATGCACGCTGGTGGAAAGCAGGCTGGCCACCGTACCGAGCGTATCGCCACTTTCGGTTACCACATCCAGACCGATGAGATCGCCCCAGTAGTACTCGTCGTGAGCTGTCCGGGGCAGAGCCGTACGTGGCGCGGCAATAAACCAGCCTTTGACCGCTTCCGCCGCGTCCCGCGTCGTGAAACCGTTGAGGCGCGCAACCAGCCCCTTTCCGTGCATCCTGCAGCCATCCTGCCGGTACTGGACCCAGTTCTCCAGCGCCGTATCGGCGCTTTCAGACAGCCACCAGTGCGGCATTTCTTTCCATAAGACGGGATCGTCACCATAAGGGTGCACCCTGATCCAGCCCTGAACGCCGAAAGGGGCGACGATGCGCCCCAGGATGATCATGTTCTCAGGCGGCAGCCTTGCCTGCCTGCTTCACCAGACGGGCAACGGTAGGCGACAGCTGTGCGCCGTGCTGCGTCCAGTAGGACAGGCGCTCTGCATTCACGACCAGTCCCTTTTCGTTGCCGGATGCGACCGGATTGTAAAAGCCCACACGCTCAATGAAACGGCCGTCGCGGCGGTTGCGGGAGTCAGCGGCGACGATGTTGTAGAAAGGGCGCTTCTTGGCGCCGCCACGGGCAAGGCGAATCACGACCATGCTTGCTTGTCCTGTCTGTAAGCGGTGAATTAGAAAAGCGGAGAATCATAATTCAAAGCGACTTCTATCACAAGGGTTACGGCTTCTTGTGGCAGAGGCCGGATCGCGCCCGGGAGAGGCGCATGCTATTTTCAGCAGAAGGCGCGCCCGAAAAGCCTGTGTGGATATAAAGTACGGTATCTGCCATTAAACCGCCTGCTTCCCCATGACCGAGATGGTTGCGCCTGACCTCATTGCCAATTCCGCCGAAGAAATTCTGGTATGGCTGGAAAGAGAGCCGGATGACGACCTGCCCGCCGATCTTGCCGCCCTGGGCGCGCATTTTGCGGCGTTCAGTTCCATGGAGGACGCCGGGAAGCGGGAGCGCCTGCTGCCCCTGTTCAGAAACCGGGTGCTTGATCTCTGCGGCCGTTTCGTGCCCTGGCTGATGAATACATCACTGCCGTTGACGCAGGAAATGCATACGGCGGCGGCGGATCTGGTGGCTGCGCTTCTTGGCGTCGCGGCGGAATTCCAGCGTGCTATCGAAGGCGCGCAGGATCGGCGCGGGCGCACCCCGCATACTGGCCCGGGAGAAGTGGGGGCTGATGCACTGCTGCTTGTCAGCAGGGCGTTTCTGGTTATTTCCATGGCGGGCGCGGCCGCGCCGCCAGAGCTGTGGCGCCTGGCGCATGTGCTGGTGGGGCGGGGAAAACTTTTTTCTTCCGGGGAAAAAGCCGAGCCCGGATTGCGTCAGCAGGCCTTCCAGTACAAGCGGCTGCTCTCCATGGCGGTGGCGCAGCCGGAAAGCCTGACGGCAAGGGAGCTGGTGTGGCTGTTTGATTATCTTGAAAATTTTGCGGCTGGCGCCGGACTGGGGGCCGAGTGCCCTCCGTCCGGAATGGCGGTTTTCTGGATAGATATTTCCGGGAGCGCGCCGCCGGTGGCGAACGTGCGTCGGCCAATGGAGGCTGGCGGGGATATCCTGTATTTCAGCCCGTCCCAGCTGGCGCAGCGGGCTGAGGAACAGATCGAATGGCTGGAAAACCGCATTCTGGAAGCGGAGGTTACCGGGCATGAGCGCGACGGCGAGCTGTTGCTGCCGGAAGTCTCCGGCCTGCCCGAAGGACTCACGCCCGTAGAGGTGCTTTCCCTGCTGCGCTGCGTGCGGGAGCGTTGGGTAGAGCCGGTAGTGCGGATACAGCCGCGCAGCGATCACGAATACACCGTGCAGGTGTGCGCAGGACTGCGGGCGATCTGGGAAATGGGGAAGCAGGGTGAGAAAAGCGTGCGGATTGCCGAATGGACCGTGCGTAACGAAAGCTCGAACGGCTACGCCATCATGTGCGTCGACGGCGTGGCGACGGGGCTCTCCGTCGGGATGGCGCTGGCGGTGCGCCGCGATGCCGGGCAGCCGTGGCTGGTATGCATCGTGCGCTGGATTCGCAGCGAACAGCCTGATCAGGTGGAACTCGGGCTGCAGGTGGTGGCCGGATCCTTTGCCCCGGTGCAGATATGTTTTCGCGGCGGTGAGGCGCGCACCGTTCGTCCGGCGCTGGTTCTGCCGCCAATGGCCGGGGTGCGGAACGGCCGGGCGATTCTTGCAGCGGCCGGAAGCAATGTTTCACGCCGTTTCGCCATGGTGCATGAGGGCGCGCGGCTCTATGTCGCCCAGGCACGTGTGCTGGGGCTTGATATACAGACCGCCGCGGTCGAGCTGTTCCGTTACGAAATAGATCCCTATCCGATCTGACTCTGCTTTGGCGCTGGCGGCTATCGGGCGGGGTCGGCTGTAGCGGCGGCGAGCGCGGCAAGATCCAGATCCGGATCCCGCAGCCCGGCGCGCAGGCGGTGCGCCAGCAGGGCGGCGGGGCTGTTTGCCGAAGCGGCCAGCCAGGCGCCGGAATCAAGCGCGAACCGCTCGATGATGGCGCTGGCGCTGATCCGTTCCGCCGCCAGAGGCAGCACCCACTGGCCTTCCTCGGTCCGCGCGGCCCAGCCGGTTTCGCGCAGGGCATCAAGCAGGCTTTCGACGACGTGTTCGGCCAGACCGGCGCGGCGGCGCAATTCGTCGAAACTGGCGGGCTGGCCCGCGCGCTGCGCCTGGGCGAGCAGGATGAGCAGCACCGTCGCGGCCCAGGCCCTGTCGCCGGTGAATGCGGGGACGATGCGCTGGCGTTCGAGGAAAGTGGGCAGGCTGGCCGACACCAGGGCGCCGAGCAGAACGGTGATCCACGACAGATACAGCCAGACGAGAAAAATCGGCAGCGCGGCGAAAGTGCCGTAAATCAGCGTGTAGGTGGGGAAACGGGTGATGAACATGCCGAAGGCGCGCTGCATCAGAAGAAACACCAGCGCTGCGGCGATGCCGCCAGCCAGCGCATGCAGGGCGCGCACCGGGTGGTTGGGCACGGCGTAATAAAGAAAGGTGAACAGCCCGCCCAGCAGCACCGGCGGCAGCAGCCGGGCCGCGATATCGCCCAGCCACGGCAGGCCGCCGGTCCATGCCACCGAGGTGGTCACCACGTAGCCGGTGGCGACGATGCTGCCGCCGAGGATGAAGGGACCGAGCGTGAGCACAAACCAGTAAACCATGATGCGTAGCAGGATCGGGCGCGGGCGGCGCACGCCCCAGATATGGTTGAACACGCGCTCGATGGTCGATAGCAGCATCAGCGCGGTCACCGCCAGCATGACGATACCGATCAGGGTTAGCCGTGCGGCTTTTTGCGAGAACTGCAGGGCGTAGGTGGTGACGATGCTGCCGGCGCGCTCGGGCAGCAGGTTGGTGAGCAGGAAGTCACGCAGGGATTCGCCCAGGTGATCGGCGCCCGGCAGCCCGCTGAAAACACCGATGGCGACGGTGATGAGAGGTACCAGCGAGAGCAGCGTGGTGAACGTGAGGCTGCCGGCGACCTGGGGGCAGTCGGCTGCGGTAAAGCGCTGCGCGATCAGGCGCAGAAAATCGCGGGGAGACTGTAGGCGCATCGGGAAAGGGGCAGCCAGGCCGGACGGTATAATCCGGGCATTCTAACGACTCGGGCCCGTCATGCCGACAAACCACATGTTTTGCATCCGCGCGGGTGGCCGGTGACGCGGCGGCGGCTGTCCTTCGTCGCGGGGGTGAGCCTGTTTGCGCTGCTCGTGCTGTGCGTGCTGTGGGAGGGCTGGCTGGCGCCGCTGCGCCCGGGCGGATCGTGGATGATCCTGAAGGCCGTGCCGCTGCTCGCGCCGCTGTCCGGCATTCTGCGCGGCAGGCGTTATACCAGCCAGTGGGCTTCGATGCTGTCGCTGCTTTATCTTGCCGAGGGTGTGCTGCGGGCGAACGATCCCGCCCCTGTCGCCGTGCTGGCGCGGCTGGAAGCGGGGCTGGCGCTGGCGCTGTTTGTGGCGACGGTGCTGCACGCCCGTGTTACCGCGCCGTCGCGCCAGCGGCAGGGCTGATCCGCCGCCGGCGCGTTTTCTCCGCTCTCCCCCGTCAAAGCTGTGGGTTGAGCTTTTCCGGGCCGTCGCAGAGCTTGTTAAGCGCGTTCAGATACGCCCTGGCGGAAGCGACGATGATGTCGGTATCCGCACCCTGGCCGTTTACCACCCGGCCGTTGCGCGTCAGCCGCACGGTGACTTCTCCCTGGGCGTCGGTGCCGGTGGTGATGGCGTTGACCGAGTAAAGAAGCAGTTCGCTGCCGCTTGAGGCGACCGCTTCGATGGCCTTGAACGCCGCGTCCACCGGGCCGGAACCCTGTGCGTGGCTGCGTTTTTCCTCGCCGCCCACCGAAAGGGTGATATCGGCCACCGGCGTTTCGCCGGTTTCGGAATGGAAGCGGCTTGCGACAAGGCGGAAGCGCTCCTGCTCCGGCGTGATGCCGTCGTCGCTGATCAACGCCTGCAAGTCTTCGTCGAAAATTTCCTGCTTCTTGTCCGCGAGTTCCTTGAAGCGCGCGAACGCGGCGTTAAGCTGCTCTTCGCTTTCGAGCACGATATTGAGTTCGGCAAGTCGGGTTTTAAAGGCGTTGCGGCCCGAAAGCTTGCCGAGCACGAGCTTGTTCTGCGCCCAGCCGACATCTTCGGCGCGCATGATTTCGTAGGTTTCGCGGTGCTTGAGCACGCCATCCTGGTGAATGCCGGATTCATGGGCAAAGGCGTTGGCGCCGACAATGGCCTTGTTCGGCTGCACCGGATAGCCGGTGATCTGCGACACAAGCCGGGAGGTGGGCACGATCTGCGTGGTGTCGATGCGGGTCTGTACCGGGAAAAGGTCGCCGCGCGTTTTCACCGCCATGACGATTTCCTCAAGCGAGGCATTGCCCGCGCGCTCGCCGAGGCCGTTGATGGTGCACTCCACCTGGCGCGCGCCCGCCGAGATCGCGGCAAGCGAATTGGCCACGGCCATGCCAAGGTCGTTATGGCAGTGGGTGGACCAGATCACCTGATCCGAGTTGGGTACGCGCTCGATCAAGGTCCGGATCCGCTCGCCCCACTGCGAGGGGATGCTGTAGCCCACGGTATCTGGCACGTTGATCGTTTTTGCGCCGGCGCGGATCACTTCCTCGAACACGCGGCAGAGAAAATCGATCTCCGAGCGCACCGCGTCCTCGGCGGAAAACTCCACGTCGTCGGTGTACTGGCGTGCGCGCTTGACTGCCGCTACCGCCGCCTCGACAACCTGATCCGGCGTCATGCGGAGCTTTTTCTCCATATGGATCGGGCTGGTGGCGATAAAGGTATGGATGCGCCCGCGCGCCGCTGGCTGGATGGCCGCGCCAGCCCTGTCGATATCGTTGGCGCCCGTGCGGGAAAGCGCGCATACGGTTGATTCCCTGACCGCCTCGGCGATCGCCCTGACGGCCTCGAAATCGCCGTTGGAAGCGGCGGGGAAACCGGCTTCGATCACGTCCACCCGCATGCGTTCAAGCTGGCGGGCAATGCGGAGTTTTTCCTCGCGCGTCATCGAAGCGCCGGGGCTTTGTTCGCCATCGCGCAAAGTGGTATCGAAGACGATCAACGGATCCTTGTGGGACCGGGAGGGTGCGGGGGTCGAAATGCTCATGGCGGGCTCCTGCTGGGGGTTGGGTTGGGTTGGGGGTGCGGATACGGCAGGCTACCCGCGCCGATGCGCCGGTAGCGGTAAAACGTCACGAAGGGAGGGGGTGTTTTTTAGCGCGCGGAGCGCAGCAGCAGGGCGCGCAGCAGCGAACCCGCCGGGAGAAGGCGAAGCGACAGGGAGAGAGGGTCGCGTTCGGAGATCATGCGCCGCACTATAAAACAGCGGTTTGCAACTGCGCAAGTGCGGGATGACCCCGATGCGGGAAAAATACCGGCAGGGGAGTCCTGGTCAATCCAGAATTCTGGGGGTGTCAGGAACTTTTTTTCTGTGATCAGGGTTTGCAAAGGCGTCTGGTGTTCCACGGGGAGCGGCCGGAGTCTTTCCTGTGCCCGCAGATTGGGCCACCGGATATCGGGTTTGCTGCGTTACCGGGCGGGCCACAGCGGCGCTTCGTCCATCAGCGCGATCTGCTCGCGCAGTTCGAGGATGCGTTCCTGCCAGTAGCGCTGGGTGTTGAACCAGGGAAAGGCCGCTGGAAAGGCGGGGTCGTCCCAGCGCCGCGCGAGCCACGCGGAGTAGTGCAGCAAGCGCAACGTGCGCAAGGCTTCGATGAGGTGCAACTGGCGCGGGTCGAAGTCGTCAAAATCCTCGTAGCCGGCGAGCACGTCGTCAAGCTGGCGCGCCATGTCGGCGCGTTCGCCGGAGAGCAGCATCCACAAATCTTGCACCGGCGGGCCGTTGCGGCTGTCGTCGAAATCGACGAACTGCGGGCCGCCGTCCGCGTGGTTGCCGTCTCCGGGCAGCCACAGCACGTTGCCCATGTGGCAGTCGCCATGCAGGCGGATGGGCGCGAAGGGGCCCGCGCGGTCGAAGGCGCGGCGCACGCCATCCAGCGCCTGTTCCGCCACGGTGCGCCAGGCGGGCAGCAGATCGGGCGGAATGAAATCGTGGGCGAGCAGCCAGTTGCGCGGTTCGATACCGAAGCTGAGGATATCCAGCGCCGGACGGGCGCGGAAGGGGCGCAGCGCGCCGACGGCGTGGATGCGTCCGATGAAGCGGCCGAGCCATTCCAGCGTGGCCGGATCGGAGAGCTCGGGCGCGCGGCCAGCCAGACGCGGAAAAAGCGCGAAGCGCAGATCGTCGTGGCGATGCAGCGTGGCGCCGCCGATGACGAGCGGGGCAGCCACGGGAATTTCACGCGCGGCGAGTTCGGCGGCGAAGGCGTGTTCTTCCAGGATCGCCTCATCGCTCCAGCGCTGCGGGCGGTAAAACTTCACCACCCGCATCGGGCCGTCTTCGATGCCGACCTGGTAGACGCGGTTCTCGTAGCTGTTGAGCGCAAGCTGGCGGCCATCGGGGGCAAGGCCGATGCTTTCCAGCGCATCAAGAATGAAGTCGGGGGTGAGAATGGCGAAGGGCGCGGGGGCAAAGGCCGCCGCCGCCGCGCCGCTGTCTTTGGGCGCGGAGCCGCGCGGCCCGCGCCGGGGCGCGTGCCCCCGCGCCCGGGCGGGGGACTGCGCCGCCATCAGAACGGTTCCCGGCGCTTCTTCGGTTTTCCGGCCTTGTAGTCGCCGCGCGGCGCATGTTCATTGCCGCGCGGAAAACCGCCGCCGGGTTTGCGGGGGGGAGAGCCCGTGCCGGAATCGTCCCGGCGTGGCTTGTCGCGCCACTGCGGGGCGGGCTTGCCATACGGCTCCCGCGCGGGCGCGGGGCGGCTGTCGCCCGGCGCGGCGCGGCGCGGGCCGCGGTATGCCGGTTCGGCGGCGGCTTCGTCCGCGCTGAGCGGGCGGATGCCGAGGTGGAACTGGCGGATCCGCGTGCGTTTGAGTACGGCGAGCAGTTCGGGGGGCAGCCTGGAGGGCAGTTCGACCGTGCTGTAGTCGTCGAACAGGTTGATCTGGCCGATGTAACGGCCTTCGATGCCGCCTTCATTGGCGATTGCGCCGACGATTTCTTTCGGGCTGACGCCCTGGTTGCGGCCGACTTCGATGCGGTAGCGCGCCAGCGCGCCATCGGCGAAGGCGCGGCGGCGCGTGAGCATTTCGTCGCGGTTGGGGCGCTGCGGGCGTTCGCGTGTGACGCCAGTGGTGAAGAGTTCGGAGCGCGGGCCGCGTCCGCTGCTGCTGGCGGTGGTGGCGATGTCCCAGCCGCGGCCGCTTTCCTCGATCTGCAGCGGGCGTTCGCGCTGGGCGAGGAAGGCGATTGCGGCGGCGATTTCATGCGCGTCGAATTCGCTTTCTTCGGCAAGGCGGTCGATGACTTCGACGAAGAAGCCGAGGTCTTCGTTTTCCAGCGTGGCGATCACCTGCTGCTTGAACTGCTGGATGCGCAGGTTGGAAACATCTTCGCGGCTGGGCAGGGCGATGGGCTCGATCGGCTGGCGCGTGGCGCGTTCGATCATTTTCAGCATGCGCGTTTCACGCGGGGCGGCGAACAGGATCGCGGTGCCCTCGCGCCCGGCGCGACCGGTGCGGCCGATGCGGTGCACGTAGGCTTCGGTGTCGTAGGGAATGTCGTAGTTGATGACGTGGCTGATGCGGGGAACATCGATGCCGCGCGCGGCCACGTCGGTGGCGACGACGATGTCGAGCGCGCCGCTTTTCAGCTGCTCGATGACGCGTTCGCGCAGCCCCTGCGTCATGTCGCCATTGAGCGCGGCGGCGGCGTAACCGCGTGCGGAAAGCTTGTCGGCCAGTTCTTCGGTGGAAATCTTGGTGCGGACGAAAACGAGCGCGGCGTCGAGCGTTTCTTCCGCATCGAGAATGCGGGTGAGCGCGTTGAGCTTGTCCACGCCGCGCACCAGCCAGTAGCGCTGGCGGATTTTTTCTACCGTAGCCGTGGCAGCGCGGATTTTTACTTCCTCCGGCTCGCGCAGGTGGCGGCGGGCGACCTCGCGGATCGGGGCGGGCATGGTGGCGGAAAACAGCGCGGTCTGGCGTGTGTCCGGCGTGTGCTGGAGGATCCATTCCACGTCGTCGATGAAGCCCATGCGCAGCATTTCGTCGGCCTCGTCCAGCACCAGCGTGCGCAGCGCATCCAGCTTGAGGCTGCCGCGTTCGATGTGGTCCATGATGCGTCCCGGCGTGCCGACGACGATATGCGCGCCGCGCGCCAGCTGGCGCAGCTGCACCACCATGCTTTGTCCGCCGTAGATGGGCTGGACGTGGAAATCGCGCAGCCGCGCGGCGTATTTCTGGAACGCTTCGGCGACCTGGATCGCCAGCTCTCGCGTGGGCGTGAGCACCAGCACCTGTGGCCGACGGTCGTCCAGATCGAGGCGGGCGAGCGTGGGCAGGGCGAAAGCGGCGGTTTTGCCGGTGCCGGTCTGCGCTTCGCCGAGCAGGTCGTGCCCGGCGAGCAGCCGGGGGATGCAGGCGGCCTGGATGGGGGAGGGCGTTTCGTAGCCGATGTCGGCAAGGGCCTGCGAAAGCGCGGGCGGGAGATCAAGCTCGGTGAAGCTGGCGATGGTGTCGGTCATGGAGATGTATCTGAAGACGGCGCGGGGAAAGAAACAACTGTAAACCCTGCGGTGCAAAATGAAAACGCGGCCAGATGGCCGCGTTTCGCGTATCCGGCTTTAAAACCGGTTAGCGCGGGCGGATGTTCGCCGCCTGCAGGCCTTTCGGGCCGGTCTTCACTTCGAATTCCACGGGCTGGTTTTCAGCCAGGGATTTGAAGCCCTTGCCCTGAATTTCGCTGAAGTGGGCGAACAGGTCGTCACCGCCGGCGTCCGGAGTGATGAAGCCGAAGCCCTTGGCATCGTTGAACCATTTGACCTTGCCGGTTTGAATACTCATGTTAAGCGTTCCATAGTATGAAAAAGGGTTTCACCCGGGGCGCAGGAACGATCAAGAACCGTGATCGAGGGAATCAGACCGAAAGGGTTCGCGGAACGAACACGCGGAAAAGAACCACCAGGACATCCACTGCTTGATTCGACTGCCGCGCCAAGATACACGTTTTCAGGCGGGATAGGGAAGCAATTTTCAGCTTTGTCAGGGAAAGTCCCTATCTGCGTGGTGTTTTTGCAGAAACCGCGCAAAAACGCCTGCGCGGCGGCCTGTTTCGAGGGGACAGTTACCGCTCGCCCTGCAGTTCCCTGGGCAGGGGGAACACGATTTTTTCTTCCACGCCGTCAAGCATGCGCACCTTGCCGCCGCTGAGCGCGCGCAGTCGTTCAATGACCTGCTCCACGAGAATCTCCGGCGCGGACGCACCGGCGGTGACGCCGATGCGGCGTTTGCCGGTGACCCAGGCGGGGTCGATGCCGTCGGCGTCGTCCACCAGCCAGGCGGGCACGCCGCGTAGCGCGGCGACTTCGCGCAGGCGGTTGGAGTTGGAGCTGTTTTTCGAGCCGACGACGAATACCACGTCGGCGTGCGGGGCCATGAAGCGTACCGCGTCCTGGCGGTTTTGCGTGGCGTAGCAGATGTCGTCCTTCTTCGGGCCGATGATTTCCGGGAAGCGCGCTCGCAGCGCGGTGACGATGGCGGCGGCGTCGTCCACGGACAGGGTGGTCTGCGTCACGTAGGCAAGGTGTTCGGGGTTGGCTACGCGCAGCGTGGCGACGTCGTCGACCGACTCGACCAGATGGATGCCGTCTTTCAACTGCCCCATCGTTCCTTCGACTTCCGGGTGCCCCTTGTGGCCGATCATGATCAGTTCCCGGCCTTGCTCGTGCATGCGGCCCACTTCCACATGGACCTTGGTGACCAGCGGACAGGTGGCGTCG
>JAVBTY010000078.1:0-6260 GCA_031555955.1 Rhodocyclaceae bacterium | reverse complement strand
GAGCAGCGGCAGGGCGAGGCCATCGGGAATCAGCACTTCGGCCGGGCGCAGGCGCTCGAACTGCGCCTGCAGGGATTCGGCCGGGCATTCCATCAGGCGCAGATCGCCGTTGGCGAGGTTGAGCCAGGCCATGCCCAGCGTGCCGCGATGCAATTGCGCGGCCAGCAGCAGCGCGTCGCGGCGATCATCGAGCAAGGCGGCGTCGGTCAGCGTGCCGGGCGTGACGATGCGGCTCACCGCCCGCTCCATCGGTCCCTTGGTCGCGCCCGGCTCGCCCACCTGCTCCGCGATGACGACCGATTCGCCCAGTTTCACCAGCCGGGCGAGATATTGTTCGACCGCGTGAAAAGGCACGCCGGCCATCCTGATCGGCTGGCCGGCGGACTGCCCACGCGTGGTCAGGGTGATGTCGAGCAGCCGGGCGGCCTTTTCGGCATCGCCGAAAAACAGCTCGTAGAAATCGCCCATGCGATAGAACAGCAGCGTATCCGGATGCTGCTCCTTGATGCGCAGGTATTGCTGCATCATCGGCGTGTGCCCGGATATGTCGCCGTCCGTAAATCGTTGAGTGTTTTCTGGGCCCATTGCGGATATTGAGATTGCGGGGGGAAAGTCCGTTCAGTCCGTGCTGCCTGTGGCCCCGGATGCGCCGCCGTTCCGGTTTCAGTCCATGGACATGGGCGGGCATTTTATCAGTTGAAGGGCTGCGTTCAGCCCCGGAATCCTGGCGGACGGGTTCGCGTAAAAACGCCGCGTCCGCGGCCATTGGCGTAATCCCCGCTCCGGCTGTCCGGTGAAATGTGGTATCCAGAGCGTTCCTCCCGGCTTTGCCGCGCTGCGTATTCCGTGGAAATCCTGAAAACATTCGTCCTTTTTGCCCTTACCGCCGTCGCCGAAATCGTGGGCTGCTATCTGCCGTGGCTCTGGCTCAGGCAGGGCCGTTCCGCGTGGCTGCTGGTGTTGGCCGCGATGAGTCTGGCGCTTTTCGTGTGGCTGCTTTCGCTGCATCCGAATGCGGCGGGACGCGTATATGCCGCTTACGGCGGTGTTTACATCTGCGTCGCGCTGCTGTGGCTGTGGGCCGTGGATTCAGTCAGGCCCACCCTGACGGACTGGATAGGCGTCGGCGTCTGTCTGCTGGGCGCGGGCATCATCATGCTGGGGCCGCGGCAGGGCGGATCTCTGTAGATGAAAACCTTCCAGCGCCTCCCTCTTCCCGTGCTGCGCCCGTTCATCGACCGGCTGTGGGGGTGGGAAAGCGCGCCGGGGGAAAACATCCGCCTTCCCGTGCTGCTGCCGGGAACCGGGGCCGAACTGTATTTCCATTACCGGGCGCCGTTCCGCTACCTGACCCGCGATGGCCGCGAGGAAAGCTGCGCCCCGGCGTATCTGTTCTGCCTCCGCCGCGAGCCGGTCAGACTGCTGCCTTGCGCGGATACCGGCTTCGTCGCCGTCCGCTTCAGGGTCGGCATGATCCATCGCTTCACCCCTATTCCCGGCGCGGAGCTGCGGGATCGCGTGCTGTCCGCCGGGCAGCTCTGGGGCAGGGCGGGCGCGGAACTTTCCGGCCGTTTCGGCGAGGCGGAAACGCTGGACGAAAGACTGGCGCTGCTCCAGTCGTTTCTGGTTTCGCGCCTGGAACGCGCGGCGCCGGATCCGCTGGTCGAAAAAGCCATGGCGCTGCTGTACCGGCGCGATGCCCCGCTCGCCATCCGGACGCTCGCGGAAAAGCTGCATCTCGGACGCAGGCAGCTGGAGCGCCGCTTCATGGCGCTTGCCGGGCAGTCTCCCGGCGAACTCAGGAGCCTGAGCCGCTTCCAGCATACCGTGCGGAAACTGATGCTGGATGGATCGGCTGCCCCGCTGGAAACCGCGCTGGCCCAGGGCTATTACGACCAGGCGCATTTCATCCGCGATTTCCGCCAGCTTGCGGGCGTCACGCCGCGGCAGTACCTCGCGGATGCCCGCGCGAAGACGCATTTTTACAATACCAGCCGCCGCGCGGCGGGCACTCTGCGGGCTCCAGACCCCCTTTCCTGATGGAGCCGCGTCATGTTTCTGGTGCTTGTCGAACTCGAAGTGAATCCCGCATCCGCTGCGGAGCTTGAAAATCTTCTGCGTGAGCTGGTCGCCGCCGCGCGGCCGGAAGAAGGGACGGTTTACTACGCCGTTCATCGCCCCCAGGAATGCAAGAACGCATTCGTGCTGTATGAGCTTTACCGGGACCGGGCCGCGTGGGAGGAGCACCTCCAGTCCGTAATCGTGCAGAAAGCGCTGAAACAGTTCGAAGCCCTGCTGGCGCTTCCGCCACGGATCACGCTGTGCGATACGGTGCTGACGACGGGTTTCGGCCGGGGCCGTTGCATCGCGTGATAGCCACGCCGGGCGCGCGGGCGTATTTCCGGAACTGGCTGATTTTATTCATGCTTTTGATGGGCGGGGCAGTGCTATAATCGCTGCCCGCGCATTATTGCCCCGTCCGTTCCGTTTCCACGCATGCAGCTTTATGCCCTCGGTCTGAATCACCACACGGCGCCGCTCGCCATCCGCGAACGCGTGGCGTTTCAGCCCGAGCGCCTCGATCAGGCCCTGCATGAGCTGACGCGGGCGAATTTCGCGCGTGAAGCGGCGATCCTTTCCACCTGCAACCGCACCGAACTCTATTTCGCCGCCGAGCAGCCGCAGCGCACGGCGGGCTGGCTGGCGGATTTTCACCACCTGCCGCTGGGCGAGGTGTCGCCCTACCTGTACGCCTACCCCCAGCGCGACGCGGTGCGCCACGTGTTCCGCGTCGCCAGCGGGCTGGATTCGATGGTGCTGGGCGAGCCGCAGATTCTTGGCCAGGTGAAAGAAGCGGCGCGGCTGGCCGAGCAGGCCGGGACGATGGGAACGCTGCTGCACAAGCTGTTCCAGAACACCTTCGCGGTGGCGAAAGAGGTGCGTTCCACCACCGCGATTGGCGCCAACATCGTATCGATGGCGGCGGCGGCGGTGCATCTGGCCGAACGTATCTACGAACGGGTATCGGACCAGCACGTCCTGTTCATCGGCGCGGGCGAGATGATCGAACTGTGCGCCGCGCACTTCGCCGGGGCCGGGGCGAAGACGATGACCGTGGCCAACCGCACCGAGGAGCGCGCGCGCGCGCTGGCGTCGCGTTTCGGCGCGAACACGATGCGGCTTGATCTCGTCGGCGAAATGCTGCCGCGCTTCGATGTGGTCGTCTCCTGTACCGCCGCGCCCCTGCCCATCGTCGGCCTCGGCATGGCCGAGCGCGCGGTGAAGGCGCGCCGGCACCGCCCCATGGTGATGGTCGATCTGGCCGTGCCGCGCGACATCGAACCCGAAATCGGCGCGCTCGACGACGTCTTCCTGTACACCGTGGACGATCTGGCGCAGGTGGTGGAAGCCGGTATCGAATCGCGCCAGCAGGCGGTGGTCGAGGCCGAGCAGATCATCGATACGCGCGTCGATGGCTTTCTGCACTGGATGCAGGGGCGCGATGTGGTGCCGGTAATCCGCGCCCTGCGCGAGCATGCCGAAACGCTGCGCCACGGCGAAGTAGAGCGCGCGCTGCGCCTGCTGGCCAAGGGCGAGGACCCGCGGCAGGTGGTGGAAAGCCTTTCCCGCGGACTCGCCAACAAGCTGATGCACGGCCCCACCCGCTTCCTCAACCAGTCCGAAGGCGAACAGCAGGCCGAAGCCGGGCGCGTGATCCGCGACCTGTTCAACCTCCCCCGCCATTAGCTTTTCCACCGCCCGCCGCGTTCCGGCCCCGGGCTGGCGCGCGCGGCGCATGGCCGACATTCCATGAAACAGAGCATCCGCGACAAACTCGAACACCTGACGGGCCGTCTGGCCGAGCTCGACCGCGCGCTCGCCGCTGAAGAGGCCGCGCGCGACATGAACGCCTTTCGCGACCTGTCGCGCGAACGCGCCGAAATCGAACCGGTGGTCGAACTGTACCGCGCCTGGCGGCAGGCCGAAGCCGACTGCGCCACCGCGCGCGAACTGCTGGCCGACGCGCAGGGCGACGCTGAAATGCGCGAACTCGGGCGCAGCGAACTGGCGCAGGGCGAAGCGCGCATCGCCGCGCTGGAGGACGAACTGCAACGCGCGCTGCTGCCGCGCGACCCTAACGACGGGCGTAACCTGTTCCTCGAAATCCGCGCAGGAACCGGCGGTGACGAAGCCGCGCTGTTCGCCGCCGACCTGCTGCGCATGTACTCGCGCTATGCCGAGCGCCAGCGCTGGAAGGTGGAAATCGTTTCCGCCAGCGAGTCGGACCTGGGCGGCTACAAGGAAGTGATTGCCCGCATCGCCGGCGCGGGCGTTTATTCCCGGCTCAAGTTCGAATCCGGCGGGCACCGCGTGCAGCGCATCCCCGTCACCGAAACGCAGGGACGCATCCACACCTCCGCCTGCACCGTGGCGGTGATGCCGGAGGCCGACGCCGTGGCCGAGGTCGACATCAACCCGGCGGAGCTGCGCATCGACACCTTCCGCGCTTCCGGCGCGGGCGGGCAGCACATCAACAAGACCGATTCGGCGGTGCGCATCACCCACCTGCCCACCGGCCTTGTCGTCGAATGCCAGGACGACCGCTCGCAGCACCGCAACAAGGCGCAGGCGATGGCGGTGCTCGCCGCGCGCCTGCAGGATGCGAAGCTGCGCGCGCAGCAGCAGAAAGAGGCGGCGACGCGCAAAAGCCTGATCGGCAGCGGCGACCGCTCCGAACGCATCCGCACCTACAACTTCCCGCAGGGGCGCATGACCGACCACCGCATCAACCTCACCCTGTACAAGCTCGATGCGGTGATGGAAGGCGATCTGGACGAACTGGTCGACGCCCTCGTGCTCGAACACCAGGCCGAACAGCTCGCCGCGCTGGCGGAAGGCTGAACCGTGACGCCGGACACCGCGCCCCCCGCCATCGCCGCCGCGCTGGCGTGGGCGCGCCAGCGCATCGACGTGCTGGATGCCCGCGTGCTGCTGCGGCACACGCTGCGCTGCCCGCCCGCGCACCTGGCCGCATGGCCGGAAAAACGGCTGGAAGACGCGGCCTGGGCGGAATTCCGCGCGCTGGTCGAACGCCGCGTCGCGGGCGAACCGGTGGCCTACCTTACCGGCGAACGCGAATTTTTCGGACGCAGCTTCATGGTGACGCCCGCGGTGCTGATTCCCCGGCCCGACACCGAACTGCTGGTGGAACTGGCGCTGGCGCACTGCAGCGGCCAGCCGGATCTGCGCGTGCTGGATCTGGGCACCGGCAGCGGCGCGCTCGCGGTCACCCTTGCGCTGGAATTCGGCGCGGCCAGCGTGATGGCGCTGGACCGTTCGCGCGAAGCCCTGTGGGTTGCCATGAGCAACGCCGCCCGGCTTGGCGCCAGCGTGTCTTTCGTGCATAGCGACTGGTTTTCGGCGCTGGGCGACGAGCGCTTCAGTCTCATCGTCGCCAATCCGCCCTATATTGCTGCGGCAGACCCGCACCTGGAGGCGGGCGACCTGCGCTTCGAACCGCGCACCGCGCTGGCCGCCGGAGCAGCCGGGCTGGACGATCTGGCCGAAATCACCGCCCGGGCGCCGTGTCACCTCGAAGCGCAAGGCTGGCTGTTCCTCGAACACGGCTACGACCAGGCCGCCGCCGTGCGCGGCCTGCTTGCCGACCGGGGCTTCAGCGCCATCGCCTCGTGGAAGGATCTCGCGGGCATCGAACGCGTTTCCGGCGGACGCTGGCGGGGAAGGCCGCCGCCTGCCCCGGCTTGACGGGCGCCGGGACGAAACCTAGAATTTTCCGACTATTTAACTCAACTTTACGCAGGCGAAACATGGACATTCAGGACGTTATCCGCGAACAGGTCAGCACCAACCCCGTCGTTCTCTACATGAAAGGCGTCCCCCAGGCGCCCATGTGCGGCTTTTCCGCCACCGCCGTGCAGATTCTCAGGAACTGCGGCCTCGAAGACATTTTCGCCGTCAACGTGCTGGCCGACGAAAAAATCCGCCAGGGCATCAAGGAATTCGCCAGCTGGCCGACCATTCCGCAGCTGTACATCAACGGCGAATTCGTCGGCGGCTGCGACATCATGCGCGAGATGTACGCCAGCGGAGAACTGCAGCAGATGCTTGCCGACGCGGGCAAGGCGTAACGCCGCAACGGCGCGTCCGTCCGGCTGGACGGACGCCAGCGCATCCGGGCGCGCGTAAAATGGCGGCCCGATAACGCGAACCGCCCGCGCCCGCCCATGACCGATCCCGGC
>JAVBTY010000100.1:0-14139 GCA_031555955.1 Rhodocyclaceae bacterium | reverse complement strand
CGAGGACCGTCCCCACTCTGCGCAAGGCTGGATGACACCGGCCGAATTCGCTGATCAGTGCAGGAACGAGGCCTCCACGGGGGCCTCACTGGAGCCGGAAATTTCCAGTTAACACTGGTACGAAAACCGGTGCAGCCTCAGGCGGGTGAGGGATGAGCTGGCTTTCGGCCCGGGAAGCGGGGTCGAAAGCGGTTTGAAAGACGGTCCCGCTGGAAGGCGAAAAACAGAGGGCATCTCAATTTTGTCTTCCTGTGATTGACTGGCGTCGCCGCCAGCGGCATGTCTGCTGAATCTGGCCGTCTATTTCTTTTCCGCTTCCTGATCCCACTTCCGCAGGAGGGCGAGCTTCTCGCCGATCCTGGTTTCCAGCCCTCTTGGCGTGGGCTGGTACCAGCCGGGTTCCTGCATTCCATCGGGCAGGTAGGTCTCGCCCGCGGCATAGGCGTTGGGTTCGTCATGGGCGTACCGGTATTCGTGGCCGTAGCCCAGTTCTTTCATGAGCCGGGTTGGGGCGTTGCGCAGATGGACGGGAACCTCGCGGCTTCTGTCCTGCTTCACGAAGGCCCGGGCCTGGTTGCAGGCCATGTAGCCGGCATTGCTTTTCGCGGCAACCGCGAGGTAGATCACGGCCTGCCCCAGCGCAAGCTCACCTTCGGGGCTGCCGAGGCGTTCGTAGGTTAGCGCGGCATCGTTGGCGATCTGCATCGCTCTTGGATCGGCCAGGCCGATGTCTTCCCAGGCCATGCGGATGATGCGCCGCGCCAGATAGCGGGGGTCGGCGCCGCCGTCCAGCATTCTTGCCAGCCAGTACAGGGCGGCGTCGGGATGGGAGCCGCGAACGGATTTGTGCAGGGCGGAAATCTGGTCGTAGAAGCTGTCTCCACCCTTGTCGAAACGGCGGCTGTTCAGGGTCAGGGCGTTTTGAAGAAAACCGGCGTCAATGGTGGTCAGACCGGAGGCTTTGGCCGCTGTGGCGGTCTGTTCAAGCAGGTTGAGGAGTCTTCTGGCATCGCCGTCCGCGTAGCCGGTGAGGGTGTTTATGGCCGGGTCTTCAAATTCCAGACCGCCCAGAGCGCCTTTTTCCTGGGCCCGCTGCAGGAGATGCTTCAGTTCTTCGTCGGTGAGCGGTTTCAGGACATAGACCTGGGCCCGCGACAGCAGGGCGGAGTTGACTTCAAAAGAGGGGTTTTCGGTGGTGGCGCCGATGAAGGTGACGAGGCCGCTTTCGGTATAGGGGAGAAGGGCGTCCTGCTGGGATTTGTTGAACCGGTGGATTTCGTCCACGAACAGGAGGGTGTGTTTGCCCATGGTGAGGTTCTGTTGCGCCTGTTCCATGGCGGCCCTGATGTCTTTCACTCCCGAGAACACCGCGGACAGGGCGATGAATTCACTTTTGAAGGCGGTGGCGGTGAGCCGCGCCAGAGTGGTTTTGCCGACGCCGGGCGGGCCCCAGAAAATCATGGAATGCGGTTGTCCGGACTGGAAAGCCAGCCTCAGCGGCTTGCCCTCCCCCAGCAGGTGGGTTTGGCCGATGACTTCATCCAGGGTTTTGGGGCGGAGGGCTTCGGCCAGCGGCGCGGCTGGTTTTTGTGCGAACAGATCAGACATGGCTTTCCTCCGCGAAGCGATCGCCAGAATCCGCAGCTGCGTCACAAGCCGGGCCCGGCACGGCCGCACCTCCGGGCGCGAAGGCCCGGAATACGGGCCCGGCGCGTTTATTCGCCGATGACATCCGCGCCTGCCGGGGGGGTGAAGCGGAAGCGGCTGGCGTCGGGCGGGGGGCTGGCGGTGAGGCGGGAAAATTCGATTACCGTCGTCTGGCCGAAGGTGTCGCGCATTTCCAGGCGGCGTATTTCGTTCCCGGCCATGCCGAAGCGCAGCGCCTCGAAGCCGCCGTCCGGCGTTTTCGGGCGCGCGTCGACCCAGGCGAGGCCGTCGCTGTCGCCGCCGTCGGCAAGCTCGAAGTGGCGTTCGAGATCGCCGCCGCTGCCGAACAGGATGGCCGCCGGGGTTGCGCCCAGCGCGTCGCCGATGCGTTTTACCGTGACCTGGTTCAGGTCGCGGTCCCACACCCACAGGCGCTCGCCGTCGCCGGTCAGCAGCTGCGGGTAGGGCGTGTCGTACTGCCAGCGGAATTTCCCCGGGCGGAGGAAGGCGAAGCTGCCCGCCGCCTGCTGCGGTTTGCGGCCCGATTTCGCTGTGACGGTCTGGCTGAATTCGCCTTCGGCGCCGCGCGTGGTTTCGACGAAGCGGCGCAGCTGCGCCACGCCGTCGGCGGCCATCGCGCCAAAGCCTGCCGCCGCCAGAAGCGCTGCCGCCAGCAGCCGTGCGGCCAGCAGGATGTGTCTGTTTGCGCTCATTCCGTTTCCTTTGCCGGGACGATGACTTCCCGGTTGCCGCTGCTGCCCATCGCCGATACCAGCCCGGAACGCTCCATCTGCTCGATCAGGCGCGCCGCGCGGTTGTAGCCGATGCGCAGATGCCGCTGCACGAGGGAGATCGAAGGGCGGCGCGTTTTCAGCACCACTTCGACGGCCTGGTCGTACAGCGGATCGGCTTCGCCATCGCCGCCTTCGCTGCCGCCCATGCCCGCGTCCATATCTTCTTCGGGCGCGGCCAGAATGCCTTCGATGTAGTCCGGCGGACCGGCCCGCTTCAAATGATCGACGACCTTGTGCACCTCTTCGTCGGCAACAAAAGCGCCATGCACCCGCACCGGCAGGCCGGTGCCCGGCGCAAGGTAAAGCATGTCGCCCATGCCGAGCAGCGCCTCAGCCCCCATCTGATCCAGAATGGTGCGCGAATCGATCTTGCTCGATACCTGGAACGCGATGCGGGTCGGCACGTTGGCCTTGATCAGGCCGGTAATCACATCCACCGAGGGCCGCTGCGTGGCGAGGATGAGGTGGATGCCGGCCGCCCGCGCCTTCTGCGCCAGACGAGCGATCAACTCCTCCACCTTCTTGCCCACCACCATCATCATGTCGGCAAGCTCATCCACCACCACCACGATGTATGGCAGCGTATCCAGCGGCTCAGGGTTTTCCGGGCTGATCGAGAACGGATTGGTCAGGGGTTTTTCCACCTTGCGCGCCTCGACCACCGCCTTGTTGAAACCGGCGAGATTGCGCACCCCCACCGCCGCCATCAGCTTGTAGCGCCGCTCCATTTCCGCCACGCACCAGTTGAGCGCGTTGGCCGCGTGTTTCATGTCGGTGACAACCGGCGCGAGCAGATGCGGAATGCCTTCGTAGATCGACAGTTCCAGCATCTTCGGGTCGACCATGATCAGCCGCACTTTCTCCGGCTCGCTCTTGTACAGCAGCGACAGGATCATGGCGTTGATGCCCACCGACTTGCCCGAACCCGTGGTGCCCGCCACCAGCAGGTGCGGCATTTTCGCCAGATCGGCCACGACCGGCAGGCCGCCGATGTCCTTGCCCAGCACCACGGTCAGCGGCGAAGCCATGTTGTGGTACGCCGTGGAGCCAATGATTTCAGACAGGCGCACCGTCTGCCGCTTTGCGTTGGGCAGTTCCAGCGCCATGCACGACTTGCCCGGCACCGTTTCGACGACGCGGATCGACACCATCGACAGCGCGCGGGAAAGATCCTTCGCCAGATTCACCACCTGACTGCCCTTGACGCCGACGGCGGGCTCGATTTCGTAGCGCGTGATCACCGGCCCGGGATACGCCGCCAGCACACGGACTTCGACGCCAAAATCGCCCAGCTTGGTTTCGATCAGGCGCGAAGTGAATTCGAGCGATTCAGCCGACGGCGGCTCAACATTGCCATCGGGCGGATCGAGCAGCGCCAGCGGCGGAATCATGCCCTCGACGGCGTCGGCGAACAGGGGCTGCTGGCGCTCCCGTTCGGCCCGGTCGGAACGGTGACTGGCGGGCAGCGCCGGTTCAATGTGCAGCGGCTGCGGCGCTTTTTCGGTGTTTTTCCGGCGCTTCTCCACCACCGCCTCGCGTTTCTGGGCGATTTCGCGTCCGGCCCGGCGGTCCTGCCAGCGGTCGCTGGCGCCGCGGATCAGCGCCAGCGCCTGCTCCAGGCACAGACCGGTCCGTTCCGCCGCGGCCAGCCACGAAATCCCGGTAAACAGCGACAGGCCCGCCGCCAGCAAGGCCAGCAGCAGCAGCGTGCCGCCGGTAAAACCGAGGTAACGCTGCGCAAGCTGCCCCAGCTCCACGCCCAGAAGCCCGCCGGGCTCAAGGGGCAGGCTTATGGAGTGGCCGTAAAAGCGCAACGCTTCGAGCGCGCTGCTGGAAAGCAGCACCGCAAAGAAACCGGCCAGAACGATCAGGAACGAACGGTGGTCGAGCGTCAGCTGGTTCTTCAGCCGGCGAAAGCCCCACAACAGGCTGTAACCGAGAAAAACCGCCCACCACCAGGCGGAAACGCCAAACAGGTAGAACAGCAGATCGGCTAGCCATGCGCCAAAACGCCCGCCGGGATTGGCGATTCTGGCCGTGGCGGCGGCGTGGGACCAGCCGGGATCAGTTTTGCTGTAACCGGCGAGGATCAGTCCGACGTAAAGCGACATCACGCCCAGCACCAGCCAGCGCGCTTCCTGCAGCAGCAGCGATATTTTTTCCGGCAGGGGCTGGGAGCGGGAGGACGGACGGGGCAGCATCGGGGCAGGGGACGGCGGAGGGACGGCGGGATTATATTCGATCCCGCCGCCCGGCCTGCCCCGGCGGTCTGCCGGGGGTGGGGCGGGCCCGCTCAGACGCCGTTCAGGCGGTCGCGCAGGATGATGCCCTGGGGGGTTTCCTCGATCAGGCCCTGCTGGCTAAGGTCTTTCATGACGCGGCTGACCATTTCGCGCGAGGCGCCGATCATCTTGGCGATATCCTGCTTGGAAATCTTGCGCGTCACCATCGTCGTGCCGCTGACATCCTCGGACATGTCGATCAGCAGACGCGCGACCCGGCCGTATACATCCATCAGCGCCAGGCTTTCGATCTTGCGGTCGGCGTTGCGCAGGCGCTCGGCGAGATTGGCCATGATGCGCCAGGCGACATCGAAGTTGTCCTCCATGATCTGGCGGAAATCGTTCTTGGCGATCATCACCAGATCGGACGGCACCACCGCCACCACCGAGGCCGAACGGAGCTGCTCGCCGAACAGGCCCATTTCACCGAACAGCTCGCCCTGCCCGAGAATGGACAGGATCACTTCGCGCCCTTCCTCGTCGCTGACGACAACTTTCAGGCTGCCGGTCAGGGTGAAATAAACGTAATCGGTACGGTCGCCCACCCGCACGACCGCCTGTCCGCGCGGGATGCGGCGCATCATCGCAACGCGGGCCACGGCCGCCAGCGCCTCATCGGGCAAGCCCTGGAACAGCGCGAAAGTCCGTAGCGCAATGGTCGAAACTGCGGTTGGCTGGCTCATGCGGCCTCCATCGGGGGGTGTCGTCTATCACAAAATACTGCCCGGCGCATGGGAGAAATAACGCCGCGCAGGCAGAATCTTACTCCACTCCTGCGGATCCAAAGAATCAATCCGGATAAACCGCCATTCCCGCAGGCGAAGGCTTCCCCTTCCCTCGTTTATAATGCGCGCCTTTTCCCGCCGCCATTTTCCAGGGGTCCGCCATGACAACCCGACACGTCCGCCTGCTGATCCTCGGCTCCGGCCCCGCCGGCTACACCGCCGCCGTTTACGCCGCCCGCGCCAACCTGAATCCGGTGCTCGTTACGGGCCTCGCCCAGGGCGGGCAGCTGATGACGACCACCGATGTGGACAACTGGCCCGCGGATGCGGAAGGCGTTCAGGGCCCCGACCTGATGGCGCGCTTCCAGAAACACGCCGAACGCTTCAGCACCGAAATGATCTTCGACCACATCCACACGGTGCGGCTTGGCGAAAAACCGTTCCGCCTCACCGGCGATGCCGGCGAGTACACCTGCGATGCGCTGATCATCGCCACCGGCGCCACCGCGAAATACCTTGGACTGCCGTCGGAAGAAGTTTTTGCCGGGCGCGGCGTTTCCGCCTGCGCCACCTGCGACGGCTTCTTCTACAAAAACCAGGATGTCGCGGTCATTGGCGGCGGCAATACCGCCGTTGAGGAGGCGCTTTACCTTTCCAATATTGCCCGCAAAGTCATGCTGGTGCACCGCCGCGACAGCTTCCGCTCTGAAAAAATCCTGATCGGCAAGCTGATGGAGCGGGTTGCGGCGGGAAAGATCGAACTCATCCTCGATGCCACGCTGGACGAAATCCTTGGCGACGATTCCGGTGTTACCGGCATGCGCGTGAAAAGCGTGAAAACGGGGCAGACGCACGATGTTGCGCTGCATGGCGTGTTCATCGCCATTGGCCACAAGCCCAATACGGATATTTTCGAAGGCCAGCTGGAAATGGAAGGCGGTTACCTCGTCACCCAGGGCGGGCGCAGCGGCAATGCGACCCAGACCAGCATCCCCGGCGTATTCGCCGCTGGCGACGTGCAGGACCACATTTACCGCCAGGCGGTGACTTCCGCCGGGACGGGATGCATGGCCGCGCTCGACGCTGAACGTTACCTGGATGCGCTGGGCGGCTGATCCGCCCGCATCGCCTTTTGCCGCCATGCCCCGCCCGCGCGCTGGAGGAACGGCTCACCCCTTCGGCGGGCTTGCGGCCCTGCGCGGCAGGCTGTCCGGCGGGAAAAAAAAGGCCGGACCGGCGCGGAACCCGGAAAATGCCACCCCCGCAGCCGATGACGAGCGCCGCCTGTTCCACGCGGCGGTGGGCGACGTAAAGCCGCTGGCGGCGGACAACCGCGCGGAAATCGAACGGCCCCGCCCGCCGCCACAGCCCCGCCCGCGTTCGCATCCCGATGATGCCGCCGCGCCGGAAGCCGCCGCCGCTGCCCGTGATGATGATCCGCTGCGCGCCGCCTACGCGGGCGTTATTCCCCTGCGCGACAGTGGCAGGGCGCTGCTGGATCATGCTCCACGGCGCATTGAAACAGCCGGAGATTCCGCACGGGAGGGCGGTCCGCTGCCGCCGCTGGCGGCATTTACCGATCCGGCCGACCTGTTCCGCCACGTTGTGCGCGATGCGGTTCCACTTGCGCGCGGCGAGCGCGCCGAACTGCGGCGTCCCGCGCCAGAGCCAGCGCCGCTAAAGCACGAAGCCGATAACCGCGCCGTACTGGATGAATCTCTTGCCGCGCCGCTATCGCTCGAAGACCGTCTCGATACCGGCGACGAAGCCGCCTTCCTGCGTCCCGGCCTGCCCCGCCGGGTGCTTTCCGATCTGCGCCGGGGCCGCTGGATGCTGCAGGGGGAAATCGACCTGCACGGCTTTACCCGCGAAGAAGCGCGCCAGGCGCTGGCGGATTTTCTCGCCCTCAGCCTGCAGCAGGGGCGGCGCTGCATCCGGGTGATTCACGGCAAGGGGCTGGGCTCGCCCGGGCGGATCGCGGTGCTGAAACAGCTTTCACGCGGCTGGCTGGCCCAGCGCGAGGAAATTCTCGCCTTCTGCCAGGCCGGACCGCACGACGGCGGCGGCGGCGCGCTGCTGGTGCTGATGCGGGCGCAAAACATCGCCCGCCGCTGAATCGGAGACGCGGGAGCGCTCCGCGCGCTTGCGGGCGGTTCGTTCAATCCGTCCGGTTTCCCTTGCGCCCGATGCTGGCCGCTCTGGCGATGCCGCCCGCGGAGTCAGGATTTTTTCAGCGCGCCCTCCCACGATTCCCTGATGAGCCTTTGCAGCGTGGCGGCCTTGCCGAACGGCGCCACGAAACGCACATAAGCTTCGTACTCGGCCCGGCTTTCGGTCTTCATCGCGCGCTCCTGGTCGAGGCCAGGGAACGCGCGCTGCATCACTTCCCTGTCGCGGGCGATGTAGAGGCGGTCGCGGCTGGCCGCATCGGCGCGGGCGGTGTTCCAGTCCAGTTCGTGGCCAGCCTCGCGGGCGAGCTGGGTCGTGAAGGCGCGCAGCGTGCGGCTGTTGCCTTCCCTGAACGGATGGAGGTAATCAAGATCGCCATACAGCGTTGCCATGCGCGCGGAAAACTGTCCGGCATCCAGGCCGCGCAGGCTGTCCGGGCCGCCGAATCCGGACAGCACGTTCCCGACCCCGGCATCTACCTGGCTGCGCGGCGCATAGTGAACGTGGTAACGATGGCCCGAAGCCTCAAGCTCACGCGCCTTGATGTGGGCCGGTGCATCCTGGCGGTACTCGCCCGGTGTATGGTGTGGCAGATCCTGGAAGATGCGGCGGTGGATCTCTTTCAGGTGCGCCGCATCGAATTCGCCCTTAACCGGGTCATCGTCAAACTCCCCGATTCGAGCAAAGGTAAGCGCGCCTTCTCGCTGCTCGATCTGCTGCTTGTCAGGCATGCAGAACGGCGGCCTTCACTGCCTCGACGTGCTCTTGGCGCGTCAGTTCGCCGTCGATGAATCGGCGGTTGATCTGCTCGACCTCGGGCGGCAGGATGAAGCCCTCGAAACGCACGCTGCCGCGTGCGTTGTCGATGCTCGCCTGACGGCGTGCGCGCTCTTGCGCGCTGATTTGCGGCGGCTGCGGGCGCGGTTCCGGAATGGCGTTCATAGGATTTCCTCTGGCAAAGCCATCAGGGTGGACACCCCCAAAACCTTGCCGGTTTGCCCGGGAAGGCGTGTATCCAGGTAACCCGTATATCGGGAACAGCCCGGCCCGGCTCAGATCGCCGCTTCGTCGATCTCGCCGGTGCGGATGCGCACCACCTGCTCGACCGGAGTCACGAAAATCTTGCCGTCGCCGATCTTGCCCGTGCGCGCGGCCTTGATGATGGCCTCCACGGCCTGTTCCACCAGGCTGTCCTGCATCACGACCTCGATCTTGATCTTGGGCAGGAAGTCGACCACGTATTCGGCCCCGCGATATAGCTCGGTATGGCCTTTCTGGCGGCCAAAGCCTTTCACCTCGGTCACGGTCAGGCCGGAAATCCCGGCTTCCGACAAGGCTTCGCGGACTTCGTCCAGCTTGAACGGTTTGACGATGGCTTCCACTTTTTTCACTGCATTCTCCAGTACCCGGGCGCGCTTTCTCCTGTGAAAACAGGCGGCGCTCAATACTCATCCCGATAGCGCGATGTTATCGGATAACGCCAGTCCCTGCCGAACCCGCGCGGCGTTACGCGGATGCCTGGCGGCGCCTGGCGGCGCTTGTATTCGTTGCGCCGCAGCATGGTGACGGTGCGCCGCACTTCGGTTTCCGGGTAGCCACGCGCGATGATGTCGCGCGGCGCTTCGTCGCACTCCATGTACGCTTCGATGATCGCATCCAGCACCTCATAAGGCGGCAGGCTGTCCTGGTCTTTCTGGTCCGGCTTCAGTTCCGCCGAGGGCGGTCGCGTGATGATGTTTTCCGGAATCACCGGGCTGACCGTGTTGCGCCATGCGGCAAGCCGGTAAACAAAGGTTTTGTACAGATCCTTCAGCACCGCGAAGCCGCCCGCCATGTCGCCGTACAGCGTCGCATAGCCGGTGGCCATTTCGCTTTTGTTGCCGGTGGTGAGCACGATCGCGCCGCTCTTGTTCGACAGCGCCATCAGGATCACGCCGCGGATGCGGCTTTGCAGGTTTTCCTCGGTGGTGTCGGCCGCCAGGCCGGCGAACCGGGGTGCGAGCAGATCGCCAAAAACCCGCATTGCCGGTTCGATGGGAATTTCTTCATAGCGCACGCCGAGCCGCCGCGCCATTTCGCGCGAATCGTCCAGACTCATCTGCGCGGTATAGGGCGAAGGCAGCATCACCGCGCGCACCCGCTCCGCGCCCAGCGCGTCCGCCGCCAGCGCCAGCACCAACGCCGAATCGATACCGCCGGAAAAGCCGATGATCGCATCGGGGAAGCCGTTTTTACCCAGATAATCGCGCACGCCGGTTTTCAGCGCTTCGTACACCTCGGCCTCAATCGCGCGCGCCGGAACGCGGATGCCGTCCTGCCAGCGTCCGTCCGCAAAGCGCACGATGTCGGTGCGTTCCTCGAACGAGGCCGTCTGGTACGCCAGGCTGCCGTCCGGATCGAGCGCGAAGGACGCGCCGTCGAACACCAGTTCGTCCTGCCCGCCCATCATGTTGCAGTACAGCACGGGCAGGCCCGTTTCGCTCACCCGTTCGCGCAGCGCCCGGTAACGCTCTTCCTGCTTGCCCATGTGATAAGGCGAGGCGTTGAGCGACAGCAGCAGTTCCGCTCCGGCGGCGCGCGCCTCCCGCATCGGCCCGGCGTCCCACACGTCCTCGCAGATGTTGACGCCAATGCGCACGCCTTTCAGCTCGAACACGCAGGGCGCGCGGCCTGGCTCGAAGTAGCGCTTTTCGTCAAACACCCCGGCGTTCGGCAGCAGCTGCTTGTGATAAGTCGCCGCCACGCAGCCATTGCGGAGCACCGACGCGGCATTGAAGCGCTTGCCATCGCGCTCTTCCGGGTGGCCGAAAACAACGCAGATGCCCTGCGCGGCAGCGGCGATACGTTCGGTTTCGCGCGCGCAGGCGCGGTAAAAATCCAGCCGCAACAGCAGATCCTCGGGCGGATAGCCAGACAGCGCCAGCTCGGGCGCCAGCAACAGATCGGCCCCGGCGGCGCGGGCCTGGGCGATCGCTTCGATAAGACGGGCGGCATTGCCCGCGAGATCGCCCACCGTGCAGTTCATCTGCACGACGGCGATGGAAAGTGGCGTATTCATGGGCGCAACTATACCGCCGCGTGTTGTGGTCTGGCGTTCTGTGGGTTTGTGGTGCCGCGGCAATCAGGCGGAGGGGAGTTGACCGCGGTAAAAATTTTTGCGGCATTAGGCTGTTTGTTTTATGCATTGTTTCTTTGGCTGGGGTGATCGCCAAAATAATGCTGCGCTGGATTGAAACTTAGTGGTTTACTGCGGTGTGGAGGAACGAGGATGCCCTGAAAACAGGGCATCCTTCCCGTCATGCAGGAGAGCAGCTGGGGAAAACCATGGCCGATGACATACAGCAGAGAGCCTGGGTGAGTGTGCCTGTTTCACTTGGGCGGGTGCCCTTGGTGCCTGCAATGCCCGCTCCCGTCTGTCTGCACTGTTTTTCCGGTGAACATACCTTCCCGCTGGCATTGCACCCGCGCAAGCGCGTCGGCCCGCCATGAAAGCGCGCCATGCCCGCGATGCGCGGCGTCTTGAAGACATCCCGAACATCGGCCGTTCCATCGCGGGTGATCTGCGCGGTATCGGCATTGCGACGCCGGACGACGTGCGGCGCATGGATCCGCTGTGCTGTTACGAAGCGCTGCGCGCGCCCATGGGCCAGCGCCACGACCCGTGCGTGCTGGATGTTTTCCTTGCGGCGAAAGCGTTCATGAACGGCGGCGCGGCGCTGCCGTGGTGGCATTACACCGCGGCGCGCAAAGAACTGCTTGCCGCGCGGCGCGAAGAGGACCGGCCGCATGAGTGACGCCGCCGCCATTCCGCTTTCCGCCCTCCAGCATTACCTCTACTGCCCGCGCCAGTGCGCGCTGATCCACATCGAACGCATCTGGGCTGAAAACCGCCATACCGCCGAAGGCCGCCTGCTGCACGAGCGCACCGACCGGCCCGCGACGGAAAAGCGCAAGGGCGTACGCACCGTTACCGCCATGCCGCTGGCAAGCGAGGCCCTGGGCCTGGGCGGCATTGCCGACGTGGTTGAATTTCATGCGGAAAAACACGGCGAGCGCCCCTATCCGGTGGAATACAAGCGCGGACGGCCGAAAACGCACCGGGCCGACGAAGTCCAGCTCTGCGCCCAGGCGCTGTGCCTGGAAGAAATGCTCGCCTGCGCCATTGAGGAAGGCGCGCTGTATTACGGCCAGACCCGCCGCCGCAAACCCGTTGCTTTCGACGCGGAACTGCGCGCCCTTACGCTGCAGACGATCGATGCCGTTCGCGCCCTGTTCGACAGCGGCCAGACCCCCGCGGCACGCTACGAAGCCCGGCGCTGCGATGCCTGCTCGCTGCTCGAACCCTGCCAGCCCCGGCTGCTCGCACGCGGGCGCGGCATTGATGCATGGCTGGCCGCGCACATCGGGGACCTGAACGGAGACTGAATCCATGCGCCGCCAGCTGAACACGCTCTACGTCACCACCGAAGGCGCCTGGCTGAAAAAGGACGGCGCCAACATCGTCATGGAAGTGGACGGCGAAACGCGCGGGCGTCTGCCCGTACACATGCTGGAAAGCGTCGTCTGCATCGGCCGCATGCTGGTATCGCCCCCGCTGCTGGGCTTTTGCGCCGAGCAGGGCATCCGCATCAGCTACCTGACGCCGAACGGAAAATTTCTCGCGCGCGTCGAAGGCCCCGTATCCGGCAACATCCTGCTGCGGCGCGAACAATACCGCCGCAGCGATGACGCGGAAAAATGCGCCGCCATCGCACGCAACCTGCTTGCGGGAAAAATCCACAACCAGCGCACCGTCATCAGCCGCGCGCTGCGCGATCATGGCGACGGATTCGATACCGACGTCGCCGGAAAACTGCGCCAGGTCCGCCACCGCATGGGCTGCATCCTGCGAGAACTGCCGCATGAACCGCGTCTGGACAGCCTGCGCGGGCTCGAAGGCGAAGCCGCGCAACGCTACTTCGAAGTCTTCGACGCCCTGATCCGCATCGATCACCCCCTGCTCCGCTTCGCCGGGCGCAACCGCCGCCCGCCGCGCGACGCGGTCAACGCCCTGCTCTCCTGGCTCTACACCCTGCTCACGCACGACTGCCGCTCCGCGCTCGAAACCGCCGGGCTCGACCCCGCAGCAGGCTTCCTCCACCGCGACCGCCCGGGCCGGCCCAGCCTCGCGCTCGACCTGGCCGAAGAATTCCGCCCGCTGCTGGGCGACCGCCTCGCGCTTTCCCTCATCAACCGCAAACAGATCGGTGCGGCGGATTTCCGGGTGCTGGACAACGGCGCCGTGCAACTCACCGAAGCGGCGCGGAAAACCGTGCTGGTGGCGTACCAGGAACGAAAACGGGAAGAACTCCACCATCCCTTCCTCGAAGAAAAAATCCCCATCGGACTCATCCCCCTCGTGCAGGCGCAACTGCTGGCGCGCCACCTGCGCGGCGACCTGGACGGCTACCCGCCGTTTCTCTGGAAATAAGGCGCGCGCAGCCATGATGGTGCTGGTCAGCTACGACGTCGCCACCGCCGACCCCTCCGGCGCCCGCCGCCTGCGCCGCCTCGCCCGCGCCTGTCAGGATTTCGGCCAGCGGGTGCAATACTCGGTATTCGAAATCGAAGTCGACCCCGCGCAATGGACCCTGCTGAAAGCCCGCCTGCTCTCCGAAATCGATCCGGAGACCGACAGTCTGCGCTTCTACTTCCTCGGCAGTAACTGGCAGCGCAAGGTAGAGCACGTCGGCGCAAAACCCGCCATCGACTTCCACGGCCCGCTCATACTCTGAACCGGCGCGAACCTTAAGCGACTGAAAAGACCCGGCAGGTTCGCGGTGATTCATTTGCCTGAAAACAATGATGTTTCTATAGGAATGAAGAGGCTATCGTCATTTTTGGTTAACTCTTCCCGTACGTTCGCGGAAACAGCCGGTTTAACTTTTCGTAATCAATGCCATAAGCTTCCGCTGTCGCGCCCCTCGCGGGCGCGTGGATTGAAACCTGGACCGGCACGATCCGCAAGAGCCGGGCGCGCGGGTCGCGCCCCTCGCGGGCGCGTGGATTGAAACCGGCGCTGCGCCGGGCCGGAGCCTGCACCGGCGGGTCGCGCCCCTCGCGGGCGCGTGGATTGAAACTGACGAAGCGGCCGGAGCGGATGCGCGAATACCTGTGTCGCGCCCCTCGCGGGCGCGTGGATTGAAACAGGGTCATAGATCAGCAGGCGGCGCGGCTTGCGGCGTCGCGCCCCTCGCGGGCGCGTGGATTGAAACCACGCCCCGCTTGATGCCCCCAAAACGATCAATGGTCGCGCCCCTCGCGGGCGCGTGGATTGAAACTCCCGGCCAGGTGCTGGCCGTGGCGATGCGCCGCACGTCGCGCCCCTCGCGGGCGCGTGGATTGAAACCGGGACCCCGTGTGCGACTGATGCATCAAAGGTCAAGTCGCGCCCCTCGCGGGCGCGTGGATTGAAACGCTCCGTCAGGCGCGCGGAATCCGCTAGCTTAATGGTCGCGCCCCTCGCGGGCGCGTGGATTGAAA
>JAVBTY010000014.1:0-8292 GCA_031555955.1 Rhodocyclaceae bacterium | reverse complement strand
GGCCAGCAGCAGGGCGGCGGGCACGACGACGAAGGCTTGCGCCGGGGTGATCGTGAGCGCATCCACCAGGTTCTTGAAAATGAGGGGGACGGTAACGTTCGCGCCCTTGGCGCCGATGAGGCAGACGAGCGCGAGCAGCACGCGCCCGCGATAGGCCCAGATGAAGGGGAACAGGTTGCGCAGGGTCTGCCAGTCGTGGCGTTCGGCCAGTTCGGGGGCGGGCAGGGCGCGGTGGGCGTGTCTCATGGGCGGGGGCGAGGGGCGGGGGCGCTCAGGCGCTGCGGTTGTCGAGGGCCAGGCGCAGCGCGAGGCCGATAAAGATCAGGCCGGCGGCGCGGTCGAGCCATGCGCCGGCAGCGGGATGGCGCTGCAGCACCCGCCCCACGCTGCCGGCGGCGAGGGCGATGGCGCCGAACACCAGCACCGTCTGCGTGGCGAACACCGCACCGAGCAGCAGCATCTGCGCGCTTACGTTGCCGTGCTCCGGGCGGGCGAACTGGGGGAGAAAGGCGAGGAAGAACAGGGCTACTTTCGGGTTGATGGCGTTGGCGATAAAGCCGCGCCGCAGGTAGCGCAGCCACGGTTCCGCTGGTGCGCCGTCTTCGTTGCGGATGCGTGCGGCGGCGGCGTGGCGCAGCGCCTGCACGCCCAGCCAGAGCAGGTAGGCCGCGCCCGCCAGTCTGAGCGCGAGAAAAACGCGCGGCGACTGCGCCAGCGCCACGCTGACGCCGAGCGTGGCCCACAGCGTGTGGGTGAAGCAGCCCAGCGCGCAGCCGAGCGCGATGCCGAAGCCGGCCATGCGCCCGCGCGCGAGGCTTTGCCCCAGCACCATCAGGTTATCGGGGCCGGGCGCGAAGGTGATGGCGACGGCGATGGCGAGAAAGGCGAGCAACTGGTCGGCAGGCAGCATGGTGCGAAGGCGTATCGGGCAGCGCAGGGAATGGACCGGCCATTCTGTTGCGCTGCCCGCGCCCCGTCAATTGCGCGCCGCGCCGGGTTTGATGCGGATTACGCCCGGGAGGTTGCCAGCGGTTATGCGAAAGTGATTGCGTCTGGCGGCATGCCTTGCCGCCGGGAAGGGCGAGCTCAGTGAGACATGGCGGGTTTGAGCGCCAGCGCGACGGTTTCGTCGATAACGGCCACGACCTGATCGCCGCGCGCGATTTCCGCCGCTACTTTCGGATCCTGGATTTCGACTTCCACCACGCGCCCGTTCGGCCCCTTGAGCGTGGCGACCCGGCGTTTCGCGTCGATATCCTCCACATTGGCGACCAGCGTGGTGCGGCGGGTGCGGGCCTTGCCGGTTTCGTAGCCAGGCACGGGGCTGGAGTATTCCGACTGCACCTGCTCGCGGATGCTTTCGCCGCCCTTGCGCAGTGCCACGGCCACTGCGGCGCGGTAGTCGACGATGATCTGGTCGCCCACCCTGACCTTGTCGAACGCGGCGACTGATTTATCCACATAAAAGGTCGTCAGCTTGCCGCGCGGGCCTTTGACCGTGAGCAGGCGGTCATCCCTGTCCACGCCGGTCACGTCGACGGTGACCATGATCTCGGCGCTACCCGCCCTGGCGGGCGCGGCGGGATGGGCGGGCCATTCGGGCGGGTACTGTTCCAGCGAATCCTGGGCGCTGGCGGGGATGCTGGCGGCGCATAAAAGCGCGCCCATGAGGGACAGGGCGGGGAGAGAATGTGTTTTCATGGAAATTCTCCTGTATGGGGTGCTACCGGGGGGAGGGGAAACGGTAGGGATGCGTTTCACGGGAAATGGCAGAAGCTCAGTTCAGCTCATCGTTTTTGTAGTATTTGGTGCCTTTTACCGTCAGCTCCAGCGCAAGGCCGTTATCGGTAAGCTGGTAAAGCCATACGCCGGGAGCGACGGATATTGCGCCGGCATAGGCGCCGCCTTCTCCCCCGGCCTGCGCGGCGGCGGTGGCCTGGCCGCTCAGTTCCCATCCAGAATTGACGAAGCGGTCGAAATCGGCCTTGTGCTCAAATACCCAGACAAGGCGGAACTGTTTGACGCCAATGCCCAGCCCGGCCTGGATCTCGACCATTTTCATGAAGGTTTCATTGCGCGTCCTGTTGTTAACAGCAACGCCGCTGCCATAGCCGCCGCCAGCAATAAGAATCTTGAGGCCGAAATCGCTGAACACGGCGTATCCGGCGGCCCTTTCGATGGCCTGGCGCGCTCCGGGCGTGGTCTGGTACAGACGCGCCAGGGTATCGGCGGTCATGTCACGGATTTCTGTACGCTGGTGGGTAGCATCATCCGTGGTCCGCGTAAGCGACGAGCATGCCGCTGACAGAATGAGCGCGGGAATGAGCGCTGTAACAAGACGGCGTTTTTTCAGCATGGTGATCTCCTGCACGGGTGGAAAAAATGGGCGCCGTTATGGAACGCCCATCACAAAGTAAAGTTGCGTTTCGCCGTTATCGCCAGCGCCGATGCCCAGGTAGGCGGAGCCGAGCGCGGTGTCGGCGGCGAAAAAGACGGATCCGGAATAGCGCGGCCCCGATTCCTCGCGGGTAGCGATGAGGTTGCCGACCCCTCCGGCCTCCAGCGATGCGCCAAGGTAGATGGCGGTGCCGAATACCGAGGGCAGGCGGATGGCGCGGTTGTAGTACTCGGCCCGCGCAAGGGCGAAACGCTGGCCCTGCAGCTCGCCCGGGCGGTAAGAGGACAGGCGCAGGGGGCCGCCGAGGGAGAACTGGTCGTACCACGGCATATGGGTGCCCAGATCGGTGCCGCCGCTGAGTGACAGGGTCAGGGTGTGGTCGCCGTGGCTCCAGGAGGAATCCGCCCGCCCTTCAAGGCGCGAATAGTCCGCGCCGTCGCCGGAGAGGCGGTACATACGCGTGGCGCTGGCGTTGATCATGTAGCCGCTGCGCGGAAACCACGGACGGTCGAGCTGGTCGGCGTAGAACTGGACCCGCGCGCCCCAGGCGTGCTGGGAAAAATCGGGCAGCAGGGGCGTGCCGGTGTCACGTTCCAGGCGTACGTTGCGCCACAGCAGCCCGGCGCGCAGCGAGGCGACAGTGCCGAAGGTAATGCCCATGTCCTGACCCGCGCGGAATTCGTTCGAGTGGTAGCTGGCGAGGCGCTCCTCGTTTACGAACAGGGAGTGTTTTTCGTTCTGGTAAAGCGCGTAGGTGGAGGAGAAAAAACGCCCCGCTTCGTTCAGCGGCTGGTAGAACTCGGTGCGCAGCCCGTTGGTGCGCCCGAGCTGCGCTTCGTTAACCCATTCTCCGCCAAGGCGGTTGAGCCACGTCTGGCGGTAGCTGCCCAGCAGGCTGAAGCTTGATTCGCCCGTGAAGTCGGAACTCAGGCCGATGCCGAAGCGCAGATAATCCGGTCCCCAGCTTTTTTCGCGCGGCTCGATGAGCAGCGTGCGCACGCCGTTGCTGTTTTCGATGTGGTAGTCGATGCCTTCGAAATCGCCCCGTCCGTACAGGCGGCGCATGTCGGCCGCCAGGGTTTCGTCCTTGATGGGTTCGTCTGGCCGGGTTTTGAGCAGATCGCGCAGTACGGCCTCATTCGTGCGCTCAAGGCCTTCGAAGCGGATGGCGTCCACAACCCTGGTGCGATCACTGGCGCGGGACTGGCGCTGATCCTGCCAGGCGGCATAGGCGGGCGGGGCGATGCTGTGGCGGCGCAGCTGCTCTGCGACGGCCAGCGCGGCCTGGCGGCCGATTTCGATGGCTTCGCGCTGGCGCTCGAAGCTGGAGGAGGTAATGCCGCCCAGATCGGGCGTAATCAGCAGATCGTCCGCCCGCATGGCGGCGATCTGGCGGTCCACGGCGCTTTTGCCCAGCAGGTTGATCAGCTGCGTGGAAATGCTGACCGCCGAGGTGATTTCATCGCGTTTGAGCGTCGGAGTCTGGATATTGACGGCGATGACGATGTCGCCGCACATCTGGCGCGCCAGCTCGATGGGCAGGTTGTTGGCGATGCCGCCATCGACGAGCAGATGCCCGTCGATTTCCACGGGGGCCATCACGCCGGGAATGGACATGCTGGCGCGCAGGGCGTGGGCCAGGCTGCCATGCGTGAGCACCACTTCGTCGCCGCTTTCGATGTCGGCGGCGACGGCGCGGAAGGGCACGGGCAGCCGGGAAAAATCCGCCGTACCCGCCGCGCGCCGGGTGAGCTGGCGCAGGAAATTTTCCACCGTGACGCCGGTCACCAGCCCCTTGGGGAGCGTGACGCCGTTTTCGCCAACGCCAAATTCCGGATCGGCGAATCCCCGCACATCGTCCAGCTTGCGCCGGACCGCGATTTCGGCGCGCGGCGGCCGGTCGTTGAACACCTCGTTCCAGTTGGTATCGGCGATGACGTGTTCCAGCTCATCGACGCCCGCGCCCGAGGCGTAAATGCCGCCGACAATCGAGCCCATGCTGGTGCCGGCGATGCAGTCGATGGGTACGTGGAGCTCTTCGAGCACTTTGAGCACGCCGATATGCGCCGCGCCGCGCGCGCCGCCACCCGAAAGGGCGAGCGCGATGCGTGGACGCTGCGCGGTGTTTGCGGAATCCTTGCCTGTCTGCGCCATCGTGGCGGCAGCGTTTCCGGCCTGCGCGGCGGCCAGCAGCAGCGTTACGGAAAAGGCGGCGACAGTGCTGCCGCGCCACTGCGGGCGGGAAAGGGTTCCTTGTATGGTTTTCATGCCAGTCCGGGGACATAGGCACGCACATGGCGTGCGGGTTTTTCCGTGGCGGAAGCGGAGCCACGTTTCATGACATTGTCAGGGTGGCTGATGATGAAAATCTTTATCCCGCCGCCGCCGCCGCGCTGGCGGGGCGGGCCAGCACAGCGGGTCGGCGATGGTATCACCGCTTTTTCATAACAGGCGAGTGTTTATTCCCTGCAGGGTGTCCATGCCGGTCCGGGGTCATAGGCGCGCATGTCGCGCGCGAGTTTCTCCGTGGCGGGGCCAAGGTCGCGTTCCACGACATTGCCGGCATGGTCGATCATGAAGGTTTTCACCCCGCTGACGCCGTAGCGGGCGGGGTAGGCCAGAACGGCAAAACCGCCGATCAGCCTGTCGCCGGCGAGATAACCGTAAGCGCCTCCGCTGGCATGCGGCCCCTGCGCGGTCAGCATGCGGTAGCGGTAGCCGTGATAGGGTGCGGCGCGCGCGGCTTTCACATCGATTTTCCTGTCCGCCGAGGCGGCGCCGATCAGCGGTCCGAGCGGGCTTTGCGCCTCGCCCGCCGCCGTGGGCCAGTACAGGCCGTCGCGCCTGCCGGGGGTGCTGAGAAAGCGCCGCGCGTACTGGCGCATGCCGTTGTGCTCTTCGCGCGCATATTCCTGCTGCGCATCGGCGATCGCCTTCAGCGTCTGCGCGGTGTAGACCTCGTTACGGCCGATGCGCCGGTTAAGCATTTCCTCGCGCCCGGCAGCGGGGTCGAAGCGCCAGCCCTTGCCCTGCATGACGAGAGGAATGGGCAGCGGAAATCCGTCGTTGCCCACCGCGAGCACACGGCGCTGGCCGGAAGGCGCTTCCAGCACGTGTTTTTCCGCATAGGCGGCGGCGAAGCGGCGGCGATCCGCCGCATCCTGCTGTGGGTCGCCGGAGGTGATCCAGTGCCGCGCGTCAGCGCCGAAAATGCGGCCGATCATGTCGACATCGTCCGCCGCGGCTGCCGCGGCAAGTTCTTCCGCCGCTTCTTCGGCGGAGGGAAAAACGAGGGGGGACTGGGCGAATGCCGTTGCGGCAGACAACATCCATGCGGCCAGAACGGATCTGGATACGTTCATCGACTGTTCTCCTGTTCGTTCTGCTGATTAACGGCGGCCGTGACCGCCGCCGAAACGCCCGCCGCCGCCTCCACCGCCACCCATGCGGCCGCCGCCAAAATCTCCGCCGCCGCCGCGCATGCCCGCACGGCTTTCACCGCCGCGTTCGCTGAAGCGCCGCGCATCTCCGCCGCGCCCGTCTCCGCCGCCAAAGGCGCGGTCTTCACTACGCCCGCCCGAGCCCTGCCATTGCGGGCCTGGCCGGTTTTCGCTGCGGCCGCCTGGGGTATCCCTGCGTCCTTCCACGCTGGAACGGCCTGCTTCCGCGCCGGGGCCTGTGCGTCCGCGCCCGCCTGCGGCGCGGCCATCGGCGCCATCCCGGCCCCGGCTGCCGATGCCATCGGGGCGGCTACCGTCATGGCGGCCGGAAAACAGGTCGCCGTGGCTGTCGGCGGCGCGTCCGCGAAAGGCTTCGCGGCTTTGCTGGTCGCGCACCGGATTGCGGCCGAAGCGGGCGCCGGTGGCGTTATCGCGGTAGGCCACGCCGCGGCGGTGGTTCACGTCATGCCGCCAGGTGTTGCTGGCGATATTGGTGCGGTTGAAGTTGTTGTAGCGGTTGACGTTGATGTTGACGTCGCCGTGACCCCAGTCGCAGTCGCCCCACAGCGCATTGCCGACGATGACACCGGCGGTGAACGAAAACAGGGCGGCCCCGGCCACGTAGCCGGGCGGATACCACGGCGCGGGCGGGGGCGCGGCAGGCCACCACCAGGAGCCATAGACCACAGAAGGGTTGTAGGCAGGAACGTATACGACCTGTGGATCAGCCTGCTCAATCTTGATCACGGTGGTCTGGCTGCCGCCCTGGGCGGGCTCCACCACCACTTTCTGTTCCTTGCTGTCTTTCAGGTTGCCCGCGGCCCTGGCCTTGGCGCGCAGCGTCTGCACCGTGGTCATGACCTGCTGCTGCTGGCCAAGAAAGGCATCGCCCAGCTTCTGCGTCCAGTCGAGCCTGTCGTTCATCATCTGCAGCACATTGGGTACGGCAGCGAGGGATTTGACGCTCGGATCCCAGTTCTGCTGCTGCAGCGCGCTGCTGAGGGCGTCGCCCTTGAGGTTTGCGTTTCCCTTGACCCAGCGCGCGGCATCCACAACCTCCAGCGGGTAGGTGGAGGCCATCAGGATCTGCGCCAGCAGCGCATCCGGATAAAGCGCGACGGGCGCGAGCAGCTGGTCCAGATCCTGCTGTGAAAGCGCGGGGGCGCTGTCGGTTGCCGCAGGCGGCGCCTGCTGCGCAAGGACGTCATGGGGCGCGGGCAGAATCGCCGCGACGCCCAGGGTAAAAACGAGAAGCCGGATCGAGGCTGTGGATCTGTGATGGGCGGGGAACATCTGTGACTCCGAAAGCAGGTTGTTCGGATGAAACGGACGCTGTCTGTGCGCAGTTAGGACCAGGAGCGCTGCATAAAGGTTCTGTGCGACGCGGCGGGTAAACCCCTGGCTGGAGACAGACGGAGCCGCCTCTTCTTTGGAAAAGCAGCGGATACAGTGTAATTCCCGCTTTCCGTCCGCAAACGCGCCGCTTCTGTTTTGCCGCTGCCTACGGGGATGGGAGTGCTCCAGAGCGCGTGATGGTTGACTATATCCAGTCAGAAAAAATACAATTCCGCCCTTCGTCGGGCGGTTAACTCAGCGGTAGAGTGCTACCTTCACACGGTAGAAGCCACTGGTTCGATCCCAGTACCGCCCACCAGACACCCCCAAAAGCAGTCCAGTAAAGGCCAGAACATCCAGCAAGGGTTCTGGCCTTTTTCATGTACGCAGCCGTCCGGGTTGAGCCACTGCCCCCTTTTGACAGTAACCCGCCTGGTGTCAGAAGAAGCGACTGTCATGGCGCTTGCCGATACCGCCATTCGCGCCGCAAAGGCTGCGGATGAGGCTACACCGTAATTTCGTACCGTTTTGAATTGGAATTTTCGGCACAATTTTCATGATGAACAGGAGGTTGTGCCATGAAGAAGTCGAAATATACGGATGAGCAGATTGACTTTACCCTGAAACAAGCCGAGGTTGGAACGCCTGTTGAAGAGGTCTGCAGGAAGATGGGTATTTCGGATGCCACGTTCTACAACTGGCGCAAGAAATATGGCGGTCTGGGTCCGTCCGAGTTACGCCGGCTCAAGCAACCGGAAGAAGAGAACAGCAAGCTCAAGCGCCTGGTGGCTAGGGCCTGTTCACAGTAGCCGATTTGTGTTTACATCCTGGAATTTGGATGTTGAACATGGATCGGCGAATGTTGAGCGATACACAATGGTTTCGGATTGCTGAACTGTTGCCGGGCAAGCCGACGGACAAAGGCGGACGGGCTGCCGATAACCGGCGTTTTGTCGAGGCCGTTCTGTACCTCGCCCGTACCGGTCACAAGCCCGGGATGCCACGCCACTGATCATGCGGATCAAGGAAATCACCGCGACCCGCGTACATTACGGGTATCGGCGAGTTCATGTGCTGCTGCGACGGGAAGGCTGGAAAGACAACCACAAGCGGGTCTAT
>JAVBTY010000012.1:0-16022 GCA_031555955.1 Rhodocyclaceae bacterium | reverse complement strand
TTCGGGGTCGAGCTGCGCGCGCAACTGGTCGAAGTAGGCCACGGTTTGCCGTGTGCCGCGCCGCACGATGCCTTCGTCCGCTTCGATTTCGCCGAGGATGAGTTTGAGCAGCGTGGTTTTGCCGGCGCCGTTGGGGCCGATCAGGCCGATGCGGTCGCCGCGCAGGATGCGGGTGGAGAAGTCGCGCACGACGGTGCGTTCGCCGTAGCGTTTGGATACGTCGGTGAGTTCGGCGACCATCTGGCCGCTTTGGTCGCCGCGATCGACGGTGAGGCTGACGCTGCCGAGCCGGTCGCGCCGTGCGGCGCGTTCGCCGCGCAGGGCTTCGAGCCGGCGTACGCGGCCTTCGTTGCGGGTGCGCCGCGCTTCCACGCCTTTGCGGATCCAGACTTCTTCCTGCGCCAGCACTTTGTCGAAGCGGGCGTTGGCTTTGCTTTCGGTTTCCAGTTCTTCGGCCTTGCGTCGCTGGTAATCGGTGTAGCGGCCAGGGTAGCTGGTGAGGCGGCCGCGGTCGAGTTCGATGATGCGGGTGGCGATGTTGTCGAGGACCACGCGGTCGTGGGTGATGAGCATGACCGCGCCGGGAAAGTCGCGGATGAGCCCTTCGAGCCACAGGATGCCGTCGAGGTCGAGGTGGTTGGTCGGTTCGTCGAGCAGCAGCAGGTCGGGTTCGGCCACCAGCGCGCGGGCCAGGGCGACGCGTTTGATGCCGCCGCCCGAGAGGCTGGAAACCAGGGCCTGCGCCGCCAGCCCGAGGCGGGCGAGCATGTGTTCGACGCGCTGGTTGAGGCGCCAGCCGCCGGCCGTTTCGATGTCGCGCTGCAGGGCGTCGAGCCGCGCCAGCGCTTCGGGGGAGGCAGCGTCGGCGGAGGCGGGGTCGGCCATGGCGGCGAGCGCGGCGTGGTAGTCGACGAGCAGCCGGGCAGCGTCGCCGAGGCCGTCGGCCACGGTGGCGAATACGTCGCGGTCGAGGGAAAAGTCCGCTTCCTGCGGCACGTAGGCCACTTTCAGGCCGGGCTGGCGCCATACGGCGCCGTCGTCCAGCGCAGCCTGCCCGGCAAGCGCGCGCAGCAGGCTCGATTTGCCCGAGCCGTTGCGGCCGATGAGCGCGACGCGTTCGTCTGCATCAAGAATGAAACTGACGTGGTCGAGCAGGTCTACATGACCGAAGGCGAGGCAGGCGTTTTCAACGGAAAGCAGCGGCATGGGGCGGACCGGAAACGGAAGGGAAAGGCGGATTTTACCGGTCTGCTACCATCGCGGCCCGTTTGTCTTCCGGGCGGGGTCTGTTACGGCATGGACGCCCCGTCCGCCCCGACGCATCGAAACGCGGCGATCGTTCGCCGTCGCGCCTTGTCCCATAGCAAAGAACCGTACAAGGGAGGCTCCGCATGGAGGACGTGCTCAGCCGTTTTGCCGCGCCGGGTTGCGCCCCGGAAGGCGATGAGATCGAACTGTGGGCCGCGCTGGTCGCCTGCGTGCGGCCACGGCGCGCGTCGAAAACCGCCGTGGCGGCGGAAAACCTGCGTCTGCTGACGCAATGCCTGGCGGACCGGCCCGATCTGGCCGCCGCGCTGCGTGCTTCCGCGTTGCGCCTGCTGCGCGAGCGCAAACAGGTTTCGCTCTATGTGTCGTCCGGCCTGTTGCCGTCGACGGGGTTTTTTTCCGAAACCGCGCGGCGCATTTCCGGCCGTTTTCTGCCGGACGTGATCGATACGGCGTACATGAAGGACATCCTGGCCGTTGTCTTTCACCGCGCCGACGACGAGGTGTGGGTGAATGCGCTGGACGACGGGCTGTGGATCGACCTGATCGAGACGATGCTCGACCCCGCCACCGATGCCGCGCACGTGGCGGCGCTGGCGGAACCGGGGGGCCAGCGGACGGCGCGCACGATTCTGCCGCCGGCCATCGATGAGATCATCGAGTCGCTGCGTGTGCTTTCCTTCCACGTGTCGGCGATCGGGCTGGACCCGGAGCTGGTGCGCGTCGATCCCGGTCTGGAGGAGTATGAATCGCCTTTTCTCGCCCAGAACGCGGAGTTGCTTACTTACCTGAACGATTACCGGGCGTGCTGGCGCACGCCGTGGCGACATGAGGCGGAGGAGGGCGCTGGGGGCAGGGCAGAAGGGGAAGCCGGGGAAGAAACCGGGGAAATAACGCCCGCCGAAGCGCCGCCCGCGCCCGACGAAAAGCACCTTACCGTGATGCTCGCCCAGTGCGACGAGGTTCTGCAGCGCGTGCGCCGGCGCGCCACCCGGCGCGGCACCAGCATTGCGCTCACCTTCAAGCTCGAACGGCTGCGCCAGCATCTGGAGCGCATCGCCGAACTGCTCGGCGTGCTCGATGCGCTGCGCAAGGCGGCGGATGTGCGCGACGTGCTGCCGCGCGCGGTGCCCCTGTTCAAGGAACTGGTGCAGGCCGAATGCCGACGCAACCAGTTATCGCACTACTGGGGAAAGAACGTCGAGCTGCTGTCGCTGCGCATGACCGAAAGCGCGAGCAAGACCGGCGAGCACTACATCACCACCACGCGTTCCGAGTATGCCGGCATGTTCGGTTCGGCGGCGCTGGGCGGTTTCATCATCGCGCTCATGTCGGCATGCAAGATCGTCCTTGCCAGCGAGCACATGGCGCCGCTCAACGAGGCGTTGTCGTTCTGCCTCAACTACGGCATCGGCTTCGTGCTCATCCACATTCTCGGCGGCACCGTGGCCACCAAGCAGCCGGCGATGACGGCCAATGCCATTGCGGCCTCCATCGGCGAGGCGCAGGGCAAGACGCGCAACCTGGAAAATCTCGCCGATCTCATCGTGCGCACCCTCCGCAGCCAGTTTGCCGCCATCGCCGGTAACGTCGGCGTCGCCATTCCCGTCGCCATCCTGGTATCGCTGGCCGTGCACGCGGGCACGGGCGATGCCTTCATCTCCGCCGACAAGGCCCACCACCTGCTGAACGACGTCGATCCCCTGAGCGGCGCGCCTTTGTTTGCCGCCGTGGCGGGCGTGTGCCTGTTCCTTTCCGGGCTGATCGCGGGCTACTACGACAACCTCGCCGCCTACAACCGCATTCCGCAGCGCCTGCTGCAACTGCGCTGGCCGCGCCGCCTGTTCGGTGTCGCGCGCATGGAGCGCATTGCCGCGTATATCGAAAACAACCTCGGCGCGCTGGCCGGCAACTTTTTCTTCGGCTTCCTGCTCGGCGGCGTCACCGCGCTCGGCGTGCTGTTCGGCCTGCCGCTGGATATCCGCCATATCGCCTTTTCTTCGGCCTACGTGGGCTACGCCGTGGCCGGCCTCGGCTTCGACCTGCCGTGGACGCTGCTCGCGCTTTCCCTGTCGGGCGTGGCGCTGATCGGCCTGATGAACCTGGCCGTGAGCTTTTCGCTCACGCTCTACGTCGCCATCCGCGCCCGCCGCATCACCTTCGCCCAGCGCCGCTCGCTGGTGCGGCTGCTCGGCCAGCGTCTGCTCAGAAGGCCGCAGGATTTCCTTTTCCCGCCGCGAGCCGCCACGGGGGATGTGCCGCCCGCGGCGGACAATCATGCGGGAACGCATCAGGGGTGAATGCGCGTGCGGCCTTGCGTGATACCGGAAAGGTCTGGAAGATGCCTTTCGCCCGTCTGAACACGGGCGGCTGACGGCCCGCTATCCCGTTTTTCCGGCGACGGATTTTCCGGTGTTCCGTCCCGGGATTTCCGGCGGGTGCTGGCGCGCGGGAATTCTGGCTATCCCTTTCCGGCCATCCGTCTTCTGGATATCTGGCGCATATACGCATGTTTTCCATTTTCATACCTGTCATCTACATCCAGATTTCGCCCGAACGTATTGTTCTCAGAAACCTGAAAACAGGCGAATCGCTTGCCGAAGCGCCAGAGCTGGCGATCAGCCCGGAGCCCGGATCAAAGGTGCTCGCCGCCGGTGCGCGGGCGAGAGCGGCCGCCGCATCGCAGCCCGCGAAAATTATCAATCCGTTCGCGCACCCGCGTTCGCTGGCGTCCGACTTTATCGCGGCGGAGCAGCTCATCAGGCACCTGCTTCGGCGTGTTCTTGGCAATAGCCTGCTGAGTCCGGCTCCGCGTGTCGTCATTCATCCGCTCGGATCACCGGACGGAGGCTTTACACAGGTTGAGCGCCGGGCGTTCCGGGAAATGGTGCGTGGCGCGGGAGCATCGGAAGTGCGTGTGTGGACGGGCCGCCCGCTTGCCGATCAGGAAATTCTGGCGAAGCGGCTGCCAGCGGGTGGCGGCGAATGGGAGTGAGCGCTGCAGGCTGTTGATCCGGTGTGCCGGGGCGAATGCCGTTATTCCCCCGTTATTCCCGTCACCCTGCGGTTTCGAGCAGCACCAGCCCGCCGAATGCAACCGGCTCCGCGGGCCACCGGGCGGCTGAATCAATGCTGCGCATTCCGGCATGCACCAGCCCGGCGGCGCGGATGACGCCTGCGTGCGTGACCCACAGCGCATCCTTGCCGCCCGCGCGCCACTCATCCCAGGCCAGCGCGACCCGCGCCATGAAGCGGCGCACGCTTTCGCCGCTGCCGCCTGCGGGAGCGCTGGCGAAATCCTGTATCCACGCATCGAATTCAGGGCGGGGGATGTCGCGCCACGGCCGCCCTTCCCACGCGCCGAAATCCATTTCGGCGATGCGCGCGTCGTGGCGCGGGGGATCGCCGCCGAGCAGGGCGTGCAGCGCCGCGGCCAGCCCGGCGCAGCGGCATAGCGGCGAGGTGCGCAGCGCCAGGCCGGGCGGCAGCTGTGCGGCGATCCGCCGGGCGATGGCGCGGGTGGCGCGCGGTTCGGCGGGCCAGTCGCTGCGGCCGTAGCACAGGCCCGCTTCGGCCTGGACGGGCGCATGGCGCAGCAGCCAGAGCCTCATGGCGTCACCACCGCGCCGCCAGCGCCAGATAGACCGCCAGTTCGGCCAGTTGCTGCACCGCGCCGAGGCAGTCGCCGGTAAAGCCTTGCAGACGCCGCGCAAAACGCCAGGCGGCCCAGGCGGTCACGCCTCCCGCGAGCGCGCAGACGGCCAGCAACGCGGGCAGCCCTTGCGCCCATGCCACCAGGAGCAGCGCCGGAGCGGCCCAGCACAGCCCGGTTATGAACGCCGCGCCGCCGAGCGCATCGGCCAGCGGTTTCGATTTACCCGCTTCGCCCGCCGCGTAGGGCAGGGCGCGCATGACGAACAGCGGCGCGGCGCGCGAAAGCACATGCGCGGCCAGTACGGCGAGGCAGGCATTCCACGCACCGCTTTCGGCCAGCGTCGCGAGCAGCGCCACCTTCAGGCCCAGCGCCAGCACCAGCGCAATCGCGCCGAATGCGCCGATGCGCGAATCGCGCATGATTTCCAGCGCGTGTTCGCGTTCGCGCCCGCCGCCCAGGCCATCGGCCACGTCCGCGAGGCCGTCTTCATGGAACGCGCCGGTCAGAAGCACCGTTGCGATAACGCACAGCAGCGCCGCCGCCAGCGCGCCGCTCTGGCCCGGCAGCAGCCTGAGCGCCGCGCCGAAAACCAGCGCGCCCGCCGCGCCGGTGATCCATCCCACGCCGGGGAAATGCCCCGCGCTTTCGCGCAGCATGGCGGGGCTGTAGCCCGTCCAGCGCGCCAGTGCGCCCGTGACCGGAATCCGCGTGAAAAACTGCAGCGCCAGCAGGAAATGGCGCACGCTGTTCATGGTGTGGAGCGGGCGGTTTCTTCGTCGCTGCGCGAGACGCCGGCGGACTCGAAACTCGCCATTTCGCGCAGGATGCGGCAGGCTGATTCGAGCAGCGGCCAGGCGAGCGCGGCTCCCGAGCCTTCGCCCAGACGCAGATCGAGCCGCAGCAGCGGCTCCAGGCCAAGGTGCGCCAGCGCGAGCGCATGGCCCGGTTCGGCGGAAGCGTGCGCCGCCACGCAGCGCTGCACGGCGCAGGGTTGCAGCGCGTGCGCCACCAGCACGGCGGCGGTGGTGATGAAGCCGTCGATCACGATCACGCGCCGTTCCTGCGCCGCCTGCAGCACCGCGCCCGTGAGCGTGGCGATTTCAAAGCCGCCGAACGCCGCGAGCGCCGCCAGGGGCGTAACGGCCTGCGCATGCAGGGCGTAGACCCGCGCCAGCACGGCGCGCTTGCGCGCCACGCCTGCCGTATCCAGCCCCGTGCCGGGGCCGGTGCAGGCTTCGGGCGTCGCGCCCGTGATCCGCGCGGTTAACAAAGCAGCGGCGGAGGTGTTGCCGATCCCCATTTCGCCCAGCAGCAGCGCGTTTCCCGGCAGGGCGCGCACGATTTCGCGGCCGTTGGCGATGGCCTGCGCGCATTGAGTCGCGGTCATCGCGGGCCCGGTTGCAGCGTCCGCCGTGCCGGGCGCGATCCGGCATTGCACCAGCCCGGGGTGCGGCGGGAAGTCGCGCCGCACGCCGCAGTCGGCCACCGTCAGCGCCAGGCCGTGCTGGCGCGCGAGCACGCTGACCGCCGCGCCGCCGGAAAGGAAGTTCCGCACCATCTGCCACGTCACGTCGGCGGGATAGGCCGAAACGCCGCGCGCGGCCAGGCCGTGGTCGCCCGCGCATACCAGCATCTGCGGCGCATGGAGCTGCGGGGAGGCGGTGTCGAGGATCTGGCCGATGCGCAGGGCGAGCGCTTCCAGACGGCCCAGCGAGCCGGGGGGTTTCGTCTTGCTGTCGAGCAGGGACTGCAGACGGGCGTCGAGCGCGGCGTCGTGGATGGCGGGGATTTCGGGCAGATCGGGGAGTTCGCTATTCACGGAACTGTTCATGGGATTGCTCATGGAGTTGTTCATGAAATCAGCCTGGAGTCGGGAGCATTCAGCGCGGGCGCACCACCCACTCATCGTCCAGCGCGCGGATGTCGATGCGCTGGTCGAACGCCTCGCGCAGCGCGGCGTGGGTGCGCGGATCGGCGCAGGGGCCGTGGTGCAGGATCTGGCCCGCGCGCAGCACGATCAGTTCGTCGGCGCGCAGGGCGATGTCGAGTTCGTGCAGCACGCTCACCACGGTGCGCCCGGCGGCTGCCAGCCCGCGCACGATCAGCAGCCAGTCGGCCTGATGCGGCGCATCCAGGTTGGCGAGCGGCTCGTCCATCAGCAGCACGTCCGCCCGCACCGCCAGCGCGCGCGCCAGCAGCACGCGCTGGCGCTCGCCGCCCGAGAGCGATCCCAGCGGGCGCGCGCGCCAGTCCCAGCTCTGGGTCTGGCGCATCGCCTGTTCCACCGCCGCCGCATCCCGCGGGCCGGGCGCGCCCAGCCAGCCCTGATGCGGCACGCGCCCGAGCATCACCACGTCGCGCGCGAGCAGGTCTTCCGCGCCGTTTTCGCCCTGTCCCAGCCAGGCCAGCATGCGGGCGCGTTCGCGCGCGGGCCAGTCACCGATCAGGCGGCCCGCCAGGCGCACCTCGCCTTCGCACGGCAGCAGATGCGCCAGCGCCTTGAGCAGCGTCGTTTTGCCCGCGCCGTTTGGCCCGGCGAGAGCGGTCCAGCAGCCGGCGCGGATGTCCAGCGCCGCGGCGCGGACGATTTCGCGCTGGCCGATGCCCACCCGCAGCGAGCGGGCCGAAAGTGCGATGCCGCTGTTCATGTCATCCTGCCGCGCATCAGCCAGAGCAGATATCCGCCGCCGAGCAGCGCGGTGATGGTTCCTACCGGTAGTTCCTGCGGCGCGAGCAGCCAGCGCGCCAGCACGTCGGCCGCCAGCAGCAGCGCGCCGCCCATCAGCGCCGCCAGCAGCGCCAGCGCGCGGTGCGTGGGCCGGGCCAGCGCGCGCGCCAGATGCGGGGCGACCAGGCCGACAAACGCCACCAGTCCCACCTGCGCCACCGCTGCTCCGGTCGCCAGCGCCAGCGCGGCCACCAGCGCGGCGCGCACGCGGGGCAGCGCGATGCCGAGGCTGGCCGCCGTCGCCTCGCCCAGTGCGAGCGCGTCGAGCGCGCGCGAAAAAACCAGCGCGGGCGCGGCGCAGACGAGCAGCGCGCCCGCCAGCAGGCCGACCGCGGGCCAGCCCAGAAAGCCGGTGGTTCCCAGCATGAACGCCTGCATCGAACGCATGATGTCCGGCACCCACAGCACCACCAGCGAGCCGGCCGCGCCCAGCACCATGCTCACCACCACGCCCGCCAGCAGCAGGCGCAGCGTCTGTTGCGCGCCGCGCGCCAGCGTCAGCGTGATCAGCACCGCCAGCACCGCGCCGAGGAAGGCGGCCCCGGTCATGCCCAGGCGCGCCCACCCGCCGCCTGTCATGGGCGAGAGCCCCAGCAGCGTCAGCAGCACGGCCACGCCCAGGCTTGCGCCCGAGGCGCTGCCCAGCAGATAGGGATCGGCCAGCGGATTGCGGAACAGCCCCTGCGCCAGTGCGCCGCCCAGGCCCAGCAGCGCTCCGGCGAGCCACGCGCCCAGCGTGCGCGGCAGGCGGATGTCGCGCACGATCTGGAACGCGGCGGGGTCGCTCCAGGCGTGCGTCAGGCTGTCCAGCCCGGTGCTGCCGGTCGCGCCGCCCAGCAGGATCAGCGCGGCGCTTGCGCCCAGAATCGCCAGCGCCAGCCAGCCGCTGCGCGCGGATGGCGTCATGGCGTCCGCTCCCGCGTTGCGGCGGGCGGGGCCGCGCCCGCCATGCAGCGCGCCATCAGCGCGGCGGCTTCCACCATGCGTGGCCCGGGCCGCACCAGCGTGTCGATTTCGGCGGGGCTGAAGAGGCAGACGCGCCCGTCGCGGACAGCCGTGATCGCGCTCCAGCCGGGGCGATCCTGCAGGGGCATGGCGTTGCGGCTGCCAATCATGAGAACCTGCGGGTCGGCGCGCACCACGAATTCCGGATTGAGCCGCGGGAAAGGCCCGAGCGCGGCGGGCACGATGTTAACCGCGCCCAGCCGCGCCAGCAGTTCGCCGATGAAAGAAGCGCCGCTCGCGCCATAGGGGCCGTTGCTGACTTCGAAATACACCCGCAGGCCGCGCGCGCGCGGCGGCAGTTCCGCCGCCACGCGGTTCATGCCCGCGTCCAGTTCGCGCCACAGCGCCGCGGCCTGGACTTCGCGCCCCAGCAGCTGGCCGAGCCGTTCCAGCATGCGCCGGGCGTCGTGCATGGAATGGGCTTCGATCGCGGCCACGCGCAGCCCGAGCGCTTCAAGCCGTTCCGCCACGCGCGCCGATCCGGAGAGCAGCACCATGTCTGGCCTGAGCGCCACGATGCGTTCCACGTTGACGTCGTCCAGCCCGCCCAGATGGGGCAGGCCGCGCAGCGCCTCGGGCCAGTTGGAGTAATCGTCCACGCCCACCAGGTTTTCGCAGGCCCCCAGGGCGCAGACCGCCTCGCTGAGCGAAGGGAGCAGCGCCACGATGCGGACGGGCGTCCGTCCGGCGTCCCGTCCGGCGCCATTCCCGCCGCCCCGGGCATCCGCCGCTGTCGCCGCATACGCGGCCAGCGCCAGCACGCCGCCCGCGAGCAGCGTCAGCGCGCGCGAAAACAGGCGGCTCACGCGCCGTCGTCCTTGAGGATCAGGGGCAGGCCGGCGGCCATCAGCGCCACCCGGTCGCACGCCGCCGCCACGCGCTGGTTCAGGCTGCCCAGCGCATCGACGAACGCGCGTGTCGCGCCGCCCAGCGGAATCACGCCCAGGCCGATCTCGTTGCTCACCAGCGCTACCGGCCCGGGCGCGGCGGCCAGCGCGGCGAGGAAGTGGTCGATGCGCGGCGGCGCTGCCGTGTCCGCCGCCTGGGCGGGCATGAGCTGGTTCGTCAGCCACAGCGTCAGGCAGTCGATCAGCACCAGTGTTTGCGCCGTGCTGTGCGCGGCAAGGGCGTGGCCGAGCGCCAGCGGCTCTTCAACGGTGCGCAGCCCGGGCGCGCGCGCCTGGCGCTCGCGCTGGTGCCGTTCGATGCGCGCGGCCATTTCTCCGTCGTGCGCCTGCGCGGTCGCCACCAGCACCGCGCGGTGCGCGGCGTCCGCCGCCAGCCAGTGTGCCGCCAGATCTTCCGCCCGGCGTGATTTGCCGCTTTTCTGGCCACCCAGAATCAGCTCGCGGCGCGCGAAAACCCTGGCCGGGCTGTTCATTTCGGCCCCGTTGCAAGGCAGTTCGGGAAGGGCGCAGGCGCATGCGGGAAATACGGGCAATGCGGCGCGCGGGATCCGCGCGGATCACGGGGAAAAGAGGGTGCTGCAAAGGCTTTCATTGCTTCCGCCAGGGACGCCCCGCCCCAAACAACCGGTGATGAATGCCGCGGCAGGTCTCCTGGCTCCCGGTTCAGCATTGCGCGCCAGCCTTCCCGGAAAAATTCCAGTGGCCTGGGTGGGCGCGCAACTCGCCGGTTACAGTTGCGGGGGCAGCCCCGGAATACAGGCTCGCCGCCTGATACCGGATTCCCTCTTCGTGCCTTGCCCGCAGGGGCTTTGGCAACCGCGACGCTCCCGGAAAGCGTACTTTCCGGACGGGCGGACTCTATATTTACCCTTCCTGGCGGTCAAGTTGCGGGAGCTGGCGGGGCGTCAGTGGAGGTGGTTCCGGCGTGTCCCGCTTGCGCTGGGCCGGTAACGATTTATAGTATCGCCCGCGCCCGGCAGGAGCCGGGCAGGAAGCATCCCCAGGCGCCCTCAGACTACATGGATGGAGGGAGAATCGGGAAGGCGGTGCGAATCCGCCACGTGCCCAACGCTGTAAGGGGGACGAGCACGCACAATGCCACTGGCCGGGGCAGCAGCCCTGCCGGGAAGGCGCGTGTCATCGGCTGAACCCAAGTCAGAAGACCGGCCCGGGGAGCATTGTCGGCTGCATGGTCAGGCAGCCGGAACCATCCATTGAAGGGGACTGAAATGGAAACCCGGACAGACGCGCAACAACACGCTTTCCCCGCCAGCGCCCGCGAGGCGGTTTATCAAGCCATCTTTTCCCGCCGTGACGTGCGTGGCCAGTTTCTTCCGGATCTGGTTCCGGATGAGGTGCTGGGCCGTGTCCTCATGGCGGCGCACCATGCGCCATCGGTCGGATTCATGCAGCCGTGGAATTTTCTGGTGGTGCGTTCGCCGGAGGTGAAACGCCGGGTGCACGGTGCCTTTCTCGCGGCCAACGCGGAAGCCGCCCGGCTTTTCGAGGGGGAGCGCGGGGAGGTTTACGCCCGCCTCAAGCTGGAAGGGATCATGGAATCCCCGGTGAATCTGTGCATCACCTGCGACCGCGAGCGGAGCGGGCCGGTGGTGGTGGGGCGCACCCACATCAGGACCATGGATCTCTACAGCAGCGTCTGCGCGGTGCAGAACCTGTGGCTCGCCGCCAGGGCCGAGGGTCTGGGCGTGGGCTGGGTCAGCATTTTCAGCCAGGCCGCGCTGCGTGATGCCTTGGGCATTCCGGAAGACATTACCCCTGTGGCCTATCTGTGCCTTGGCTACGTGAGCCGCTTTTTCGACAGGCCGGAGCTGGAAAGCGCTGGCTGGCTGCCGCGCCTGCCCATAGAGGATCTCGTTTTTCACGACCGCTGGGGTGGACGGAGCGAGGCGGAAGCAGGCCTGACGGCGGAACTGCGCGCATTGCAGGCCGATGTGCGGGAACGGGGCGTTTTCCCGCGGTGACTTCCGCTTTGGCCCTGTTTCCCGCGATCCCGGCGGCGTTATGCCTTCCGGCATGCGCCTTGGCGGGCGTTCTTCTCGATGGCGTGCTGGGCGAGCCGCGCCGCTGGCATCCGCTGGCGGGGTTTGGCCGTTTTGCGGAGGCGCTGGAACGCGCGCTCAACCGGCGGCGCATGGGGGGCGGGCTACTGGCCTGGGCGCTGGCTGTGCTGCCTTTTGCTGCCCTGGCGGTATGGCTGCGTAGCCGTTTACCGCTGTTTACGGATATCGCATTGCTGTATTTCGCGCTGGGGGCCCGCAGTCTGGCCGCCCATGCTGGGGCCATTGCTGCGCCTCTGCTGGCGGGCGATCTGGCGCAGGCGAGGTTGCGCGCGGGCTGGATTGTCTCGCGCCAGACTGGTCATCTGGATGAAACTGGCGTTGCCTGCGCCGCAGTCGAATCCGTACTCGAAAATGGCAACGATGCCGTATTTGGCGCGCTGTTCTGGTTTGCTTTTTTGGGCGGCCCCGGGGCGCTGCTGTTTCGTCTCGCCAATACGCTGGATGCCATGTGGGGCTACCGCAACGAGCGTTTTAACCTGTTCGGCCGTCCCGCGGCTCGTATTGATGATGCCCTCAATTACATACCGGCCCGCCTGACGGCGCTGACCTACGCCCTGCAGGGGCATGTCAGGCAGGCGCTGGCCTGCTGGCGGCGGCAGGCGCGGGCGTGGGACAGCCCCAACGCCGGTCCGGTGATGGCGGCTGGCGCGGGCAGCCTTGGTGTTGTGCTGGGCGGTGCGGCCACCTACGGGGGGCGCGAGGAAATCCGCCCTGTGCTGGGGCTGGGCCGTGCCCCGGCTGCGGACGACATTTCGTGCGCCGTGGCGCTGGTGCGGCGTGGCATAGGGCTGTGGCTCATCGTTTTTCTACTGGCGGGGACCGTCCATGCCTGAACACGGCGGACGCCTGAGACTGGCGGCAGCGGCTTATGGCATTCCGCTGCCAGACTGGCTGGATTTATCCACGGGCATTAATCCCCATCCGTGGCCTGTTCCAGCGCTGCCGGCGGAAGCCTGGCGCCGTTTGCCGGAGGATGACGACGGGCTGGAAGCCGCTGCGGCCGACTATTACGGCAATCCCGGTCTGCTGCCGGTCGCGGGGTCGCAGGCGGCGATTCAGGCGCTGCCAGGGCTGTTTCCGCGCGGCAGGGTTGCCTGCGCTGTTCCGCTGTATGCGGAACATGAGTACGCCTGGCGTCGCGGCGGCCATGCGGTTGAACCATTGGCGGAAACATTCGGGGGAGCTGGCCGGGCGTCATACGTTCTGCTGTGCAATCCGAACAACCCGACCGCGCGGTTTCATGCGCCAGAAACCGCGCTGGAAACGGCTTGCGCGCTAAAAAAGCGCAACGGCTGGCTGATTCTGGACGAGGCCTTCATCGACGTTACGCCGGAATGCAGCCTCACCCCTTTGGCGGGCTCTCCCGCTGCGCCGAACCTGATCGTGCTGCGATCTCCCGGAAAGTTCTTTGGCCTTGCCGGCGCGCGGACCGGTTTCGTTTTCGCAGCCGCGCCGCTGCGCCAGCGTTTGGCGCAAGCGCTGGGACCGTGGACCGTGGCCGGGCCTTCCCGGGTTGCGGTTCGCCTTGCGCTGCGGGATTCCGCGTGGCAGGCCGCCATGCGCCCGCGCCTTGCGGCGGAAAGCCGCCGTCTGCACGCGCTTCTCCAGCCTTTGGGCGAAGTCGCCAGTACGGCGCTGTTTTCCACCCTGAGCACGCCTTGCAGCGGCGTCATGCACGACAGGCTGGCGCGCCAGGGCATCCTGACGCGCCATTTCCCGGAGCACGGCCTGCTGCGTTTCGGTCTTCCCGGCGGCGAATCCGGCTGGCGGCGTCTTGCCGCCGCTCTTGAGCATTGCCCTGCCATGGGCGTTTGAATAACAGCATTTTTTCCACGGGAGAAGGCAGTGGTTACACACGGCGAGCGCATGCAGAAAAAGAAAGCGGTGGTGGATGGCAGAATCGCCGCAGCCCAGGAGGAGCGGGGCGTGCTGGTGGTGCATACCGGCAATGGCAAGGGGAAAACCAGCGCCGCGTTCGGCGTGCTGGCCCGCGCCCTTGGGCATGGCATGGAGACGGCGGTTGTCCAGTTCATCAAGGCGCGCTCTGATACCGGCGAAGAGGCGTTTTTCCGGCAGCAGCCCCGGGTGCGCTGGTATGTGGGCGGTGAAGGGTTCACCTGGGAAACCGGAGACAAGGAAAAGGATGCGCGCGCCGCCCGGGAAGCGTGGAACGAAGCCTGCCGCCATCTCGTCGACCCGTCCATTGGCCTGGTGGTGCTGGACGAAATGACTTACGCCTTTAAATACGGCTGGCTTGATCTGGAAAATGCGCTCGCCGCGCTGCGGGCGCGGCCGCTGGCGCAGCACGTAATCGTAACCGGCCGGGCCGCTCCCGAAGGCCTGCGCGCCGCAGCCGACACCGTCACCGATATGTTTATGGAAAAACACGCCTTCAGGGCGGGAGTAAAGGCCATGCCTGGCATGGAGTACTGAATACGCCTTCTCCTCGCCCGTCCGGTGATACCCTTGCCCGCCTGATCCCAACAGGTGGGCTGGACTCATGACCGCGCCGGGCAATTTCGCTTTCCTGTCTGAATCGTCAAGCCGTTTTCATGATGCCCAAGAAAACACCGTGGAAGCATGTAAATCCCAATAAAACCGCGCAGTTGCGCGGTTTTATTGTTTTATGGTGCTGCTTCGCGTTTCCCGAGTAGCCAAAGCATTTCTGAGTACGTTGGTGAGTACAAACCTTGGAGGATGTGCGAATGAATGAGTATAGTGACGCTGTCGCCATGACAAGGAGTCAGCCACCATGCTTACCGACACGCACTGCCGCAACGCCAAGCCCAAGGAGAAGCTCTACCGCTTGAATGACCAGCGCGGGCTCTACCTCGAAGTCAAGCCCAACGGAGTCAAGGCTTGGCGATACCGCTTCACACTGGATGGCAAGGCCAGCATGTTTGCGCTTGGCGAATACCCTGCCGTTACGCTCTCTGAAGCCAGGGAACGCAGCGAGGCCGCACGCAAACTGGTCAAGCAAGGCATCAATCCCGCCCAGCAAAGGCAGCTCGACCGCATCCGGCAAGCCAGCGAAGCAAAGAACACCTTCGAGATCGTCGCCAAGGAGTGGCTGCAGACAAAGGACTGGGAAGATGTCACCAAGAACCGGCGTCTGGATATGCTGGAGCGCGTGGTGTTCCCGAGTATCGGCAGCATGCCGGTTCGCGAAATAACGCCAGCCCATGTCCTGGACATCCTGCAGAAAACAGCAAAGCGTGGCGCGCCCACGGTCGCCGCCGAGGCGCGGCGCACCATGTCCGCCGTATTCGAGTTCGCCGTCGCCACCTTGCGAGCCGACAGCGACCCGGTTTGGCCGGTGCGCAAGGCGCTACCAGCAAACAAAACCCAGCACAAGCCGGCGCTGAGTAAAGAGCAGATCGGCAAGCTGCTGAGCGACTTCGCAAACCACCGCTGCAGCTTTCAGGTAAGTCATTGCATGCAACTGATGTGGTGGACCCTGGCGCGACCGACCGAAGTGGCCGAGGCGGCTTGGGATGAGTTTGACCTTGAGAAGGCTGTTTGGCGTATCCCTGCGCAGCGCATGAAAGCGCGCAAGGAGCACCTCGTGCCTCTGCCACGTCAGGCAGTGGACATGCTCAAAGGACTGCATGCCATTACCGGCAACCGCAAGCACCTATTTCCCAGCCGGGATGATCGTAATGCCCCAATGTCCGCCGCATCACTTCGCCAGGCGCTCAAGGTTTTGGGGTGGAGCGGCGCCTATAGCCCACACGCCACGCGGACCAGCGGCAGCACCCGTCTTAACGAAATGGGCTACCGCCCCGATGCCATCGAGGCGCAGCTTGCCCATGCCGACCAGAACAATGTGCGTCGCACCTACAATCACGCCACCTATTTCGATGAGCGTCGCGCCATGATGCAGGAATGGGCGGACAAGTTGGATGAATGGAAGGGGCAAGCATGAAGCCGAGCACAACATCAAGCGATGGGCAGGCCTTTCTCCCCCTCGGTCAAATTGAATATGAAATTTTCGCTCGCAGAACCCGTTGTGACCTTCATGTTTTCAGAGACCCCGCTGCTTTTTCCGGGCAGCTCAAAACTTTGGCGGAGTGAATCGCCCCGAGAATAGAGGAGGCCCCTTCATTTGAGAATGTATCTATGAGGAAATCCCCGAAGTATTCGCCTGAAGTTATAGAGCGCTCAGTGCGCATGATTCTAGAATCGCGAAGCCAGCACGACTCCCAATGGGCGGCCATTGAGTCGATTTCGAGCAAGACTGGCTGCACGGCCGAGACACTACGGCGCTGGGTACGTCAGGCCGAGCGCGATGAAGGTTTGCGCCCTGGTCCAACGACGGCGGAGCAGCAACGCATCAAGGAACTCGAACGCGAAGTGCGCGAGTTGCGCCAAACCAACGA
>JAVBTY010000041.1:0-33255 GCA_031555955.1 Rhodocyclaceae bacterium | reverse complement strand
GATTCCCATCCTGACCGGCGTCGTCGTGGTCATTCCGCTGCTGTTCATGGGCAGTCTGCTGGTGGAATCCTTCTTCGCCGTGCCCGGCCTCGGCAGCTACACCATCGACGCCATCCGCGCGCAGGATTTCGCCGTCGTGCGCGCGATGGTGTTCATCGGTTCGGTGCTGTACATCGTCGGCCTGATTCTGACCGACCTCTCTTACACGCTGGTCGATCCGCGCGTGAGGCTGGAGTGACTGACATGCCTTTCCAGCCCGTGCTGCTCTGGACCGACGCGCTGTTGCTGCTGCTGTTCGTCGCGGCTGTACTCGCCGCGCTGCGCGCGCGCTACAGCCCGCCGCTGCGCGCCAACTGGCTCAAGGTCGGCCGCCGCCCGGCAGGCATGGCCGCCGCCGTGGTGTTGCTTGCGTTCGTCGTCGTCGGCGCGCTCGACAGCCTGCACTACCGCGCGCGTCTGCCGCAGGCCGAAGGCGTTCAGGCCGGGGCGGCCAACGGTCCGAGATATTCCGCCGAAGTGTTGAGCGCGCTCGATGCCTTGCTGGCGCCGTTGCGGCTGCGCACGGAAAAAACCTATTCCGCGCCCTTCGCCGCCATCCTGTACCAGAAGGAAACCGTGGAACTGGCCGAAGGCGGGCAGGCGCGCGTGTATCCGCGCCTCGTTTACGGCGCCGCGCATCTGGCCGATCCGGAGGCCGATACCGCCGCGGATGTTTCCGGCCGCATGGCGCGCGCGCTCGGCCTGGCACTGGCGGTGTGGGCCGGCATCGTGGCGCTGCTCGCCGCCGTCATTGCGCGCGGCAACCGTATCGGTTGGGCTGCGGCGGTGGGCCGGCTGCTGCGTGGGCGCACCACGCTTGCCTGGCGTGCCGCGCTGATCGCCTGCGGCTTGCTGCTCGCGATACTCGCCGCCGGTCTGGCGCTGGCGCCGCATTACCACGTATTCGGCACCGACAAGGTGGGGCAGGACGTGCTTTACCTCGCGCTCAAAAGCGTGCGCACGGCGCTGGTGATCGGCACCATCACCACGCTGACGATGATGCCCTTCGCCATTGCCCTGGGGATTGCCGCCGGTTATCTGGGCGGCTGGGTGGATGACGCCGTGCAGTACGTCTATACCGTGCTCAACGCCATTCCCGGCGTGCTGCTGATCGCCGCCGCGGTGCTGATGATGCAGGTGGTGATCGATACCCACCCGCAGTGGTTCGATACCGCGGCGGAACGCTCCGATGCGCGTCTGCTCGCGCTGTGCGTGATTCTCGGCATCACCTCATGGACCAGTCTGTGCCGCCTGCTGCGCGGCGAAACGCTGAAACTGCGCGAACTGGAATATGTGCAGGCGGCGCGTGCCTTCGGCGTCGGCGCGGCGGCGATCATGCGCCGGCATATCCTGCCCAACGTCATGCACATCGTGCTGATTGCGCTGGTGATGGATTTTTCCAGTCTGGTACTGGCCGAGGCGGTGCTGTCCTACGTCGGCATCGGCGTCGATCCGGGCACGATCAGCTTCGGCACGATGATCAACATGGCGCGCGCCGAGCTTGCCCGCGAGCCGATGGTGTGGTGGTCGCTCGCCGCCTCGTTCGTATTCATGTTCGCTTTTGTGCTGGCGGCGAACCTGTTTGCCGACGTGGTGCGCGACGCCTTCGATCCACGCCGCGCCTGAGAACTTTTTCAGAGATTTTTAACATTGGGCACTTTGCGGTTTTCCCACCTGAATAGATGGTTCTCCGGGATAAATTCCCGCATAACCTGGAAAAAATTGGCATCAGCGGTTACCAGACCAACGCCTTTGGCATGTGCCGTTGCCCCAGTGATGGCGTCAGCCTGATGGGAGGTATGCTTCCTCCCATTGCTGTCCAGAGCGCAGAGCTTTGCGTAAATGCGCTTATAGACATCCAGGTTGCCAAGCGCAGCCTGACCGAGTCGAGATATGCCAAAAACAAGAACCTTCGTCGGAATCTGATCTGGCTCACATGACTCGAAACTGGAAAGAAGCGCTTTCTTTCGCTCGCCGTCCCTGGTTTTTTCAATTTCTTTCCGCTGAATATGCGTGACGAGATACTCGCCATCTGGAAGATCCAAGAGGGTATGGGTTCCATTCACGATCCAGTTGAACACGCAAGTATCGAGGAGATATTTCATGGTGGGTGACTTGCGTATCGACGGCAATATTGCGCTTGATCCCTGATGTGATCTTGCCATGAATGACCGTACCGGTCGCAGGCAATCTCTCCGAAGATATTTTTGCTGATATCGCTGGAGAAGTTCACTTTTTCGTGCCTCCCTGGTTACGGCATGCAATGAATTGTGAACAGCCTTCAAGTAGCGGTGGCCATAAAAGGCTGCCTGCGCAGCCAGCCGCTGTGCCGCGCCAGTCAACGATGATCGCGCCAGCGAACAAGCATTCCCCAGGGCTTAGACATAACGTTGCCGGACTGGCGGCGTCGGCAATGCCGGTTACGCCGCGTCCGTTTTCACACCACAACGAAATATCGAGAGAAAACAGCGGGAATGAGAGAAATCAGACGAGTTTGCGTAGCGGGCGCGGGCGCCATCGGCAGCCTTTTCGCCAGCCATATCGACCAGGTAGCCGTTTCAACCGTGCTGACGCGGCGGCGTGAGCATGCCGACCGGCTGAACAGCGAAGGGCTGCGCGTCAGCGGCAAAACCGAGCGGCTGGCCAGGGTGCTGGCGTCGGACAATCCGGCGGACCTCGGCGATGTGGATCTGGTAATCATCGCCACCAAGGCCAGCGCCGTGGAAGAAACCGTGCGCGGCATGGCGGGGCATTTTCCCAATGCGCTGGTGATGACGGTGCAGAACGGCCTTGGCTGTGAGGAAGTGGTGGCCCGCTATGGCGACTGGCCGGTTATTTCGGCGGTGACCTTCATGAGCGGCAACCGCCATTCCGACGTGCATGTGGAATACGAACTGGATACCGCCACCTGGATGGGGCCGTGGGCGAAGCGCAACGCCACGTTCGAACAGGTGAAAGCGGTCGAGGCGCTGATCAGTGCCGCGGGCCTGAAAGCGCTGGCGTTCGAAGATCTGCTGCCCGCGCAGTGGTCGAAGCTGATTTTCAACGCCGCGGTGAACAGCATCGCCGCCGTGAGCGATCTGCCGCACGTCAGGGCGTTCGCCACGCGCAACGAACTCACCGATCTTGGCCATCTGGTGTTCGCCATGATGGAGGAGGGCAAGCGGGTCGCGGCGGCCAAGGGAATCCAGCTGTTCGAGGATCCCTGGGAAATGAACGTCGAGGCCACCAGTCACGGCCAGACTGGCGACGAGGCTTACGCCCACGCGCCGTCGATGCTGGAGGACGTGCGGGCGCGGCGGCTGACCGAAATCGACTGGATTACCGGCGCTATCGTCCGCGCGGCGATCGAAACAGGCGTCCCCGCGCCCATCAGCGAAACCCTTTACCGGCTGGTGAAGGCGCGCGAGGCGAGCTGGCGGCTCAACAAACAGCAATAACCGCTGGACAGATCAACGGAAAAACAAAACAGGTGATTCCATGAAAGTTTGCATTATTGGTTGTGGCGCGATCGGCAGTCTGTTCGGCGCGCATCTGGCGAAACTGTCCGACGTCGAGGTGTGGGCTTACGACCCCAACCAGGCGCACGTCGACGCCATCAACAAAAACGGCCTACGCCTGACCGGGCAGGCCGATTTCGTCGCACCGGTGCAGGCGCGCACCGATGCGAAGCAGATCCCCGAATGCGAATTCGGCATCATCGCCGCCAAAACGCTGCACACCCGCTCCGCCATCGAGGCGACCGCCCACATTTTCAGGAACGGTGCGGTCTGTTCGGTGCAGAACGGCGTGGGTAACGAGGAGGTGCTGGCCGAATACGTGCCGCGCGTGATTCTCGGCACCACCTTTCCCGCCGGACACATTACCGCGCCGGGCGTGGTGAACCAGGACACCGCCGGAAAAACGTGGATCGGCCCCTTCGCGCCCAGGCCCGCCAGCATGGACGAAGTGAACCGCCTGGCCGAGGCGCTCAACCGCTCGGGCATGACCTGCCTGCCGATGGAAGATGCGCGCGGCGCGCTGTGGACCAAGCTGATCTTCAATTCAGCCTCCAACGCCATGGGCGCGCTGACGCGTCTGCCGCACGGCATCGCCTGCGAACAGGTGTGGCCGGTGATGCTGGCGCTGGCGCAGGAAGGCATTGCGGTATCGAAGGCGCTGGGCGTCACGCTGGATAGCGATCCGGTCGCGCTGCTCGAACATGGCAAGAAGGTCGCCTACCGCCACAAGCCGAGCATGCTGCAGGACGTGCTGGCGCGGCGCGCCACCGAGGTGGACGCGCTCAACGGCGGCATTGCCCGCATTGGAAAGGAAGTCGGCGTGCCGACGCCGCTCAACGACGCCCTGGCCACGATGATCAAGGGCCTGGAATTCTCCTGGACACTGGAAGACTGAGACCACCATGAACGAATACATCAACCGCTTTGTTCCCAGTGCGGCGGAAATCGAACGCCGTTACGCCAACGTGCGCAAGGCCATGGACAAGGCCGGGCTGGACTGGCTCATCGTCAGCGGCAGCGAATATTCCGGCTTCGAGGGCGCCGTGCGCTACATGTGCGGCTTCCACATCCTGCACCGTTACGCCTATGTCGTGATCCCGCTCGCCGGCGATCCGGTCGCGGTGTTCCCGCGCGAGGCAACCTGGGTGGGCGACCACGGGGCCACGTTCGTGAAGCGGCGCGAGTTTCCCGCGCACTGCGGTGAATGGATGGCGTCCTTCCTGAAAGAAAAGAGCGCGAAGAAGGTTGGCGTCTACGGCCTTGAGTACGTGATGAACGTGCGCGACTGCATGGCGCTGCAGAAAGCCGGTTTCGACCTGATCGACTTTGACACGCCCTTCGACTACGCCCGTGCGCAGAAGAGCGAAGAGGAACTGGCCTCCGTCCGCCATTCGATGGAGATCAACAAGGCGGGCGTGCTCGCCGTGCTGGGGGCTTACCGCGAAGGCAAAACCGAGGCCGAACTGATGGGCGTGGCCGAAGGCCTGTTCGCTACCGCGGGCACCGCGCGCAAGACCATGGACATGATCTGCACCGGGCCGAACGGATCGATCCGCCCGCAGATGGTGTTCCCGACCGGGCGCAAGGTGCGCGATACCGACGCGATGGTCTACGGCCTTGAAATCGCGGGCGAGGGCGGCCACTGGGTGGAATTTTCGCGTCCGCTCGCGCCGCGCGGCTTCGACGCCACCACAAAAGAAATGTTCACGGCCTACCAGGAATTTCACGAGCTGGTGAAAACGCACATGAAAGCGGGCGCGACCGCGACGGAAGTGCACCGCCTGTGCTCGAAACCGTTCGAGGAACGCGGCTACCGCCCCGGCCATGTCTCGGGCCACTCGATCGGCATGACCATGATCGAAATGCCGCGCATCGGCGAAGGCTACGACTTCGTGCTGCCGGAAAACATGGTGTGCTCCATGCACCCGCACATCATGACAGAGGACCGCACCCACTCGCTGTACTTCCAGGAAACCTACCGCGTTGGCCGCGATGGCGGCGAGGCGCTTTCGGGCGTGCCGATCAAGATCTACCAGGGCGGGGAAACCGCTTTTTAAACCCGCCCTGAACGCGGTTCCCGGGCCCGGGCGCGCTGTGCGTCCGGGCAAGGCAGAAACGCGCCAGCACAGGAGGGAAAACAACGTATCGCCGCGCGTTCTGCTCATCAATACACAGCAATCATAAAGAGCAGGAGGAGACATGGCATTACATAAACTGGAGGCGTTCCACGTCCCCGGCAGCGTAACGGAGGCGCTGACGCTGCTGGACCGGAACGATGAAGCCCTTCCCCTGGGGGGCGGTACTTTTCTGCATGGCCTCGAAGCACGCGGCCTGCTGGGTGACGTCCGGATGCTGGTGGACCTGCGCAAGGCGGGCCTGACCGTCCTGCAGCTGGGCGGCACGGAATTTGAGATCGGCGCATCCATCACCTTCGCCCGGCTGGCCGCCGTGGACGAACTGGCGGGCGAACCCTGGCTGGGCGCGCTGGCCGACGCGCTGGTCTGGCCGCCGATGCAGATCCGTAACACCGCCACCATCGGCGGCTGTGTGGCCGCATCCTGTCCATTCTTCGATATTCCCACCGCGCTGCTCGCACTGGATGCGCAGGTTCTCGCCAGAAGCGCCGCCGGAGAACGGCGCATGCCGCTGGCGGAGCTGTTCGCCGGGATGTTCGCCAATTCCCTGGAGCAGGGCGAGATCGTCGCCGCGGTATCGCTGCCGCTACCACATGGCAACTGCGCCAGCGGTTTCGTCAAGCTGGAGTCGAACGCCAACGATCTGGCCATCGTCAACGCCGCCGCGCGCCTGACGGTCGATGCTAACGGTATCTGCACGGATGCGCGCATCGCGCTGGGAGGCGGCGTGGGTGAGTCCACCGTGCGTTCGCCAGCAGCGGAGCGCATCCTCACCGGCGCGCGTCTTGATGCCGCCGTGCTGCAAAGGGCGGGCGATGCCGTGGCGGGCGATATCGAGCCGCTTTCGGATCACCGCGCATCCGCGGAATACCGCACGGCGATGGCCAGGGTCATGGCCCGCCGCGCGATTGAGCGCGCCATGACGCGTCTGGCCTGACCGGGAGAAGAACGGCAATGAAAAAAATCATGACGCTCGAAGTGAACGGCGAAGCGCACGAACTGGCGGTGGAACAGGATGCAACCCTGCTCAAGGTGCTGCGCGACCAGATCGGACTGAACGGCCCCAGGCGCGGCTGCGACAGCGGCGGCTGCGGCTGCTGCACCGTACTGGTCGATGGCGGCGCGGTGTATTCGTGCATGTGCTACGCCCTGTCCCATGAAGGCGCGAAGGTGACCACGGCGGAAGGGCTGGCGCAGGGCGACAGGCTGCATCCGCTGCAGACGGCCTTTATCGAAGCAGGCGCGGTGCAGTGCGGCTATTGCACCTGCGGCATGCTGATGACGGCCAGCCAGCTGCTTGAAGATTGCCCCAGCCCGGACGAAGAGCAGATCCGCCGCGGCATCTCGGGCAACCTGTGCCGCTGCACCGGTTACGCCAAGATCGTGGATGCGATCAAACAGGCGGCGCAGGGCTGATCCGCGCGACGACGTGCTCCTGGAGGAGAAAGAGAATGAGTGAACTGACTGTTGTCGGGCAAAGTCCCGACCGGCCCGATGCGTATGACAAGGTTACGGGCGGCAAAGGCTATCCCGTCAATGTGCGGCTGCCGGGCATGCTGCACGGCAAGCTGCTGCGCAGCCCCTACGCGCATGCGCGCATCCTGCGCATCGACACTTCGCGCGCTGAACAGCTGCCGGGGGTGAAGGCGGTGCTGGCGCCGGACGAGGTGCCGAAAATCCGTTTCACCCCGGTCTATTTCGTGCCGTCGCAGGCGCCGAGCATGGTGCGGGATTTTGAGGTGATGAATGGTGAGCTTGTGCGCTATGTCGGCCAGCCGGTCGCGGCGGTGGCCGCCACCAGCGCTGAAATCGCCGAAGCGGCGCTTGATCTGATTGATGTGGAATATGAAGAACTGCCCGCCATTTTCGACCCGGAGGAAGCGATGGCCCCGGGCGCGCTGCAGCTGCACGGGCATGCGCCGGGGAATATCGCCAAAAATCCTTCGTTTGAATATGGCGATATGGAAAAAGGCTTTGCCGAAGCCGATCACATTTTCGAAGGCGTTTATGAAACCCAGCGTGTCCACACCTGCTACATGGAACCGCGTATCTGCGTGGTGGAAATGGATGGTCAGGACAACGTCACTATTCACGTCAGCACCCAGCACGTGTTTGGCACCCGCGAAAAACTGGCGGTTGCGCTGGATATTCCGGAAAGCAGGGTGAAGGTGGTGAAATCGCCCTATATCGGCGGCGGGTTCGGCGGCAAGCTGGACCTGAGCGCGATGGAGCCGGTGGCGGCGCTGCTGAGCAAAAAAACCGGCGGACGCCCGGTACGTATCGAACTGACGCGCCATGAGGACTTCATCACCACGACGCGCAATCCGGTCAAGGTGCATCTGAAGACCGGCGTGAAGAAGGACGGCACATTCACCGCCCGCTACGCCAGAAGCGTACTCGACTGCGGCGCTTACGCCACGCACGGTTCCGAAGTCATCATGGTTCATGGCGCTTTCGGCCTGTTCTTCAATTACCACGCGCCGCACCAGAAGTGGGAAGGCTGTACCGTCTATACCAACAACATGATCGGCGGCGGTTACCGGGGTTATGGCGCGCCGCAGGGCAGCTTCGCGGTTGAATCGCAGATTGATGAAATCTGCGCCGCGCTGAAGCTTGATCCGATAGAAATGCGCCTGAAGAACGCGCGCAAAAAAGGCGAGCCGCATCCGTTCAATCCGGCGTTCACGCTCGCCACTTATGGTCTGGAAGACTGCCTGCGGCAAGGGGCTGAACGTTTCGCCTGGAATGAGTCCCGCACGGCTGGCAAGAGCAGTGGGCACAAAAAGCGCGGCGTCGGCCTTTCCGTGCATCCGGTGTGGGTTAGCGGCTGCATGGGGTTTCCGGATATTTACGAGCACTCGGGCGCGATCGTGAAACTCAATCGTGATGGCACGGCCGACCTTGCCACCGCCGCGATGGACATCGGTTCCGGACAGATCGTTACGCTATGCCAGATCGCGGCGGAAGAACTCGGGCTGCCCGCGGGCGCGGTGCGCATGAGCAGCCGGCTGGATACCGACACCGTGCCGTTCGATGCGCCGACGCATGCCAGCCGGGTGACGTACTCGGCGGGCAACGCCGTCCGGGCGGCGGCGGCGGCGGCGAAGAAACGCCTGTTCGAAGTCGCGTCGGTGATGCTGGAAGCGAGTCCGGACGATCTGGAGGTCATCCGGGGAGAGGTCCGCGTCAAGGGCGTGCCGGGCAGGTCGGTCCCCGTTGCGGAGGTTGCGCAGCGGGCCGAATCGCCTTTCGTGCAGATGACCGGGGACGGTCCGCAGCCAACCACCATCGGCGAGAAAGGCACCATTATCGGCCTCGCCAGCCAGGCGCCGCCGTCCAATCCGACGCCCTGCGCCGCGCAGTTCGTTGAAGTGGAAGTAGATACCGAAACCGGTGAAGTCGCGGTACTGCGGATGGTGTATGCGCACGATATCGGGCGCGTCATCAACCCGAAAGCGGCGGAAGGGCAGGTCGAAGGCGCATTCCAGCAGGGCATGGGCTACGCGCTGATGGAAAAAATCCAGTTTGATCCTGAAACCGGCGCCTGCCTCACCTCGGATTTCCTCGATTACAAGATGCCGACCGCCGTGGAAATGCCGCGCCAGATGGAAAGCATCTTCATCGAAACGGACGACCCCACCGGTCCCTTCGGTGCGAAAAGTCTGGGTGAGTGCTGCGTCATTACACCCGCCCCGGCTATCGCCAATGCGATTTACGACGCCATCGGCGTGCGTTTCACGCAGCTGCCGATCACGCCGGAAAAGATTCTGGCCGGGCTGGGCAGACTGTAAGGCAGCGGCTGCGCGCTTCCGGTTTGACGGGAGCGCGCGGCCGGATCATTGCGCCGGATGGATCAGCTGTAGGGTTTTTTCCAGATGCCGCGTTCGTGCATCAGGGCAATCTGACGGTCGATGACCTTTTCCCGGTATTCGGCGTGCTTCATCGGCTTGCGCTCCAGATACAGGTTTTTCGGGTAAATCTCGCGCTCGTAGATGATCTGCGCCAGTTCGGCGCGCACGTCCTTCATCCAGTTCGACACCTGCGCGCTGGCGCGGTGATGGCGTAGCTGTTCAATGTCGATCACCCCGGCCACGTAGGTCGAGCCCGCGCCGTATTCCTGCGCGCCGACGATGGCGCCACGGTGGTTGATGATGTAGGAGCGGCCGCCGAAGGTGTCGATCGGTGTCACCGAATCGGGAAACAGGTAGTAGGTGCCCATGTTCGGCGCGAGTACGTACATGTTGTTTTCCAGCGCCCGCGCGCGCGACGAAATCTCGAAAAAATCGTTGCCGGTTCCAGGGTGCGGAAATGAGCAGCGGTAAGCCACCTCGCAGCCATTCATCGCCAGTCCCCGTCCGTTTTCCGGGTACGAAGCCTCGTTCGCCATCATCACGCCGAGACGGCCGATTTCGGTATCAACCACCGGCCAGAAGGCGTCGAGGGTGCGGCCATAGCGCTCGATCCACCAGTCAAAGATGTCGTGCGGCGTCATGCTGTGCTCAACCGGATAGAGCGTCGCCAGCTTGTAGTGCTTCAGGATGACCTCGCCGTGCGGATCGAGCACGAAGCCGACGTTGAAGAAGCGGTCCGGCCACTCGGGGTGCCGCGCCTTGGCCTGGGCCATGACAAAAACGTTGTATTCGCGTGCGATCTTTCCCAGCGCATCTGTTTCCGGGCCGGGAATATCGATGCAGCAGTTGCGGGCGAAATCCGCATGATCCACGTCGAGCACCTCGTCGTTGAAGCCCTGCAGCCCGCCTTCCGGAATCACCAGCAGGCGCACCGGGATGTCGAGGCGGGAAAGCCAGGCGGCGGCCTTGGTCAGGTGCCCCAGATGCTCGATATTTTTCATGATGTCGGAACGCTGGCGGATGCCCCATACGCTGGGGATCAGGCCGACGCAGTTGTACGGTTCGATCATGTGCTGTCTCCTCTTTTTAATGGACGCCGCCTCGCGGGGCGGCGATGAAAACACCGGGCCTGTTTCAGCCGGCGCAGTCATTCAGGGCGCTGCGCAGCGCGCGGAATGCCAGCGTGACGCAGCCGTGGCGGCTCCGGTAGGCGGCGACGGGCGAGAAAATGGCAAGCGCGGGCCAGTGGGCGGGCGCGGCGGCCTGGCCTTGCAGCAGGGCGGTGATTTCCGCCTCCGCCGCAGCCAGTCCGGCCAGCGTCTGGCCGGGCGCATCGCGCCCCAGCAGCGAGGCGGCAGCGCGGCAGAGCAGGCAGCCGCGCGTGTCGTGGCCGAGGGCGAGCAGGCGGCCATCAGCGATCGACAGATCCAGGGTGATGCGGTCGCCGCACAGCGGATTGTCGAGCCGCGCGCTGGCCGAGGGCGAAGGCAGGCGGCCCGCGCCGTGCGCGGCCTGGGCGAGTTCCTTGATGGCGTGGTGATAAAGCTCTTCGCTCATGCCAGCACCCGGATGGCGTCGTCCAGAGCGGCCAGCAGCGCTTCGATATCGGCGGCGGTGGAACTGGGCGCGAGGCTGGCGCGGCAGGCGCTTTCCGCGCCGAAGTGGCGCAGCAGCGGCTGGGCGCACAGGTGGCCGCCGCGCAGCGCGACGTCGTGCCGGTCCAGCACCTGGCAGACATCGTGCGGATGCAGCCCGGCCAGTTCGAACGAGACCACCGGCAGGCGGTTATCACAGTCCTCCGGCCCGAGAAGACGCAGGCCCGGTATCTGGCGCAGCCCCTCCAGCAGGCGCCGCAGCAGCGCCTGCTGGTGCGCGTGGATCGCGGACCACGGCAGCGCGCCCATCCATTCCAGCGCCGCGCCGAGGCCGACCGCCTGCGCGATGGGCGGCGTGCCCGCCTCGAAGCGGCGCGGGGGATCGGCGTAATCGCTGCCTTCCAGCGTTACTGCCCCAACCATACCGCCGCCGCCGAAGCAGGGCGGCATGCGGGCGAGAACTTCGCGGCGGCCCCAGAGCACGCCCACGCCGGTGGGGCCGTAGCATTTGTGCCCGGAAAAGGCGTAGAAATCCACGCCCAGGGCGCGCACGTCGACCGGCCCGTGCGGCGCGCGCTGCGCGCCGTCGAGCAGCACGCGCGCCCCCGCCGCGCGGGCGGCGGCAACGATGGGGGCGACATCGGTGAGCGCGCCGGTGACGTTGGAGGCGTGGGTAACGGCAACCAGGCGGCAGCGTTCGCTAATCAGCCCCGGCAGCGCCGCGCTGTCGATGCGCCCTTCGCGGGTGAGGGGCAGAAACCGGAGCGCCACGCCCTTGCGTTCGCGCAGCATCTGCCACGGCAGCAGGTTGCTGTGATGCTCGGCGGGCGAGAGGATGATTTCATCGCCCGGGCCGAGGGTGTCGCCGAAGGAACGGGCGACCAGGTTGATGGACGCCGTGGTTCCGGAGGTAAAGACGATTTCATCCGCCGATGCGGCGTTGAGAAAACGGGCCGCCTGCGCGCGGGCGCGCTCGTAGGCTTCATCCGCCGCCTCGGCGAGCCGGTAACTTCCGCGCAGCACGTTGGCGCGGCAGCGGGTTTCGTGATGGATCACCGCTTCAAGCGCGGATCGGTGGATCTGGCCCGTGGCGGCGCTGTCGAGGTAGTGCAGCGACGGCATTTGCGCGAGCAGGGGAAATTCGCCGCGCAGGGCGGCAGCGTCGAAGCTCATGGCCGCGCCGTCCAGTGTTCGAGCGCGGCGGGTGTGTCGATGTCGGCGAAGATCGCCGCGTCCGGAAAGGGCACGCAGCGCACGTCGGCGGCATACTGTTCCAGCAGGCCGCGCGCGCCGGTGTCACCGCTGATCGCCATCATCTCGGCGAAATGGCGGCGCGGCCACAGCACCGGATTGCCGCGCCGCCCATCGTGTTCCGGCACGAGCACCCCGGGCCGGGCCGGGTCGAAGGCGGCGATCAGGCGGTCGACGTCTTCCGCGCTGATGCCCGGCATGTCGGCCAGCATGACGATGACCGCGTCGAGATCCGCCGGGAGGGCGCGCAGCCCGCGCCGCAGGGAACTGGCCATGCCCGTGGCGTAATCCGGGTTGTAGACGATGGAAACAGGGCGGTCGGTCAGCTGCGCCTCCACCTGTTCCGCGTCGTGGCCGCTCACCAGCATGACCTGGCAGGCGCGCGAGGCGCAGGCGGCGTTGGCCGCGCGGCGCACCAGCGGCACACCGTCCACGTGGCAGAGCAGCTTGTTCTGCCCGCCCATGCGGGTTGAACGGCCCGCCGCCAGCAGCAGCACGGCGATGCGCGCCGGGGGCGGAGCGGCGGCAGTGTCTTCTTCCGTGGTGGTTCCGGCGTCCGCCGCGGCATCGGCCGTGTCCCCGTCCTGGTTTCTGGCGCGCAGCAGTCCGCCCACGCCAAGGCCCATGATGGTGTGCGAGGTGACTGGCAGACCGGCGTAAATGCGCCGCAGCAGGATGTCCAGCCCGTTATGGGCGGGCGAGCGCGAGCAGCCGGGCAGGTTCAGCACCGGCGTCTGGCCGATGCGGGCATACAGCAGCATGTTGCCCGGCTCCACTGGCATGCCGAAGTGTTCGATGACGCCGCCTGCGGCGAGGATGGCGGCGGGAACCACATCGGCGCGGTCCTTGCTCACCGTGGCTCCGGCGATCAGCAGCAGATCGCACCCGGCCGCGCGCGCCTGGGCGATGGCGTCGGCAAGCTGCGGCGCATCGTGGGCGCAGCGCAATTCAAGCGCCAGCGCGCCGCCGAGGGCGTCGAGGCGCGCGCGGGTGACGTCGCGCGCCGTGTCCAGCAGGCGTTCGTCAGCGCCGGGCGACAGGCTCTGGATCAGCGCGGCGCGGCGCGGGCGCAGCGGCGCGAGGCGCAGCAGGGGCGGCCCTTCGGCCTGCGCGCGCCACTGCGCGAGCGTTTCTTCCTTTACCGCGAAGGGGATGATCTTGACCGTGGCCACGCGCTGATCTTTGCGCGCGGGGGCGTAAGGCGCGAGCGTGGCCAGGGTGATGTGTTCGCTGATGCGGTTGAGCCGGTCGATGCCCGCGCTGTCGGCCAGCAGCAGGCCGGGCGCGCGCGCGTAAAGGTTGCAGCGCCCCGTATGCGGCGCGCGCGCGACGATGTCGCCGTTTTCGAACAGCGCGGCGATGATGCGCGCGGCGCTGTCCTCGTCGGTATCGCCCGCCTCAAGCCGCGCGCCGGTAACGTGATCAACGCCGTGGGCAAGCAGCGCCGCGATATCGGCGGCGGCAAGCACGCGGCCCTTGCGCAGCGTCAGGCGCGGCAGCTTCAGTGTGTGGGCCAGGCGGATGCCCTCGGCATCGGCGCAGGCGAAGTCCCTGAAAATAATGGTCTTGTCTCCTTCATTCTTTTTTGTCCCGCACGGGGGTTTTATCCCGGCGCGCCGCGGTAACGCGTCTGGATGATCTCGGCCAGGATGGCTACCGCGATTTCACCCGGGCTGCGCCCGCCCAGATCCAGCCCGACCGGCGCGTGAATGCGCCCGATGCGCTCCGCCAGACCCAGCCCGGCCAGGCGCTCGACACGTTTGGCGTGGGTCCGTTTGCTGCCCAGCGCGCCAATGTAGAAGGCGGGGCTGGCGAGCGCGATTTCCAGCGCGGGATCGTCCAGCTTGGGGTCGTGGGTGAGCGTGACCACGGCGCTCTGGCTGTCCGGCGCGAGGCGGCGCATGGCGTCATCCGGCCATTCGTCGCACAGGGTGACGCCGGGGAGGCGTTCCGTGCTGGCGAACGCGCGGCGCGGGTCGATCACGGTTACGTCGAAACCGGCCAGCGCCGCCATGGGAGCCAGCGCCTGGGTGATGTGCACCGCGCCCACCACCAGCAGGCGCGGCGGCGGAGCATAGACGCGGATGAAGAGGGGGCGGGCGGAAAGGGCGTCGCCGTCTGGCGCGGCGCTTTCTTCCAGCATGCCGCTGGCGGCGCCAGCCATGCGCTGGCGCGCCTGGGCAAGGGTTTCGCCAGAAAGCGTGAGCGCGCCGGAAAGCGTGTCGCCGCACAGCCGCGCGTGAGCGCCGTCGGCGATGCGGATGATCCGCGCCACGGTGCGCCCGGCGGCGCGCGCGGCCATCAGTTCGTCGAAATCCGGGCCGATCCGTTCGACGAATACCTGGACCCGGCCGCCGCACGCGAGCCCGGCCTGCCAGGCGCGTTCGTCGCTGACGCCGAATTCCAGCAGGCGCGGTTTCCCGTCGGCGATGGCGTCCTGCGCGCCCTGGATCACTTCGCCTTCGATACAGCCGCCGGAGACCGAGCCCACGAATTCGCCGCCGGTATTGACGGCAAGATGGCTGCCCACGGGGCGGGGCGAGGAGCCCCAGGTCCGCACCACGGTCGCCAGCGCCACCGGCTGTCCGGCGGCGCGCCAGGCGTGGGCGCGGTCGAGAATGTCATCGGGCGTCATGGGCGTTGTCCTCTGCGGTGACGGGTGCTGGCGGAGTTCCGGGCGGCGCGCGCCGCCCGGGAACGGAGGGCCGGTTTATCCATGCAGCGTTTTCACCAGCTGCGACAGGCTTTGCAGGTTGTGCGCGGGCAGGAAATGGTCGAGAAAAGGCAGGGCGGTCTGCATGCCGCGCGTGAGCGGCTGGTAGCCAGGCGTGCCAAGCAGCGGGTTGAGCCAGATCAATGTGTGGGCGCGCTGGCGCAGGCGGTTCATCTGCTCGCGCAGTTCATCGGCCTGGCCGCAGTCCCAGCCGTCGCTGAGGAGGATCACCACGCTGCGGCGGTTGAGAAGATGCGGCGCGTGGCGTTCGTTGAATTCGCGCAGGCAGCCGCCGATATGGGTGCCGCCCGCCCAGTCGTGCACGCGCTGCGCGACCTGTTTCAGCGATCCCGCCACACCCCTGCTGCGCAGCAGGTCGGTGATGAGCGTGAGCTGCGTGGAAAATACCGCGACCTGGAGATTCGACAGTTCGCGCCGCAGGGCGTACATGAATTCGATGAGAAAGGCGCTATAGCGCTGCATGGAGCCGCTGACGTCGCACAGCAGCGTGAGCCGGGTTTTGCTGACGCGGCGCACGCGCCAGGGCAGGGGGCAGATGCCGTCGGCAATGTAGTTGCTGCGGCTGCGCAGCAGGCGGCGCAGATCGGGCCGCCGTCCGCTGTGGCGCGCGGCGTGGCGGCGTCCACGGGTGTTGGCCAGCGCCGCCACCAGTTCGCGGATGAGCCGCCGGGCGCGTTCGATGTCGGCATCGTCCAGTTCGCCCAGATCGCGGGTGGCGAGTATTTCGTCGGGGCTGTACGAAAGCTCGAAGGACGGGCGCAGGGGGCCGTCGCCGCCGCCCTGTTCCGCCGGGAGCATCATGCGGGCCTGCGCGCCGCTGCCGCCCTGGCTGTCGTCCTGATCTTCGCCGGGCCTGTTTTTGCGGATCAGCAGATGTTCGGGCGCTTCCCAGAAGCGTGCGAACACGGCATCGAAGCGCGGGATGTCTTCGCGCCGCGATACCAGGGTGGCGCGGCAGGCGGCGTAGAAGTCGTTGCGGTCGGTAATGGGGACGTGGGTAAAGCAGCGGCACAGGTCGATCAGGTTGCCGGGCGTCACCGGCAGGCCCGCGTCGTGCAGGGCGCGGGAGAAGGCAATGACCGTTTCGAAAACGCTGCGCGGCGGAGAGCATGTTCCGGCGGCGGTCATGTCGATGCTTCCGTCAGGCGCAGCCTGAGTGCGCTTTGCCGGGATCGTGCCCCGGCATCAGGGCCATTTCGACCATGCCGCCGATGCCAGACTGGCGCAGCTTCTCGATGTCGCCCTTGTATTTGAGCACCGCGCCCAGCGTGGCTTCGGCCACTTCGGGATCGAGTTCGCTCACGCCCAGCGCCAGCAGGGCGCGCGCCCAGTCGATGGTTTCGGCAATGCCGGGACGCTTGTAGAAATCCTGTTCGCGCAGCAGTTCCATGAAGCGGCATATCTGCACGGCCAGACGCTGTTCCACCTCCGGCAGGCGCGCGCGCAGGATCCTGACCTCTTTTTCCATGTCCGGATAGTCGATCCAGTAATAGAGGCAGCGGCGCTTGAGCGCGTCGTGCACCTCGCGGGTACGGTTCGACGTGAGGATGACGAGCGGCTGGTGCTGCGCGGCGAGCGTGCCGATTTCAGGAATGGTGATCTGGAAGTCGGAGAGGATTTCCAGCAGGAACGCCTCGAATTCCTCGTCGGCGCGGTCGACCTCGTCGATCAGCAGCACCGGCGGGCGCTCCGCGCCGCTGCGCAGCGCCTTGAGCAGCGGGCGCTGGAGCAGGAATTCCTCGCTGAAAATGTTACGCCCGATCTGCCCGCGCTCCACGCCGCGCGCTTCCTGCAGACGCAGTTCGAGCAGCTGCCGCGTGTAGTTCCACTCATAAAGCGCGGAATTGCTGTCGAGCCCTTCATAACACTGCAGACGGATCAGCTCACAGCCAGACACGCTGGCGAGCGTTTTGGCCAGATCGGTCTTGCCCACGCCGGGTTCGCCTTCCAGATACAAAGGCTTGCCCAGGGATACGGAAAGAAACAGCGTGGTCGCCAGCATGCGGTCGGCGATGTAACCCCGCGCCGCGAAGCGCTCCTGCACTTCCTCGATGGAAGAAAATGCGGGCGGGGGAGGTGCGGCGCCGGACATCATGCTGGCTCCCTGCGGCGCGCGCTCAGGCCGCCCGCCTGTCTACCTTGACGAAAGAGGCGCGGTCGGCCTTTTTCACCAGTTCGTACAGGCTGTCGGGCGAGTTGAACGAGTTGCGCACGATCACGTTCTGGTCGAACAGCGCATCCTGTACCGCCGCCGAAACGGTATGCAGCGGCGCGCCGCCGCCTTCGCCCATGCCCTTGGCGCCGTTGTAGCTGAACGGCGAGGGCGTTTCGATTTCGCCAAAAAACAGGTCCGGCATGTTCATGACGGTGATTGGCGTGTAATCGGTGAACGAGCCGGTGAGCAGGTTGCCCTCCTTGTCGTAGACATAGCTTTCCATCATCGCCGCGCCAATGCCGTGCGCGGTGGCGCCATGCACCTGGCCGGCGACGATCTTGGGGTTGATGACGCTGCCGCAGTCATCCACCGCCGCGTAGGCGAGAATCTTCGGCACGCAGGTGGTGCGGTCGACCTCGACCACCGCGATGTGCAGCTGCGCGGCGTAGGTCAGCGTCAGGTTGCCGGTCTTGGTGGCGACATCCGGAATCTTGAACGGCGGGCGGTACACGTGGCGGATGTTGAGCGTGACATCGGCCAGTTCCGGCGGCTGCCCGGCGGTGTTGATGTTGACCATGGCCGACAGCGCCCAGTAGTTGACGCCACGTGTGGTGCCTTTGACGCGCACCTCCGGCCCCTGTTCGCCGATGCCGAATTCGAGATCATCCTGGCTGGCTTCGAGGGCGAACGCCGCCAGCATTTTCATCTCTTTCTTCAGCTTCTGGCAGGCGCCGTGTACCGCGGACAGGCCGGTGACGGCGAACTGGCTGGCATAGGAGCCGGAATGGCCGCCGTGGCTGTTGAACGCGGTATCGAAACCGGTGCGCACTTCGACCAGATCGGGGCGGATGCCCAGTTCGCTGGCGACGACCTGCGCGGCGGTGGTTTCGTGCCCCTGGCCGGAAGGCGTGGAGCCGAGCATGACCACAACCGTGCCATCCAGATCGAGCTTGATCGTGGCCACTTCAGAGTTGCCGGAGAACGGCAGGTGCGGGTTGACGATGCGCGCCTGGCCGAAGTTGTTGGTGCCGGAATCAAGCGTGGTGCCGATGCCGATGCCAACCCAGCGGCCCTCGGCGCGGGCAGCTGCCTGTTTTGTTTTCCAGTCGTCCCAGCCGATCAGTTCCTTGGCTTTTTCCAGCATCAGCGGGTAGTTGCCGGAGTCGTACACACAGCCGTTCGGCGTGGTGTAGGGGAATTCGCGGATGTAGTTGCGCAGGCGCATCTCATCGGCGGGAATGCCGAGTTCGTGGGCGCAGATGTCGATCACCCGTTCCATGAACCACAGCTGCTGCAGGCGCGAATAACCACGGTTGGGCGCGGATGGCCCCTTGTTGGTGACGACCTGGTTGAAATCGATCCTGATATTGCGCAGCTTGTAGCAGGCGGGCAGCACCTGCGACCAGATGACGCAGCCGAGCGGTTCGTAGCGCGGATACGCGCCGCAGTCGTCGATGTGGCGCGAGCGGATGCCGGTGATCACGCCATCCTTGTCGAGCGCGACTTCGGTATCCAGATACACGCGTTCGCTGCCGTGGCCGCCAGCCAGCAGATGCTCGCCGCGCGTTTCGATCCACTTCACCGGGCGTCCGCCCGCTTTTCGCGAAGCCAGCGCGCTGAGCGCCATGTACGGATAGGTGCCGATCTTGCTGCCGAAGCTGCCGCCGATGTCCTGCGTCTTGCAGCGGATCTGGTCGATGCTCACGCCCAGCGCGGGCGCGATCATCTGTGTGGCGATGGCGGGGAAGGAGTTGTTGCAGAAGAAATCGATGCCGCCGAAAGGCGTCCACGTGCCGACCACCGCGTTTGTTTCCAGCGGCGTGCTGGAAAAACGGTGGAAATCCATCTGGCCGATTTTCACCACGGAGGCGGCTTCAGCAAACGCCTTGCCGACATCGCCATACTCGTACACGCCCTGCCAGTGGTGGTTGGTGCCCATGCCGGGGTGGAGCACTTCCCGGTCTTCGAGCGCGCTCTTCCAGTCGGTGGCGACGGGCAGCGGTTCGTATTCGATGTCGACAAGCTGCGCCGCGTCCTCGGCGATGCGCGGATTTTCCGCGATCACCGCGACGACGGGTTCGCCCTGGTGAATGGCTTTTTCCACCGCCAGCGGATAGTCGCGGATGTCCTGCGCCGTGCCGGGGCCGATCTGCATGAAGGGCTTGCTGACCGCCGCGATTTCCTTGCCTGTGAGCGTGCACACCACGCCGGGCAGCGCTTCCGCCTTCGAGGTATCGATGCTGATGATGCGCGCGTGGCCGTAGGGCGAGCGCACCAGATGCATGTGCAGCGCGCCAGCGGGCTGGTAATCGTCCACGAACAGGCCGCGCCCGCGCAGCAGGCGGTCGTCTTCCTTGCGCGACAGCGGAACGTGGATCCACTTGTCGCCGCCCTGGCGCTGGACGCTGGCGGCAAAGTCGTTCGGACGCGCGAGCGGCCCCAGCGGCGCGGAGGGGTGCGGCACGGCGCTTCCGCCCGCGGGCGCGCCCTTCCAGCCAGCGACCAGCGCTTCGAGGCTGGCGGCTTCTGCTGCCGCTTCGGCCGCGGCGGTTTCCGCCACGGAAGGCGCTTCTTCCTGCTGTTTGCCGAAACGGCGCTTCAACCCGGAGAGCCAGCCGGTTTTCTGTTCGGCCTGCGCCGCCTTGCGCGCGGCGGCCTCACGCTGGTATTCGGGCGACATGGCCTGCTGCAGGCTGGTGATGACGGCGTTGATCTGCTGTTCGGCATAGCCGCGCATGCCGCCGCCGGCCAGGGACAGGATCTTGCCGACAAGCTGCACTTCACCGCGCCACTTCACGAGGCTGCCGCTGCCCTTCGGCTCCAGGTCATAGGCCGTGGTCATGGTGTACGCGCCGCCCATCACCTTGCCGCTGCCCACGTAGGTGGCGTGGGTGGGGACGGTTTTGGACTGCAGCGTCATCTGCGTGGTGGCGATGCCGCGAATCTTGCCGATACCGACCGATACCTTGACGATGGCCGTGTTGGCGTCCTTCATCTCCAGGCTGGAGAAGGTCGGCAGCAGGGGCGCGAATTTCTGCGGATCGGACAGCAGATCGAACGCCTGCGACGGCGGCAGGGAAACTTCGAATTCGCCGGAAAAATTCATTTCCATCAGTTTTTCTCCTGGGCTCCGCTGGCGACCGCCTCAACGGCCTTGATGATGTTCTGGTAACCGGTGCAGCGGCACACGTTGCCCGCGATCGCCTTGCGGATCGCCTTGCGGTCGGCATTGGGCTGTTCCGTGAGCAGGGCATGCGTGGACATCAGCATGCCGGGGGTACAGAAGCCGCACTGCAGCGCGTGATGCTCGGAAAAGGATTGCTGCAGCGGATGCAGCGTGCCGTTGCACTCCAGCCCTTCCACGGTGAGCACCTCACCGCCGTCGGCCTGGACGGCGAACAGCGTGCAGGATTTGATGGGTGCGCCGTTGAGCTGCACGGTGCATGCGCCGCAGTAGCTCGTGTCGCAGCCGACGTGGGTGCCGGTGAGGCCGAGTTCTTCGCGGATGAATTCGACCAGCAGCATGCGCGGCTCGATTTCGCGGCGGAATGGCTGGCCATTGACGGTCAGTTCAATGGCGACCTTGCTGGTTGTCTCAGGCATAAACGTGGCTCCCTTCAATGCGGGTGTTGGCGCAGCGCTGTTGCGCCACGCTGGCCGCGCGGCCCAGCAGGCCGCGCAGCATCTGGCGTTTGTATTCAGTGGCGCCGCGCACGTCGGCGACGGGTTCGGCAATCGACACCGCCGCCCCGATGGCGCGTTCCCACAACTGCGCGGTGAGGCGCTGGCCGCGCAGTTCGCTCTCGGCCGCGGTAGCGCGGCGCGGACCCGGCCCGGCGCCGCCCATGACGATGCGCACGTCCTTGCAGGTCTGGTCCACTCCGAGCGTGAGCTGGATGCCCGCCGAGCACACCGGGAAGGCGGCAGCCGCTTTCTTGTAGGCGATGTAGGCGCCGCCGCTGCCGGCGGGTGGCGGCCTGAAACGGATTTCCGTAACGAGTTCGCCGCTGCCCAGAACCGTGGTGTAGGCGGCGGTGATGAATTCGCCGATGGGCAGGGTGCGCTCGCCATTGGGGCTGGTGCACACAACTTCGGCATCCAGCACGTTGAGCAGCGTCGGCCAGTCGCAGTTCGGGTCGGCCGCGCTGACCGAACCGCCGATGGTGCCGCGGCTGCGCACCTGGGGGTCGGCGATGCCGCCGGCGCAGTCCCTGAAAATGGGGATGCGCGCGGCGATGTCCGTTTTCGCCAGCCAGCCGTGCTGCGACAGCGCGCCGATGCGGATCCAGCCGTCTTCCTCCTTTGCGTAGCGCAGATCGGGCAGGCGGCCGATGTCCACCAGATCGGTCGGTTCATCCAGCCGCAGCTTCAGGATCGGGATCAGGGTCTGGCCGCCCGAAAGAGGCTTGGCGGTATCGCCCAGGGCGGACAACATCAGTAACGCTTCCCGCAGCGAGGCGGGGCGGTGGTAGCGGAAAGACGCTGGATACATAACGGTTCCTCAGGAGTCCTCAGGCGTTTTCGGGCAGGCGGATGGCTTTCCCCGCATACGCGTAAAAATAGAACTGGCGGCGGTTGCGTGCTTGCCGCACAGGGCGCTTTCCTTTGTCTATGCGTGTAATGTCGTCGCGACCGCGCCTTTTCCGGCCAGCAGGGTTGCGGTGGCGCCATGGCAGCGGCGGTCCCGCGCGTACCGGTTCCGCAGCGCCTGGTAGTCGGTGAAGTCGTCAATATCCGCGCCCAGCAGCGGATCGGTAACGACATCGAGCGGCAATCCGGCCCGCTGCGCCTCTTCCCGGAAGCGCGCCAGGCTGTTGCGGCCAAACACCAGCGGCAGCGGCAGCGGCAGCGGGGCCAGCAGCAGGTTGGTGCCGCCGCTCTGCCCGCTTGCGGCGGCGCGCAGCGGCGCATCGCCTTCGGTGCCGATGAAGCGCGCAATGGCTGCCGGGGTGAGCAGCGGCAGGTCGGCATGGGCGATCAGGGCGTGGCTGGCGCCGCTCTGCGCGGCAAGGCTGGCCGCCACGCGCAGGTCGCCGTTGAGATCGCCGGTGCGGGCGGATATCTGGCCGATCTGGCCAACGTCGTCAAGAGCGCCAGGTACGCCGAGCAGGCGCGGCAGGGCGGGAATGTCACTCACCAGCACAACGCGCCGTATGCCGCGCGTATGCGCAAGGGCGGTGACGACATCGCGCGCCATCGCCAGCGCCAGATCGCGCCGTTGCGCCGCATCCAGCGTGTCGGCCAGGCGGCTCTTGGCGTGGGTCAGCACCTTGAGGGGCACCAGGGCCCAGAGGTTTTTCATTGCCGCGCTCCCAGTCTGGAGATGAAATCGAGGCAGCGCCGCGCGAGGCGCATCTTGTCTTCCGCCGTGCGCATGACGATGTCGCAGGCGAGCAGCCGCAGTTCCGGCAGCGCTTCGGCAACAGCGGGCGCGTCGGCGGCATCGGTCACGTAGCCGTCGAGCAGATCCCCGTAATGGCGCGCCACCGCCGCCGCCGAGGGGGGAATGCCGAGGTCGCGCATGATCTGCGCCGTCGGCCCCTTGATGGCCGCGCCGCCGATGATGGGCGCTACCGCGATCACCGGCGCGTTCAGCCGGCGCAGGGCGTCGCGCACGCCGGGCAGGGCGAGGATCGGGTCGATGCTCAGATAGGGGTTGGAGGGGCAGAGGATTACGCCGGCAAGCCGGGGATCATCCAGCGCCCGCCGCAGCGCGGGGGAGGGCTGGCTTTGCGCCGCGCCCGCGTACTGGATGCCGCGCACGGACGGAGCGCAGCGTTCGCGCACAAAATAATGCTGGAAGGGCATGAGCCCGTCCGCGGTGTCGAGCTGCGTGCGCACGCGCCCGTCGGTCATGGGCGCGATTTCATGTCCGATGCCAAAAGCGCGCGCGATGCGCGCGCTGGTTTCGCTGAGGGTGAATCCCTCGTCGAGCAGGACGCGGCGGGCCAGGTGCAGGCCGATGTCCTTGTCGCCGAGACGGAACCATGCCGGCCCGCCCAGACGTTCCAGCTGGCTGAAGGCGTTCCACGATTCCCTGTCGCGCCCCCAGCCCTGCACGGGATGGTCTACACCGGCCAGCGCATAGGTGACGGTATCCAGATCGGGGCAGATGCTGAGCCCGAAGTGCTCGAAATCATCGCCATTATTGACGGCGATGGTCAGCGCTTCGGGCGCGAGCGCGCGGCTCAGGCCAAGGGCGAGCTTGGCGCCGCCCACGCCGCCGCACAGGGCCAGGTAGCGCGGGGCGCTCACAGGAAGCGGTCCTGTTCCACCGGGCGGAGCAGGTCGGCGGCGCGGCCGTTTCCGGCGACGTGCAGGCCGCGCACGAGAACAATGGGCAGGGACTGGTCGGACGGTCCCATCATGATCGAGGCGGCGGCCACGATTTCATCGGCCTGCGCGACTTCCGTTACTTCCAGCTTCCGCCCCTGCAGGTCGGTTTTGCCGCGGTAGTCGTTGAGCGCGACGATCCCGGCGCTGCCGATGCAGGTTCCGCAGGTGCCCAGCCGCCACGGGCGGCCGAAGCTGTCGACGATCAGCACGCCGGTGCTGACGCCGTAGTCCGCGCGGATGGATTCACGCAGCGCGGCGGCGCTGGCGTCCGGATTTTCGGGCAGCAGCAGAAGCTGTTCATCGCCCTCGTCGATATTGGAACGGTCAATGCCCGCGTTGGCGCTGACGAAGCCGAGGCGGTGGCGCACGATGAGCACATCCCTGGCGCAGCGCACGACCCGTTCCGATTCGCGCAGCACCATTTCCACCATGCGCGCATCCTTGTTACAGGCGGCGGCGACTTCATGCGCGCGCGGCGAAGCTTCCACATCGGCCAGGCGCACGTAGCGGTTTTCGGCCTTGGAAACGATTTTCTGCGTGACGACCAGAATGTCGTCTTCCTGGAAACGCAACCCGTTCGCCCGCATGGTCCGGGCGATGAGGGGGTAGAGCGCCTCGCCCGGCCGGACCATGGGAAAACCGGCGGGCGCGAACATTTCCACCCGCGCCGCGATATGAGCTGCTCCGGGACCTGCCTCGGCTGCTTCCTGCATGGACTTTCCTGCTCCTGACTCTTCACCTTGTTTCAGCCAGCGGCCGCGCAGGCCCCGGCCATCCGGGAAAGAACCGTCCAGGCGCGCGGCAGGCACCCCCTGTCTCCGTTGCTTTTCTTATCTGGAATCTGGCGATGGCCGGCCTGATGCCGATCCGTTCTGACTGGCGGAAACACTACCGGGGAAGAAGCCGGGCGTATTGGCTGCCGCGGAAGCGGTCTTGACTGGCAATGCAGTTGGTCGTTGCCTTTGCTGGAGCGGGATTGAATAGCGCTGCTTTGCGCTTGAAGTCATGCCGGTTTCCTCACCAGTCAAGACGCGCCCTGAGGCTGTTCGTATCGTTCCGTAACTTGCGTCACACCAGAAACAGGGTGGCCGTGATCCGGGTGGAATCAGGAGGGATATCTATGTACGTCGAACGCGCTTTCGTTCTCGACATGCCGCTGCAGCGGGCATGGACCTTTCTGAATGAGCCCCAGGAGGTTGGCCGCTGCCTGCCAGGCTGCCACACGGTGGAGCTGGTGGAGCCAGGCACTTACAAGGCGTCAGTCGGATTCAGGGCCGGTCCGGTCAAGGCCAGCTTCGATGTGCAGATTGTGACCGCCGAAGAGCGCCCGCCCGAGTTCGCAGCCTACACGATGCGCGGCGCGGACAGGGACGGCGGCAGCAAGGTCAGCGCGGAGTGCACGCTGGCGCTCGCCGCGCTCGACGCGCGCCGCACCCAGGTAACCTATACGTCGAAAGCGCACATTGTCGGACGGCTTGGAAAATTTGCGGGCGGCATCATGCAGAAATTTGCCGATGGCATCAACGACCAGTTCGTCGCCGCGCTGGTCAGGCGGTCTGGCGAACTGGATGCGTCTGCCGCGAATGCGGCGGAAGTCAGTGTGGAAACGGGCGAATCGCTGCTGGTGCGGTTCTTCAGGCGGATCGTTCTTGGCCTGAAGGCCGTATTCGGGCAACAGGCCGGGTAACAGGCTGATTTCGCGCGGACCGGGCGCGCGGCGAAACAGAAACCGGAAAAAGAATTTCGAAGCACCGGCCGCAATGGATGGCGCCGGTTAGACCGTGGGCAGCCGCGGGAAAGGTCAGGAGGAGGGTAAAAATGGGTACCAGGGAAGTAGTACAGAACTCCCTTAAACCGGGCAAGTGGGTGAATTCCACCTGCAAGATGTGTCTGCATTCATGTTCGATCCGGGTGCATGTCACAGACGGGGGGGTTATCAACAAGATCGAGGGGAATCCGACCAATCCCTCCAACGCTGGCAAGCTGTGCCCCAAGGGCAATGCGGGCATCATGCGCCACTACGATCCGCAGCGTTTCCGGCAGCCGATGCGCCGGACCAATCCGGAAAAGGGGCCCGGCGTCGATCCGAAATGGGAGCCGATCAGCTGGGAAGAGGCATTCGAGATCACCGCGCGCGAAATCAAAAAATCGCTTGATGAGGATCCGCGCAAGATCATGCCTTCGCTGGAAGATTTCCAGAAGATGCACATCTGGTTCTGGCCGCTGGCGATTGGCAACCACAACTTTTACCAGTCCGGCGGCACGATGTGCGGCGGGGCCTATCACCCGCTGAACGGCTATATCCATTCGGCCTTTGGCGCGGTCAATGACGCCAAATACTGTAACTACTGGATCAGCAACGGCGCGGGCGACGGTTTTTCCTCGCACCTGCACGCGGCGGCGCAGTCGCACTGGGTCGCGAAGGCGCGCGTCGAGCGCGGCATGAAGGTTGTTTCGGTCGAGCCGCGCATGTCCATCGCGGGCGCGAAGGCGGAGGAGTGGGTTCCGATCCGCCCGGCCACCGACCGCCAGTTCGCCATGAGCATGAGCCATGTGCTCGTGTACGAAAACCTGTGCGATTACGTGTTCCTGCGCAAGGACACCAATGCGCCCTACCTCGTCGGCCCGGACCAGCTGTTCGTGCGCAACGCGGACGGGCAGATCTACGTGTGGGATACCGCCGGGAATTGCGCCAGGCTGTGGAACGATCCGGAGCTGAAGAACGAAAACCTCGCGCTCGAAGGCGAATACGTGGTCGAGGGCGTGAAGTGCCGCCCGGCCTTCCAGATTTACAAGGATATCCTCAAGGAAACCTCGCCTGAGGCGATGGAGAAGATCACCACGATCCCTCCCGAAACGGTGCGCAGGATCGCGCGCGAATTCGCCCGGGAAGCGCGCATCGGCGACACCATCACGCTGCCCGACGGACGCACCGTGCCGCACCGCCCCGCGGCCTACAACTATTACCGGGGCGCGCAGGGCCACAAGACGGGGATGATGACCAACCACGCCTTCCAGCTCGTCAACATGCTGATCGGCAATATCGACCATCCCGGCGGGCGTTGCGGCGTCACCATCACCGACGGCTCCATCGACAACAACCACTGTCTGCCTGGCGAGTGCGGGCAGATGCTCGGCACGCCGCACCAGCTCGGGCATATGCCGCCGTTCGCGTGGCCGCCCAACGAATACCATCTGGCGGGTTATTTCCCCGTCGGCGTCAATGCGCCGCACCTGAACATGCTGTCCTTTCTGGAACCGGAAAAGTACGGGATCCAGTTCAGGCCCGATGTGCTGGTCAACTGCCACTCCAATCCGGTATGGGCCATCCAGGGGCCGCGCGAGAAGTGGCTGCAGTTCCTGCGCGAAATGCGCTTCATTGTCTGTGTGGACATCATCCCGACGGAGATGACCGACTTCGCCGACATCATCCTGCCTTCCAGCGATTACCTGGAAACCTGGAACTCGGTGATGATCGAGCCGCCGTACACCGAAGGCATGTGCTTCCGCCAGCCCATTACGCCACCGATTTACGACACGAAGTGCGCGGAGGAAATCTTCGCCGAAATCTCCGAGCGCATCGGCGTGCTGGACCAGTACAACGAAGTCATTAACCTGATTCTCGGCTTCAACCAGAAGCCGCATCTGAAGCTCGAACCCGGCAAGAAATATTCCGACCGCGACATCGCCGAACGCCTCGGGCTGCTGTGGAACGACAAGCCGATCGAGTGGTACATGGAGCACGGCCATTCCTCGACCGAGCGCCGTCTGGACAAGTGGTACCGCCCCTGGGAAGGCATGCGCCTGCTGTTCTATATCGAGGATCTGGTGGTGCAACGGGAGACGCTGCGCAAACAGTTTGAAGACGCGAAAGTGCCGTTCCGCCATGAATGGCAGTTCGACGACTATCAGCCCGTGCCCATACCGGTGCTTGATCCGCTGCACAACGAACCGGCGGAGTACAACCTGTACGCGATCACGTTCAAGGACATCCAGATGAACTTCGGCGAAAGCCTGAGCAACCCCTGGATCAAGGACATCACCTACCGCGACCCGGTTCACACTGGCCTGCTGCTCAACAGCGGCACGGCGAAGCGGCTTGGATTCGCCAACGGGGACATCGTGCAGGTCGATTCACCTCATGGCCGCATCTACGGGCGTCTGGCGACCACCGAGGCGATGCAGCACGAAACGCTGGGGGTTTCCAACGCGCTGTCGCGCACCCGCAGCGAAAACCGCTCGGTGCTGATGTCGGGCGGGCATTACAACGATCTGCTGCCCTACGACCTGCTTAACACCGACGGCGCCACCGGACAGCCGGAGACAAGCTGCCGCGTGAAGCTGACGAAACTGAACGACTGGCCCAGCGAGCTCAGACAGGGGGGAACGGTCTACGACTTCGTCGACAGTATCCAGAACACCAACAAGGGCGAAGAGGGAGCGCACTGATGTCCAGACTGGGAATGGTTTTCGACCTGAAGGCCTGCATCGGCTGCAATGCCTGTGTGGTGGCCTGCAAACAGGAAAATTCGCTGCCGGACGGCGTGTTCTTCACCCGCACCCTCAGCCACGAGTATGTGGAGTACCCGAACGTCAAGCGGGCGTATATCCCCACCATCTGCAACCAGTGCGAGGACGCGCCCTGCGAGAAGGTCTGCCCCAGCGGCGCGACCTACACCCGCGCCGACGGCATCGTCATGGTCAACCGCGAGTCCTGCATCGGCTGCAGCAGCTGCGCGGTCGCCTGTCCTTACGACATGCGCACCATGCTCGACCAGTCGATGTTCGACAAGGGGCTGTACGGCAAGGGCGAGCTGACCCCGTTCGAAGAACAGGGTTACGGCCGCTACATTGCTGGCACCTCGGTCAAGTGCGATTTCTGCAGCCAGCGCGTGGATGCGGGGCTGGACCCGGCCTGCGTTTCCACCTGCCCGACCAATGCGCGCATCTTCGGTGACCTTGATGATCCAAAGAGCGCGCCCAGCGTGGCGATACGCGAACGCGGAGGGCGGCAGCCGCTGCCGGAAAAGAACACCCGGCCAAAGGTCTATTACGTCGACTGAGGCGCGCGCGCTGAACCGACCGGATCAACAAATCTTGTAAAGGTGCATACGATGGCACACGCAAACGCACGCCTTGTTGGCGGCTCTTTCAGGATGGGATACCGCTTCCAGCGCTACTGGGGCACTTCCATCGCAACCGCGTTTTTCTTCGCGGAGGCGGGCACGGGGCTGTTCCTGCTGTCCTATTTCTACGACCACGTAATCGGCATGCTGCTCGGCCTGCTCATCACCGGAACGCTCAAGCCATATTTTCACCTTGCCCACATGGGCAGGCCGCAGCGCTCCTGGCGGGCCATCCTGCGCCCCGACCGCTCCTGGATCAGCCGCGGCTCCATCGCCATCGCCGCGCTGCTCGGCTGTGGAACACTTGTATTGATTGACCGCGTGTGGGGGCTGCCCGCGCCGCTGGGATTCATCGTCGGCCATATCGCGGCGGCGGGAGCCATGGTCATGATGTGCTACCAGGGGCTGGCGATGGCCGATTCCGATTCACTCGCGCTGTGGGCCAGCCCGTTCGTGCCGCTGGCAAGCTTCACCTACGCGCTGACCGCCGGAACCATGCTGCTGCTGGTTGTCGGCTGGGACACACTCGGGGCGGAAAAAGTGGCGACGCTGTCCCATCTGGCGGTGGTCCTGCTGCTGATCGACCTTGGCGTGGTCATCGGCATCCTGCTGCGCGCCCGCGAAAAATCGCCTGGCGGCGCATTCTCCGTGGAGATGCTGCTCAAGGGGGAATATGCCGGGTACAGCCGCTACGTGGTCGGAGTGATCGGTCTGGCGGTCCCGTTCATCATTCTTACCTTCTTCGCCGGGCTGCGCATTCCGGCCATCGTCGCCGCGGCCGCGCTGCTGGCGGGCTTCTTCACGCTGCGGCTGGTGCTGCTGCGGGCGGCGGTGTTTGAGCCCATCAGCCACGATATCGCGGGCAGCATCGGGCTGCGCTGACATGCCCGCGCCCGGCGTCGAACCGTTCTGCGGCACAGGGCTTCCCCCTGCCGAGGGGCGTTTCGGCGCCCGGCGCGCAACCGCGGAATGGATTGCCGCGGATGGCCGCCGGGCCGGGCCGGAGGACGTCGACGTCATTCACGAGGACGTTCTCACCATCGAGGTGGCGGACGTGGGCGCTTACGCCCTGATGTGGACGCCCACCACCGACACCTTCAGGGCGGTGGGCTACACCCTTGCGGATGGCATTCTCGCCGATGACGGCATTCCCGAACCGCTCGCGCTGGCCGCCGGTTTCGTCTTTACCGAAGGCATCGTCGAAAAGCTGGAAGACATCGCCGAAATGTCCGTATGCCCGGAGCGCCCCGATGTGGTGCGCATGCGTCTTGTCCGGCCAGAAGGCGTGGCGGTGCGCCGGCGCAACGTTGTGGTGAACAGCGCCTGCGGCGTGTGCGGCGGGCGCGAGCGGCTGCGTGACGATGCGCTGCGCGCCGCGCCCGTTACCGACAGGCTGCGCATGTCGGTGGCGGCGTTCGAGCCGATCCGCATGGCCCTGCAGGCGCACCAGGGCATTTTTGGCCGCACCGGCGGCGCGCACGGCGTGGTGCTGTTCGGCCCCGGTCTTGAAGTGCTGGCCGTTGCCGAGGATCTGGGGCGGCACAACGCGCTGGACAAGGTCATCGGGCAGCGTTTCCTGGCGGGCCACGGGTTCGCTGGTTGCGGTGTGTTCATCACCAGCCGCGTCAGCTACGAGATGATGGCGAAGGCGGCGCGCGCGGGCTGCGAAATCGTCGCGGCCATTTCCGCCCCCACCTCGCTGGCGATCGAAATGGCGGACCGCCTCGACATTACGCTGTGCGCCTTCGTGCGCGGCGACAGCGCCAGGGTGTATACCCATCCACGGCGGATTGTTGACGCCTGAACGGTTGTGTTGCACAAGCAGACCCGGGCCATGCGGTCTGGCCCGGCGGCCTGCAATGCGTGTTGTCAGCTCTGGACGCGCTCCCAGTTCTCGATCATGAAGCGGGCCGATTTCATGGCTACCGCATGTGCGGTAAAGGTTGAGTTGATCGCCGAGCTGGTTGGAAAAACCCCCGGGCCGCCGATGAACAGGTTGCTGATGTCGTGGGTCTGCGCCACGCCGTTGGTCACCGAGGCGGCGGGATCCTTGCCCATGACCGTACCGCCCATGATGTGCTGCCCGCCCTGCGGGCTGTGCCACGCTTCGCGCGCGCCTGCCGCCCTGAAAATCTCGACTCCTTCCTTCGATGCGCTGGCCCACAGCCTGCGTCCATCCTCACTGGTGCGGTAAGCCACTTTGGCCAGCGGCATGCCGTATTTGTCCTTGCCATCCGCGAGTTCAATGCGGTTTTCGTAACGCGGCTCGTCCTCGCAGACGCCGACCATGGACCCCATGCGGTGAGCGCCGTCGAACATGAAGTCGTGCAGCGCAGCGCCGTAAATGTCGGGGCGGCTCATGGCTACGCCAAGAAGGTCATTGGGTTTGAGCATCAGCCCGATTTCCCACTGGCGGCTGCCGAACGCGCCGCCTGGATCGCTTTTCTTGCCGAAGCGGTCCTGGCAGAGCAGCTGGCCGCCGGTCGCGCCCAGATAATTCTGCATCTCGACATTGAACAGCCCGAAAACCGAAAGGGCAGGGTGCGACATCAGGTAGCGGCCCAGCGTGCCGCTACTGTTGGCGAGCCCGCCCCGTGCCGAATTGAGCAGGATGCGCACGTTTTCCACCGCGAATGCGCACAGAACCACGGCATCCGCAGGCTGCGTGATCCGCTCTCCGGTCGTCGTATCAACATACTCCACGCCGGTTGTGCGCTGTCCTTTTGCATCGGTCAGCACCCGCGTCACATGGGCGTTCGCCTGCAGGATCGCACCGGCCTTGCTGGCGCGCGGCAGATACACCGCGAGCGGATTGGCCATCGCCCCGGTGGGGCAGCCCGCGTCGCACCATCCGTCCCACAGGCATCCCGGCCGTCCCTTGTAGGGGCGCGACAGCACCGCCATGGGAATCGGCGCGGTATGCATGCCGAGTTTCTCGAAGCCTTTCGCCAGCACCTGGCCGTGATTGCTCACGATCACCGGCGGCAGCGGGTAATCAGCGCCTGGCGGACGCCAGATTTCCAGCTTTGCGTCTCCCGAAATACCGACCTCCTCCTGAACCTGATCGTAGAACGGGCGCAGATCGTCGTAGCCGAACGGCCAGTCCAGCCCCCAGCCATATTCCGTTTTCAGGCTGAAATCTTCCGGGTGATAGCGCGGCCACACGCCATAGTGGTGAATGGCCGCGCCGCCGAAACCATGCCCCGCGTTGAAATTGAACCAGATGCTGTCCGGCCCGGTGTCCTGCACATGCGGCGAACCCCATTTGAGCCGCCGCGCCCAGATCTGCGAGCTGTACAGATCCTCCTGTTTGCGCGCGCGCCCACGTTCGAGCACAACGACCTGTTTTCCGGCCTCTGCCAGCAGGGCGGCATAAACGCTGCCCGCCGCGCCGGAGCCCACGACAACGACATCAACCTTTTTCAGTGACTTAGCCATTCCAGCCCTCCGGCGGCATGATGTGCGCCATCAGCGGCACCTGCAGACGTTCGAACCCCTTCGGCGTGCCGTACACCACATCCACGGCATCCGAGCGCAGACAGAGGTAAAACAGCGATACATCGGTTTCTTCAACTTTTGTTCCCGGCCGCCCCATGCCGCCAACGAAATCGTTTAGCTGCTTCGCGTCCAGCGAAAGCAGTGGCTTGCCGAAGCGCTGTGTGGCAAGCGTGGCCGCCGCCTTGAGGCCGTTCCGGTAAAAGTTCTGGTAGGGCGGCGGAACCTGAAAATACTTGGCGATCAGCAGACAGTCGTCCGGATCAACACCAAGCTGGTGATCAATAAAATGGGCCACGCCGGCTCCGGTCGCACCCGGCACGATCGCCTCGGCCAGCCGCTCAAGCACCTCGCCTTCCTGCGCGGACAGTTTCTGCAGCACGACACCTTTTGCCCGCGCCTGCTCCGGGGTCAGCAGCAGGGTGCTTCCGGCGAAGCTGTACGCAAGAAAAAGCGCAGCCCCGCCCGCCCCATGCCTGATGAATTCCCTTCTTGATTCATGCATATGCAATCTCCTCCTGTTTTTGTATGGCACATCGGTTCCGGGTGTTTCCCCCAGCCACAAGCATGCCCGCCCGTTGCGGTACGGACAGGCCGCGCTGGCAGAACGGATGAGCGCTTACCGGTAACCGCAGTTTTATTGTGATGGCTCGCAGAGCAGGGCTCTAGCCGGATTGTCGGCAAAGACTATCCAGAAAATCTGAAGGAACCTGGGCGTTTGTGCAGATTCCACAAAACGACCGTTTTCGGACCTTGAGAGATTTGCGGAACGATCCCATAACAAACAGCGCATTGCGCGTATGGCGCGGGTTGCGGTCGTAGGGTTCGATCTCCATCACCGCCAGCGTCATCTGCGATTCGGCGTCGACCAGCGCGGCGCTGTTGTCGGGCGGGTTTTCGACGCTGAGCGAGGCGTGCACCATGCGCTGGCGCAGCTCTTCCGGGCTCATCTTGCGCGGCGCGGCCGGCGCTAGGGCAGGGGAGGCGGCCGGGGCTGCTTCGGGCTGGCCGTTCCGGTTGCGGCTGCGCGCCAGCGTC
>JAVBTY010000093.1:0-9101 GCA_031555955.1 Rhodocyclaceae bacterium | reverse complement strand
CCAGGCGCGCAGGGTGTTGGGGTGCAGGTCGCTGGTGTCGATGCGGTGGGCGAGTTCCGCGATTGTGGCCAGTTCCTCGCGTTCGCGCCGGATCGCTTCTTCGAGCGAAATGCCTTCTGCGTTAAGCGGATGGCGTCGCCGCGTTTCGGAAAAGCGTGCGATGAGCACTTCATCACGCGCTTCGAGAAAGATGAAGCGCAGGTCGCGCACAATCCCGCGCAGCGACTCCAGCTGCTGCGGCAGCGCGGCGATGCTGGCCCCCGAGCGCATGTCGGCCGCTACCGCGGCGCGCTGGTAGCCCGCGCCGCGCAACTGGGCGACAAGTTGCGGCAGCAGGGCGACCGGCAGATTATCAACGGTGTAATAGCCCGCGTCTTCCAGCACGTTCAGCGCAATACTCTTGCCCGACCCGGAAAGGCCGCTAATAAGTACGATCTGCATGGCATAAATTCTGAAAAATCTCCACAGCCACTATAGCGCAGCCAGCGCGCGCGGCATAAGGGCTGCCGTCCTGTCATGCCGCGATCAGCGCTCCCCCCTGCCGCCGCGCCACACCGGCGCGCTCCAGTTCCGCCACCACCCACACGGCCAGCGCATCCAGCGTCATGCCGAGAAAACGTGCGTTGGCGTCGCGGTACAGCGGTGTGGCGGCAAGATAACCGGCCAGCGCATCGAGCGCGATGCGGCGGCGGTGGAGCAGATCAAAGGTGATGCCGCCGCGGATGGCGTTGCGCGCCATACGGTCGCCATTGGCTTCGAAGGCGGCCAGACGGGCGAAGGCGCGTTCGAGCGCGTCGTCGAATCCGGCAAAGGGCGCGCCGTGGCCGGGAATCACCGTATCGACGGCGAGCCGGCCGATCGCCTCAAGCGTGCGCCGGGCCGCGCCCAGTCCGTCGCCCGTACCGAGCACGTCGGGAAACAGGATGCCGAAGCCGTCGCGCCACAGCGCATCGCCCGAAATGAGCACGCGCCTGTCGGGGTTGTAGTACGCCAGCGCATCCATGTCGTGCCCGGGGGCGGCGTGCGCCTGCCAGCACAGTTCTCCGGCGACAAAGCTGTCGCCAGCGGCCAGCGTGCGGTCGTGGCGGAAGCGCTCGCAATCCTGCGCCATGACGCTTAGCAGCAGGGCGGTTTCGTCCCAGTCCGCGATCGCTCGCGCGCTGCCTTGCGGCGCCACGATCTCGCAGCCGAAAGCGCGCTGCACGGCAGCATTGCCGCCGATGTGGTCGGAATGCGCGTGGGTATTCACCAGCCGCGCCAGCCGCCGTCCGCCCAGCGCGCCGCGCAGCAGCGCGACCGTTTGCGGCGCATGGCTGACGTAGCCGGAATCGATCAGCGTCGCCTCATCACCGGACAGCAGCAGCACGTTGTTGGACGACAGCCAGCCGCGTTCAAGCACGCACAGCGTCGCGGGCAGGCGCGGGGCGTTCATTCGCTGCCTTCGCCCACCAGCCCGGCGACATTGGGCGGCAGCGGCGCGGCGGCGGGGCTGCCGCTATCCCGCGCGGGGGCGGGCGTGGGGATGCCGCTGATTTCTTCCGCGCCGCGTCCGCAGCCCATGCAGACGCCGGTATCCCAGTCGATCATGCACAGGCCGAGGCAGCCGGGGTCGCCGCTCATGGCCGCGCGCCCGCCGGTGCGGCCGGGACGCGGGCGGCGGCGCGCTCGCGCTCGGCCACCGCGGCGAGAATCCGGCGCTTCTCCCCTTCGTCCGCCCGGCTCCAGGCGATGATTTCTTCCAGCGTGCGGAAGCAGCCGTCGCACTGGCCGGTGTCGGGGTTCATGCGGCAGACGTCGATGCAGGGGGATTCGATGCTCATGGGCGCTCTCCGGGGAAACGGCCACGGTGTTATCGGTCACCGCGTGCCGGGGTATGACTCATGACCGCCGTGCGCCGCGCAAGGGCGGCACGGTGTTTTCAGGGTTAAAGCTGCCTGCTTTCGCGAATGCGCTGCGCCACCACGGGCGTGTGATATTGCGCCATGGCCCGCAGCAGGGCCGGGGCGTCCGTCGCGCTCAGCAGCAGCTGGCGGTTTTCCGGTTTCATGAAACCCTCCTCCACACCGCGTTCAAGCATCTGCAGCAGCGGCGCGTAGTAGTTGCAGGTATCGAGCAGGCCAACCGGCCTGGCGTGAAAACCCAGCTGCGCCCAGGTAAGGATCTCGAACAGCTCCTCGAACGTTCCCAGCCCGCCCGGCAGCGCGATGAAGCCGTCCGCGAGTTCGGCCATGCGCGCCTTGCGGGCATGCATGGAGTCGACAATTTCCAGGCGCGTCAGTTTTTCATGGCCGACTTCCCATTCCAGCATCATGCGCGGGATTACGCCGACAACCGTGCCGCCAGCGGCCAGCGCGGCATCGGCCACCACGCCCATAAGGCCGACGTTGCCGCCGCCATAAACGAGCTCGATGCCTTTTTCCCCCAGCAGGGTTCCCAGCCTTGCCGCCAGCGCGCGGTATTCCGGGCGGCTGCCCATGCGCGAGCCGCAGAAAACGCATATCCGCCGTATTTCACCCATCTTCGTCTCTTGTTCCCGCGTGTGTGGAAAAGCTTAAAACCCGCCGGTTTCGAGCCAGCGCTCGATCTGGGGCAGGCGGTCCACGCCCCAGAAAGGCTCGCCATCGATGACGATATAAGGCGAACCGAACACGCCCGCCGCCAGCGCGGTGTCGCAGGCTTCGCGCAGGCGCTGTTTCAGCGCCTCGCCGTCGAGCGCGGCGTCGAGCGCGGCAGCGTTTCCCCCTGCGGCAGCCGCAAGCTCGACGACCTGCGGGCGTTGCGAGATATCGCGGTTATCGGTGAAGTAGGCGCGGAACGTGGCGCGGGCGAAGCGGCGCGCGAGCGCCGGATCGATGTCTTCCAGAAAGTAGAAGGCGCGCGCCGCCTGCTGCGTGCCCAGCGGAAAAACGTCCGGCTTGCGGTAGGGAATGCCGAGAAAGCGCGCGCTGCGGGCGATGTCGTTGAGCGAGTACGGCCCTTTCATCGGGATGAGCGGCAGCGGATCGGTGCCAAGCACCTTGTTCACCGCGCCGAGCAGAAACGGGCGCCAGCGCACCTCACGCCCGTGGCGGGCGGCGGCGGCGTCGATCCGTTCGCTCATGAACCAGGCGAAGGGCGAGGAAAAATCAAACCAGAAATCGATCGGCGCGGCAGGGGCGGAAGCTGTCATTGCGGGCGCTCCGGGCAAAAGAAGGCGCTCCGTAACGGCGGGGCGGATCACCGTCCCGCCGCCGCGGAGCGCGGTACAGGGAAACGCGCCGCCTTAAAGGGCGAGCGCGCGTCCGATCACCAGGCGCTGGATGTCGCTCGCGCCCTCGTAGATCTGGCATACGCGCACGTCACGGTAGATGCGCTCGACCGGGAAGTCGCTGACGTAGCCGTAGCCGCCGTGGATCTGGATGGCGTCGGAACACACCCTTTCCGCCATTTCAGAGGCGAACAGCTTCGCCATCGAGGCTTCCTTGAGGCACGGCCGCCCGGCATCCTTCAGGGTGGCGGCATGCCAGACGAGCTGGCGCGCCGCTTCCAGCTGCGTGGCCATGTCGGCAAGGCGGAAATTCACCGCCTGATGCTCGAAGATCGGCTTGCCGAAGGTTTCGCGCTCGTGGGCGTATTTCACCGCGGCTTCCAGCGCCGCGCGCGCCATGCCCAGACACTGCGAGGCGATGCCGATACGTCCGGCTTCGAGGTTGGAGAGGGCGATCCTGTAACCCTCGCCTTCGGCCCCGAGCAGCGCATCGAGCGGAACGCGGCAGTTCTCGAACAGAATCTGCGCGGTGTCGGAGGCGCGCTGCCCCAGCTTTTCCTCGACGCGGGCGATAACGTAGCCCGGCGTGGCGGTGGGCACGAGGAAGCAGGAAATGCCCTTCTTGCCCGCCGCCTTGTCGGTAACGGCGAAAACGATCGCGACGTCGGCATGCGTGCCGGTGGTGATGAACTGTTTCACCCCGTTGAGCACCCAGTGGTCGCCGTCCCGCACCGCGGTGGTGCGGATGGCGGAGGCGTCGGAGCCCACATGCGGCTCGGTCAGGCAGAAGCAGCCCAGCGCCTCGCCGCGGGCCAGCCTGCGCAGCCATTTATCCTTCTGCGCCGTGCTGCCGTAACGCGACGGAATGCCGCAGGCGAGCGAGTTCTGCACGCTGACGATCGTCGACGTGGCGCCGTCGCCGGCGGCGATTTCCTCGATCGCCAGCACCAGGCTCATGTAATCCAGCCCCGCGCCGCCCCATTCCTCGGGCACCGTCATGCCCAGCGCGCCCAGTTCGCCCAGGCCGCGCAGCGCCTCGGCCGGGAAAGTGTGGTTGCGGTCCCATTCAGCGGCGAAAGGCGCCAGCTGTTCCTGCGAGAAAGCACGGATGGAATCGCGGATCATTTCCTGTTCTGAAGTCAGAATCATCACACGCTCCCCAGTTCGATCGCCATCGCCGTCGCTTCGCCGCCGCCGATGCACAGGCTGGCCACGCCGCGTTTCTTGCCGTACTTGCGCAGCGCGCCGATCAGCGTCACCAGGATGCGGGCGCCGGAAGCGCCGATCGGGTGGCCGAGCGCGCATGCGCCGCCGTGCACGTTCACCCTGTCGTGCGGCAGCGTCAGTTCCCTGATCGCCGCCATGGTGACGACTGCGAACGCCTCGTTGATCTCCCACAGATCCACATCACCCGCCTGCCAGCCGGCGCGGGCCAGCACCTTCTGCATCGCCCCTACCGGCGCGGTGGTGAACCACGCGGGTTCCTGCGCGTGGGTGGCATGGCCGACGATGGTGGCCAGCGGGGTGAGGCCGAGCTTTTCGGCGGTGGAGCGGCGCATCAGCGTGAGCGCGGCGGCGCCGTCGGAAATCGAGCTGGAATTGGCCGCCGTTACCGTGCCGTCCTTGCTGAACGCGGGCTTCAGGGTGGCGATCTTGTCCAGCTGCGCCTTCAGCGGCTGCTCATCCCTGTCCACCACCACGTCGCCCTTGCGGCCAGACACCGTCACCGGCGCGATTTCCCACGCAAAGGAACCGTCGTTGATCGCCTTCTGCGCGCGCGTGGTGGAAGTCACCGCAAACTCATCCTGGGCCGCACGGGTAAAGCCGAAATGGCTGGCGCACTCCTCGGCGAAGGTGCCCATCAGGCGGCCCCTGCTTTCCTTCGAATAACTGTCTTCCAGACCATCGAGGAACATGTGGTCGAACATCTGGCCGTGGCCCAGACGATAGCCGCTGCGCGCCTTGGGCAGCAGATACGGCGCATTGGTCATCGACTCCATGCCGCCCGAAACCATGATTTCATTCGTTCCGGCAAGCAGCAGGTCGTGCGCGAACATCGTCGCCTTCATGCCGGAACCGCACACCTTGTTCACCGTGGCGCAGCCAGCCGACAGCGGCAGCCCCGCGCCAAGCGCGGCCTGGCGGGCTGGCGCCTGGCCAACCCCGGCGGGCAGCACGCAGCCCATGATGACTTCCTGCACCTGCTCCGCCTTCATGCCGGAGCGCTCAAGCGCCGCGCGGATGGCGATGGCGCCCAGCTGCGGCCCGGTGAGCGAGGCGAGATCGCCCTGGAAGCCGCCCATGGGAGTACGGGCCGCGGAAACGATAACAACAGGGTCTTTCATAGTGATGCTCCTCAAGAAATGGGGGGAACGCCGTTTTCCGCCTGACCATGCATGGCGATCATGGTCTGCTGCATCACGGCGCACAGGGTCCATTGCGCGGCCTTGACCGAGAAAACCTCGGCGCGCGTAACCGTCAGGGTGCGGCCCGGCCGGATGACCTCACCCCGCGCCACCAGACGCTCGCCGCCGGCCGGCGCAAGCAGGTTCAGCTTGTATTCGACGGTGAGCACGCTGGCTTCCGCCGACATCAGCGTATTGGCGGCATATCCGGCGGCCGAGTCGGCGATCATGCCGATGATACCGCCGTGGATATATCCGTGCTGCTGGGTGATTCCGGGCTGGTACGGCAAGTGGATTTCAGTGCGGCCCGGTTCGACCAGCCCCAGCTCGGCGCCGATCAGCGCCATCGCCTGCTGCAGGGCGAAACTCCTGCGGATACGGTCGGCATAGCCGGGGTCCCGGGGCTGGAACCGGAGAGCTGCGGTTTCACCCTGCATCGGATTCTCCTTCTGTCCAGGGTTTTGGGTTACGCAAGGTTACGTTTACGTCAACGTAAAAGAAAACCCTAAAAAAAATCAAGTCACACAGGCCCTGTCGAGCCGCCGCGCCAGTTCGGCGCGCGCCTCGGCCGCGGCTTCCGCGTCACGGCCCTGCACGGCCCTGCACTGCTGTTCCACCATGTCGATTTCGCTGAGCAGCGCGTCGATGTCAAGCCGCTGCTGCTCCAGCACCGCGCGCCGGGCAGACAGCGCCTTAAGGAAACGCTCGATCTGGGGCGCGGAACTGCGCACGCCGCCATACATGTCGAGCAGTTCCCGGATCTCGGCCAGCGACAGGCCCAGCCGCTTGCCGCGCAGCGCCAGCCTGAGCCGGGTGCGGTCCGCCTTGGCGTAAATCCGGGCGCGGCCAACCCGCGCGGGCGCAAGCAGCCCCTGATCCTCGTAGAAACGGATCGCGCGCGGCGTAATGCCGAACTCCTGCGCCAGCGCTGTGATGGTGTAAGTTTGTCCTGTCTCCATGATCCGCCCTGCTGCAAAAGCATCTGAAACCTTTGCAGCTGTATGTTTTATATGTAAAAACGCTTTATGGCGTCAAAAGTTAATCAGATTTCGAAAATTTGGGCAATCCGCAAAATCAGCACCGGCCCACATGGGTCGCGAGGAAAACCAGCATGAACGATCCCCAGCCGCTGCTCTACCCCTTTACCGAAACTCCGCCTGCGGGAGAAGTCCTGCCCGTTGCACCCGGCGTGGGCTGGCTGCGCATGCCGCTGCCGTTCGCGCTCGACCACGTCAACCTGTGGCTGCTCGACGATGGCCCCGCGCTCGCCGCGGTCGACACCGGCCTTGGTCTCGATCCGGTCAAGGCCATGTGGGAGCAGGCGCTTGCCGCCGATGGCCGCCCGCTGAAGCGCCTCATCGTCACCCACTGCCATCCGGACCACCTTGGCCTCGCCACCTGGCTCGCCGCGCGCGACGGCGCGGCGGTGCTGATGACCCAGGGCGAGTACCTCGGCGGACACGCCCTGTGGAGCCAGATCCCCGGCTATGCCGTGCCAGACATGCTCGCCCAGTTCCGCCGCAATGGCCTTGACGAGGCGCGCCTCACCGCGCTGGCCGGACGCGGCAACGCCTACCGCCGCGGCGTACCGGCCATGCCCGGCCACTACCAGCGGCTGTTCGACGGCGATACGGTGGAAATCGCCGGGCGCGGCTGGGAAATCATCACCGGTTACGGGCACTCGCCCGAGCATGCCAGCCTGTACTGCGCGCAACTGGGAGTGCTTATTTCCGGCGATATGCTGCTGCCGCGCATTTCCACCAACGTCAGCGTATTCGCCGCCACGCCGCAGGACGATCCGCTGGGCCGCTTCCTCGATTCGCTACGGCGCATCAGCCGCTTGCCCGACGATACGCTCGTGCTACCATCCCACGGCAAGCCTTTCCGGGGTATCCAGGCACGGGTTGCGCAGCTCGCCGAACATCACCGCGAGCGCTGCGCCGTGCTGATGGAAGCATGCGGCAGCGGGCGCAGCGCGGGCGAACTGATGGGCGCCCTGTTCCCCCGCGAACTGGATACCCACCAGGTCATGTTCGCCATGGGCGAAACCATCGCCCACCTCAACCATCTGGCAAAACAGGGAGCGCTCCGGATGGTGGAAGGCGAAAACGGCATGATCCGCTACGCCACAACCTGAATGAACAGAGCGTTCGCCGCTACCATAACAGCCAAGGACAAGGAGCAAGACAGCAATGGCCACCGCCACCGAACCAACGAAACCCGAACTGCCCGACCCGCAGGAAGTCGCCAGAACTTACGCCGAAGTCGCGCAGCGCGCTTCACACCTGCTTGGCGAACACATCCAGCGCAAACTGAAAAACGGCATTTCCGCGCCAACGGACGAACTGGGTGTCGCCCAGGCCTTCATGGACATGACGGCCAAACTGCTGGCCAACCCCTACCGGCTCGCCCAGACGCAGATGAACCTGGTGTGGGACTATTTCTCGCTGTGGCAGCACTCCATGCTGCGCTTCGTGGGCATGGCCGGGACGCCGGTCGCCGCGCCGGACAAGTCCGACAAGCGCTTCCGCGACGATGAATGGCAGGAACATCTGCTGTTCGACTTCATCAAGCAGTCCTACCTCATCACTGCGCGCCACATCCACGACACCGTGTGCTGCATCGACGGGCTGGACGAGCAGTCGCAGAAGAAGGTGAACTTTTATACCCGCCAGTACATCGACGCGCTCTCGCCGTCGAACTTCGCCGTCACCAACCCGGAAGTGTTCCGTGAAACGGTCAAGAGCAACGGGCAGAACCTGCTCAAGGGCCTGAACAACCTGCTGCGCGACATGGAAGACGGCGGCGGCCAGCTGCGCGTGAAGATGACCGACACCAGCGCCTTCGAGCTGGGCAGGAACATCGCCACCACGCCGGGCAAGGTCGTGTTCCAGACCGACATGATGCAGCTCATCCAGTACGAGCCCACCACCGGCACGGTGTCAAAGCGCCCGCTGCTGATCGTGCCGCCGTGGATCAACAAGTACTACATCCTCGACCTGCGCGACAAAAACTCCTACATCAAGTGGTGCGTCGACCAGGGCCACACCGTGTTCGTCATCTCGTGGGTCAACCCGGGTGAGCGGCTGGCGGACAAGTCCTTCGACAACTACGTGCTGGAAGGCACTGTCGCCGCCCTCGACGCCATCGAAAAGCAGACCGGGGAAAAGGCAATCAACGCCGCCGGCTACTGCCTGGGCGGCACGCTGCTCGCCATCACGCTGGCTTACCTCGCGTCGAAAAAGGACAAACGCATCGCCTCGGCCACTTTTTTCACCAGCATGACCGATTTCTCCGACCCCGGTGAGCTCGGCGTGTTCATCGACGAAGGCCAGGTCACCAGCCTCGAAAAGAAAATGTTCGAGCGCGGCTACCTCGAAGGCTCCGAAATGGCCGGCACGTTCAACATGCTGCGCGCCAACGACCTCATCTGGTCCTTCGTGGTGAAC
>JAVBTY010000033.1:0-69741 GCA_031555955.1 Rhodocyclaceae bacterium | reverse complement strand
GGAGGGCGGCTACCTGACCGAACAGGTGCGCAGAAAGCCTTACAGCGTGATTCTGTTCGACGAGGTGGAAAAGGCGCACCCGGACGTGTTCAACGTGCTGCTGCAGGTGCTCGACGACGGGCGCATGACCGACGGCCAGGGACGGACGGTGGATTTCAAGAATACCGTCATCGTCATGACCTCCAATCTCGGCAGCCAGATGATCCAGCAGATGGCCGGGGACGACTACGGCCTCATCAAGCTCGCGGTGATGGCGGAGGTGAAAACCTTCTTCCGCCCCGAATTCATCAACCGCATCGACGAAGTCGTGGTGTTCCATGCGCTCGACGAAAAGCACATCGCCGACATCGCCCGCATCCAGTTGCAGTATCTGCAGAAACGGCTGGCGCGGCTGGACATGGGGCTGGAAGTCAGCGATGCGGCATTGGCGAACATTGCCGAGGCCGGCTTCGATCCGGTATTCGGCGCCCGGCCGCTGAAACGGGCGATCCAGGAGAAGATCGAAAATCCGCTGGCGAAGGCGATTCTGGAGGGGCAGTTTGTCGCACGGGATCGTATCCGGGTCGATGCGGGCGGCGGCAGGATCAGTTTTGGGCGGATCAGTGCTGAAGACTGACGAAGCAGGGCGAAGGCTCCGGAACACTGCGCCCGGCGATGCCGCCGGGCGGTTTTCTGCCTGACGGGGCGCCGGCGCGCGGGCTACGGCTTCCGCGCCGGGCTGAACCGGCTTCCCCAAGGGTTTGTCTCGCGCCGGGAGACTTTTTACTGAAAGCGCCGGAGCAGAAAAACGGGCTGCTCACAGCGTGCGCAGAAATTCGTTACGCAGCTGCGGCGATTCGCTGAATACGCCGGAGAAGGCCTGGGTGACGACGCGTTCGTCGCCGCGGCGGTCTTCGCCAAGGAGCAGGCAGAGCTGTTCGGCTTCAATGACGCAGGCCGCGCCTTGCGCGTGGCCGTGGCGCATGAGCGCATCGGCGATGTCGCGCGTCATCCATTCCTGGTAGGTGAAGCGGTGGCCGATGGCGTCCACGAGGCGTGCGATGCGGCCGAAACCGTGCAGGCGTCCGCCGGGCAGGTAGGCGACATGGGCGAGGCCGCGGAAGGGAACGAGGTGGTGCGGGCACACGCCGTGGATGGCGATGCCGCGCACGACGACCATGTCGCGCCGTTCATCCTCGAAGCCGTCGCCGAGCGCCTGGGCGGGGTCCAGATCGTAGCCGCCAAGCAGGCGGTGCTGCCACAGTTCGCGCACGCGCCGGGCGGTATAGCCGGTGTGCGGGTTGCCGGTTTCGATGCCGCAGGCGTTGAGCAGATCGTTGACCGCGCGCTCGAAGGCGGCCGGGTCGAAGGGCCGGTTGCGGGCGATACCGATGGCGGGCGGACGTGGGGCGGCGTGGTCGTGCGTGGGAGGCATGGCCGGAACCTTTTCAGACGGAATGACGCGATGATACGCCCGCCGCGCGCGGGCTTCAGGCAGCGAGGCCAGGCGCTGAAGTCAGGCGATGAAAATGGGGTCGGAGAAAACAAGAACACCGTTCTTGCGCATCATCAGGTTGTTGATGTTGAGCAGATCGGGGCGGACCTGGTATTCCTCCACGAAATCGGAGAGCGCCCTGAGCGCGGCCCGGAGGCTGTCGCCGATGTCGAGCGGAGCGACGGTGAGATGGTGCAGGGCGATACGGCCCATGTCTGGCCCCAGGTTGCGCCATTGCTCGCAGGCGGAGAAGAAAGCGTCCGTCAGCTTGCGGGCGGCCTGGCCGGACGGCGTATCGCCGTCGAGCGGGTAGAGGCGTTCGATTTCGAGCAGGTGGAAGGGGTAGCCGGAGCTGGCGCGGCCAATGATGCCGTGGTCGGCGAACAGGATGGGGAAATGCGCGCCGCGCGGACGGTCTTCGGCGGTGTAGAGGAAATAATCCGCTGGTGAACTGATGAGTTTGTAGACCCGTTCGTCGCCCTTTTCGAGCACGATGGAAAACTCGCCCCGCCCGATTTCAGGCAGGCCGTCGAGCAGCGGATGCGCGGGCGCCGGATCGGGAAGTTTGAGCGGCTCCCCGTCCGGATCCGTGCGCGCGGCGGGCGTTCCGTCCGTGCTGGCGTTCATGTTTCAGCCCATGATGTTGTAACCGGCGTCCACGAAATGCACGCCGCCCGAGATGAGCCGCCCGGCGTCGGAAAAAAGGAAGGCGGTGAGCGCGCCAACGTCCTCCGGCGTGGCCAGGCGGTGCATGGGGGAGTGTTCCACGGCGGCGGCCATGAGGTGGTCGAAACCGGCGATGCCGGAGGCCGCGCGGGTCATCAGCGGTCCGGGGGAAACGGCGTTGACGCGGATGTTTTTCGTGCCCAGTTCGGCCGCCAGGTAACGCGTGGCCGCTTCCAGCGCCGCCTTGCACAGGCCCATGACGCCGTAGTTGGGAATGACTTTTTCCGAACCGAGATAAGTCATGGTGACCAGCGCGCCGCCCCCTGCTTTTTCCAGCAGCGGTTCGGCCTTGCGTGCGAGGCGGATGAAGGAATGGGTGGACACGTCCATCGCCAGCGCGAAGCCGTCGGGCGAGGTATCGACGACGCGGCCGTGCAGGTCGTCGCGCTTGGCGAAGGCCATGCTGTGCAGGGCGAAATCGAGCTTGCCGTGACGGGCTTCGATTTCGGCGAACGTATCGTCAAGCGTTTCCGGGCGCGTGACGTCGAGCAGAAAAACGTCGGTGATGCCCAGACGATGGACGATCGGCTCGATGAAGGCGCGCGTCTTGTCGTTCTGGTAAGTGACGATCAGCTTCGCGCCCGCCTGGGCGCAGGCGTCGGCAACGCCGGTGGAGATCGACTTTTCGTTGGCGATGCCGGTGATGAGGCCGACCTTGCCTTCCAGGTTGATGATTGGGGTCATGAAGCTCGCTCCGGAAAGGTGGCGGTTTGCGCCACGGGGGTTATTTTGCGGCACGGCAAGGCGGAAGAAAAACTCTTGCGGGGGGAAGTGGATTTCATCCCCGGCTGGATGATGCCCTTTTTCCAGTATATTCTGCATCGCAGCATATGCTGGGCCGCACTGGCCAGCAGCCCTTTGTGTTTGTGAGTCCCGGATGGTTCAGGCTACCTACGTTTTCATGGATTTCGACGGCGTTACCCACCCGTGGGGGGAGGTGGAGGATTTCCGCTGCCTGGGACGGATCGAGGAAGTGATGCGCGAATTCGAGGAGGCGCGCATCGTCATCGCTTCGGACTGGCGGCTGCTTTTTTCCCTGCCCAAACTGGTGGCCCGCTTTGCCGAGGACATCCGCCCCCGCGTTGTGGGCGCCACGCCGTTCCTGACGCCGCAGGGAGCCATTCTGCGCGGCATGCGGGAGCGCGAAGCCATGGCCTGGCTGGAAAAGCAGGGCGCTGCCTCGGGCGCCGCGGCCTGGTGCGCGCTGGACGATGCGCCTGGCAACTGGATGACGCGCTCGCGGCTGGTGCTGACGGATTTCAAGCGCGGCTTTATCGAGGAAGACGCTGATCTGCTGCGGCGCATGCTCCAGGGTTTCCGTAATGCGCCGCCCGGGCAGGCCGGACCGCGCCCGGTCCTGCAGTGGAGTTAGCGCCGGGCGCATCCGGGCCGCAGCGATAGAACCGGTTCTCCTGCGCGCAGCGTTCGCCCCAATTTTCTGCCCTTCTCTGTCTCTGTCATGACTGTTTCCACAACCGCCGCGCCCGCCGCCGATCCACTGCTTTCCCTGGCCGATACCGCCACCCAGCGCCACGCGGCGCGGCTTGCGCAGGATGCTTTTGCACAGGCGTTCCGGCTCAGCGTCGGTGAAGCCGGGCAGAATGGCGGCGTCGCCGGGCTGCATGCAGAACTGGCCCGCTGGGCTGCTGATGCGGATGCGGCTGGTGAGGATGCGCGCGCGCTGCGTCTGGCCCTGCTGCTGGCGGGGCTGGACCAGTGGGGCCTGGCCTGGTCTGGCGCATTTGGCCTCACGGCCATTCCGGCGCTTTCGGAACTTGTTGGCCGTCTGCGCACCGGTCTGGACGCGCAGGCCGAGGCGCGCTTCCTGCGTTACTTCGAACAGATCTCCGCCGCCGAGGAAAACGCGGCTGATTTCAGGGTCGAACTGCGCCGGGGCATCCACCTTGCCCTGTGGCATGCCGCCATCGCCGCAGAGGAGCGCGACGAGGCGTTACGGCTGGCGGCCTGCCTTGGCAGCCAGCTGCTTGGCCTGACGCGCGCGCTGCCGCTTTCCGGCTGGCGTCTGGTGGCCGATGCGCTGGCCGCCATCCAGATCCGCTGCCTCACCGGCGGACTCGCCGCCGAGGGCATCGCCCAGGAGGCGACGCAGGCGCTGTTCGCCGCGCTCGCCCGCGAACTGCCGGAAAACGTGCGCGATGCCGTCATGGCGCATGCGGCGCAGGCCACCATCGCCTGGCAGCAGTCGCGCCGCCCGCACTGAGCGCGCCGCCTGCGGCGGTGCGGCGGGGCAGCAGGGCAACACCCGTGCGGCGGCTTCCGCTTCCGCCGCCAGGGCGGCACAATGGCAGCCCTTTTTCCCGGCGCAGGCGGCGGACTGATTCATGGCCCTCAAGGCAACCATCTTCAAGGCGCAGTTGCAGATCGCGGACATGGACCGCAACCACTACGCCGATTACAGCCTGACGCTGGCGCGCCATCCCTCCGAAACCGACGAGCGCATGATGGTGCGTCTGCTCGCCTTCGCCCTGTTCGCCGATCCGCTGCTGGCCTGCGGCAAGGGTTTGTGCGTCGATGATGAACCCGATCTGTGGCAGAAAGATCTGACAGGCGCGATCCAGCGCTGGATCGACGTGGGCCAGCCGGACGAAAAATGGGTGCGCAAGGCCTGCGGCCGCGCCGCCGCGGTGGAGGTGCTGAGCTACGGTCGCGCCGCCAGCATCTGGTGGAATGGCGTGCGCGACAAACTTGCCCGCCAGAAAAACCTGCGCGTGCTCAACCTGGATGCGGAGACCGCTCCCGCGCTGGCCGGGCTGGCGGACCGCTCCATGCGGCTGCAATTCACCATCCAGGATGGCGGCGTATGGGTCGGCGACGGCCAGCGCACGGTGCGGGTCGAACCGCAGGTCTGGATGGCCCCGTCCGCCTGAACGCCGCAAGGCGCGCGATGGATAACCACGGAGCGTTTTGCGCGATGAATTCTTCCCCGTTCGCCAGACTCCCGCCGCCGCCCTACTATGCGGTGATCTTTGCTTCCCTCCGCACCGCGGGCGATAACGGCTATGGCCGCATGGCGGAAAGAATGACCGAACTGGCCGCGCGGCAGCCCGGGTTTCTGGGCGCGGAAAGCGCGCGCGGCGCGGACGGTTTCGGCATCACCGTCTCATACTGGACCTCCGCCGAAGCCATTACGGCGTGGAAGGCGGACGCCGAACACCTGCTTGCCCAGGAGCTGGGAAAATCCACCTGGTACGAACACTACGAATTGCGGGTGGCGAAAGTCGGGCGGGCATACGGCAAGGAAAAGGCAGGCAGGAAAGAGGCCACGGACAAGGAGAAAACAGCGCGCTGACGTGGGGCGCGCGCGGGCGCGCCATGCAGGCTGCAGCGGCTGCGGAGAGCAGCATGCTAAAATCCGGCGGCTGGCGCGGGGTGGGTTCCCGGCGCGGCATTCTGCGTGGATTTCCCTAATGCGTATTCTGGTCAGTAATGACGATGGTTATTTTTCGCCGGGCATCGCCGCGCTGGCGGCTGCGCTCGGGGAAATCGGCGAGGTTACGGTGGTGGCGCCGGAGCGCGACCGCAGCGCGGCGAGCAATTCGCTGACGCTGGACCGGCCGCTGTCGCTGCGCAAGGCGGCGAGCGGGTTTTATTTCGTCAATGGCACGCCGACGGACTGCGTGCACCTTGCCGTGACGGGCATGCTGGATCATCTGCCGGACATGATCGTTTCCGGGGTGAATCACGGCGCGAACATGGGCGACGACACCATCTATTCCGGCACCGTCGCGGCCGCGACGGAAGGCTACCTGCTGGGTGTGCCCTCGATCGCGGTATCGCTGGTCAGCAAGGGTGCTTCCGATTTTTCCGCAGCGGCGGCGGTGGCGCGGGATCTGGCGGCGCGCTTCATGCGTTTTCCGTTCCAGCAGCCGGTGCTGCTCAACGTCAATGTGCCGGATGCGCCCTATGACGCGTTCCGCGGGATACGCGTTACCCGCCTTGGCAAGCGGCACCGGGCCGAGGCGGTGATTCCCGGACTGACGCCGCGCAATGAAAAGGTTTACTGGATCGGCGCGGCGGGCGCGGCGGCGGATGCGGGCGAGGGCACGGATTTCCATGCGGTGGCGAACGGGTACGTTTCGGTGACGCCGCTGCAGATCGATCTGACCCACGCGGGGCATATCGGCCCCGTTACCGGCTGGCTGGAAAAATGAATACCCGTGTCGCGGATCATGGGCAGGCAGCGCGCGCGCGCGCGCGCATGGTCGAGCGCCTGCGCGCGCCGGGCATCCAGGATGAAAAGGTTCTGGGGGCGATGCGCCAGATTCCGCGCCACCTGTTCGTGGAAGAGGGGCTGGCGTATAGCGCCTACGATGATACGGCGTTGCCGATCGGGTTTCAGCAGACCATTTCCCAGCCTTATGTGGTTGCGCGCATGATCGAGGTGCTGCGGGCGGGGCGGGAAAACCTTGGCCGCACGCTTGAGGTCGGCGCAGGCTGTGGTTACCAGGCAGCAGTGCTGTCCCTTGTGGCGACAGAGGTTTACACGGTGGAGCGGATCCGCGCGCTGCTGGACCGCGCGCGCGAAAACCTGCGCCCCCTGCGTTTGCCGAACGTACGGCTGAAGTGCGCCGACGGCGGGCAGGGGCTGCCGGAAGCCGCGCCTTTCGACACCATCATCGTCGCCGCGGCCGCGGTGGGCGTGCCGCAGGCGCTCCGGGCGCAGATTGCGCCGGGCGGGCGGCTGATGATTCCGGTTGGCGCGGGGGATCAGCGCCTGCTGCTCATCGAGCGGCAGGGTCATGTTTTCAGGGAAAGCTGGTGCGAGGCAGTGCGCTTCGTGCCGCTTCTGGCGGGTACGGAATGAACAGTCCAATGCAAATCAGCAAAAGTGTTTTTCTGCCGGCTCTGGCGCTTGCCGCCGTTGTGCTGGGCGGCTGCGCATCGCGCGCGCCCGCGCCGGTTCACGATGGCGGCGGCGCGGCGGCGCCATCCCAGCCGGTCGTGATTCCCGCCGTGGGGCAGGATATTCACGTGGTGCGCCAGGGGGAAACGCTGCTGGGCATTTCACGCCAGTACGGGCAGAGCGTCCGGGATCTGGTGCTGTGGAACAGCCTTGGCGACCCCAACCAGATCCAGGTCGGGCAGGCGCTGCGGATCGCTCCGCCTGGCGCGGACGGCGCAACCGCCGTGGCGACGCCGCTGCCCGTTTCACCGGAGCCGGGCGTGGTAACGCCGTCCGCGCCGGTGGAGGCCGTGAGCGCGCCGGTGAAGCTGGGTCCGCTGGGCGGGAAGCAGGATTACAGCGACGAGGCGTGGGCGCGGCTGCAGCCGCATCCGGCGCCCCAGACAGGGCAACCCTCCGCACCGGCGGAGAACGTATCGGCAGCCGCGCCGTCTACCCAAAGCGAACAGCAGGGGGGCGGCAAAAGTAGCGAGGCTGCTCCCGAAGGCGAATGGCTGTGGCCGGCAAAGGGCAAGGTGCTTGCCGGGTTCAACGAGGCGACGAACAAGGGGCTTGATATCGGCGGCAATCCCGGCGACCCGGTTGTGGCTTCGGCGGCGGGCAAGGTGGCGTATTCGGGCAGCGGCCTGCGGGGATACGGGAAGCTGGTCATCATCAAGCACGAAACGAACTTTCTCACCGCCTACGGCCACAACCAGCAGCTGCTGGTGAAGGAAGGGGACAGCGTGGCGAAGGGCCAGAAAATCGCCGAGCTGGGCAGCACCGATGCAGATCGCCCCAAGCTGCATTTTGAAATCCGCAGGCAGGGACGCCCGGTTGATCCGATGAAATACCTGCCCGCCCGCTGACGAGGTGGCACATGGAAGAACCGGTTAGCTCTGACGAATTCGACAGCCACGAACCGGATCTTCCTCCCGGGATGGAGGTTTTCGCGGAGCTTCCGCCTCCGCCCGCCGAGACCGACTTTCCCTGCGATGTCACGCAGATTTACCTGAACGAGATCGGGGCCAACCCGCTGCTTTCCGCCGAAGAGGAGGTGGCGCTCGCCCGGCGGGTGCGCGCGGGCGATTTCGATGCGCGGCAAAAGATGATCGAGCGCAATCTGCGCCTTGTGGTCAACATTGCCAAGCATTACCTGAACCGCGGCATTCCACTGCTCGATCTGGTGGAAGAGGGCAATCTGGGGCTGATGCACGCGCTGGAAAAGTTCGATCCCGAGCGCGGTTTCCGTTTTTCGACCTACGCCACCTGGTGGATCCGGCAGAACATCGAGCGAGCCATCATGAACCAGTCGCGCACCATCCGTCTGCCGGTGCATGTGGTCAAGGAGCTGAACCAGGTGCTGCGGGCGCAGCGGCATCTTGATGCGGCGTCCAATGGCGGATCAAGCCTGGAAGACATCGCGCTCCGGCTTGAAAAACCGGTGGAAAACGTGCGGGCGATCCTGGCCCTGAGCGAGCACACCGCCTCGCTGGATGCGCCGCTGGATATCGACCCGAACCTCTCGATCGGCGAATCGCTGGCGGACGACCACGCGGAAACGCCGGAATCCCAGATTCACACGGCCGAGGTCGAAGGGCTGATCCATCTCTGGATCGACATGCTCAACGACAAGCAGCGCCTGGTGATCCGCCACCGCTACGGGATTGATGAGTGCGAGCTGATGACGCTGGAGGATCTCGCCACCCGTCTCGACCTGACCCGCGAGCGCGTGCGCCAGATCCAGCTTGAGGCGCTCGGGCAGCTGCGGCGCATCCTGAAGCGACGGGGCATTTCCAGGGATGTGCTGCTTTAGGGGCGACATATGGCGGAGCGTGTGCCTGCGTTCCGCCGCCTGTTTCCGCGTTATTCCGCGCTGGCGGCGCCGGTTGAATTCTCCAGCAGGCTTTGCGTGGCTGTTTTAAGGAAAGCATCCAGTTTTTTCCCGAGGGCTTCTTTTTCAGGATCGTCGTCGATCCGCTGGCTCTGCGGGTTTGCGCCGGTCTGGTAGCGGTAAAGCCGCGCCTCCAGCCCTTTGGGCTGGACCAGGATGCGGTCGCCACGGATGAGAGCGACGGTCTGGTCGCTTCCCGATGGCTTGATGACGCCGAAGCCGGGATCATCCGGGGGCAGGGCGAGCAGGTCGCGCCCCCAGCACTGGTGCCGCACCGGAGCGCCAAGGCGGCCCATGATGGTCGGCACGATATCCACCTGCGTGCCGACGGTGTCGCGTGTCGCGCCGAACCGTTCCCGGACGCCGGGGCCGAGCAGCAGCAGTGGCACGTTGAAGCGGTACAGATCCATTTCTGTCAGCTGTCCGGTGCTGCCGAAGCCGTGGTCGCCCACGATCACGAACAGGGTGTTGCTGAAATAAGGCGCTTTGCGGGCCTTTTCGAAAAACTGCCCCAGGGCCCAGTCCGAATAGCGCATTGCGGTCAGATGCTGGTCCAGGGGGCCGTGTCCCGTTACCGGAGCAACCGGCAGTTTCTCCGGCAGCGCGTAAGGAGTGTGGTTGGAAAGCGTCTGCAGCAGCGCGTAAAACGGCGTATCGGGATTGAGACGGGGAAGCTCTTCCGCCGCGCGGCCGAACATGTCCTGGTCCGAAACGCCCCAGGTAGGGTCGGAGAAAGCCGGGTTTGTGTAATCGCCGCGGCCAATGAAAGTGGTCATCCCCTGGTTGCTGAAGAAGCCGGACTGGTTGTCCCAGGTGAAATCGCCGTTGTAAACGTACAGGTCGTTATAGCCCCGGGCGCTCAGGAGCTGCGGCAGGCCAGAAAAGGCGTGCCCGCCTTCGGGCATCTGCATGAGGTATTCGAAAGCCGGCAGGTTCGGGAAGCAGGCCATGGTGGCGAACATGCCCTGGTGCGTATGCGTGCCATTGGAAAAATGCCGGGTGAACAGCAGGCCTTCCTTGGCGAGCGCGTCGAAATACGGCGTAATGCCGTCGCCGTTGCCCAGCGCGCCAACGTAGCGTCCGGCGAAGCTTTCCATGAGGATGACGACCACGTTGCGCACTTCCGGCAGCACGCTTGCGGCGGGGGGCGTGTAGTCGCGGCGTACGGCGGCGCGCTCCGCATCGGCCAGACGGTCATGCGGGGTGAGCAGGAGTTCCCGCGTGATCCGGCGGGCCTCGTCCTGGGGCAGGGCGCTGTTCCAGGCGTTGTCGCGGTGGTCGGAAAACTGTTCCTTGGCGGCGGTCAGCAGTGTCAGAACGCCGTTCAGCCCCAGATGGTTGGCGAACATCGATTCGGTGGTGAACGCATCCCCCCAGCGCAGCGGCGGGCCGTGACGCAGGGTGCCCCGGATGGCGAGGGCGGCAAGGGGTACGCACAGCAGCAGCGCCAGCCAGCGGCGGGATGCGGGAACGGACACCGGCAGGGAAGGGCGCGTGGCGCGGTCGATGCGTCTGAACAGGGCCGCCAGCAGCCATGTTCCGGCCGCCCAGGCCAGCAGATAGCGGAGCACCGGAAAGCCGTACCACAGCATGCTCAGAACCGTTTTGGGGTCTTCCCGGATGTACTGGAAAACGAGGCTGTTGAGGCGCTGGTGGAATTCCCGGTAAAAATCAAGTTCGACCAGACCGAGAAACAGCATGAAGCTGGCCGCCGCCGTCAGCCACAGGCGCATTTTTTTCCTGGCCGCCATGGCTCCGTTCGCCAGCAGGGCGAAAAGCAGCGGCAGGCAGGTGATGGTGGCGATGCGCAGGTCGAAACGCACGCCGTTGGCGAAGGCTTCGAGAAAGTTTTCCACGGGCGCCGGGCCGATCTGCTCATGGTTGTAGACCAGCAATGCCACGCGCAGCAGCGAAAACATCAGCAGCAGGGCCAGTGCGCCCAGAACGGTGAAAGCCAGATGCCCGCGCAGTGCGGAGCGGGAGGATACGGGAGGGGGCACGTGAACCGGAACCGTGTTGTTGGCGGGGTAGGACAGCAGAGGCGCGATTATGCCCTGACATGGGGAAAAGGTTGTTTTCCGCGAACCGGCTCTTCCTTCAGGTGAAGGGCAGCAGGGGTGCCCTGTTTTCTGCCGCCTTTGGGGAAGCGTATCCCGCACGGAGAGACGGGTCTCTGGATGCGTTACCGCGCCCGGCCCGCATCAGGGGACGGCTGGGGCCAGCGCCCGCAGCATCTGTGTGACCAGATCGAAGCCATCCTCGAAGATCCGCTGCAGCACCGGGCTGAAGGCGCTCATCATTAGCGCCACGCCAATAAAGCCGATCGTCAGCGTAACCGGGAAGCCGATGGCGAACAGATTCAGCTGCGGCGCCGCGCGGGTCAGGATTCCGAGTGCAATGTTGGTGACGAGCAGCATCGCCATGACCGGCAGCGACAGCAGCAGCCCGGTGGAAAAAATGGTGGTTCCGGCGCGGGCGATGTAGCTCCAGCCGTCGGCATTGACGGTGGCGGTGCTGACGGGCAGCCAGTCGAAGCTTTTCACCAGCACGTCGATCATCAGCAGATGGCCGTTGATGGAAAGAAACAGCAGTGTGGCGAGCAGGGCGAAAAAATCGGACATCACCGCGGTCTGCCCGCCCGCATTGGGGTTGAAGAATACGGCGAAGGACAGCCCCATCTGCATGCCGATCAGGGCTCCGGCCATATCGACCGCGGCGAAGACGATGCGCATGACGAAGCCGATGGCGATGCCGATGAATATCTGCTGCGCGAGCACCACGACGGCGATGCCGGAAGCGGCGGGGATGGCGGGCATGGGCGGCATGACCGGCAGCAGCGCGATGGCGATGCCGAATGCGATGCCGAGGCGGACGCGGGCGGGCGCGCCGCGGTTGGCGAAAACTGGCGCGGAGGCGAACAGCCCCAGCAGGCGCGCGAGCGGAAACATGAGCGCCGCCAGCCAGGCGTCGAGTTGGGCCGAGGTGACGCTGATCATGGCGGTTACAGGTGCTGCGCCGCTCAGCCGATGATGCCGGGAATGGATTCGAACAGGCGGCGGATGAAATCGGTCATGGTCGTAATCATCCACGGCCCGGCGAGCACCAGGGTGGTGAACATCACGACCACCTTGGGCACGAAGGAAAGCGTCATTTCGTTGATCTGCGTGGCGGCCTGAAAGATGCTGATGATCAGGCCGGTAATGAGTGCGGCGAGAAACAGCGGCGCGGAAATGAGCAGGGTGATTTCGATCGCCTGGCGGCCGAGATCGACGACGGTGGTGGGGGTCATGGGCGTTCCTTGTGGGGCGGCGTCAGAGGGCGAAGCTGCGCACCAGCGAGCCGATGAGCAGGGTCCAGCCGTCGACGAGCACGAACAGCATGATCTTGAAGGGCAGCGACACGATTACGGGCGACATCATCATCATCCCCATCGACATCAGCACCGAGGCGACCACCATGTCGATGATGATGAAGGGCAGGAAAATGATGAATCCGATCTGGAAAGCGGTTTTCAGCTCCGAAGTCACAAAGGCGGGAATCACGACCCGCATCGGCAGATCCTCGGCCTTTTCCACCGGCGGGACCTTGGCCAGTTCGCTGAACAGGGAAAGATCCGGCTCGCGCGCCTGCCGGAGCATGAAGGTTTTGAGCGGAACGGAAGCCCGCTCCAGCGCCTGGTCGAGGCTGATTTTGCCTTCCGACATGGGCACGTAGGCATCGGCATACACACGGTCCGCTACCGGAGCCATGACGAAAAACGTGAGGAAAAGCGCCAGTCCGAGCAGCACCTGGTTGGGCGGCGTGGTCTGCGTGCCCATCGCCTGGCGCAGCAGCGAAAAGACGATGATGATCCGGGTGAAACTGGTCATCATCAGCACCATCGCCGGGATGAAGCTGAGCAGCGTGAGCAGCAGCAGGGTCTGGACCGTCAGGCTGTAGGTGGTGCCTCCGCCTGTTCCGGGCACGGCGGTGACGGCCGGCAGCACGGGCGGCACGGGCGCCTGGGCGAGGGCGGTTCCGGCTGCGACAGTGAGCGCCAGCCCAAGGACGACGGGCAGCGGATTAGCGCGCATTGCGGCTGCGCTCCAGCGATTGTCTGAACCAGTCGGCAAACTGCCTGCCCGCGGGAGCTGCGGGCGTGGCGGGCAGAACATCCGGCAGTTCATCCGCGCTCATGACATGTAATGTGTTGACGCTGTTCTGGGTGACGCCGAGCGCCAGCACCTTGCCGCCCAGCGCGACGAGCACGACGCGTTCGCGCGGGCCGACCGGCACGGCTCCGAGCACCTTCAGCGCGGCCATGTTGCCGCGGGGGGCGGAGAGGCGCTTGATGGCCCACAGGCAGGCGAGCAGCAGCGCGATCACGATGCCAAGGCCGAACAGCATCTGGACGACGCCTGCCGCAAGATCGGAGGTGGCGGAAGGTTCGGATGCCGCCGCCAGCGGGGACGCGGCGGCGAGCAGGAACGCGGTGGAGGGAACAGGGCGGATAGGGCAGATAGGGCGCACGGAAAGAAAAACCTGGCTCGACGATGAGGCGAGCCTACGCTTTCCGGGGGGCTGGGCAGGCGGGAATTAAACGGGGAAAAGACCGGCTATTCCGGTGTTTTGCCTGCGGCGCGTGCTGTTGCCGCAGGGCGCGCGCAGATTTCAGTTGCGGATTTTCCGCATCCGCTCCGCCGGGGTGATGATGTCGGTGAGGCGGATGCCGAATTTGTCGTTGACCACCACGACTTCGCCCTGGGCGATCAGCGTGCCGTTGACCAGCACGTCCATTGGTTCGCCCGCCAGCCCGTCCAGCTCCACCACCGAGCCGTGCGCCAGCTGCAGCAGGTTGCGGATCGACAGTTTGGTGCGGCCCAGCTCGACGGTGATCTGGACGGGAATATCCAGAATCATGTCGAAATCGTTCAGCGACCCCGAGGATGAGCCGCTGCTGCCGAAATCCTCGAACAGCTGGCTGGCCGGTTTGGCCTGGTAGGGCGAAGCGCTGGCCGCAGCGGCGGCCAGATCGGCGGCGACCTGCGCCGATTCCGCGTCGGCAATGGCCTCGGTAGCCGCCTGTTCCTGCATGGCGGCGGCCCAGTCGTCTTCGGTGATTTGGTTTTCGTCGTCAGCCATTTTCGCTTTCCGGGGTTAACAGGGAGTCCGGCTCCTCGGAGGCCAGGAAACGCTCCACTTTTATTGCGTACTGGTTGTTCTGCCGTCCGTGGCGGCATTCGAATATGGGCACGCCGTCGACCTCGGCCTGGAGAAGCTCGGAGGTTTGCAGCGGGATCACGTCGCCCGCGCGCATGTTAACGATGTCGCGCAGGGTTACCCTGGCCGAACCGAACAGGCAGGAGAGTTCGACCTCCGCTGTCTGCAGCTGGCGCGTGAGCAGCGTGATCCAGCGTTTGTCCTGGGTCAGGTGGTCGCTCTGCATGGTCGAGAAGAGCAGATCGCGGATCGGCTCCATCATCGAATAGGGGAAGCAGATATACATCTCCGCCTGGACGCCGCCCATTTCAAGCATGAAGCTGGTCGATACGACGATTTCGGATGGTGTCGCGATATTGGCGAACTGGGAGTTCATTTCCGAGCGGACGTATTCCATGTCGATCTTGAATACCGGCGCCCAGGCCTTGCTGTATTCGGCGAAAACGACATCGAGCATGCCCTGGATGATGCGCTGCTCGGTCGGGGTGAAATCCCGTCCTTCCACCCGTGTATGGAAGCGGCCGTCGCCGCCGAACATGTTGTCCACGACGAGAAAAACCAGATTGGGATCGAACACGATCAGCCCGGTGCCGCGCAGGGGCTTGGCGAGCACCAGGTTGAGGTTGGTCGGCACCACGAGGTTGCGCACGAACTCGCCGTACTTCTGCACCTTGATCGGCCCGACCGAAACCTCGGTGTTGCGGTGCATGTAATTGAACATGCCAATACGCAGATAGCGGGCGAAGCGCTCGTTGATCAGCTCCATCGTGGGCATGCGCCCACGTACGATGCGTTCCTGGGTGGCGATGTTGTAGGGGCGAACCCCGTCGGCGGAGCCTGCTTCTTCCGCGGGCTCGTCGCTCTCTCCGGTCACGCCGCGGAGCAGGGCGTCGACTTCTTCCTGGGAGAGAAAATCCGCGGACATGGCTGGTATCCCGCTACTGGATAATGAAAGAATTGAACCGCACGGCCTGTATTGGCGCGTTCGAGGGCAGGCGGCCTGGATAATCCGGCATGGGGGGAACCCCCAGCACTTCGTTGGTTTGCGTGAGAATCTCGGTCGCCAGCGCCTCGCGGCCCTCCATCGAATTCAGCGCGGCGGGCTCCTTGCTCGACAGCAGCAGATTGATGCGGTGGCGGATCTCCGGCATGAATCCTTTCAGGCTTTCCGCGGTCTTGGGATCGTTGACGCGCAGAATGATGGATGTCTGCAGGTAACGGTCATCCGCGCCATGCAGGTTCACCGTGAACGGTTCCAGCGGAACGAAAGGGGGCGGTTTGGAAAGATCGACCGCGTTGGGCAGGGCGGCGGGCGCGGGTTCCGTGACCTGGGCCTGGGGTTGCGCCTCGCCGTTGCCGCCGCCCGCCTTGTTCTGCTTGAGCAGCAGCAGGACGATGACCGCTCCCGCGGCGACAAGCGTGAGCACCAGCGCCACGACAAGAATAATAAGCAGCAGCTTGCCGCTTTTTTTCGGTGGTGTGGCGCCGGGGCTGGCGGCTTCAGGTTTGGCGGGCGCTTTCGCCATGCGATTCTCCTTTTTTCATGATGTCATTATCCAGGATAGCCGCGTTCGCCAAGGCCGGAAAAGTGGGGCAGAGCGGCCCCAATTCCGGCGTTTCAGGCGAAGATGTCGACCATCCCTTCCTGCTGCCTGATCCAGACCGGGGCGGAGCCCGTTCCGGACGTGTCGATGCTTCCGCCCTGGCCAGCGCCGCTGTTGCGGCTGCCGCCGTGACTTTCGGACGAAGCCTGCTGTTCGCCGGAAGTGCTGACGTTGGCCTGGCCAAGGTTGATCCCGGATTGTTGCAGCATTTCTCGCAATCGCGGTAGCGCCTGTTCCAGCGCGTCGCGCGCGGCCTGGGAGGAGGCGACGAACTGCGCCGTGGTCTGGTCGCCATTGAGATTGATGGAAACCTCGATCCTGCCCATGTTCGGCGGGGTGAGCACAAGTTCCGCCTTGCTTTCCGCCCGTCCGAGCATCCAGACGACCCGGTTGCCCACATCTTCCGCCCAGCCGCTTTGCCCTGCGGGTGTGGCGACGGGCAGTTGCGGAACAGCCGCTTGCGGTCCCGCCTGATGGCGCAGGGTGGCCAGGGTGCTGGCGCCGTGCAGGTTTACGGCAGCGTCGCCAGACAGGGCCTGCAGCGCGGAGGCCTGGCGTTCGGCGAATGCGGAGCCCGCGTCCGGACGGGCCTGAATCTGGGTTTGCGGCGACGCAATCTGCAACTGGGCCGCCTGATTTGCAGACGGGTTTGTTTTGGCTCCGGCATTCGCATCCGCATCCGCGCCTGCGGTTTGCGGCAACGCGGCGCTTCCGGCTGGATCCGGAGACGGCTTCGTCGGCGTATCGCCGGTGAGCAGACCGCGCAGCGGGCCGGGCTTGCCGCCATCCAGAGCCAGTTCCTCCGGCGGGGGGGCTTCCGCTTCAGCCGGACCGGCAAGTTTCGATGCCAGGGCGGCAATGGCTGCCGGTAGCCCGGCAAGCACCGCACCCGTTTCGCCGGGAGAGGCTGGGGCCGCCGGGCTGCTTTCCGCGGTAACGGGGGCGGTGGAGCTGGCCGCCGTTTCTTCGGTGGCTTCCCTGAGCGCTTCCCCGACGGTTTTTTTCGTTTCGCCGCCCTGGGCGGGGCTGGCCTGTTTTTCGGGGCGGTCGCTTTTCCCGGCGGAGCGTTGGCGTTCGGCTGCGCGGATAGGATCGCGCGGGCGTTCGGTATCGCGTGAGCGTTCTGGTTCGCGGCTGGCGGCGTCGCGGCGGCCGGTTTCCCGTGCCTGCGCCTGCTGTTCCGGAGCGGCTGCGCGCATGGATGCGGCGTTCCGGGCGGGATCGGGCATACGGGTTTCGCCGCGCGCGCTCATCTGCCCCTGCAGCATTTGCGAGAAGCTCCCGTCTGCGCTCTGGTTGCGGACGGAAGTTGCTTCCACGGGCGAGACGGAAAAGGAAAAAACGCCGGTGGTGATGTTGGCTGGCATGCTCTGCGCCCTCTTTGACGTGCTTTGCACGATATGAAGCAAGCCGTGTGCCAGGGAGCTTCAGTCGCTGCTGGCGTCTTCGCCGCCGTGAAAGCGTCTGGAGGCGTGTTCATCCGACATTTTCTGCTCCTGGCGGGCTTCGCTGCGCGCGATGCCGCGCTGGTGGCGCTCCGCCAGCGTATCGAAGGCCTTGGTCCGGTTGCGCTGCGCCATCCAGGCCTGCTGGCCTTGCGCTGTCATGCTCCGGGCGTGAGTAACGGACTGGCGCTGGGCGGCGATGGCTTCGTCGATGCGGCTGATGAAGGCGCTGAAGTTGCGCCATTCGTCCGGGCCGATGCCGCCACGCGCGTTTTCCATGAAGCGGTCGTAATACTCGGTGCGGTAGTTTTCCAGCATATCCAGCTTTTGCTGGCTGTCGCGTTCGGAAGTCATGAGCTCGCCAAGATGGCGGGCCGCGTCGTCCATGCGTTCGCGGGCGAGATCGAGCAGGGGCTGAAGGGTGAATTTTCCGGCCATTTTCCGGCGGTATTCTTGTGTGGGTGTCTGAGTGAACATTTTACGTTTTTATCCTGTGAATGCCGTGTGTCTTTGCACGGGGCGTTTCATGGCGGGAGCAGTCCGGCAAGGTTCGCGATGGTGTCCGGATAACGTTCCTGTTCGTCGATGCGCTGCTGGAGAAAGCCTTCGAGTCTGGGGTAGAGCGCGACGGCGGTATCCAGTATCGGGTCTGATCCGGCCTGATAGGCGCCGACGGCGATGAGGTCGCGTGAGCGCTGGTAGCGGGAAAAGAGCTGCTTGAAGCGGCGGACGAGATCGAACTGGGCACCATCCACCAGGTTGTGCATGGCGCGCGAGATGGACTGTTCGATATCGATCGCGGGGTAGTGGCCCTGGTCGGCCAGGTTGCGGGACAGGACGAAGTGGCCGTCGAGAATCGCGCGCGCGGAGTCGGCGATCGGGTCCTGCTGGTCGTCGCCTTCGGCGAGCACGGTGTAGAACGCGGTGATCGACCCGCCGCCTTCCGGACCGTTACCGGCGCGTTCGACCAGCGCCGGCAGGCGGGCGAATACGGATGGCGGGTAGCCGCGCGTGACGGGCGGTTCGCCGATCGCCAGCGCGATTTCGCGCTGGGCCATGGCGTAACGGGTGAGCGAATCCATGATGAGCAGAACATGTTTGCCCTGGTCGCGGAAATGTTCAGCCAGCGTGGTGGCGTAGGTGGCGCCCTGCATGCGCATCAGCGGACTGGTGTCGGCCGGTGCGGCGACGACCACGGAGCGGGCGAGTCCGTCCGCGCCGAGGTTGTGCTCGATGAATTCCTTCACTTCCCGTCCCCGCTCGCCGATGAGCCCCACGACGATGACATCGGCCTGGGTGAAGCGCGCCATCATGCCGAGCAGGACCGATTTGCCGACGCCGGAACCGGCGAACAGGCCGATCCGCTGCCCGCGCCCGACCGTGAGCAGGCCGTTGATGGCGCGGATGCCGACGTCCAGCGGCAGGTCGATCGGAGCGCGCGTGAGCGGGTTCGAGGGGCGGCCCTGCAGCGAGCGGGTTTCCTGCGCGTGAAGCGGGCCGAGGGTATCAAAAGGCCGCCCGGCGCCATCGACAACGCGGCCGAGCAGCGCATCGCCCACGGGAAGGTGCTTGGCCCGGTCGGCGGCGCGGCGGCGCGGGCCGATGCGCTTGCCTGGAACCAGCCGTGAGTGGTTGATTTCCATCGGCAGCACCTGGGCGCCGGGAGCGAGTCCGAATACGTCGTCGGTGGGCATCATGTAGATTTTTTCGCCGTTGAAGCCGACCACTTCGGTTTCAACCGTTCCCCCCCCGGGCACGAGCACCTGGCAGCCGGAGCCCAGTGGCAGTTTCAGCCCGGCGGCCTCCATCACCAGGCCGTTGATGCGCGTCAGCCGCCCGGCGTACTGGAGCGGATTGGCGCTTTCCACCAGACGCTGTCCGTCCTGCAGGAACGCGCGCCAGGTTTCGCCGTGGCGCTGCATCATGATCTGGCCTCCCATGCGCCGCCGTGCTGGCTGATGTGCTCGATAACGCGCCGCCAGCGCGTTTCCACCGTGGCATCGATCTGCGCGCCGGGAGATTCGATGCGGCAGCCGCCGGGGGTAAGGCTGCTGTCTTCGATCAGCCGGTGGCCGGCGCTTTCGAACTGTTCGCCAGGCTGCTCACGCGCCAGCGCGAGATCGTCCGGGTGCAGATGGATCTGCGCGCCGTTCTGCGGCAGCTGCATCAGGGCGGCGCGGATGGTTTCAAGGATGGCGTCGGGCTGGGCGCGCAGGGCATTTCCGACCACCTTGCGGGCGATTTCGATGACGAGGGCGCGTAATTCTTCAGCAACCTCCGCATCGAAACCGGTCAGGGCCTGGTCGAAATTCCCGGCAAGTTCCCGCAGACGGTTCCCTTCGCTTTCCGCTACGGTCCTGCCTTCCTGGTAGCCCGTTTCGTACCCGTTCTGACGTCCGGCCTCTTCGCCTTCCCCGCGGCCTGCGGCATAGCCTTCCGCGTGCCCGGCGGCATAGCCTTCCGCATGGCCGGTGGCATGCGCTTCGCTGTGGATGCGTTCTATATCCTGGGCGGTGGGCAGCGGGATACCTTCCGGGAGCGGGCTGGCGACAGCGCTTTCTTCCAGTGGTGGTTCCGGTATGGCGGCAGTGGGGGCGGGTGTCGCCTCGACGATATTGCCGCGGCTGTCGAAGGTTTCCGGTTCCCAGCGGCGATAGGCTCCGGCGGCCTGGTGGCGGGCAATGCTCATGGCCGGTTCCCGTTATCAGACAAAACCATCGCCGCCTCCCTTGGAAAGCGCGATCTGGCCTTCTTCCGCCAGCCGGCGCACGACCTTGAGAATTTCCTTCTGTTCGGCTTCCACTTCGGACAGACGCACCGGGCCCTTGGCCTCAAGATCTTCGCGCAGCATTTCCGCCGCGCGGCTGGACATGTTGCTGAAGACTTTTTCACGCAGCTCGGGCGATGCGCCCTTGAGGGCGACGATCAGCGAATCGGACTGGATTTCGCGCAGTATGGTCTGGATGCCGCGGTCGTCGATATCCATCAGATTTTCGAACACGAACATTTCGTCGAGAATTTTCTGCGCCAGTTCCGGATCGTATTCGCGCACATTGTCGATGATGGCCGTTTCCGCCGCGGAGCCGACAAAGTTGAGAATTTCCGCCGCGTGGCGCACGCCCCCCATGGCCGCCTTCTTTACCGTCGAGGCGCCCGCGAGCATGCGCGTGAGCGCGTCGTTCAGTTCTTTCAGCGCCGCGGGCTGTACGCCGTCGAGCGTGGCGATGCGCAGCAGCACGTCGTTGCGCAGACGGTCGCTGAAGCATTTCAGGATGTCGCCAGCCTGATCCACTTCAAGGTGGACGAGGATGGTGGCGATGATCTGCGGGTGCTCGTTCTTGATCATGTCGGCCGCCGTCTGCGCATCCATCCATTTCAGGCTTTCGATGCCGGCGGTGTTGGAGTCGTTGAGCATGCGCGAGAGCAGATGGCCCGCCCGCTCGTCTCCGAGCGCCTTGGTCAGCATCAGGCGGATCTGTTCCTCGTCGGCATGGACCAGCGCGCCCTTGCCAAAGTGGGCGTCCAGTTCGTCGAGAAGCGGCTCGACCTTTGTGCGCGGCTGTGCGGGCAGCCCCGCCATTTTCATGCCGAGCTTCTGCACCTCGCGCGGCCCCAGATGCTTGAGCACCTCGGAGGCTTCATCCGCGCCGAGCGTGAGCAGCAGCAGGGCGCTTTTTTCCAGTCCTTCTTCAGGCGTCGTCATTTGCGCCCCTCTTCAGTCGGGTTCATCCATTCCTTGATGAGATCGGCAACCAGTTTCGGATCGGAGCGCGCCAGTTCGCGCGCGCGCTGCAGCCTGGCTTCATAACTGTCGGCGGCGTCGGGCGACAGATTCACGATGGCATCCTCACCGGTTTCATCCTCTTCATCCTCTCCGGTTATTTCAGGTTCGGGCGGAGGCGGCGCTACCGTGCGCAACAGGGGGCGGATGATGGCGAAGTAGGCAAACAGCACGGCCAGCGCCACGAACAGATACTGTAGCCCGTTCTTGCCCAGTTCGATCACTTCCGGATCTTTCCACAACGGCGGCGAAGGCTCCGCCAGGGCAGGGGCGAAGGCGCTGCTGGCTACATTGATGGTGTCGCCGCGCGCGGGGTTATAGCCTACAGCCTCGCGTACCAGGTTGCTGATGCGGGTGAGCTCTTCATCGCTGAGCGGCACCATCTGCACCTGGCCATTGGGCCCCGTTTCGGAGCGATGGTTCACCACCACCGCCACCGACAGGCGCTTGATCTGGCCGAGCGACTGTTTGACGTGCTGGATTGTGCGGTCCAGCTCGTAATTGAGCACCGCGGAGCGGTTGTTGCTGCCCAGCTGCGCATTCGCCCCCTGGCCGGGCGGCACCTGCGGATTGGTGACGGGGGCAGTGGCTGGAACGGGCGGCTGGTTGGTGAGCGCGCCGGGCACGCCCTGCGGGCCGGGAATGCGGTTGCTTTCTTCCGTGGTCTGCTGGCTGCGGATGGCCTGGTCGGGCGATGGGTTCGGTTTGAACGTTTCCGCCGTCTGCTCCACCTGGTTGAAGTCGACGTCGGCCGACACCTGGGCGCGGAAATTTTCCTTGCCGACGATGGGTAGCAGGATGGTTTCAATACGGCGGATGAAACCGGATTCCACCTCATTCACGTACTGGAGCTGGGTGGGGTCGAGTTCGGTGCGGCGCAGCGGATCGGACTTGCTCGTCAGCAGGTCGCCGTCCTGGTTGATGATACTCACCCCGGCTTCCGTCATCCGCGGAACGCTGGAGGACACCAGATGCACGATGCCGGCGACCTGACTGGCGTCGAGCGCGCGGCCGGGGCGCATGTTCACCATCACCGAGGCGGTCGGTTTCTGGTCGTCGCGCAGAAAGGCGGTCTGCTTGGGCATGGCCAGATGCACGCGCGCGCCCGCTACCGAGGCGATGGCCTGAATGGTTCGGGCCAGCTCGCCTTCGAGCGCTCGCTGGTAGTTCACCTGCTCATGGAACTGCGAAACGCCCAGCTTCTGCGTTTCCAGCACCTCGAACCCGACCAGCCCACCCTTGGGCAGACCATCGGCGGCCAGGCGCAGGCGGACCTGGTGCACCTGCTCCTGGGGTACGAGGATGGCGCGCCCGTCCGGCGACATCCGGTACGGCACGTTCTGCTGCTGCAGGGTGTTGATGATGGTGCCGCCGTCGCGTTCGTCCAGATTGGAAAACAGCACGGCGTATTCAGGCTGGCGGTTCCAGAGCAGTGCGCCCGCGACCAGGGCGATGGCGAGCGCAATGGCCGCGGCCGCGGCGATTTTCTGCCGCTGGTTCAGCGCATTGATGTTCTGGATCGCCTGTTGCAGCCGCGATGCGGTAATGGCTGGGGTTTCGGCGGCGTTTTCTGCAGTTGCCATGACAGGGTCTCTGTGCACGTCCACTTTGACGGATGACGGCATTTTCTGCCGTGCGACGCCAATCCGGTCGATGGAAAAGCGGCATTTTTTGCCGCCTGTTTGCCGGTTACCATATACAGGCGGCCGGATAGAGTGCCTGCCGTGAAACTGGAGCGAGCACGATGCCCTCTTTGACCTCTCCCGGCGCGGCAGGGTCCGCCGCCGCGGCTGCGCCGCCGCTGGACGCGGTCCAGCTTGCGGAAGCCTTTGCGCTGTTCAGCCGCGCGTCGGAGGAGCTGTCTACCGCCTACAACGCCCTGCAGGAGCAGGTCGTCCAGCTCACCGAACGGCTTACGGTGCTGATGGGCGCGCTGCCCGCGGGGGTGGTGGTGGTCGATCGCGTCGGCACGGTGGTGCAGGTCAACCGCGCGGCGGAATCCCTGTTCGGCGATGATCTGACCGGGCGCTCATGGGAGACAATCGCCCAGGTGCTGCAGGCGGCGGAAACCCCCGGCGAAGTCACCCTGGAGCAGGGCGCGCGGCGGCTTTCGGTTTCGGAAACAGCGCTCGAATCAGGCGATGAACGCATTCTGCTGCTGCATGACATTACCGAAACCCACCGCATGCGCCTGGCGGCCGAGCGCAACGAGCGTCTGGCGGCGATGGGCGAGATGGTTGCGGGTCTGGCGCACCAGCTGCGCACGCCGCTTGCGGCGGCGCTGCTCTACACCGGCAACCTGCGCCAGCCCGAACTGGGGCCGGTCGAGCGCGCCAAGGTAGCGGATCGCGCGATCGAGCGCCTGCGCTATCTCGAACGCCTGATCCGCGACATGCTGCTGTTCGCGCGTGGCGACAGCCTTGGGCGGCAGGATTTCGGTGTGTGCGAGCTCGTCGCCGAGCTGGCCCATACCCTTGAACCGCTGGCCCGCGCGCGCCAGATCGACTTTTCAAGCCGCTGCGAATGCGGCGCTCTCGAACTCCATGGCGACCGCAAGGCGCTTGGCGGTGCGCTCACCAACCTGCTGGAAAACGCCCTGCAGGCCACCGCGCCGGGCGGAGCCGTCAGCTGCGAAGCCCGTTGCGGCGGCGACGGCAGCGTTTATTTTGTCGTGCGTGATAACGGACGCGGCATTGAGCCGGACGTTCAGGCGCGGCTGTTCGATCCGTTCTTCACCACGCGGGCTGAAGGCACCGGGCTTGGCCTGGCGATAGCCCGTGGCGTCGCCCGCGGGCACGGCGGGGACATCACACTCCAGTCGGTTCCCGGACAGGGTTCCGCATTTACTCTTTCTGTGGCTGCATTACGCGCCGATGCGCTACCCGGAGGCAAGGCCGACCCATCATGATCGAACAACTTCAGATACTGGTCGTCGAGGATGACGACGCACTGCGCGATGCGGTCTGCCTGACGCTGGAAATGGCCGGCCACGGCGTTACTGGCGTCGATGGCGGCCCCGCCGCGCTGGCGGAACTCGAACGCCACGCTTTCAACCTGGTCGTTTCCGACCTGCGCATGCAGCCAATGGATGGTCTGCAGCTGCTCGGAGAAATCCGCACCCGCCTGCCGCAGCTGCCGGTGCTGCTGATGACCGCTTACGGCGACGTGGACAAGGCCGTGGCCGCCATGCGCGGCGGCGCCTGCGATTTTCTGATGAAGCCGTTCGAACCCGAGGTGCTGCTGGAAAACGTGCGCCGCTATGCGGCCGTGCAGCCTTCGGCGGATGACACCGTGGCCGAGGATACGCATACCCGCAATCTGCTCGCACTGGCCGCCCGGGTGGCTGAGACCGATGCGACGGTGCTGCTCACTGGCGAATCCGGCACGGGCAAGGAAGTGTTCGCGCGCTATGTGCACGAACATTCGCCCCGGCGCGGCAAACCCTTTGTTGCCATCAACTGCGCCGCGATTCCGGAAAACCTGCTTGAAGCCACGCTGTTCGGCTACGAAAAAGGCGCTTTTACTGGCGCGCAAAGCGCGCAGCCGGGCAAATTCGAGCAGGCCCAGGGCGGCACCATCCTGCTGGATGAAATCTCCGAAATGCCGCTTGGCCTGCAAACCAAGCTGCTGCGCGTGCTGCAGGAGCGCGAAGTCGAGCGCGTTGGCGGCAAAAAACCGGTTGAACTCGATATCCGCGTCCTGGCCACCAGCAACCGCGACATGGTGAAGGAAGTCGCAGCGGGCCGTTTCCGCGAAGATCTTTATTATCGGCTCAATGTCTTTCCGCTGATGATCCCCGCCCTGCGGGAACGTCCGGGCGACATCCTACCGCTGTCACGGCACTTCCTTGCCCGGCACGGCGAACGCGCGCGCCGTCTGGCGCGGCTGTCGGTGGAGGCCGAAGCGTTGCTGGTGCTTTACGCCTGGCCGGGGAATGTCCGCGAGCTGGAAAACACCATGCACCGCGCGCTGATCCTGACCGCAGGCGACACCGTCAGCGCGGAAACCATCCGCCTGTGCCTGCCGCACTGGACGGGAGAACCCGTAATGGCAGCGACTCCAGCTGCGGCGCCGGCGCCTGTCCCGGCGAGTGTCGCCCCCACCGCATTCGCACCGGTTTTGCCGCATGGCGGCTCGGCGGCAATTCCTGCCGCTTCGCCCCTGGCCGGGGCGGCAGCAGCCTCCGCCCCGCGCTCTGCGAACATGAAAGACCTTGAGCGGGAACACATTCTGAACACACTGCGCGAACTGGGCGGATCGCGCAAAAAAGCAGTGGAAAAACTGGGAATTTCAGAACGGACGCTACGCTACAAACTGCAGCAGTATCGCGAGGAAGGGTTCGACACAGAATGATCAGATCATTCAGGCCTGTTTTTTGCTGAAGAGAATACCGAGAAACCGGCAGGGATGCCGGTGCGATGAAATCCGTCGCATGGAACGTAATGCTTTTGTGGCATGCGGTTTGCTCTGCTAGACTGAATCAGGCAAAAGGCAACCAGGAGCCGAGGGAGTACGCATATGGATACCCGCGGAATTGATCAGATGTTGAGCGAACTGCGCTCGGTGTCGCAAACCGCCCAGAACAAGCCGGTTCAGGCCGGTGAGGCGGCGGGGGGCGTCAATTTTGCCGATGTGCTGAACAGCGCGCTCAAGGACGTGAGCGCCGCACAGAACGAGGCGCGCGCAATGGCGCAGAATTTTTCAACGGGCGATCCGAACGTCAATCTGCAGGATGTGATGGTGAACCTGCAGAAGGCGAACGTGTCCTTCCAGCAGATGGTGCAGGTGCGCAACCGCCTGGTAACCGCCTATCAGGACATGATGAACATGCCGGTTTGAGCAGTTCTGCGCTGTTTGTGGCGTGATACCGCAAAAACAATGCCGCCCATCAGGCGGCATTGTTTTTTTTCTGGAGTACCGGGATGACTGTGCGGTGGCGCCACAGGCTGCCGCGTTCGCGCGCGAATGGGCGTCTGCGGCGTTTCAGGATTGTCTTCGGATTGATGCCCTGCAAGGCCGCAGGATGTTCAGGCCTGCCTGACTCTGCGGTATCGCACGACGGACGGCCTCCGTCGTTCGGGCGCTTCCCGGCTAGTTGCTGGACTGGCGTACGGCGGTGGTCACGATGGTGCGGCCGTTGAGATGGCGTGCCCCGCCGCTGTGCAGCAGCGCTTCAAGTGCAGCCAGTTCGGCGGCGAATACCCGCCTGCCGCTGGCGTCGATGAATAGCGCCACCCGGGCGTGCGGGCCAATCCAGGCTGCGCGCGCGCGTACCGGCGCGCTGTCTGGCAGGCGGATATCCATGACATCGCCGGGTTTCAGCCAGAGCGGATTTTGGCGGGTGTCGCGCCGCAGCTGGCGGGAAGACGGACTGTGCAGGCAGGGCAGCAGCGGCGCATCCGTGGCTGCGACTGGCTGTGGGGCTGCCGGAGCGGCGGTCGCGGGCAGTTTCTTTCCGCACAGGCGCGCGGTATGCATTTCCATGCACGGTTGCAGGGCGCGGTTGCGTGCGGCGGCGTCCAGCCCCGTTGCCGCCAGTCCTTCGTGGATGGCCCGGATCAGGCCGGGCAGGCTGGCCGCCAGCTGTAGCCGCTCGCCGTCGCTGGCGGGACGGCGGCCGGAGGCAACGAGCTGGCCCGCCACGTCCAGCATCTCCTGCCACTGCGGATGGCCGTTGCCGTGTGTCTGAAACACGTGGGCGAGCACTGGCGCCCACCATTCGGCAAGGAACGTGTGCACGGCGTGCGGGGTATGGCCGTCGAGCAGCCGTTCCAGCGCGCCGGATGCAGCGGCGATGGCGTGGGCGCGGTGGTCCAGCTGCTCCGCGGTTGCCAGGGCGGCTTCGCTGAGGGCGTCGGTGGTGGTCTGTTCGGCAAGGATCGCCACCTGGTCCCGCGCCGCGTCGAAATGGTCGGGGCCGGGGGCGGGCAGGCGCTGTAGCGGTTTCAGGACAATGTTGAGCCGGACGAGGCTGGAGGGCGGCGGCTCGCTGTCGATGAATCCGGCGGAGAACCCGGCCACCGCTTCAAGCAGGCGGCGGGCGGGGCTCTCTTCGTCGGCCAGCGTGCCGGGGTCGTTCTGGACCAGCCGCAGCAGTGGAGCCCGCAGGTTTGCAATGATCGCGCGGGCGAATGCGGGCAGGTCGGCGTGGGCGGCGAGATGGCCGAGCATCCGCTCCAGACAGCCGGGCGTGCTGCCCGGTGCGGGCGGCAGATGTGGCGCGGGGCCGCTGGCGCCGGAGTCCAGCGCGCTTTCCGCGGAGGCCGGGAGCGGGAGAGACTCAGCGGCCAGCCTGGCGTCGTCAATCAGCTGGTTGAACGAGCAGTACAGCTTGTTCAGGTGGTGGGCGAGGCGGCTGGCGGCGGCGGCGATGAGCGCGATCCGTTCGTCGGTGCGCAGATTTCCCGCAGCACAGAGCGCCTGCAGTCCGCAGCATACGGCCTCGGGGCCGATGGGCAGCAGATCGGGGCCGGGGTCGCGCTGTCCTGGCAGACCCGGATAAGCGGTGCGCAGCTGCAGCAGTTCGGCTGCGCAGTGTTCGCGCAGGCGGCGGGCGAGTCCGGTCAGACCGGGCGAGAGTTCAAGGATTTTTCCGTGTGTCCGGGCGAAATCACGCCGCCCTTCCGGGCTGGAAAGATCGTCGTGACAGGTGGCGGCGGCCTTGAGCAGGGCATTGAGTTCGGCGGGCTGGTCGTGGCCCGAGTAATGCGCGAAATTTTTCAGCGTTCCAAGCAGCTTGCGGCGGAAACGGGCCGTCAGCTCCGGTGTCTGCTCCAGCTGGACGGGGCTGGCGGGAGGGAGGGCCGCCATGGTGCTGGCGGTCCGGGCGTGGCGCCGCATTCTGTGCTCCTGGATTGCGGACCGCAACAGCGCAGCTTCTTTGATGATGAGCATTGTACGACCGGGTTTCCGGTGGCTTAATTGTGGGCTGGATTTCTGCTGTTCCAGAAAGGTATTCTTTATGGAATTAGACACAATAAAGCGACGCAGCGCTGTGACTGGTTTAACGTTTGCGGCGTTAAGCGCGGTAGGCTTTTCTTTCAAGGCGATTCTGGTGAAGCTCGCCTACCGGTTTGGCGTGGACGCGGAAACGCTGCTGGCGTTGCGCATGCTGTTTTCGCTACCGTTTTTCATCGTCATGGGGGCGGTGGCGAGTCGCCGCGCCAGTATTGCGCTGACGGCGCGCGACTGGGTGTGGCTGGCCGTGCTGGGGGTGCTGGGCTATTACCTTTCCAGCTATCTCGATTTTCTCGGTCTTGGCTATATTTCCGCCGCGCTGGAGCGGCTGATCCTGTTTCTTTACCCGACGCTGGTGATCGTGCTGTCAGCCGTTTTTCTCGGCAAGCCGGTCAGATCACGCACGTTGTGGGCGCTGGCGCTGTGCTATGCCGGCATCGCTTTTGCCGTGGGGCATGATCTGCGCGTGGCGGGCGATACTTCCGAGATCGTGACGGGCTGCCTGCTGGTGTTTGGCAGCGCGGTGAGCTACGCGTTGTACCTGATGGCCAATGGCGAGCTTGTCGGGCGTATCGGGCCGGCGCGGCTCACGGCGTATGCGAGCATTTTCGCCTGCGCCTTCAGCCTGGCCCAGTTCTTCGCCATGCGCCCGGCCGGAGCGCTGGCGCAGCCGTGGCAGGTTCATGGCCTGTCCGTGGCGATGGCGGTTTTCAGCACGGTTGCGCCGGTGTGGATGGTGTCCGAGGCGATCCGCCGTCTTGGAGCGGGGCCGGTGTCGCTGACCGGAACGCTGGGGCCGGTGATTACGCTTTTCCTGGGGGCTTTGCTGCTGGATGAGCATATCGGCCTCACCCAGCTGGCGGGCACCGCGATGGTGGTCAGCGGTGTGCTGGTGATGGCGCGCGCGCAGCGCTAGCTTTCGTCAGGCTCTGGCGGAGAGGCGTTCCGGTAGCGCTCCAGGCGGCGGTTGGCTTCCGCCAGCGCCAGGCGGGTCTGCCTGCGTTCGGTGACGTCGGTCAAGGCGATCGAGAGGGCGATGATTTTCCCCGTCCCGTCGCGCAGGGGTGTTGCCGAGGAATGGTAATAGTGGCCCTGCCACTCGAATTCCCGGTCCGGGACCGGAAGCCCGGCACCGGCTGTGGCGAAATCGTCTTCAAGCTCGCGGGCCCGCTCGGGGCGGAGGATACGGACAGAGCGGCCGACCAGATCGTCGATGCTCATGTTGTTGACCCTGGCCATGGCCTTGTTCACCGCCAGATAGTGCAGGTTGCGGTCGACCACGTACAGGATGGAGGGGGCGGAAATGTAGAGGGACTCAAGCTGATAGACGCGTGTCGAGATGTGCGTGATGTCGCGGTTGATGCCGCGGTAGCCCCTGAAATGGCCACCAGCGTCGAAAACGGGCACGGCGCTGGTCTCAAAGGCCATGGCGCTGCCATCTGCGCGCAGCAGGTGGTTCACAAGGCCCTGGAAGGGTTTGCGGCCATCCTGGAACTGCCGGTACGCGCCAGCGACGCGGATGATTTCCTCATGCGGCATGAAATCAAAGGGGCTTTTCCCCAGGATCTGCTCCTGGGGATAACCCAGCCACTCGGCGCCTTTGGCGGATGAATAGACGAAACGTATCTGGTCGTCCACTTCCCAGATCCAGTCCGCGTTGAATTCGACGAGGCCGCGGAGCCGCTGCAGCTGGTTTGCGATACGGGTTGCATCCATGTGAGTTCTCTGTTTCTGCGGCCGGATACGTGGGTTTTGCCAGCGCTCCGGCAGGGTAGCGGGTGTTGTTCAGTGGCTGTCCGCGTCTGCTTGTCCGGTGAGCTGGTCCAGCTGGCTGCGCGCCTCGGCCAGAGCCTGTTCTGCGAGCTTGAGTTCGGTGATGTCCGACGAGGCCACCGACAGGGCGATCACCACGCCCGACATGTCCCGGATGGGATTGGTGGACACCTGGAAGTGTCGGCCTTTCCACGGAATTTCCCGGTCTGGAATGGGCAGTCCGGCGTCGGCCAGCGCCAGATCGTGCCGGAGCTGTTCGGCGCGCTCAGGTCTGGTACCGCTGACCTGCTGGCCAATCAGCTCTTTGGTCGATATGTCTATCAGTTCTGACTGGGCTGCATTGATGGCGATGTAGCGGATATCGCGGTCGATGACCCAAAGCAGAACGGGGGCGAGGTTGAAGAGCGCGCCAAGCAGATGGGAGTGTGTCCATACTGATGAAATATCCCGGCTGATGCCCCGGTAGCCGCTGTAGTGGCCATCCGGCCCGATGACCGGGACGGCATTGGTTTCGACGAATGCGAGCGTGCCGTTCGAGCGGCGCAAGGGAACGACAAGGCCATTGCAGGGTTTCTGCCCGGATTTTATCGCCTGGATTTCTGGTGCGAGCCGGATAATCTCCCTGTTGGGCATAAAGTCATAAATCGTGCGGCCCAGGATATGCCCGGTCTCATAGCCCAGCAGCTGGGAGCCTTTGACGGAGGAGTAGACGAACCTGGCCTCGGAATCGATTTCCCAGATCCAGTCGGTGTTGTTTTCGATGAGCGCGTGAAGCTGGCGCAGCTCATGCAAGGCGGGGTTGCCTGCTTCCATCATGTAAAGGTCTCTTTGCCCGGGAGCGGGATAAACATTATTTCTGGCTCCACCAGTTCAAGATTCTGGCGAAGACGAGGCGGTTTTGCCATAAGGGAATTCATCGGGAGGTTGAAAATGTTTTCCTGTGCGCGGGAGCCCGCTGTTTCCGGGTGGCCCTTCTCTTCTTTTGTGTTCTGCTCGCGAGGGGCTGGAGCGTCCGTTGCACCGTTTCATGCCGTTTTCCCCGCGGGGAGGGAAATTCCTGACGCGGCGACAAAGCGATCATACAGGGGCATATCCTTTCAGCCATGTGCATTATTCCGCTTTTATGCACGCCAAAGGAGTCACGATGAACCTGCCTGCTTTCCTTGCCGTTGGCGCGGGCGCTGCCTGCGGCGCCTGGCTGCGCTGGGGGCTGGGCGTGCTGCTCAATGCGGCGTTTCCGTTGCTGCCGCTGGGAACGCTGGCGGCGAACTGGCTTGGCGGCCTGCTGATGGGCGTTGTGCTTGGCGTCGTGCATGGCTGGCCGGCCATCCCTCCGGCCATGCAGCTGCTGCTGACGACGGGATTTCTTGGGGGACTGACGACGTTTTCCACCTTTTCGGCGGAGGCGTTTCATTTGCTCCAGCGCGGCGCGTGGGGTTGGCTGGGCGTGTATGTGGGGCTGCATGTGTCCGGTTCCCTGGCGCTGACCTGGGCGGGCTATACGCTGTTCAATGCCGCGCGCGGCTGAAGGGGTCTGTCAGGTTTTGTTGCATGTCGCCGGAGTGATGGCCGGGAACGCGTGCCAGAATGGGCTGTCCTGATCTGGCATATTCCGGCGTGACGCCGTTTCCACGAGGATGCAGGCAGATTGCGAACGCACATCGCGCATTCAACGCAAAGAGGTTAAAAACCATGAAAAAAATGATCGTTACACTGCTTTCCATCGCGCTGGCCGCAAGCGGCCTGTACGGCTGCGCCAGCATGGATGAAACGCAGCGCGATACCGGCACGGGCGCGGCCATCGGCGCGGTGGCCGGGGCCGTTATCGGGCGGGCCACGGCGGGCGGCAACAAGGGCCGCAGCACCTCCACCGGCGCGGCGGTGGGGGCGATTATTGGCGCGGGCGGCGGTTATCTGTGGTCGAAGCATATGCAGGAGCAGAAGGCGGCGATGGAGCAGGCCACGCAGGGGACCGGCGTATCGGTGTCGCAGACTGCCGACAACCAGCTGAAGCTGGATATCCCGAGTGATATTTCCTTCGATACCGGTCGCTACGACATCAAGCCCAACCTGCAGCCGATTCTCGACCGCTTTGCCACGAGCCTGAACCAGCACGCGGTGACGACGGTGAATATCGTCGGCCATACCGACAGCACGGGCAGCGATGCGATCAACAATCCGCTGTCGGTCAACCGCGCCGCCGCAACCCGCGATTATCTGGTCGCGCGGGGGGTAGCGGCGGGGCGGATCGGCATTGACGGGCGCGGTTCGCATCAACCGGTGGCGGATAACGCCACCCTGGCGGGCCGGGCGATGAACCGCCGGGTGGAAATTTTCGTCGCCGAAGCGGCTCCCGGGGCGGGGCGCTGAACACGGCCTGCTGATGGCGCGCCGCTGCCGCCGGTCCTTTCAGCCCGGCGACAAGGGCGCGAGCAGCGCGGCGATGTCGGCCTCGCCGAATTTGGCCAGCGCGTCCGCATCCTCCGACAGAATACCCGCGGCCAGTGCGGCCTTGCGCTCCTGCAGCGCGAGGATGCGCTCCTCGATGCTGCCGGCGCAGATGAGCTTGAACACGAATACCGGCTTGTCCTGGCCGATGCGGTGCGCGCGGTCGGTGGCCTGGTTTTCGGCGGCGGGGTTCCACCACGGATCGTAGTGGATCACGGTATCGGCGGCGGTCAGGTTGAGGCCGACGCCGCCGGCCTTGAGGCTGATGAGAAACACCGGCGCGCGGCCTTTCTGGAAATCCTCCACCGGCGCGCGGCGGTCGTAGGTGTCGCCGGTCAGACTGACCCAGCCAATTTTTGCGCGGTCCAGTTCGGCGGCGATCAGCGCCAGCATCTGGGTGAACTGTGAGAACACCAGAATGCGCCGGCCTTCGTCGATCAGCTCCGGCAGCATGTCCATCAGCAGATCGAGCTTGGCGCGTTCCTTGACCTTTGCCGCCGCGGGTGTTTTCAGCAGGCGCGGATCGCAGCACACCTGGCGCAGCTTGAGCAGCGCGTCGAGAATGACGATGCGGCTGCGGCCATAGCCTTTGGAAGCGATTTCGTAGCGGATGCGGTCATCCATCGCCGCGCGCACGGTTTCGTACAGATCGCGCTGGCCGCCATCCAGACTGACGCTGCGCACGATGGTGGTCTTTGGCGGCAGTTCCTTCGCCACATCCTCCTTGCGCCGGCGCAGGATGAAGGGCTTGAGCCGCGCCGCCAGCAGATCGCGGCGGACCATATCGCCGTTCTTCTCGATCGGCGTGCGCCAGGTGCGGGTAAAGCTTTGCTGGCTGCCGAGAAAGCCGGGCAGCAGAAAATCGAACTGCGCCCACAACTCGCCCAAGTGGTTTTCCAACGGCGTGCCAGTAAGGCCGAGCCGATGCCGCGCGCGTAGTCCGCGGATAACCTGCGCGCCCTTGCTGGCAACGTTCTTCACCGTTTGCGCTTCGTCCAGGATCAACAGGCTCCATTGCCGCGCCTGCAAGGCTTCGGCGTCGCGCCACAGCAACGGGTAGGTGGTAAGGGCGATGTCGCAACCGTCGAGTTCGTCGAAACGTGCGTGGCGGTCGACGCCGCGCAGGCTGACCACTTTCAACGTCGGCGCAAAACGTTCGGCCTCCGCCTGCCAGTTGAACACCAGCGATGTGGGCAGCACCACCAACGCGGGCGCGTCGAGGCGCTTTGCATTTTTTTCCGTGAGCAGATGGGCCAGTGTCTGCGCCGTCTTGCCCAGCCCCATGTCGTCGGCGAGGATGCCGGCGAGATTGTGGCGCACGAGGTGCTGCAGCCACGCCAGCCCTTCGAGCTGATAGGGCCGCAGTTCGGCGCGAAAGCCCTTGGGCTGGGCAATGGTGGCGATGCTGCCGATATTGCGCAGACGCGCGGCTAGCGCGGCCAGGGTTTCACCGCCGCGGCCGGGCAGGCCGAGGTCGGCCAGGCGTGTGGCGTCGAGCGGCGACACGCGCAGGGTGTTGCCGGTGGGCCCATCAAACAGATCGACGAGCGCGCGCACCAGCGGTTTGAGACGGGCCGCGGCAATGCGCAGACGGCCGAATTCCTCGTGGCGCAAAAGAATCAGTTCGGCATCGTCGATGCGTTCGAGATCCCCCGACAGCCAACGCGAATCGCGCGCGAACAGCTCGACCAGCAACGGCGCGAGCGCCAGCGGACGGCCCGCCACCTCGATACCGGGGGTTACGTCAAGCCAGCCGTTGGGGTTGTCGCTGCCGCCGTATTCTTCATCCACGTCGAGCACCACGGCATCGACATCGACGGCGTGATGGCGGAAGTCGGCGGGGGCTTCGACGAACCAGCCTTCGGCGCGCAAGGCGTCGGCGCCTTCCATGGCAAAGCGCGGCCAGGCCTCTTCGCTGGAGAGCCCGAGCATGGAATCCGGCGCGCTGCCGTATCCGGTCTGGATGCGGCTGGCGGGAACCCTGGTGAAACCGGTGCGCGCCAGGCGGCGCGCGGCGGCTTCCTCGGCCTGCGCATCGCGTTCCACGCGCACGCTGGCGCCATCTTCAAGGGTATGGAATGCGGAAGGATTGTGGGCGTCGATGGTCAGCGGGCCATAACGGAAGCCCAGCGTGGCGTAATCGAATTCGCTGACGCCGTAACGCGGATAGTCGCGGTAGTGGACGGCGTGCACGGGCAGGGTGTCCAGTTTCAGCACCAGCGCGGGCGGGCCCTCGATGCGCGCTGTGGCCGTATCGGCGGCCAGAGGCGTGGGCAGGGCCGGGGCCAGTTCGGCGAGGGTGGTGGCGACCAGTTCGGTTTCCGCCGCGTTCAGGGGCGGCAGCTGCAGCAGGTGGACGATCTGTTCGTCCTGCCCCGCCAGCGTTACCGGTCCGGCTTCGTGCGTTTTTCCATCCACGTACCACGGCGGCAGCACGGGCAGCACCAGATCGGCGGCGGGAGTCAGGCGCAGCGCGGGGGCGCGGCGGCCATTGGCGAGCGTGCGCCATTCGAAACGCCCCGGGCGCGCCGCGCCAGACGTTAGCGCGGGCGCGGCCAGATCGTCTAAATGGGCGCGTCCGCTGGCGGCGAGCTGTTCGAGCAGCGCCGGAGTGTTTTTCCCGGCCAGCGGCAGGGCGTGCGGAGGTTGAAAGACGCCGCGCGCCCGGTGGGCCCACAACAGGCGCAGGATGTCGGAGTCTGCCTCGGTGATGAAAGCCGGGGGTGTTTCGAGCGCGCGCTCGATGCTGTTCCACTGCTGCGCTTCACGGATTTTCCCCTGGCGGTCGAGGCGGACCTTGAAGCAGGCCACGGTGTAGTGCTGTCCCTGCGCTTCGTGGCGGATGAGATAGCGCAGGCCGTGCGTGACCGGAGCTTTTGCGCGTGCGGGAGCGCTGAGGCCGCGCAGGGTTTCGATCCATGCCAGCACCTGGGCGCGCGGGTGCTGTTCGTCGTCGCGCTGCGCCAGCCAGGCCAGCAGGGTGGCGGCGACGTGCTTGCAGTCGCCGCCAACGGGGCAGGAGCAGTGGGACAGCAGAATCCGCCCGCGCCGCAGCTCCTCGCGCATCTGGATGTTGACCGTGTAGGGCGTGCTGCGCGTGCCGCGCACGCGGGCGAACAGGGTGTCGCCATGGCATTCGAGACCGGACACCGCAGGCAGGCAGACCCGCCCCTTGATGACCTCGTGGTGGCCCAGCCAGGCGATAACGTCGGATTCTGTGTAGCTGTCGGGGGAAATCATCCGGATAGCGGGGAGGTAAGGGTGAGGCGTGAAACGGGTGAGGCGTGGTGGAACGCGTGGGTGAGGCAACGCGCGCGTGGGGCAAAAACGGAAGTCTACCTGCTGCGGCGGGGTGATGCGTGGAGAAAAGCGCTTTCTGGCGTCTGGGGGATTACGGCCTGGGGAAAGAATCCGGAAGACAGGAGGGCGGGCAGTTTTTTCCCACATGAAAGATGGCTGGTGGCAATATTCCGCCTTTATGTCAGGCAGTCTGTCCGGGAGGGAAAATGGAACGTCGCGAAATACTGAAACACTGTCTGCTGGCCTTGGGAGTCTCCGCCGTCGGGCCGGTATCCGCCTTCGATCTTGGCCGTGCGCTGAATGCGGCCAAATCGTTAACGGATGCCGCGACAATTTCCGATCAGGATATTTCCGCCTATTTTTCGCAGATGGCCAAAGAGTCTGACAAGGAACACCAGATCGCGGCGGCGGGCAGCAAATACGGCAAGCGTCTGGTAACGCTAACCCAGGGGCTGGGCGCGTACGACGGCCTGAAGCTGAACTTCAAGGTGTACCAGACGCCGGAAGTCAATGCCTTCGCGATGGGCGATGGCACGGTGCGCGTGTTCAGCGGACTGCTGGACATGATGAGCGACGACGAGGTGCGCTATGTAATCGGGCATGAAATCGGGCACGTCAAGGCCGGGCACTCGAAAAAGCGCATGCAGATGGCGCTCACCGCGGGCGGGCTGCGCGAAGCCGTGGCCGCTTCTGGCAGCAAGGCGGGGACGCTGGCGGATTCCCAGCTGGGCGATCTGTTCCAGAAAGTGGTGCTGGCGCAGCATTCGCAGTCGAACGAAAACGAGGCGGACGACTACGCGATGGCCTTCATGAAAAACCGGAAATACGATCCGAAGGCCACGGTGTCGGCGCTGGAAAAGATCGACAAACTTTCCGGCGGCAGCGGCGCCAGCTGGCTGTCCACCCACCCGGCCCCGGCGGAGCGGGCGCAGCGGATGCGCAGCCAGCTCGCCTGAGAGCCTGTTTCCCTGTTTTGCGGCGGCCCTGTCCTGATGGCGGGGCTGCCGCGAACCGGGCGCATGGCGCTGTTGCGGCTGCCAGGCCCGCTTGACCATAATCATTGTTTCCCGCCGCCGCCGCGGCTGTAATGGGCGCTGATCTGGAGTCGCCCATGTTCCGTCTGTCCCAATTCATCCGCGAGCTTGATCATCCCGCTCCCGTCGGGCCGAGGCGCAATCCTCCCGGTCCGGTGGTGATCTGGAACCTGATCCGGCGCTGCAACCTCACCTGCAAGCACTGCTACTCGATTTCCGCCGATACCGATTTTTCCGGCGAGCTGTCGACCGCCGAAGTATTCCGGGTCATGGACCAGCTCAAGGCGGCGCGCGTGCCCGTGCTGATTCTCTCCGGCGGCGAGCCGCTGCTGCGGCCGGATATTTTCGATATCGCCCGGCGGGCGAAAGAGATGGGTTTTTACGTCGGCCTCTCGTCCAACGGCACGCTGATCGATGCGGACAATATTGGGGACATCGACCGCATCGGCTTCGATTACGTCGGCGTCAGCCTGGACGGCATCGCCGCCACGCACGACCATTTCCGCCGCAAGGCAGGCGCGTTCGACGCCTCGCTCGCCGGTATCCGGCTATGCCGCGAGCGCGGCATCCGCGTTGGCGTGCGCTACACGATGACGGCGGAAAACGCCCACGATCTGCCCGCGCTGCTGCGGCTGGTGGAAGACGAGGACATTTCCAAGTTCTATTTTTCCCACCTCAACTACGCCGGGCGCGGCAACAAGAACCGCGCGGGCGATGCGCGCCACCGCGCTACACGCGAGGCGATGGAACTGCTGTTCGAAACCTGTCTGAAGCTGCAGCGGGCGGGGAAGGAAAAAGACTTCGTTTCCGGCAATAACGATGCCGACGGCGTTTTTCTGCTGCACTGGGTACGCCGCCGTTTTCCCGCGCAGGCAGCGCACATCGAGGCCAGGCTGAAGCAGTGGGGCGGCAACGCCAGCGGCGTGAATGTGGCCAACATCGATAATCTCGGCGTTGTTCACCCGGATACGATGTGGTGGCACGTGCCGCTGGGCAACGTGCGCGAGCGCGACTTCGGCGAAATCTGGAACGACCTTTCCGGCCCCCTGATGGCCGGACTCAAACAGCATCCGCGGCAACTGGGCGGGCGCTGCGGCGTCTGCCGTTATCTGGAAATCTGCAACGGGAACTCCCGCGTGCGTGCGCAGCAGATCACCGGCGATCCGTGGGCCGAGGATCCCGCCTGTTACCTTGAGGACGATGAAATCGGCGTCACCGCCGCCGATTACGGCGCAGAGCGCGTCGTCACCACGCCCTGGACCCGTTTGCACGAGACGAAATCATGAGAAAACACCTGCTGCCCGCGCTGGGCGCCTTCCTGTTCTCTGCCGCCGCATGCGCGGGCGATGAGCCCGCCAGGCCGGAACCGGCGCGCCTCTACCAGGAGCATTGCGCGGCCTGCCACAACGGAGACCGGCTGGGCGGCATGGGGCCGGCGCTGCTGCCGGAAAACCTGTCGCGGCTGCGCAAGGCCGAGGCCGCCCAGGTCATCGGCAAGGGGCGCCCCGCCACGCAGATGGAAGGTTTTTCCGGCAAGCTCTCGCAGGCGGAAATCGCCGCCCTGGCCGACTGGATCTACACCCCGGCGAGCCATGATCTGAAGTGGACCGAGGACGATATCCGCGCCTCGCGCATCCAGGTGACCGATCCGCGCACGCTGGCCGCAAAGCCGGTGTTCGATGCCGATCCGCTGAACCTTTTCCTCGTCGTCGAGGCGGGGGACCACCATGTGAGCGTGCTCGACGGCGACCGCCTGGAGCCGATCCACCGCTTTCCCTCCCGCTTTGCCCTGCACGGCGGCCCCAAGTTCGCCGAAGGGGGGCGCTATGTGTTTTTCGCCTCGCGCGACGGCTGGATCAGCAAATACGACCTGTGGAACCTGAAAATGGTCGCGGAGGTGCGCGCGGGCATCAACACGCGCAATCTTGCGGCGTCGCCGGACGGGCGCTACCTCGCGGTGGCGAACTATCTGCCGCATACGCTGGTGCTGCTCGATGGCGACCTGAACCTGCTGCGCTCGATACCCGTGACCGACCGCAACGGGGACCGCAGCTCGCGCGTTTCCGCCGTGTATGACGCCACGCCGCGCCAGTCTTTCGTCGCCGCGCTCAAGGACGTGCCTGAAGTATGGGAAATCAGCTACACCAAGGCGGTGGATGACATTCCGCTGGGCATGGTTCACGATTTTCTTTACCGCGAAGGTGCATTCATTCCCGGCTACCTCAATCCGCGCCGCACACAGCTGGCCGACGTGCTGGATGACTTCTTCTTCACCCAGGACTATTCGGAGCTGATGGGCGCTTCGCGCGAAGGCAAAGGCCAGGTGGTCAACCTCGACGTGCGCAAAAAAATCGCCGACCTGCCGCTGGCGGGGATGCCGCACCTGGGCTCCGGCATCACATGGGAGCGCGACGGGCGCAGGCTGATGGCGAGCACCAACCTGAAAACGGCGGAAGTCACCGTGATCGACCTCAAGGACTGGTCGGTAGTCAAGCGTATTCCCACGCGCGGCCCCGGTTTTTTCCTGCGCAGCCACGAGGCGAGCCCTTATGCGTTCGTCGACTCCATGATGCAGCCCGACGCCAAACATATTCTCCAGGTCATCGACAAGAACACGCTGGAAGTGGTGAAGGAAATCGCGGGCGAGCCGGGGAAAACGCTCGCCCACATCGAATTCACGCGCGATGGCCGCTATGCGCTCGCCAGCCTGTGGGAAGACGATGGCGCCATCATCGTTCTTGATGCCCGCACGCTGGCCGAGGTCAAGCGGCTGCCAATGAGAAAGCCGGTGGGCAAATACAACGTGTGGAACAAGATCAACCGTGACGAAGGCACCAGCCACTAAATATCAGGCGTGGTAACTTTCCCCGTGGGCCGTTGTATCTGACGGCATGAAAAAACCGGCCAGCCTGCGGCGGCCGGGGAAACGGATCCTGCGGGAAAGCAATGAAAGGAAAATGGGTGCTGCGCGCGCCGGGGCTGTTCAGGCTGACCTGGCCGCTGATCTGTGTGGCTGTGCTCCAGCTCAGTCTGACGCTTGTCAGCCTTGAGGTGCTGTCGTCCCTGCACGCATACGGTAACGGCGAAAGCATGTGGTCGAAAGGGCAGAAAGACGCGGTTTACTTTCTCGTCCTGTACACCGAAAGCCACAACGAAGAACACTATCAGCGCTATCTGGATGCAATCGCCCTGCCGCTCGGGGATTATCGCGGGCGGCTCGCGATGGAGGCGGAACAGTTCAGCTACGACGACGCCTACGCGGGGCTGCGCGCGGGTGGAAACTCCCCGGAGGATATAGAGCGGGTCATCTGGCTGTTCCGCCATTTTCACAATATCGGCCCTTTCCCGCGCATCATCCGGATCTGGGCGGAAACCGATGCGCCGCTGCTGGAGCTGCGGCAGCTGGGCGAGAAGATCCACCACGCGTTGCACGGCACGGCCCGGGAAGAGTGGTCTGACCATGATGACTGGAAGGCCCGGATCTACGCCATCAATGACCGGATAACGCCGCTGGCGCTGGCTTTTTCGGAGGCGGTGGTGAAAACCGCCCACGATCTCACGCGAGGGCTGGTCGCCGCCAATTTTGCCGCCTGCCTGGTCATGATCGTTTTCGGCCTCATGGCGACGCGAAAGCTGGTCGGGCAGCGGGAAAAAGCCGAAGAGGAACTCAGGGACGAGCAGCAGCGGGCGCAGATCACCCTTGCGGCGCTGGGTGACGCCGTGCTTGCCGTGGACGAGCAGTGCCGGGTGACGTACATGAACCCCGCCGCTGAACGGCTTGCCCAGCAGCAGGCTGGCAATGCGCGGCTCAGGCCGCTGGCCGACCTGTTTGGCCTGCTCGACGAGCATGGGCAGGACGATGGCCTGCATCCTGTGGAGGAAATACTGAAGGGGAAAATGGATTCCGCGGTTTCCGCTTCCCGGCAGTTGCGGCGCCAGGACGGGACGGAAATCATGGTTTCCATGGTGGTTGCGCCGGTTCATCTTCATGAGGGCGCGGCGGGCGCGGTCGTGGTGCTTCACGACACGACCCGCGAACGCCAGTACGTGGCCAACCTGTCGTGGCAGGCCAGCCATGATGCGCTGACGGGGCTTGTCAACCGCCGGGAATTCGACCGCCGTCTGACCCGGGCCGTTGGCCGCCAGCAGGAATCATCGGCGCATCACGTACTGATGTATCTGGATTTCGACCAGTTCAAGATCATCAACGATACCTGTGGGCATGCCGTGGGTGACCAGCTGATCTGCCAGGCCGCCAGGCAGCTCCAGGCCTGTCTGCGCGAGAGCGATACGCTGGCGCGGCTGGGCGGTGACGAGTTCGGCGTGCTGCTGGAAAACTGCCCCGTCGAACCCGCGATGAAAATTGCCGAAAATCTTCGCAAGGCCGTGCAGGATCTGGATTTCTCCTCCAATGGCCGCACATTTTCGATCGGCGTGAGCATTGGCCTGGTGGGGCTCGCGCCGTCGCAGTTCGAAGTTGCGGAGGCGCTGAAAGCGGCGGACATGGCGTGTTATCTCGCCAAGGAAAAAGGCCGCAACCGCATCCAGGTCTATAACGCCGAGGATTCCGACCTGTCGATGCGCTTTGGTGAAATGGAATGGGTGCAGAAGATCCATCAGGCGCTCGAAGAGCAGCGTTTCTGCCTGTACAGCCAGGACATAGCGTCCGTTTCCCCGGCTGGCGGAGAGGGGGCGCATATCGAGATACTGCTGCGCCTGAGGGATGAAAACGGCAATCTTGTGTCTCCGGGCGAATTCATTCCCGCCGCGGAGCGTTACGGGCTGATGCCGCTGCTCGATCGCTGGGTGGTGGAGAATGCCCTGAAAATTCTCGCAGAACGCTACCAGGGGGCGGACAGGCCGATCGCGATCTGCGCGATCAATCTTTCAGGCCTGACGGTGGGCGACCAGGAGTTTCTCGCCTTCCTGCGCGAGCAGATCGGCCGGTACAGACTGCCGCCGGGAATGATCTGCTTCGAGGTGACGGAAACGACGGCCATCGCCAACCTCTCTCACGCCATCCGCTTCATCCGCGAACTGCAGGCGTTGGGCTGCCGGTTCGCGCTTGATGATTTTGGCGCGGGCATGTCCTCTTTCGCCTATCTGAAGCAGTTGCCGGTGGATTACCTCAAGATCGATGGCAGCTTCGTCAGGGACATGCTCGAAAACCCGGTTGACTACGCCATGGTGGAGATGATCAGCCGCCTGGGGCGGCTCATGGGCAAGCAGACGATTGCGGAATTCGTTGAAAGCCGGGGGATCTTCTCCGCGCTCGAAGAAATCGGCGTCAATTACGCCCAGGGATACGCCATCGCCCGGCCTGCGCCGTTTTTCGTTCCGGACTGCGTCGGCCGCGCCGTGACGCGGGAAAGCGCTTCCTCCGGCGATCCGGCGTTTTTGCCCTGAGGGTTTTTATCCCGTTTCCCTGAAAAAACGGGGCGGACGGGAGTTCGCCCGGATTGCGGCTGGGGCCGGGGCTTTCCAGCCGCGTCCGGCAGGTGGCGTTATTGTGGAGCGCGCGCCGTCTGTCTGGCGCGGCGTTCGCGCAGCGTCTCGCCGAGCAGATATACCGACATGGCGTAGAAGCTGCTCTTGTTGTAGCGGGTGATCGCGTAGAAGTTGCGGTAACCCAGCCAGTATTCCGTCGCCGCGCCAGGGGTTTCCAGATCGACCAGGGTCGCCGCCGCTTCTGGCCGCGTGCCGTTTTCCGCGCCAATGCCGGCGGCGGCGAGCATCTCCGCCGTCAGGGCGGGTTCGATGCCCGCGGCGATCAGCGGAGCGGGGTCGGCGTCTTGCGCCAGGCGCGCGCGCTGCGCGATGGCTCCACCGCGTTCCCAGCCGTTGGCGCGCAGATAGTGGGCGACGCTGCCGATGGCGTCGGCCGGGCTGTCGTCGAAATCGATCCGGCCATCGCCGTCGAAATCCACCGCGTAATGGCGCACGCTGCTGGGCAGGAACTGGGGCATGCCCAGAGCGCCGGCGTAGGAGCCGTGGTAACTGGCCAGGTCCCGTTCCTGCTCGCGGGCGAGCAGAAAAAGCTGCGCCAGCTCGCGCCGGAACAGCGCCGCGCGCGGCGGGTAATCGAAGGCGAGGGTCGCCAGCGCGGAAAGCGTTTCGAAGCTGCCGGTCTGGCGTCCGTAAACGGTTTCCACGCCAATGATGGCGGTGATGATTTCCGCCGGGACGCCGTAAAGTTCTTCGGCGCGCCGCAGGGCGGCTTCGTTTTCCTGCCAGAAAGCCAGGCCGCCATGGATGCGGGCAGCGTCGAGGAAACGGTCGCGGTAGCGCTGCCAGGAACGCGCGGCGGGAGAAGTGGGTGGTCTGATCAGGCGGATAACCCGGGGTTCGTGCTTCGCCCTGGCGAGCGCCGCGCGCGTGGCTGCGGGATCGAATCCGTGGCGTTCGTACATCTCGCGGATGAAGAGCCGCCCATCGTCGCTGTCCGCGAAACCGGCCATGGCTTTCGGAGGAAGGGCGAACAGGGCAGGCGCGAACAGGACGAGCGCGAAGAAACGGGAAAAGCGGTGGGTCATGTCAAAACCTGAGCATCCGGATCTGTTGTTTCAGCGCGCGGATTTCCGCAGCGCTGGCGGGGGGGCGGTAACGCAGCCTGGCGTAGCGGGCGGCAATCTCCCGCAGAAGCTCCGCGTGGCGCGGCAGGGCACGGGCGATGCGTTGCCCGTAATCGAGCGGGCCTTCCGTCGCAGCCCGCGCCAGGCCGCGCCGCGCCATTTTCGCCGAAAACGCATCCCAGGCGCGTTCGAGCGGATCGAGCCGTTGCCGCCGCGCCAGCGCCCAGGCTGCCAGCGCCGCCATTACCGCGACGCAGGCGGCCGCCATCGCCGCCGCCATTCCTGACCAGTCCAGCCGCCCGAGCCCCAGTTTGTCCAGCAGTTCGCGCTGGCGCTCCGGCGTGTAGCCAAGCACCCACAGTTCCCACGTATTCGATACCGCTTCCCAGCGCAGGCGCAGCGTCTGCAGCCACGAAAGGTCGGCGCGCAGCATCCACGGGCGCGCATCTCCGGCCGGCAGCGCCGCCGCCAGCCCCCTGCCGACGCGGTCAGGCGCGGCCAGCGCGGTGGGGTCGACCCGCACCCAGCCCCGCCCGGCGAGCCATACCTCGGCCCAGGCGTGCGCGTCGGACTGGCGCACGGTGAAGCTGCCGTCGAACGGGTTGGTTTCGCCGCCCTGGTAACCGGTCACGATGCGGGCGGGGATGCCCGCGGCGCGCATCATGAATGTGAACGCCGAAGCGAAGTGCTCGCAGAAACCGCGGCGGGAGTCGAACAGGAAGCCATCCACGCTGTCGCGCCCCAGCAGCGGCGGCTGCAGCGTGTAAACGAGCTTGCGCCCGCGCAGCCATTCGAGCACGCGCTGCAGGCGAAGCTCCGCCGTTTCCGCGCCACTGGCGAGCGAACGCGCCAGCGCGGCGGCGCGCGGGTTGCTGCCTTCGGGCAGATGGGTGGCGGCGGTGAGCGTGAAGGCGTCTTCCGTCAGCCCCGGCTCGCTGGCCGGGTAGGAAGCCAGCCTGAAACGGGTGCGCTGGCGCACCGGCTGTTCGGCGAGGATGCGGAAATCATGGGTGTAGCGCACGCCGGCAAGGCCCGCGGCAGGAAAATCGAGCGCGAACAGCCATTGCCGGTTGTGCGCTTCGAGCGTGAGCTGGTATTCCAGCCGTTCGCCCGTGGCGGCGTAGGCTGGTTCGGGAACAAGCACTTCCTGCTCCGCGCGCCAGGTGGCGCCGTCGAACTGGCTCAGCACCGGCCCGCGCCAGTAGCGCTGCTCCGGTGGCGGCGGAGCGGCAAAACTGGCGCGGAAGGCAATGGCGCTGGACAGCGCGAGGTTGCTGATCGAGCCGGGAGTCATCGAATCCGAGAGGCCGCTGAGATTGCTGTGAGCATCGGCGGGCAGCCCCCACAGCGGCCCGTTCACGCGTGGGAAGAGCACGAACAGGATGAGCATGAAAGGCAGGCTGTGAGCCATCAGCAGCAGCCCGGTGCGCAGGCGCTCGCGTGTGCCCGCGGCGGGGTCGGTGAGCGAAAGCAGGCAGACAACGCATAGCAGGACGCCCGATAGCGCCAGCAGGGCGGCGGGAAAGGTCTGGTTGGCGAAAAAGCCGCCGAGCTGGAGAAAGAAGCACAGCAGCACCGCGGCGCGGATGTCGCGCGCGGCGCTGGTTTCAAGCAGCTTCAGGCACAGCAGGATGGCGAGCAGGGCAATGCCGGGATCCTTGCCGAAAAAACGTCCGTAAACAAAAAGAACGCCGGAGCAGGCAGCCGCGGTCAGCAGCAGGATTGCCGCGCGATGCGGTGGGCGCTGTCCGCGCCAGAGCCGGATCGCGCGCCAGCCGAGCAGCAGCGCGCACAGGCCGGAAATGGCGCCTGGCAGATGGAGGGTGTGCGGCGCGAGGGTGACGGCGGTGGCGGCGAGCAGCCAGAAGCCCTGGTCGCGGCGCAGCGCGGCGGGCACGGGCAGTGACGGGTGCAGGCGCTTAAACATCGGCCAGCCCGACGTCCGGCGGCGTGAGGCCGTACAGCGCGAGCAGGCGCAGGCAGGCGTGGGTGTGCGCCGGACCGCGTCCGGGCGGCACGGCCGCGCCGGGAAGGGTTAGCGCGAAGTTGACGCCGCTGCGTTCGGCCGCCAGCACCCAGGCGGTGAGGCGGGAGAGGCGGCGTTCGCCGTCCAGCACGGCGGGCAGCGCGGCCCAGTCGAGCAGAAGCTCGCCGCCGCTGGAGCCGGAAAATTGCCGGGTCATCAGCGGGCCGCCGCGCGCGAACACCTTCCAGGCGATGTGGCGCGGGGAATCCGCCATGCGCCAGGGGCGCAGCCCGTCGAAATCGTCGTCACCCTCCTTGCCCGCGCGGCCCTCGTGCGTTCCGCCCGCACCCTGTGTGGGCAGGGGCGGGGCGTCCGCCTCGGGCGTGGGGTAGACGAGGCAGTCCATCTGCGGCACGAATACACTCCAGGCGCGGATCAGCCCCAGCGGCCAGGTGGTTTCGAGCACGGTTCTGCCCGGGGTGAAAATGCCGCGGCGTAGCGCCGGGCAGGGCAGGGTGACGCTGGTGGCCGTGGCGGGGGCGAGATCGAACACTGTTTCTCCGCCGCTGCCGCGCAGACGCAGCGCGGGGCGGCGTGCGCTGCGGGGGTTGTCGATAAAAAACGGAAACTGGGCGGTTTCGCCGCGGAATACAGGCCCGGCCCGGCCGGGGCTGAGCGACAGATGCAGGAGATTGCGGAAGGCGTGGACGATGCTGGCGATGGCAATGCCGCCGAGCAGGAAGGTGAGGCCGTAGCCGAGGCTGAGTCCGTAGTTCATCGAGGTGAGCAGCATCGTCAGCAGGGTGGCGGCGAAAAACAGGCCCACGGCGGTGGGCAGCACAAAAATGCGGCGCTGGCCGAGGCGGATCGGTGCGGCTTCGGGGCGGCCGATGCGGAACAGCCAGCGATCCAGCAGAGGTTTCAGGGGGGGTGTCCTGCCGCGCGCGGCGGTGGCCGCGTTCATGCGCGCAGCGGCACGGTCTGCAGCAGACGGGTGAGCGCCGCGGGCGGCGCGTGACGGCCGTCCCCGGCAAGGTGCAGGCGGTGCCCGGCGACGTGCGGAAACACCATCTGCACGTCTTCGGGCAGCACGTGATCGCGGCCGTCGATCAGGGCCCAGGCGCGCGCGGCGGCAAGCAGGGCAAGGCCCGCGCGCGGGCTGAGTCCGGCGCTGAATGCGGGGTCCTGGCGGGTGGCGGAGAGCAGGTTCTGGATGGAGTCGACCAGCGGCTCGGCCACGATCAGTGTTTGCGCGGCGCGCTGCAGCTCCATCAGCATGGCGGGCGGCATGACCGGCTGCAGGCGTTCGATCAGCTGGCGGCGGTCCTCGCCCATCAGCAGCGCCCGTTCGGCCGGGCGGTCCGGGTAGCCGAGGCGCAGGCGCATCAGGAAGCGGTCGAACTGCCCTTCCGGCAGAGGGAAGGTGCCGACCTGGTGCATCGGGTTCTGCGTGGCGACGACGAAAAAGGGTTCGGGCAGCGCCAGGGTGCTGCCGTCGGCGGTGACCTGGCGTTCTTCCATCGCTTCGAGCAGCGCGCTCTGTGTTTTGGGCGTGGCGCGGTTGATTTCGTCGGCGAGAATCAGCTGCGCGAATATCGGGCCGGGGTGAAAGCGGAAAGCTGAGCTGTCGCGGTCGAAAATGGAGACGCCAATGATGTCGGCCGGCAGCAGGTCGCTGGTGAACTGGATGCGCTGGAAGTGCAGGCCGGTCAGGCGTGCGAGCAGCAGCGTCAGGGTGGTTTTGCCGACACCGGGCATATCCTCGATCAGCAGATGGCCGCGCGCGATCAGGCAGGTGAGCGCAAGACGCAGTTCGTGCTCCTTGCCGAGGATGATCCGGGCAGCGGTTTCGAGCAGGCGGTCGGCATGACGAAGTGGCATGGTTGCGGTCTGTAAAATCAGAAGGGAAGCGGTGATAATAAACGACGGACGGCGTTCAGGCGCCGGAGCGGATATGCTCGGGGCCGTTCAGCGCACAACATAATGGATCAACGCAGGGCAGGTACGAAAAATCCGCCCGCGCCGGAACGAGGGGAGAATATGACGACAACCGCATTCATCACGCACCGGGACTGCTCGCTTCACGATATGGGGACGCATCATCCGGAATCGCCGGAGCGTCTTTCCGCGATCAACGACCGACTGATCGCCGCGGGGCTTGATCCTTATCTGTCTTTTTACGACGCGCCCGAGGTGACCGTGGAGCAGGTTGTCCGGGTCCATCCGGCGGGGCATTACCGCAGCCTGCTGGCGAACGTGCCGGAACAGGGTATCCGCCATCTGGATCCTGACACCGCGATGAACCCGCATACAATGAAGGCTGCCCTGCGCTCGGCCGGCGCGGGCGTGCTGGCTACCGACCTTGTGCTGAAGGGCGAGGTGGAGAACGCGTTCTGCGCGGTGCGCCCGCCCGGCCACCATGCCGAGCGCGAGAAGGCGATGGGCTTCTGCTTCCTGAACAATATCGCCATCGCCGCCCGCCATGCCCTTGAGGCGCACGGGCTGGAGCGGATCGCCATCGTTGATTTCGACGTTCACCATGGCAATGGCACCGAAGATGTGTTCCGCGACGATCCGCGCGTGATGATGGTCGGCATCTTCCAGCATCCGTTCTACCCATACAGCGGCGCGGACAACCCCCCGGCGCACATGCGCAACGTTCCCATGCCGGCGGGCACCCGCGGCGACGCGTTCCGCGAGGCGGTCAACGAAGTCTGGCTCCCGGCCCTGCGCGAGCACAATCCGCAGGTGATTTTCATCTCGGCGGGCTTTGACGCGCATTATGAGGACGACATGGGTTCGTTCGGTCTGGTCGAGGCCGATTACGTCTGGGCGACCCTGCAGCTCAAGGCGCTGGCTGCCGAATGCGGCCACAAGCGCATCGTGTCGATGCTCGAAGGCGGCTACTCGCTTTCTTCGCTGGCGCGTTCGGCTGTCGCCCACGTCAAGGCGCTGGCCGATCTCTGAGTTCTTTTCCGCGCCGCGCGGGCGGCGCGGAAAACGGACTGCCCGAGTTTTTGCGATCGGTTAGAATCGCAGCTTTTCCGCTTTGGCCGCTATAGCATGATTACCGGATCGATCGTCGCTGTCGTCACGCCCATGCACGAGGATGGCAGTCTTGACCTGCCCCGCCTGCGCAGCCTGATTGACTGGCATGCCGCCGAAGGCACCGACGGCATCGTCGTCGTCGGCACCACCGGCGAATCGCCCACCGTGCCGGTGGATGAGCACTGCGAGATCATCCGCGTCGCCGTTGAACACGCAAACGGGCGCGTTCCGGTTATTGCCGGCACCGGCGCCAACTCCACGGCGGAAGCGGTCGAACTGGCCCGTTTCGCCCGGCAGGCCGGCGCGGCCGCGCACCTTTCGGTCGTGCCTTACTACAACCGGCCGTCGCAGGAAGGGCTTTACCGCCATTTCCGCGCCATCGCCGAAGCAGTCGAACTGCCGCTGATCCTTTACAACGTGCCCGGGCGCACGGTGGCCGATCTCGCCAACGACACGGCGCTGCGGCTGGCGGAAATCCCGAATATCGCCGGAATCAAGGACGCTACCGGCAGCATCGACAGGGCGTGCGACCTGTTCGAACGCGCCCCGGCGGATTTCGCGCTGTATTCCGGCGACGACATGACTGCCGCGGCATTCATGCTGCTGGGCGGGCACGGCGTCATCTCGGTGACCGCCAACGTCGCGCCGCGCGCGATGCATGAACTCTGCGCCGCCGCGAGCAGCGGCGATGCCCGCCGCGCCCGGAAAATCAACGCCACGCTGACCGGGCTGCACCGGGACCTGTTCTGCGAGGCCAACCCGATACCCGTAAAGTGGGCGGTGGCCCGCATGGGGCTGATCGGCGAAACGATCCGCCTGCCGCTCACGCCATTGCCCGGAGCCCTGCATGCCAAAGTATCGCAGGCGATGCGCCAGGCTGGCATTAACGTCTGAACCCGTTATTTTCAGGAAATCCATGAACCGTTCCCCGCGCCTTTCCGTCTCCCTGCTTGCCTTGTCGCTCGCGCTGACAGGCTGCTCCGGTTCGCTGCTTGAGTCCAAACGGATTGATTACAAGAGCGCCCGCCAGATGCCGACGCTTGAAATTCCGCCCGACCTGACATCCCCGACGCGCGATGACCGCTACGCCGTGCCCGACGTGGCGCCGCGCGGCGTGGCGACGTATTCGGCCTATAGCGCCGACCGGGCGGGCCAGCCGGCGGTATCCACCAGCGGAGTGCTGCAGGAACCCGGGAACATGCGCATCGAACGCGCGGGTTCGCAACGCTGGCTGGTGGTAAAGGGCACGCCGGAGACGCTGTGGCCGCAGATCAAGGATTTCTGGCTTGAACTGGGCTTTATCCTGAACGTCGATAGTCCTGACGTTGGCGTCATGGAAACCGACTGGGCCGAGGACCGGGCGAAGATTCCGCAGGATTTTGTCCGCAATACGCTGGGGAAAGTGCTCGACGGGCTGTTCTCGACACCTGAACGCGACAAGTACCGCACCCGTATCGAAGCGGGCAAGGAGCCCGGGACGGTGGAGGTCTACATCAGCCACCGGGGGATGATGGAAATTTACCCGACCGAGGCGAAAGACACCACAGTGTGGCAGCCGCGTCCGGCCGATCCCGAACTGGAAGCGGAAATGCTCCGCCGCCTGATGGTGCGGCTGGGAGCGGATGAGGCGCGCGCCCAGGCCGCACTGGCGACGGCCCCTGTCGCGGATCGCGCGAAAATCACCGCCGACGCTGGCGGGCTGGTCAGCCTGACGATGGAAGAACCGTTCGACCGCGCCTGGCGCCGCGTCGGGCTGGCGCTGGACCGGATTGGTTTTACCGTTGAAGACCGCGACCGCAGCAAGGGTCTCTACTATGTGCGCTACGTTGATCCTGAGGCTGATAGCAGGAAGGCGGGCGGCGATGAAGGTTTCCTGTCCAGTCTGGCTTTCTGGCGCAGTTCCGGAAAACCCGCAAAGGGCGGGACTGAATACCGTGTACAGGTCAAGGGTGAGGGTAGTACTTCGCAGATCAGCGTTCTGACCCGTGAAGGCGGAGCCGATACTTCGGAAACATCCAGAAAAATACTGGGCCTGCTGCAGCAGGAGCTGCGCTGAGGGCACTGCGTTGACCGGAAGCCGGTAATGCCCGGGGTGGAGTCGTGCGCCCCGGCCATTGCGCGAGGGGTGACCGGGGAGCGGCCCGCGCTGGACTCAGGGGGCCGCTGGGGGAGGGGGCTGCACCGCAGATGTTTCCCCCGCAGGTGTTTCCCCGTCAGGCAGCAGCCCGGCCGCCGTGCTGGAGCTTTATGGCATTTGGCGGTTCTGCGCCGCCTGGTTCGCGCCTGCTTCCGTGATGGCCTTGCATTCCAGGCACCAGATCGTCGCCGGACGGGTTTCAAGGCGTTTCAGCCCGATTTCAATACCGCAATTGTCACAATAACCATACTCGCCTGCCTCCATGCGGCTAAGCGCGAAAGCAATCTTTTCCAGCTGGCGGCGTTCGTGTGGAACAGAGGTGCTTTCTCCCGGATATGGCTGCCCGGATATTTTGTTCTCCGGCTGCGGAGATGAGACCAGATCCTGTTTCAGTACATCAAGGACATTCCGGAAATGAGCGACCTGTTTTTCGCTCATGTATTCCTCGTCGGGCGTGGGGTGATATGCGGGGAATGGCTTGTGTGAAATTTTTTCGGGCATGACGGAACGGCCTGTTTGCTGTCTGCACGGGTTGATAGCAGAAACGCCGCGTAGCGGCAAGCCGACGGCGGGCGGGCGCCGCCCTGAACCGCGATGGAGAGCCTGCTGTACTGACCGGACCGAAGGTTGTTGCAGATACGGATGCCGACAGGCGACTTCAGGGAAGGATGCCGAAAGGCAGGTCCTGGAACGATGTGCTCCTCTGGGCCTTCCCGCGGGGGGACGACAGGGTCTGGGGGACTTCCGGTTGTGCGCGCAGGCCCTCCACTATCGATCCGGCGGCAGCGGCGGAGCCGAGAGCGATATTCAGGAGTATCTGGGTGGTAGTGGGGATGTCCTGCCCTGATTCGTAACGGCATCCCGTTGTCTGCGTAACCAGGAAACGCGCCCAGAAGACCGTCTGGTTAAGCCCCTGTTTTTTTCTGATGGACCTGATTTCTTCCGCAGAGTACAGGTGGATTCCCGGGTAAGGCTGTGCGGATTTTTTCATGTGACTGTCTGTTCTTCCTGTCGCCATGGCTGCGGCGGGAATGGATGGCAGGAGGGGGCGCAAATCTGCGGTGGCGGGATGATTTTGCAAATTTTGCAGGATGGCGCTGCGGGCGACCTGTATTTTATACAGTAACTGCCTGTTTTATTTGGGGCGACATACCGGGATCGAACCGGTGACACCTGGAGCCACAATCCAGTGCTCTACCAACTGAGCTAATGCCGCCACTACCACTGGCACTGACGAAATCAGTGCCGGGAAACCCATACTGGCCTGCCCGGCAGGAATCGAACCTGCAACCCCCGGCTTAGAAGGCCGGTGCTCTATCCGATTGAGCTACGGGCAGATTCTTGCGGGCATCGGGGTCAGCTGGTCGGGGTGGAGGGATTCGAACCCCCGACATCTTGCTCCCAAAGCAAGCGCGCTACCGGACTGCGCTACACCCCGAGAACGGCGCACTATACAGATGGTGGAAAAAAACGTCAAATCGGTCCGGATTCGTACCCTGTATGGGAATCATGAAATGCAATGCCTGGTCTATCGGCGGCTCCAGCAATGAACGTTTTGTATCCGGATTCCCTGCCGTTACCGCGGGACGCGGTCCTGCCCGATTATGGCGATGGAGGGGTGGCTGGCCTTGCGCGCTCCGTGCGCGGGTGGCTGTGTGACCCGCTTGCGCAACAGGTTCTGCCAGCAATGCCAGACAGATCGCCTGGCGTGCTGGTGCTGCTGGTTATTGATGGACTGGGTGACGGGTTTCTTGCCCGTTTTGGCGTGGGCGGGCATCTGCTTGCGCACCGGCGCGGCCGCCTTGCCTCGGTGTTGCCAAGCACCACTGCCAGCGCCGTGACAACGTTTCTGACGGGGCTTCCACCCGCAGCGCACGGCCTCACGGGCTGGTTCATTCATGACCGCCGTTTCGGCGGCGTTATCGCGCCCTTGCCGCTGGTATGCCGCGGAGTGGGGCCGATCAGCGCGCCTTTCCTGACCCGCCGCCTGTTCCCTTACGCGTCGCTTGGCGTGGGTGCGAAGCGCCCGGTGGCGATGCTTTTGCCGCGCGAAATTGCTTTTTCACCCTTTTCCCGCAGGCATGCCCGTGGAGCGCGCGTGCTGCCCTTTGACGGGCTGGAGCAGCTTGCCGCGGGCATTGCCGGTGAAGCGGCGCGGATGGCCGCGTCAGGCGGGCTGATCTACGCGTATTACTCGCGCTTTGACGCGGTGAGCCACCATTACGGCAGCGTTTCCGTGCAGGCGCAGGATGAATTCTGGCGCATCGACCGTATGGCCGGAAGCCTGTTCGCCCGGCTGGGGAACCTGCCTGTCGATGTGCTGGCGACCGCCGACCACGGTTTTATCGATGCGGCGGAGGAGCGCCACTACCGGCTGGCGCGCCCGGAGGTGCTGAAAATGCTTGCCGCGCCGCTGGCCGGTGAGCGCAGGCTGGCGTTTTGCGCGGTGAAAAGCGCTGCCGCTGCTGATTTCACCGCCTTCGCGCGCGAAGAACTGCGGGGCAAGGCGGTGCTGGTTCCGTCGGCGCGGCTGGCGGATGCGGGCCTGTTCGGGCCTGGCAGACGCCATCGCCGCCTGCTGGAGCGTATCGGCACCCACGCCCTGCTGATGGAGGAAGGCTGGACGGTTTCCGATCACGTGGAAGGCGAGGCGGAAACGCTGATGCGCGGAGTGCACGGCGGGATGAGCGCGGGGGAAATGTGGGTACCCCTCATCCATGCGCACGGGCCACGCTGACTGTGCGCGCGGAGGCGCGCTCAGTGCAGATCGTCTCAAGGGGAAGCGGCAGGATCATGATGCCTTCATCGAGCAGCTCACTGGCTTCTTTCCGCGACGCAGCACCGCGTATGCTCCGCGCTTCGCTTTCTCCGTAATGGATCCTGCGGGCTTCTTCGGGAAAACGCCCGCCAACGTCCTCGGCGGTTTTGCCGATGTTCCTGAGCAGCGCGATGACGCTGGCGATGCTTTCTGGCGACAGCTCTGGCGCGCGCGTTTCCGTGGGGGCGGGTGCGGGGCGGGCGTCGTCGCCGGTACGCACATAAGGGGCGCTCGGCAGGCGCTGGACTGTTGTCGCGCCGCATGTGGGACAGGCGACCTGCCCTTTCGCATGCTGGTCGTTGAATGCCTCGGCGGAACCGAACCAGCCTTCGAACCGGTGATCCTGGCTGCAGCAGAGGTCGATGATGATCATGGGGCTGGCGGAAGCGCTAACGGCGCGGATGTACGGGCGGGGCTGGCTGGGGTAAAAGCACCGGATGATGATACCGCACTTTGAATGGGACGCCAGGAACGGGCGTCCGGGAGATCTTCCGTGCCCAGCCTGATTCTGCTCAACAAACCGTATGGCGTGCTGTGCCAGTTCAGCGGCGAACCCGGGCGCGCGACGCTGAAGGATTACGTGGACGTGCCGGGCGTGTATGCCGCCGGCCGGCTTGATGCCGACAGTGAGGGGCTGCTGCTGCTCACCGATGACGGCGCGCTGCAGCACCGTATCGCCGATCCCCGGCACAAACAGGCGAAAACCTATCTCGTCCAGGTTGAGGGCGAACCGGATGATGAGGCGCTGCAACGCCTGCGCGGCGGGCTTGATCTGGGCGACTTCGTCACACGGCCCTGTGCGGCGCGGCGTGTGGCGGAGCCGGATTGGCTGTGGCCGCGCGATCCGCCGGTGCGGTTTCGCAAGACGGCGCCGACGGCCTGGCTGGAGATCGTGCTGGGCGAGGGCAAGAACCGCCAGGTGCGGCGGATGACGGCCCGGGTCGGGCACCCCACCCTGCGCCTGATCCGGACCGCGATCGGCCCGTGGCGGCTGGATGGGCTCGCGCCCGGCTGCTGGCGCGAAGGTGAAATGCCCGCGCCGCCCGCGCGAATGCGCGGTGGGGCCGGAATCAGGCCGGGTGCGCGCTAGAATCGGCTTTGTCGTTTTTTCAGGACGGAACATGAAACGGATTGCCCGGAACGTTATCCCGCTGCTGGTCGCCTGCGCTGGCGCGGCGGCGGTTCCCGCAGCGGCGCAGATGCCGGTAATCGAGCTGGGCGCGGGCATGTTCCGCATCGAAGCCGAGGTGGCGGACTCTTTCGAGGAGCGCCAGCGCGGGCTGATGCAGCGGCGTTCGATGCCGGCGCAGCACGGCATGCTGTTTGTTTTTCCGGAAGAGTCCCATCACTGCATGTGGATGAAAAATACCCTGCTGCCGCTGTCGGTGGCGTTTCTCGATGGCGCGGGGCGCATCGTCAATATTGAGGACATGCAGCCGCAGACCGAGAACAACCACTGCGCCAGCGCGCCGTCGCGCTATGCGCTGGAAATGAACGCGGGCTGGTTCCGCGAGCGTGGTATCGGGCCCGGCAGCGCCATCCGCGGCATCGACCGCCTGCGGCCGGGGCGCTGACCGGGGCGGTTATTCCGGGTAGCGCGGGGCTGCACGCAAGGCTCGAATAGAGCCGTTTTCCCCCGTTTTTTCGACGCATGAGGCTTGCCGGACGGCGGTGATAATCGCCGCATGTCGCGTTGCGTCCATCCTGGCGCGGCGCGGGGTTTCCGGAGCCGGCCGTGGCCGAAGACAGCGACCTCGAAAAAACAGAAAGTCCCTCACCGCGAAGACTGGAGCAGGCGCGCGAGGAAGGCCAGGTCCCGCAGTCGCGGGAACTGTCGACCTTTCTCGTCACCATCACCGGAGTGGCGGCGCTGTGGGCGCTCGGCGGGTGGATGTCGGAGCGGATATCCGGGCTGGTAAGCCGTTCGTTCGCGTTCGACCGCCAGCAGGCGTTCGACCATTCTCTGCTTCTGACCCGGCTGCAGGATCTTTTTGGCGGCGCGCTGCTGACGCTGATGCCGCTTTTTCTGGCGCTGATCTTGGCCGCCGTGGCCGCGCCCATCCTGCTTGGCGGAATGGTGTTTTCGTCCAAGGCGCTGGGCCCCAACTTTGGGCGCATGAATCCGCTGCAGGGGCTCAAGCGCATGTTTTCCCTGCATGGTCTGGTGGAAATGCTCAAGGCCATGCTCAAGGCTGCCCTTGTCGGCGGTGTTGGCGCCACGGTGCTGTGGAAGCAGCAGGATCACCTGCTCGATCTGATGGTCGAACCGCTGGAAGTGGGTATGCCGGACTTTGCCGGATCGGTTGTTTTCATCGCCCTGCTGATTGCGGCGAGCCTCGGGCTGCTCGCGCTGGCCGATGTGCCGTTCCAGCTGTGGCAGTACTACCGCAAGCTGCGCATGACCAAGGAAGAAGTCCGGCGTGAGAGCAAGGAACAGGATGGCGATCCGCACGTCAAGGGCCGCATCCGCAGCATACAGCGCGAGATGGCGCGGCGGCGGATGATGGCGGCGGTGCCGGAGGCCGATGTGGTGGTGACCAACCCGACCCATTTTTCCGTGGCGCTGAAGTACGACGCGGAAAAGATGGGCGCGCCGGTCATCGTGGCCAAAGGGCGCGGCGAACTGGCGCTGAAAATCCGCGAAATTGCGAAGGAACACGATGTGCCCCTGTTCGAAGCCCCGCCGCTGGCGCGCGCGCTGTACGCGAACTGCGAACTGGAGCAGGCCATTCCCGCCGCGCTGTACACCGCGGTGGCCGAGGTAATGGCCTATGTGTACCAGCTTGGTGAATGGATGAGCGCCGGGGGGCTGCCGCCCGAAGCGCCGACCGACCTGCCCGTGCCCGAGGGGATGGACCCCGGCGCGCCCGAAGAATGATTTCCGGTTACTGAACGATGGCTACCAATCTGCCCCTGAACCTGCGCGATCTCGCCTCACCGGCCAACCTCCGGCAGCTGGGCGCGCCGCTGCTCATCATCATGATCCTGTCGATGATGGTGCTGCCGTTGCCGGTCTTCGCGCTCGACGTGTTCTTTACCTTCAACATCGCCGTATCGGTCATGGTGATGCTGGTGGCGCTGTATTCGAAAAAACCGCTGGATTTTTCAGTGTTCCCCACCGTGCTGCTGGTGACGACCCTGCTGCGCCTGTCGCTCAACGTCGCCTCCACCCGAGTCGTGCTGCTGCACGGGCACTCGGGGCCGGATGCGGCGGGCAAGGTGATCGAGGCTTTCGGCAACTTCCTGGTGGGCGGCAATACCGCGGTCGGCATCGTCGTGTTCGTGATCCTGACGCTGATCAACTTCGTCGTTATCACCAAGGGCGCGGGCCGTATCGCCGAGGTGAGCGCGCGCTTTACCCTCGATGCGATGCCGGGCAAGCAGATGGCGATCGACGCCGACCTTAATGCCGGGCTTGTCGACGAAAAGGAAGCCAAGCGCCGCCGCAAGGAAGTGGCGCAGGAATCCGAGTTCTACGGCGCGATGGACGGCGCGTCGAAATTCGTGCGCGGCGACGCGGTGGCGGGCGTGCTGATCCTGCTTATCAACATGATCGGCGGGCTGTTCGTCGGTGTGATCCAGCACGATCTGGCGGTGAGCGACGCAGCGCACACCTACACGCTGCTGACGATCGGTGACGGCCTGGTGGCGCAGATTCCCGCGCTGATCATCTCGGTGGCGGCGGGTCTGGTGGTGTCCCGCGTGGGCGAGGATGACGACGTGGGCACGCTTGTCATCGCACAGGTGTTCTCCAACCCGCAGGTGCTGGCGCTGACCGCCGGCATCATCGGCGTGCTTGGGCTGATTCCCGGCATGCCCAACCTCGTATTTATCACGCTGGCCTCGGCCTTCGGCTGGCTCGCCTGGAAACGTTACGAAAAAACCGCGCAGGGGCCTGGCGAGGCAGCGACGCCCGCCGCCACAAAGGCCGCAGCCGCCGCAGAGGAGCAGGCGCAGCAGGCCGCCGAGGCGCAGGAGGCGAGCTGGAACGATGTGGCGCCGGTCGATGTGCTCGGGCTGGAGGTGGGCTACCGGCTGATTCCGATGGTGGACAAGGCGCAGGATGGCGAACTGCTCAAGCGCATCCGCGGGCTGCGCAAAAAGTTCGCGCAGGAGGTGGGCTTTCTGGCCGCGCCGGTGCATATCCGCGACAACCTCGAACTCAAGCCCAATGCCTACCGCGTGGCGCTCAAGGGTGTGGAAATCGGCAGCGGCGAGGCCTATCCGGGCCAGTTTCTGGCGATTAATCCGGGCCGGGTTTCCGGGCCGCTCAGCGGCGGGCGCGAAACGAAAGATCCCGCCTTCGGCCTGCCCGCGTACTGGATCGACGCCGCGACCCGCGAACAGGCCCATGCGCTGGGCTACACCGTGGTGGATGCGAGCACGGTGGTGGCGACCCACCTCAATCACCTCATCCTGCACCATGCCGCCGAGCTGCTGGGCCGCCAGGAAACGCAGGCGCTGCTCGACCATATCGGCAAGGACGCGCCCAAGCTCATCGAAGATCTGGTGCCGAAGCTGCTCAGTGTTTCCGCCATCCAGCGCGTGCTGCAGAACCTGCTGGAAGAGGGCGTCAACATCCGCGACATGCGCACTATTATCGAAGTGCTGGCCGAACATGCGCCACGCACCCAGGACCCGGCCGAACTCACCGCGCGGGCGCGCGAATCGCTGGGCCGCGCGATTATCCAGGGCCTGTTCCCTGGCGCTTCCGAAGTGCATGTGATGGCGCTCGAACCGGGGCTGGAGCGCATCCTGCTGCAGGCCATGGGCAGCGGCGATGGCGGTGTGATCGAACCGGGGCTGGCCGATACGCTGCTGCGCCAGACCGCGCAGATCGCCCAGCGCCAGGAAGAAATCGGCCTGCCGCCGGTGCTGCTGGTGCCGGGGCCGCTGCGCATGCTGCTGTCGCGCTTCCTGCGCCGCGCGGTACCGGCGCTGAAGGTGATCTCCAACGCCGAAGTGCCGGAGTCGCGCACCATCCGCGTGAGCGCCATCGTCGGCTCCCAGGTCTGAGCACGCGCGGGGGAATGTTCCCGGCACGGGGAACAGGACGGGAATTAGGGGGGAAAGCCCGCTTTATTCCTGCCACGGTAATAGCTGGCAGCTAGTCATAATCAGGCCGAGCCTGTGCGAAAAGCAGGGCTGTCCGGAGAAACGCCATGAACGTGAAACGCTATTTTGCCCAGACCGCGCGGGAAGCCCTGCGCGCGCTCAAGGAAGAACTCGGTCCCGAAGCCATCGTCCTGTCCAACCGGGCGGTGGAGGGCGGGGTCGAGATTCTGGCGTTGCCCGCCGATGCCGTCGGCGCCGTTCAGACGCCGCGCCGCCCCGCCGTGGAGGCCGCGCCGCCAGCGGCTCCCGCCATTGCGTCCGCCCTTACGTCGTCCGCCATTAAACCCGCCGCCGCCGCGCTGGTCGACGATGCTGATTTCCACGTCAGCCTGTCCCGGCTGGCCGCTGGCGCGATACCGCGCGCGGCGGCGGTGCAGAAAGCGCCGTCGGCAACGGTCCGCCCGTTCAGTCCGCCGCGTATTGAAACGCCCGATTACCTCGCGCGCGGCAACAGTGTGTGGCAGGCCGGGGGCTATCCGGAAGAAACGCCCCCGCCCGCAAAGCCCGCGCCAGCGGTACAGCCGTTCGCCCGGACAGAGCGGCCCGCCGCCGCGCCAGAAAAATCCACCGTGCAACCGGTGCGGGAAACGCCGCGCGGCGATATGGATGACGCCCGCGTGCGTGCATTGCAGGAAGCCAACACCCGGCTGATGGAAGAACTCACCGGCATCCGCGGCATGATCGAACGCCAGCTTGCCGGTTTCGCCTGGGGCGAAACGCACCGGCATGCGCCGGCGCGCGCCATTGTTGTCGGCGAACTGCTCGAAGCCGGATTTTCCGCCCCGCTGGCGCGCCGTCTTGGCGAAGCGGTGGGCGAGAACGCTACCCCCGATGAGGCGCGCGGCGCGGTGCGCAAGGCGCTGGACCGCATGCTGCGCGCCCGCTCCTGCGACGATGACATCATCGACCGGGGCGGCGTCTACGCTCTGGTTGGCCCCACCGGCGTGGGCAAAACCACCACCACGGCCAAGCTTGCCGCGCGCTGCGTCGTGCGGCATGGGGCCGGGCGGCTGGCGCTGATTACCACCGATGGTTACCGCATCGGCGCCCAGGAGCAGCTGCGCATCTACGGCCGGATCCTTGGCGTGCCGGTGTTTTCCGTGCGTGATGCCGCCGACCTGCGCCAGACCCTGGCCGAACTGCGCGGCAAGCACATGGTGCTGATCGATACCATGGGCATGAGCCAGCGCGACCGCGCCGTGGCCGAACAGGCAGCGATGCTCGCTGGAGCGGGAGGCGTGCGCCGTCTGCTGCTGCTCAACGCCACCAGCCGTGGCGACACCCTGGATGACGTGGTGCGCGCCTACTCCGGCGCGGACCTCGAAGGCGTCATTTTCACCAAGGTGGATGAAGCGGCCTCGCTGGGATCGACAATGGATGTCGCCGTACGCCACGATCTCGATGTTTTCTATGTGGCCAACGGCCAGCGGGTGCCGGAAGACCTGCACCTGCCCAATCGCGCCTATCTGCTGCACCGGGCGCTGCGCGAGCAGGCGGCCGGGTCGCCGTGGCGGCTGCACGATGAGGACGCCGGACTGATGCTGTCGGCGGCGGGAACGGGAGCCTGACATGATCGACGGACGCGAAGACCAAGCCGCCGGGCTGCGGCGGCTGTTCCGGCGCACGCCGCCGGCCGTGGTGGCGCTGTACGCCAGTGGGCAGCACCGCGCCGATAACGCGATCTGCACGGCCCGGCGGCTTGCCGGCCCTGCCGGCCGCGTGCTGGTGATCGACGAGGCTGCTGGCGACGATGCGCTTTCCGGCGCGCTCGGTCTGCCGCCGGGCCACGATCTGCTGCAGATGTTCGACGGGCGTCTGACCCTGGCCGAACTGCTCCAGCCCGTGTCCGGACTGATGGGGCGGGTGCCGGCTGCCGCCGCCGCTCTTGCCCTGCCCCTGCTCGACGACGCCCGCCGCGCGTGTCTGGTGGAAGCGCTGCAGGTGCTGCACCGCCATGCCGGTTTTGTGCTCATCCATGCCGCGCCGGGTTCGGCGGGCGACCCGTCGCCGTTTGTGCATGCGGCCCCGCGCCGCCTGCTGGTGGCCGAGGCGAGCGCATCCGGGGCAAAAGAGGCGTACCAGATCATCAAGCAGCTGGCTGCGGCGGGGGCGGGATCGATGCATGTCGCGGTCGCCCGCGCGCGCAGCCGGAACGAGGCCGCGGCATTTTTCTCCAGCCTTGATTCGCTGGTTCGCCGCCATGTCGGCGTGCCGCTGGCCTGGCTGGGCGAAGTGGAGCGCGATGATCTTGCCGCCGCGCTGGGCCGGCCGGTGACGCCTTCCTCGCCGCGCGAACCGGAAATGGCCTTCCTGCGCCGCCTGGCTGCACTGGGCGGGCGTCCCTCTTTTGCTTCCTCACTGGCGCTTAAATAAATGGGTACTTCAATGCGTTCGCCCTATCGCGCTGGCAATACAGCCGCCAGTGCGGGAAAATGGCCTTCTTCCCTTGGGGCTGCAGAAGGCATTCTGCCGTCCAGGACAGGGCGCGGAAAAAAACGGGTCACATGGATGTACGACGCTGAAGGCAATGTGGATAAAGATCACCTGGTGGAGGCCTATGCTCCGCTGGTGAAGCGTATCGCCTGGCAGATGATGGCGAAACTGCCCGCCAGCGTGGAGCCGGAAGACCTGATCCAGAACGGCATGATGGGGCTGCTCGACGCCATCGGCCGCTATGAGGAGGGGCTGGGCGCGCAGTTCGAAACCTACGCCATGCAGCGCATACGCGGAGCGATGCTCGACGGCTTGCGCGACAACGACTGGGTGCCGCGCAGCCTGCGCCGCGACATGCGGCGCATTGAAAGCGCCATTCACCTGCTGGAGCAGCAGTTCGGCCGCCAGCCGACAGAAACCGAACTGGCGACGGAACTCGATGTGCCGCTGCCCGATTACCAGCGCATGCTGCAGGAGGCGCGCGGTTATCAGCTGGTGTATTTCGAGGACTTCACCGATGGCGAGGGCGAGGATTATTTCGAGCGCCATCTGGGTGAATATGGCTCGAATCCGCTGGATCTGCTCGAAAACTCTGACATGCGCTCGAACCTGATCCGCGCCATCGAAGCCTTGCCGGAGCGCGAGCAGATGGTGATGGGCCTGTATTACGAGGAAGACCTGAACCTGCGGGAAATCGGCGAAGTGCTGGGTGTGACCGAATCGCGCGTCTGCCAGCTGCACAGCCAGGCGGTGGCGCGGCTGCGCGCACATGTGCTGGGGACGGGGGCGGTTGTCAAAGGTGGGGCCCGCCGGGGCCGTCCGCCGAAAAAACCGCCGGCCGATGCCTGATCCTGCTTAACCCGTTGGTAAATCGCGCATGGACAGTATCAGTCTCGCTGGCCTGACCCTTGGGATTGCGGCCATTCTTTTCGGGCAGGCGATGGAGGGAGGGCATATTTCCTCCCTGGTCCAGCCCACGGCGTTCACGATCGTTATTGGCGGCACGCTGGGCGCGGTCATGCTGCAGAGCCCGCTGCGCGTTTTTCTTGACGGCATGCGCATGGCCAGGTGGGTGTTCTTTCCCCCTGTGATAAAAAATGAGGCGGTTATCAGGCAGGTTGTTGAGTGGAGCCTGATTGCGCGCAAAGAGGGTCTGCTGGCGCTGGAGGGGCAGCTGGACAGGATGCCCGAGCCGTTCATGCACCGGGGGCTGCAGATGCTGATTGATGGCGTTGATCCGGCGCGGGTGCGCGAGGTGCTGGAAGTCGAAATCGATACCTGGCAGGCGCGGATGAGGCAGGGCGCGAGAATCTGGGAGAGCGCGGGCGGTTATGCGCCGACGATCGGCATTCTCGGCGCGGTGATGGGCCTGATTCACGTCATGGAAAACCTGACCGATCCGGCCCGGCTCGGCTCGGGTATCGCCGTGGCCTTTGTGGCGACGATTTACGGCGTTGGTCTGGCCAACCTCGTATTTTTGCCGATCGCCAAAAAGCTGCTGGCGCACGTCAGTGCGCTGGCGGTGCAGCGCGAAATGTTTGTCGACGGGCTGATCTGCATCGGCAACGGCGACAATCCGCGCGTAATCGAAGGCCGGATGCGGGGCTACACCGGCTAGCGCGCGGGTCTGGGGGCGCTGCCCGGATCAGTCACCGGTTTCCGGATTCGGCCCGACGGTGAAGCGGTCGAGCAGGGCGGCAAGCGCTTCCGCGGCATCGGGCTGTTCCAGATTGACCAGACGCAGCCCGGTAGCGTGCAGGCTGGGGTTGACGTCGACTTTGGACCACTGGATCTGTGCGTCGAAAGAAGCGGAACAGGTCTGTCCGGCGCTGTCGGGATAATCGATGCGGACCCGCAGTTTTTTCTCTTCGCCAAGCGGCTGGGAGCCGTAAACAAGCAGCCCGCCCGGAGAAATATCTCCGATGCGGCCGAGGAATTCTCCTGAGTCCGCGTTATAGATACGGAAATCGATGGCGATGGATCTGCGGCGGAAGAGGCGATGGTCCATGGGGTGGAAATCCTTGGCGATGGTTAGTCTTTTCTGTCTCCGGGCGCACCGGCGACCAGCTGGGGGGGGCGCCATGCCCAGTTGCGTTCCCAGGCAGTGCGTACAAGATTGGGGTATGCCGCTTTGCCCAGGCTGCCGTTGTAGCGGCCCAGCGCCCTGAAAAGATTGCCTTTTTCGATGTCGAGATAATGGCGCAGGATGGTGCAGCCGTAGCGCAGGTTGGTGCGCAGATGAAAAAGGTTGTCGTCCGGACGCTCCATGACCCGCAGCCAGAACGGCATCACCTGCATGAAGCCGCGCGCGCCGGCGCTGGAAATCGCGTATTTGCGGAAATTGCTTTCGACCTGGATGAGCCCGAGCACGAGCTGCGGATCGAGCCCCGCCCGGGTGGCTTCGTAGTGCACGCTCGTCAGCAGTTCGCTGCGGTAGCTGCTGTCCGGGATGCGCTTTTCCAGCCTGCGGGACATTTCCGCCAGCCACTGGGCGCGTTCCCCTTCGCCGGGAATCGGCAGTCCGGGCGCGGCGGCGTCGCTCACCGCCTCATGCAGCGCCGCGCGCACGCTGGCGGCGAGGGGTTCGTACTGCTGTGCGCCTGCGAGCGCGGCGGCACTGAAGCCAATGAGGACGGAGAAGGCCGCGAGGATCAGGCAGGGGCGAAAAAACATGCCGTCTTTATAACCGGAAAGGGTCATGTGTGGGAACGGGAAATGACATGCTGCGCCATTTCGCCCAGCGGCAGCCGGGTGGCTTCGGCATCCCGTCGGCCCTGGTATTCGGCGGCGCCTTCCTTCAGGCCGCGCTCGCCAATGGTTACACGGTGTGGAATGCCGGTCAGCTCCCAGTCGGCGAACATCACGCCGGGGCGTTCGTCGCGGTCGTCGAGAATGACGTCGATGCCTGCGGCGGTGAGCGTGGCGTAAAGCTTTTCGGCTTCGGCACGGACGGCTTCGGACTTGCCCCAGCCGACCGGACAGATCACGACCCCGAAAGGCGCGATCGCGGCGGGCCAGATGATGCCGCGGGCGTCGGAGTTCTGTTCGATGGCGGCGCCGACGATGCGGGTAATGCCGATGCCGTAGCAGCCCATTTCGAAGTGTTTGGGTTTGCCGTCTTCGTCGAGGAAGGTGGCGTTCATCGCCTTTGAATATTTGGCCCCGAGATAGAACACATGGCCGACTTCGATGCCGCGCTGGATAGAGAGCGCGCCGCGCCCGTCGGGCGAGGGGTCGCCCTCGACAACGTTGCGCAGATCGGCGACCAGATCAGGCTCGGGCAGGTCGCGGCCCCAGTTGACACCGGTGTAGTGGAAGCCGTCGGCGTTGGCGCCGCAGACGAAATCCGCCATGTTGGCGACGGTGCGGTCGGCGATGATCCGTACCGGTTTGTGCGGGCCGACCGGTCCAAGAGAGCCCGGCCTGCAGCCGAAAGCGGCGGTAATTTCCGTTTCGCTGGCGAAGCGGAAGCCGCCTTCCAGCCCCGCGATCTTGCCGGTTTTGACTTCGTTCAGGTCGTGGTCGCCGCGCACCAGCAACAGCCACAGGGTGTTTTGCGGCGCTTCGCCCGCCGCGCCGGGGGCGTCGCTGGCAACAACGAGCGATTTCACCACCGAGGAGAGGGGAACGCCAAGGAATGCGGCGACGTCGGCGCAGGCCTGTTTGCCTGGGGTGGGCGTTCTGGCCAGCGCGGCGGTGGGGGCGGCGCGCTCCGCCAGCAGCGGCAGCGCTTCCGCCAGTTCGATATTGGCGGCGTAGTCCGATGCGGGGCAGTAGACGATGGCGTCTTCGCCCGTGTCGGCGATCACCTGGAATTCGTGCGAGCGGTCGCCGCCGATGGCGCCCGTGTCGGCAGCCACCGCACGGTAAGCGAGGCCGATACGGTCGAAAATTCGGCAGTAGGCGGCATACATGCGCTCGTAGCTTTGTCCGGCATGCTCCGCCGAGCGGTCGAAGGAGTAGGCATCCTTCATGGTGAATTCGCGCCCGCGCATGACGCCGAAGCGCGGACGGCGCTCGTCGCGGAACTTGGTCTGGATCTGGTAGAAATTTTTTGGCAGCTGACGGTAGCTTTTCAGCTCCTGGCGGGCGATGTCGGTAACCACTTCCTCGGAGGTGGGCTGCAGGGCGAAGTCGCGTTCGTGGCGATCTTTCAGGCGCAGCATTTCGGCGCCCATCCTGTCCCAGCGCTCTGTTTCCTGCCACAGCTCGGCCGGCTGCACCAGCGGCATGGTGATTTCCAGTGCGCCCGCGCGGTCCATTTCCTCGCGGACGATCGCTTCCACCTTGCGGATGCTGCGCAGCCCCATCGGCAGGTAGCTGTAGATGCCGGCGGCGACCTTACGGATCATGCCGGCGCGCAGCATCAGCTTCTGGCTGGTGACTTCGGCGTCGGAAGGGGCTTCTTTCAGCGTGGAAATATGGAACTGGCTGGCGCGCATGCTGGGATGGGATCGGAAAATAACCGCCGGATTCTAGCGCATGACGTCCGCGCACGGCCCCGGCGCGTGCTTTCAAACCTGGCGCAAGTGTGAAAAAATCCGGCCCAGTTCATAGAAATTCAAAGGTTTGATCATGCTCGACCGTGAAGGCTACCGCCCGAACGTCGGCATCATCCTGGTCAATGCGCGCAACGAGGTTTTCTGGGGAAAACGTATCCGCGAACATTCCTGGCAGTTCCCGCAAGGCGGCATCAAGCACGGTGAAACGCCGGAGCAGGCCATGTTCCGGGAGCTGCATGAGGAAGTCGGGCTACATCCGGAGCACGTGAAAATACTCGGCCGCACGCGGGGTTGGTTGCGTTACGACGTTCCAAAGCACTGGATCAGGCGGGAATGGCGCAATACCTATCGTGGGCAGAAGCAGATATGGTTCCTGCTTCGGCTCGTCGGGCGCGACACGGATGTGTGCCTGCGTGCCAGCACGCACCCTGAGTTCGACGCCTGGCGCTGGAGCGATTACTGGGTGCCGCTTGATGCCGTCATCGAATTCAAGCGGCAGGTTTACCAGCAGGCGCTGACGGAGCTTTCCCGCGTGCTTTTCCGCGCGCGGCTTCACGAACTGCCGGATGCTTACCGGCAGACGGCGGCCCCGGGAAACTGACCCCGGGGTGGTTTTTCCAGCTGAACGGCGGGGGCGGACGGGAAAAGCGCGCGCCTTGCCGTATCGGCTTATCCGGCTTTTCAGAAAACTATGCGCCAGAATCGTTTGTGGCACCTTCTTGCTGGCGGGGCGGGCGGATTCTGCGTCTGTATCCCCGCCGTTGCATTCGCTGCGTTGTTTAGCGACGTGGATCCGGACTGGAAAGAAGGCGCCTATGAGCTGCCCGCCCCGCCGGCCGCCGCGGAACAGCGCTCCTTTTCCGTCGGCAGCGCATCGCCGAACCGGTTTTTTATCGATGGCGGCAGCCTTGCGGTTGGCGCGGATGGTGTCGTGCGTTATGTGCTGACCGTGCGCACGCCCGGTGGCGCTGAAAACATTACGTTTGAAGGCATTCACTGCCATGCGCTTGCGTGGAAGCGTTACGCCCGCTGGCGGCAGGCAGGGGAGTGGGCGCGTCTGAAAGACGATGGCTGGCAGCCCATTGCCGACAACACGTACAACCGGGAACGCGCCGCGCTGGCGAAGGATTATTTTTGTGACGGCAATGCACCGCCACGGGACCGCGCCGAAGTGCTGCGCCGTCTGGGCGGGGAGGCTGGCTACCTTGATCCGGCCGGAGGGCGTCTGCCATGATCGACCGGCTCATCATCGGGTTCGACAAGGCGTTGCGGACCGTTTTCACCTCCGCGCGTACGGGATGTCCGGTTCCGGGAGAGGAACTCCCCGAAGCCGCGCTGAGCGAAGCCGAGCGGCGGCATGCCGCGGCGCTGATGCGGATCAACCACAGCGGCGAGGTTTGCGCGCAGGCGTTGTACCGGGGGCAGGCGGCGATGTCCCGCGATGGCTTTGTCCATCAGGAGCTGCTTTCGGCTGCGCAGGAAGAGATGGAGCATCTTGCATGGACGGAACGGCGCATCACCGAACTGGGAGGGCGCAGGAGCGCGCTCAATCCGCTCTGGTATGGAGGCGCGTTTGCGATCGGTGTGCTGGCCGGGCGGTGCGGCGACCGCTGGAATCTCGGGTTTCTGGCTGAAACAGAGCGCCAGGTTGAGGCGCATCTGGGCAGGCATCTGGACAGCCTTCCCGCAGCGGATGCTAAATCACGGGCAATCGTCAGCCGGATGAAAGAGGATGAGGCGGGACACGCGGAGTCTGCGCTTCGTCTGGGTGCAGCCAGGCTGCCGGGGCCGCTAAGGGGCGTGATGAGGCTGGCTGCGAAGGTGATGACGGGTACGGCCTACCATGTCTGACGGGCGGGCGGGTGTTTCGTGAGGGCGCGCGACCTTGCGGACCGCAGGATCGTGCAGTGCAAAAACAGGCGGTCTGGAAATTCCGGGATATGGCCCTACCATAAACAGAAAACGCCCGCCTGGCAGATATTCACGGGAAAAGATGCGGCATTAATAGATAAGTTAAATCTATTTGCAGATCAGAAAATTTATAGTGCGCTGCACAAAATCCGCTTGCACAACACATTGGTATTGAGGATAATGCCCCCAGTCGGATCGATGGCGGGTGCAAAACATCATAAGGTGCTTCGCTGATCCAAAGGTGTCTCCTCCACCCTCCTCCTTTGGTGTGGATTTAACGCAGCTCCACAAGAGCTGCGTTTTTTTTGCCTGTAATTTCGCTGGCGTGGCGGCACAGGCACAGGCACAGGCACAGGCACAGGCACAGGACAGGGGCTTGATGGCGTCGATGACGCTGCTGCGGGGACGGGGAAGCCGACGCTGGTTTGTCAGGGGTTTTCGCCATCCTGTGGGAGATGGCCGGAATCGGCGGCAGATGGCGGTTGCTGCGGTTTCCGTAACGCCTTGTCCGTACCGCTGATTGACAGGGGGGGCGCTGCATACTACACTCGCGCGCTTTCCGTCTGAGCGAAGCCTTCTTCTTCAGACCTGATAAAAACAGAGGTTTCTCATGAAAACGTTTTCCGCCAAGCCGCATGAAGTTCAGCGCGACTGGTTCGTTGTCGACGGCGCGGACAAGGTGCTTGGCCGTCTTGCCTCCGAGATTGCACGCCGCCTTCGCGGCAAGCATAAAGCCATCTATACGCCACACGTAGATACCGGCGACTACATTGTCGTCGTTAACGTGGACAAGCTGCGCGTTACGGGCAACAAGGCGCAGGACAAAAAGTACTACCGGCACTCCGGCTATCCAGGTGGAATTTATGAGACGAATTTCACCAGGCTGCAGCAGCGGTTTCCAGAGCGGGTGCTGGAAAAGGCTGTGAAGGGCATGCTGCCGAAAGGTCCGCTGGGGTATGCCATGCTGAAGAAGCTCAAATGCTATGCGGGGTCCGAGCATCCCCATAGCGCCCAGCAACCGAAAGTTCTCGAGATCTGACAGGAGCCGCCCATAATGGCTGTGACTTATAACTATGGCACCGGCCGCCGCAAGACTGCTGTTGCACGCGTGTTCATCAAGGCAGGGTCTGGCAAGATTGTCGTTAATGGCAAGCCTGTCGATGAGTTTTTCTCCCGTGAAACAGGCCGCATGATCGTGCGTCAGCCGCTGGTTCTGACCGGCAATGCCGACCGTTTCGACATCATGGTGAACGTTTCTGGCGGCGGAGAGTCCGGGCAGGCCGGCGCCATCCGCCATGGCATCACCAGGGCGCTGATCGACTATAGCGGCGAACTGAAGCCCGAACTTAGGGTGGCTGGTTTCGTTACCCGTGATGCGCGGGAAGTTGAACGGAAAAAAGTGGGTTTGCGCAAGGCCCGCCGCCGCAAGCAGTTCTCCAAGCGCTAAGCTACTGGTATTGCAGAAAACGCCCGATTTATCGGGCGTTTTTTTGTGTACGAGAAAACATTCATCTGGTGCCAAGGGTGTTTTTTACAGGGTTTTTTCTGAAACCTCTGGAGAGAAACAGGGTCGTATACCTGCTTTTCTCTTTCCGCAATCCGGTGTACCACGATGGCAAAGCGCGTTCCCCTGCTCCCCAAACATCCCGAGCGCATCTGCTGGGGCTGCGACCGTTATTGCCCTTTTGACTCGATGGCCTGCGGTAACGGCTCCGAGCGTTGTCCGCATCCGGTTGAACTCATGGGGGAAGACTGGTTCGAGAACGATCCGGAGTTCATCAGGCAAAAAGAGCAGGCGGAAAACGGCGAGTGCTGAGACGCACGTCCAGCGCGGGTATCGCTTTCATAACCGCCGGATCGCTATGGATTTCGCCCGTTCAGGCCGGATAAACAACCTCCACCGCCTCTTTTGACAGCCATTCGCGCAGGCTGTCGAGCAGTGCTTCTTCCAGCCGGACTTGCCAGGTGTTGCCGAAGGGAAGTTCGGCTTCGGCTTCGGCGTTGCGGTAGCGCACACAGATGGGGCAGCCGCTGTCGCGGAAGGGGGCGAGGAGTTGTTCCAGGCGGGTGATGGTGGCGGCGCCGCCGTTGGGGGCCGCGCCGTCGATCCGCAGGCTCAGTGAGCGGGCGAAGCGGCTGCGTGCTTCGCCGAGTGTGAGGAGGCGGTCGGCGATGATGCGCAGTCCGCCGGAGAAGTCGTCGTTGCTGATTTTGCCTTCGACGATCAGTACTTCGTCGGTGACGATCTTGCTGCGGTTGGCTTCGAGCACTTCGGCGTAGATGGCGATTTCGCGTGGCGTGGTGCCGTCGTCCAGTTGCACGAACATCATCTTGCCGCGGTTGCCCATCTTGGTCCGCGCTTCCATCACGACGCCGGCGAGCATGGCCGGTTCGCGCGCGGGTTCGAGCTGGGCCAGCGTGCGCCGCACGAAGCGGCGTACTTCGGCCTTGTAGCTGTTGAAGGGGTGGCCGGAGAGGAAGAACCCGATGGCGATTTTTTCTTCCTTCAGCCGTTCGCGTTCGTTCCATGGGCGCATGGTGGCGAAGGTGGGAGCCGCGCCGGCCGCTTCCGGCATGGCGTCGAACAGGCCGCCTTGCAGGGCGTTGGCGGCGGCCTGGTCGGCGGCTTCGAGCGCCAGCGGCACGGTGGCCATGAGTTGCGCGCGGTCGAGCCCTTTATGGCCCGCGAGGGTGTCCAGCG
>JAVBTY010000096.1:0-14876 GCA_031555955.1 Rhodocyclaceae bacterium | reverse complement strand
CTCATCGCGGTCAAAGGCAGTATCCACGTGGTCGCCGACGACGGTGAAAACCGCGAGGAAGTCGTGCTCGACCGCCCCACTCTGGGCCTCTACCTGCCACCGCTGACCTGGGGCATCCAGTACCGCTATTCCGCTGATGCGGTATTGCTCGTGCTGGCGTCGGATCATTACGACGCCGCCGATTACGTCCGGAATTACGACCATTTTCTCGAACTTGCCCGCTCCCGCCCGTCTCTTGAAAACTAAGTTTCTGTCCGCCCGGACGGGCTCCAGAAAAAACACGGCTGAATGCGCCTGGCGCTGTCAGCCGCGCAGGCTGTTCTCCCCCTTTTTCCTGGTCGCGGGCTTTGTCCTCGCCGCCTGCTCCGCGCCGCAGCCGCCCGCGCCGCAGCCGCCCGCCGTGCTCGTGCGGGAAACAGGCGGCGCGGCGGGCGTGGCCGGAATGCAGGTTTACGCCGGTGAAATCCGCGCCCGTTACGAAACCGACCTGGGCTTCCGCATCGGCGGCAAGATCATCGAACGCATGGTGGACGTGGGCGCCACGGTCGGGCGCGGCCAGACCCTGGCCCGGCTCGACCCGCAGGATACGCGGCTGGCCGCCGACGCCGCCACGGCGCAGGTCGCTGCGGCGGAAGCCGATGCGGCGCTGGCCCGCGCCGAACTGGTGCGGGCGGAAAGCCTGCGCGCCAGCAATTTCATCAGCGGTTCCGCCCTTGATGGGCGGCGTTCCGTGCTGCAGGCGGCCGAGGCGCGCCTGCGCCAGGCGCGCGCGCAGGCCACGGCCGCCGCCAACCAGGCCGGTTACAGCGCCTTGCAGACCGACCACGGCGGGGTGGTGACCGCGGTGCTGGCCGAGACCGGGCAGGTGGTGGCCGCGGGCCAGCCGGTGCTGCGCGTCGCCCGTCCGGAAGAGCGCGAGGTGCAGATTTACGTGCCGGAAAGCCGCATCCAGGGTATTGCTCCGGGCAATGCGGCGCGGATTACCCCCTGGGCCGATGCGCAGCGGGTTTACGCCGGGACGGTGCGCGAGGTTTCCCCGGCGGCGGACGTGGCAACCCGCACCTATACCGTCCGCGTGAGTGTGACAGGGGCCGATGACGCACTCAGGCTCGGCGCTACCGCCAACGTGTTTTTCGACCGCACTGCCGGTGGAGAGGCCATCGTGCCGCTGCCAGCGGTCAGCCGCACCGGGAACGATGCGGTGATATGGGTGGTGGACGGGGCGGATACGCTGCGGCGGCTGCCCGTCCAGGTTGTCGCCTTCCGCGAAGACGGCGCGGTGCTGGGCGGCGCGCTGCCGGCGGGGACGCGGATCGTGATCGCCGGCGTGCACAAACTGGTCGAGGGCGAGCGCGTGCGCCCCGTCGCGGAGGATGCGCCAGTGGCGCTGGACGTGCGCCGATGAGCGGACCTTCGTCCGGCGGGCGCGATGATCGCAGCCCGCACCGCTTCAACATTTCCGCGTGGGGGCTGGCGCACCCTTCGCTGGTGCTGTATTTCCTCGCCGCGCTGACGCTGATCGGGCTGGTTTCCTACACCCGCCTCGGGCAGTCGGAAGACCCGCCCTTCACCTTCAAGGTGATGGTGATCCGCACCGAATGGCCGGGCTCGACCGCGCGCGAGATCGAAGCGCAGATCACCGACAAGATCGAGAAAAAAGTACAGGAAATCGCCCAGATCGACGTGGTGCGCAGCTACTCGCGCCCGGGCGAATCGATGGTGTTTTTCCTCGTCAGGGATTCGCTGCACGCCTCGGAAGTGCCGGATATCTGGTACCAGGTGCGCAAGAAGATCGGCGACATCCGCATGACCCTGCCCACGGGCGCCATCGGGCCGTTTTTCAACGATGAGTTTGGCGACACCTACGGCAACATTTTCGCGCTGGTGGGCGAAGGCGTTTCGCAGGCCGAACTCAAGCGCCACGCCGAGGCGATCCGCAGCGAGCTGCTGCGCGTGCCGGACGTGGGCAAGGTCAGTTTTTTCGGCGAGCAGCCGCAGCGCGTGTTCGTTGAAATGTCCAACACCCGGCTGGCGACTTTCGGGCTGAAGCTGACGGACATCGCCGCCGCGCTGGCGGAGCAGAACGCCAAGAGCGGCGCGGGGTTTTTCGAAACCGGCGACGAGCGGGTCTGGCTGCGCCCGTCCGGGCAGTTCGAAAGCCTGGAGGCGATCCGCGACACGGTGATCCAGGCGCGCGGACGTTCCTTCCGCCTTGGCGACGTGGCGGAAGTACGGCACGGTTACGCCGATCCGCCCGCAGAACGCATGCGCTTCATGGGGCGGGAGGCGCTGGGCATCGGTGTATCGATGCGCGCCGGGGGCGACATCGTGCTGCTGGGCCGACGCCTGGATGAGGCGAAAGACCGGCTGGATGCGCAACTGCCCGTGGGCATCACCCTTGAACGCGTGGCGGACCAGCCGCGCGCGGTACGCAACTCCGTGGGAGACTTCGTCCACGTGCTGATCGAGGCCGTCGTCATCGTCATGGCGATCAGCCTGCTTTCGCTCGGTTTGCGCACCGGCGTGGTGGTGCTCATCATCATCCCGGTCGTGCTGGCGATCACCTTTCTGTTCATGCATCTGTTCGGCATCGGCCTGCACAAGATCTCGCTGGGCGCGCTCATCATGGCGCTGGGGCTGCTGGTTGATGACGCCATCATCGCCGTGGAAATGATGGCGACCAAAATGGAACAGGGCTGGGCGCGGGCCAGGGCCGCCAGCTTCGCCTATACCTCGACGGCGATGCCGATGCTCTCCGGCACGCTGGTCACGGCGGCCGGTTTTCTGCCCATCGCCACCGCAGCCTCGGCAACCGGCGAGTACACGCGCTCGATCTTCCAGGTCACGGTCATCGCGCTGCTGGTGTCGTGGGTGGCCGCGGTGCTGTTCGTGCCCTATCTCGGCTATTACCTGCTGCCGGATTTCGCCGCGAACAAAAGCCGCCCCTCGCGCCTGGCCGTGCTGGCGGGCCGCATCTGGCCCGCGCTGGGGCGGCGGCTGGCGGAACGGGCCGCGCACGCCTGCGACCAGCACGACGAATACGCGATCTACCACACGCCGTTCTATATCCGCCTGCGCCGCCTCGTGAATGCCTGCGTGGCGCGCCGCTGGGTGGTGATCAGCGTGACGCTGGCCCTGTTCGCCGCTTCGCTCGTGGTGTTCGGCCGCTTCGTGCCGCAGCAGTTTTTCCCCGACTCGACGCGCCCGGAACTGCTGGTGGATCTGCGCCTGGCCGAAGGCGCGTCGCACCAGGCCACCGAGCGCGAGGTGAAGCGGCTCGAAACCTTCCTCGACAAGCAGCCGGGCATCGACAACTACGTTGCCTGGCTGGGCACCGGCAGCCCGCGCTTTTATCTGCCGCTCGACCAGCAGCTGACGCAAACCGACTTTGCCCAGTTCGTCATCCTCACCGCTGGCGTGGCTGAGCGCGAGGCGCTGCGCGGCGCGCTGATCCGCCATTTCGACGAAGAGCCGTCGGGGGTGCGCGCCTCGATCAACCGCCTGGAAAACGGTCCGCCGGTGGGTTTTCCCGTCCAGTACCGGATCAGCGGTTTCGACCTCGGCCAGTTGCACGCCATCGCGGAGCGCGTGGCGGCGGTAATGCGCACCGATCCGGATCTGCGCAACGTGCAGCAGGACTGGGATGAGCCATCAAAAACGGTGCGCATCCGCATCGACCAGAACAAGGCGCGCCTGCTCGGCGTATCCAGCCAGGACATTTCCGCGCTGCTCGCCACCTCCCTGCAGGGCACGGCGGTGACGCAGTTCCGTGAAGGCGCCGAAACCATTTCGGTGGTGCTGCGCGGCACCGGGCCGGAACGCGTGAGCCTGGGGCTGCTGCCCGATCTCGCCCTGCCGGCGGGCAACGGGCGCAACGTGCCGCTGACGCAGGTGGCGACGCTGGAATACGGCTTTGAAGAGGGGCTGGTCTGGCGGCGCAACCGCGTTCCCACCGTCACGGTGCGCGCGAATCTTTACGCCCCGGTCCAGCCGGCGGAAATCGTCGCCCGGCTCAGGCCGCGCATCGACGATATCGCCGCCGGGCTGCCGCTGGGCTTCCACCTTGAAACGGGCGGCTCGGTGGAAGAAAGCGCCAAGGGCGGGGGATCGGTGGCCGCCGGCATACCGCTGTTCGTGCTGACGGTGCTGACGGTGCTGATGCTGCAGCTGCAGAATTTCTCGCGCACGGCGATGGTGGTGCTCACCGCGCCGCTGGGCATGATCGGCGTAACGGCCTTTCTGCTTGCATTTGGCAAGCCGTTCGGCTTTGTCGCCATGCTCGGCGCCATTGCCCTGTCTGGCATGATCATGCGCAATTCGGTGATCCTGGTGGACCAGATCCGCCAGGATGTGGATGCCGGGCGGCCGTTGTGGGAGGCGATCGTCGAGTCCTCCGTGCGCCGCTTCCGCCCGATTATGCTCACCGCGGCAGCGGCCATTCTCGCCATGATTCCGCTCAGCCGCAGCGCTTTTTTCGGACCGATGGCCGTGGCGATCATGGGCGGGCTGACGGTGGCGACGCTGCTGACCGTGCTGTTCCTGCCCGCCCTGTATGCCGCGTGGTACCGGGTGAAACCCGCCGTGGCCACGGCGGGGGCGGGCCAGGAAAACTGAGCGCGGAGCCGCTCCGTCATGGCGCGGCAACTGCGCTAGAATGAGCGGGTTTTTCCTAATTTGCCGCCGGGTGGCGGGCGCAGACAAAACCGGGAGTAGCTCTGATGGATTTCGAGAAAGCACGCTTCAACATGGTCGAGCAGCAGATCCGTCCCTGGGAGGTGCTGGATCAGGACGTGCTCGATCTTCTGATGACGGTGAAGCGCGAGGACTTCGCGCCGCCGCAGGCCCGCGAGTTCGCCTTTGCCGACGTGGAAATCCCCGTCGGCTGCGGCCAGGTCATGCTCAGGCCGGTTATCGAAGGCAAAGCCATGCAGGCGCTGCAGGTGCGCCGCACCGATTCCGTGCTCGAAATCGGCACGGGCTCGGGCTATTTCGCCGCGCTGCTGGCCGCGCGCGCCGCCTGGGTGCGCACGGTGGAAATCGAGCCTGAACTGGTCCGGTTCGCCAGCGGCAACCTTGAGCGCGCCGGAGTCGAAAACGTCATCGTCGAAGATGGCGACGCCGCCCAGGGCTGGCCCGGGCGCGATCCTTACGATGTCATCGTGGTTTCCGGCGGCCTGCCCTCCGTGCCCGCCGCGCTGCTGGCGCAGCTCAAGACCGGCGGACGCCTGTTCGCCTTCGTCGGCGAGGCCCCGGTAATGAAAGCGCGGCTGATTACCTGCGAGGGCGAAGGCCGTTTCCGCACCGAAGACATTTTCGAAACCGTGGTCCCCATGCTCAGGAACGTGGCGCGGGACAGCGCTTTCCGCTTCTGATTTCCCCGCACCGGCCCATTTCCCGCCTGTGAATAGCACAACGAAGCGGATGCTGGCGGGCGCGCTGGCCGCCATAACCACCATGGGGCCGGCCACCGCCTGGCCGGCGGACCTGATGCGGATCTATCAGGACGCGCTCGATCACGACGCCCGCTTCGCCGCCGCCCGCGCCCAGTACGAAGCCGGGCAGGAAAAAGTGGTGCAGGGGCGCGCCGGACTGCTGCCGCAGATTGGCGGATCGGCCAACAGCACCTGGAATGAATCGGAGGTGCGCGCCAATGATGTGCCGCTTACGGTCGAGCGCCACTACAACAGCAATGGCTACGCGGTGCAGCTCACCCAGCCCCTGTTCCGCTGGCAGAACTGGGTGCAGTACAAACAGGGTGAGCTGCAGACGGCGCAGGCGGAAAGCCTGTTCGGCCAGGCGCGGCAGGACCTGATCCTGCGCGTGGCCGACGCTTACTTCAACGTGCTCAACGCCCAGGACGCGCTCGACGCCGTCATCCAGCTCCGTACCGCCGCCGCCGAACAGCACGAGATTGCCCGCAGGAGCTTCGAGGTTGGCACGGTGACGGTGACCGATGTGTACGAAGCCCAGTCCCGCTTTGATCTCGCCTCGGCGCAGGAAATTGCCGCGCGCAACGAACTCGTGGTGCGGCGCGAGGCGCTGGCGCAGATCATCGGCAGGGAGCCGGAGCCGCTGGCCGTACTGCGCTCCGGCGTGACGCTGCAGCGGCCGCAGCCCGACGACATCGCGGACTGGGCCACTGCGGCGGAACAGGGCAGCTACGCAGTGCAGGCGCAGCAGCTTTCGCGCGAGATCGCCGCGCGCGAAGTCGAGCGCGCGGGCGCGGGCCATCTGCCGACGGTCGATCTCGTCGCCAGTTACGGCGTGGGCAAGCGCCCCGCGCTCAGCACGGAACGCTCCGAAAACGGCATGGTCGGGCTTCAGCTCAATGTGCCGTTCTACCAGGGGGGCAGCATTTCCTCGCGCGAGCGGGAAGCCGCCGCGCTCAAAATCAAGGCCGACGCCGATCTCGAAGACGCGCGCCGCACCGCCGCGCTGGCCGCGCGCCAGTCCTACCTTGGCGTTACCAGCGGTCTGGCGCAGGTCAGGGCGCTGGAAGCGGCGCGGGTGTCGTCCACCTCGGCGCTGGAAGCGAACCGGCTTGGCTACGAAGTTGGCGTGCGCATCAACATCGACGTGCTCAACGCGCAGACCCAGCTCGCCGATACGCTGCAGAAGCTCGCCCGCGCCCGCTACGACACGCTGATCGCCCAGCTGCGGCTAAAAGCGGCGGCAGGCACGCTGGGCGAGGAAGACGTCCGCCTCATCAACGCCCTGCTCGAAGAAAGCGAAGGCTGACGGCGCAGCGGCACCGCCCGTTCGCCTGTTAATCAGCCCGCCACGCGCCCGTTTTTTCTACGACGGCGCAGACCAGCGCCATCGTCCGCCCGGTAGCGCCGCGGTGCGCGGCGGCAAACTCTTTTCCCGCCGCGGACAGGCGCGCGCGCGCGGTTTCGTCGCCGAGAAGGTCCAGCGCAAGACGCATCGCCCCGGCGGCATCCTGCGCGCGCAGCACGGCGCCCGCGGCTTGCGCCTGTTCGACAATCTGCTGGAAATTGAAAATGTGCGGCCCCACCAGCGCCGGGGCGCCAGTGGCGCAGGCTTCGATGGGATTCTGGCTGCCGAACGGGAGCCAGCTGCCGCCGATCAGCGCCACGTCCGCCGCACGGTACCAGGCGAACATTTCGCCCATTGAGTCGCCCAGCCAGACGCGGGTGCGCGCATCGGCCGCCATGCCTTCCGAACGCCGTTGCAGCGTCAGTCCATGCGCGCGTATCAGCGCCGCGACCTCATCAAAGCGCTGCGGATGGCGTGGCACGACGACGAGCAGCACGTCCGGCGGGGCGAGGTGGGTGAAAGCGTCGAGGAGCAGCGTCTCTTCGCCTTCCCGCGTGCTCGCCGCCAGCAGCACTTTGCGCCCGCCCGATGCGCTGCGGAACTGTTCGCCCAGTTCGAGCTGGGCCGGTGGCGGCGTGATGTCGAACTTGATGCTGCCGGTAACGCTCACCCGGCGCGCGCCGAGCGCGCCCAGGCGGGCGGCATCGGCTTCGGTCTGCGCGCCGCTGGCGGAGAGCGCGCCGAGCGTGAGCCGGGTCAGCGTGGGCAGGCGGGCGTAGCGTCGGGCGGAACGTTCCGACAGGCGCGCATTGGCGAGTACGACCGGCACATTTTTCCTGCGGCAGGCCGCGAGCAGGTTGGGCCATAGCTCTGTTTCCATGATGATGCCGAAGGCGGGGCGGAAGCGCCGCAGGAAACGCCGGGCGAAAAATCCCAGGTCGTAAGGCAGGTACACGCTCCGCACGCGGGCTTCGCTGGCGAACAGGGTCCGCGCTGTTTCGCGCCCCGTTGGCGTCATGTGGGTGAGTACAATGGCATGGCCCGGCCAGTGCGCGAGCAGGGCGCGTACGAGCGGTTCCGCCGCGCGTGTTTCTCCGACCGAAACGGCATGCACCCAGATCGCCCGCTCCGGCGGTGCGTGGCCGCCGAAAAATCCCAGCCGTTCGCCCACATGGCGCAGATAGTCCGGTTGCCTGCGCGCGCGCCACACCAGACGGAGCAGCACGAACGGCAGGGCAAGCAGCCAGAGCAGGGAATAAGGCAGGCGGAGCAGCATGGGCGCAAGAGGGGGCGAAAGTGGCGGCAAGTATAGCGATGGAGGAAGGCCGCCGCCGATGCGGGCGGTGTCCTGTGGGATAATGCGACCCTTCGCCCACAGGAACAGCCTGGTCATGAAAATCCTCGTCACCGGTGCGGCCGGCTTCATCGGCATGCATACCTCCGGACGCCTGCTGGCGCGCGGCGACGAAGTCGTCGGCCTCGACAATCTCAACGATTATTACGACCCCAGGCTGAAGGAAAGCCGCCTTGCGCGGCTCGAACCGCATGCGGGGTTCCGCTTCGTGCGCATGGATGTGGCCGATCGCGCGGGCATGGAACAGCTGTTCGCCCGCGAAAAATTCGACCGCGTGATTCACCTTGCCGCCCAGGCCGGCGTGCGCTATTCGCTGCAGAATCCGCATGCCTACATCGACAGCAACCTTGTCGGCTTCACCAATATTCTCGAAGGCTGCCGGCACGGCAAGGTGCAGCACCTTGTTTATGCCAGCAGTTCCAGCGTTTACGGCGGCAACACGAAAATGCCGTTTTCCGAGCACGACAGCGTCGATCACCCGGTCAGCCTTTACGCCGCCACCAAAAAAGCCAATGAACTGATGGCGCATACCTACAGCCATCTCTATGGCCTGCCCACCACCGGGCTGCGGTTCTTTACCGTCTATGGGCCGTGGGGCCGCCCGGACATGGCGCTGTTCCTGTTCACAAAAGCCATTCTGGAAGGGCGGCCGATTGACGTTTTCAACCACGGCAGGATGAAACGCGATTTCACCTACGTCGATGACATCGTCGAAGGCGTGCTGCGCACGCTCGACCGCATTGCGGAACCCGATGCCGCCTTTGATCCGCTCCGCCCCGACCCCGCCCGCAGCAATGCGCCATACCGTGTTTTCAACATCGGCAACAACAATCCGGTAGAACTGATGGCCTTTATTGAAGCCATCGAACAGGCGCTCGGCAAAACGGCGGAGAAAAACTTCCTGCCCCTGCAGGATGGCGACGTGCCAGCCACCTATGCGGATACCGCCGAACTCGACGCCTGGGCCGGATTCGCCCCCGCCACCAGCGTGCGCGACGGCGTGGAGCGGTTCGTGGCCTGGTACCGCAGCTACTACAGCGCGCCCTGAGAGCCCGCGCGGTTTTTTTGCAGGGAGGCTGGATGCACGCAGGGACCGAAGGGTGGCGCACCGTTTTTTTCCGCTTTCTCATCTCCGGGGCGGGCAATACGGCGGCATCCTACGCCGTCTATCTTGTACTGCTCCAGTTCCTGCCATACCGGCTGAGCTATACGCTGGCCTATGCGGCGGGAATCCTGCTCGCCTACCTGCTGTACCGCTTCTACGTTTTCAGGGCCAGCGGCGGGCGGCTTGGGCTGCTCTTCGTCGGCATGATTTATCTTCTGCAATACTTGGGCGGGCTTGCCGTGATCCACGTCTGGGTGGAGATTCTGGGATATTCGGCATTTTTTGCCCCGCTGATTGCCGTCGCCGCCACCATCCCTGTTACTTTTGCGCTCAACAGGCTTGTTTTCCGTAAAAAAAACGCGCATTCAGCCTGAGCTTTTCTGTGGGATTTTCTATGGCGCATCCGGAAAAAATGTTCCGTGGAGAAAAAACGAAGGCTTTTGTTTTTTCCGCGCTTCTCTTCCTGATCCTGCAGAATGCACATGCCGTTCGCGTGTTTTATTACGATGCGGCCCTGTACTGGGATCTTGCCAGACCGGAAGTAATCACAGATTTCCCGGATACGATAAGAGGCTATTTTTTCCCGTTGCTGCTCGCGCCCGTCCGCTGGCTGGGCGATATGTTCCCCGACAGCCGCATGCCGTACCGGATTGCATCCGCGATTGCCTACGGATATCTGCTCGCGGTATTTCTACCCGATTTTTACACGCGTATTTTTGGCGGAATACCGGGCTTTGCACGCAGGGTGTTGCCTTCCATTCTGGTGGCCGTGCTCTTTCCCGGGTTGATCCTTTATCCGTTAAGCGACCTGCCCGCTTTTCTTCTCCTGGCGGGCGCCATCTGGCAGCTCGAAAAAGCACGGACAGGCGATATCGGCTGGCAGCGGCTGGCAGCGCTCTGCATTGCCGGAATACTGCTCGGCGGCGCCTACAACAGCAGAACCATTTATCTTTTCCCCGCGCTGCTTGTCGCCCTGTTTTTTCTCTTTTTTCTTTTTCGCACTCCTGGCGGCGGATTCCCGCGCGCCGGAGCACTCGCTGCCCTGGCGGCGGGGCTGCTGGCCGTCAGTCTGCCCCAGATGCTGATCAACAAAAAGCACCATGATTCATATTCCCCCGCTGTCATTTCGGGGCAGGGGCTTTTTGCCGATCAGCTCAGGTGGGGGATTTCAGTACAGAAATATGGAACCACAATCAACCCGAAAGCGCCGGGCCCGGGCATGTTTTACCTCGACCGGGCTGGCATGAAATTGCTTGCGGGCAGTGGTGCAGACAGGGATAACGACTGGTCGATCAGAAAATACGCCGGGCTCGTGCTTGCCAACCCGGCTGATTTTCTCGGGATTTATTCCCGGCATATTGTTTCAGGGCTGGATGTTCGCGATGGCGAGATGTACGTCAAAAGATATAAATCATCGCGCCACGCACTTTCCATCCTGAATTTTCTGGTGATATTTTTTGGCGCATGGACTTTTTTTACAGTCTGGCCCATGGGCGAAACCGGGCATGGCGCATCCGCATTCCGTCCGGTGTGGCTCGCTGCTATCCTGGCGCCAGTGGTTGCGATCATTCCCGGCGCCATAGAAACCCGGTTTTTTCTGCCTTTTCATCTGCTGGTCTATTGCGCGCTTGCATCCGGATGGAACTGGAAGCAGGCAAGGGCGCGGATATCCGCCTCTCCCGCGCCTTTTTTCGCATGCCTGCTGGGCGTTGCCGCGCTTTATTTTGCAATCGCGCTCACAGCGCAGGCAGGTCTTGAATACGTTTTCCAGCGTTAGCAGGGTGATGCAAAACCCGGGGAACGACCTGTTCATTCATTGTCCCTTGGTGGTCTTTATTTTCCCCGGCGATGCTCCGGCCCGATTTGCAGGGCATGGTTCTGAATGAACCGTTTTCCTGCAAATTCCTCCGGGGAGCCCGGTGGGCCTGAAGTCTTCGCAGGCACACAGCGGTGAGTTATTCCGGGCCCGGCTGGACGGACTATCGAAGCAGTAATGCACACGCAGTGCGGGCTGCCCGAAGTGCGCATCTTCTGCGCCAGCCGGGCTGTACGTGTGAAGAGATGAATTTTCTCGTGGGCGGAATGCCGTAATCTGCCGGATTGCCCCTGTCGCGGCTTTGATTCAGGAAGCGGGGCAGTCGGTCTGCGGTTTTCCGGAAAGAGGGATGCCACGGGAGCCGGAAGGCTCCGCCTGCTGCGTTTCCTGCAGCAGCATCCGCGCGGGCGGCAGGACTTCTTTCACATAAACCGCGCGCGCTTCCTCGCGGTCGAAATCGGCATGGCGGCGTTTTTTCACGCCGTAATCAGACAGGGTGAGATGCACATCCGCCCGCACGCCCGCATTGGCGAGGCAGGCGCGCGCGCAATGCAGCACGCAGCCATCAAGCGCGATCACAGCCCGGCCGGACTGCGCGGTGCGCACCAGCCCCGGCACGCCGCCGCCCACCCCGGCGATGCATGACATCTCCGCCACTCCTTCGCGGTCCAGCCACAACGCCATCTGGTTGGTCATCTGCGCCGCGCTGGAACAGCCGGAGCAGGCGTAAACGAGGGGTGATTTCCCGTTCATGGATGAATCTCGCAGGAATCCAGAAAGCGTTTTGCACGAAGCAGGCAGCGTACCATGACGCTGCCGGTGAACGCGTAGGCGCACAACAGCGCCAGCCCGGCAATCTGCGCCAGCCCCGGCCAACCCGGCGTGGCGGCCAGCAGCGTGGCGGCTGCCAGATGCGCCGTCAGCAGGAGGGACTTTTCCTTTTCCGGCATCAGCGCTTCGGTATTGGGGATACGCTTTCCGCGCACGCCGGAAAGCCGCAGCCTTACCCAGGCCAGAAAGGCGGTGATTTCGAGCAGCATGCCCGTAAGCATCAACGGCAGGCCAATGCCCAGCCCAAGCACGCCCGGCATCACACTTTCCGGCAGCAACGCGAACGATGCCGCCAGCAGCCACAGGCAGGCGGCGGCAACGGCAAGGCTGCCGCAGGCCCAGAACCGGGTCAGCGCCGGGTTGCGCCGCTGCGGCGCGCGCCACTGCAGCGCCAGCGATGCGCACATCAGCAGCAGTGCGGGGATGGCGGCGCAGAGCGCCAGCGCATCGGGCGCGCCCGCCAGCCGCCACGCGCCCCCCGCGAGCAGCCCCGCCGCCGCCAGCGCGATCCATGCGATAAACGCCCACGGTGGTGCACGCGGCGTGTTCTGGAACATCGGCATCGTGATTGTGCTGACCGCCGCAATCAGCATCAGTACCCACCCGAGCAGCCCCGTTGCCGCGTGCAGATCGGTCAGCCGGTCCAGCGGCAAGGCCACCCCGCCCGCCAGCCCGAAGCACAGCACAACGCCCAGAACGGCGGTAAAAACCAGCCCGGTCAGCGCCGTGCCCAGTCCGAGCCGCAGCGCGCGCGGCGCGCCGCCCCCGAGCAGCGCCCGCAGCGCCTCCGCGGCGGCCAGCAGCAGCGCCAGCCCGAGCAGCGCGGCCGCCCCTGCCAGCGCGGGGGGGGAACCCTGCACCAGACCAATGGCCAGCAGCGGCAGCCCCGCATTGAGCATCACATGCGTCAAGGGCGCGGTAATCGCGCCCGGCGGAGGGCTGGCCGCCGCCACCGGCAGAAACTGCAGCAGCGCGCCCAGCATGGCGTTGCCGAGCACGCCCAGCGTCAGAAAATGCACCAGCGCTACCGTGGCGGGCGTCCAGCGGGAAACCAGCAGCGCATCGCCATGCCACGCCAGCCAGCCGCCCGCGATGCAGCCCCACAGCGGCACGGTAAGCAGAAAGCGCAGCGGCCTCGCCAGCGGCGGTGCCTTGCTGATGGCGAGCGAGCTCATGGCGCGGCGGCGTTCGCGCGGCGGATCGTGACGCGCCAGCCGCCCGCCATCGACGCCGCATCGCACACATATCCGCCGCCAGCCAGCGCGGACAGCAGTGGTGCGGGGTAAGAAGGAGTCAGCGCCACCAGCTCCCCGCCGGGCGGCAGGCGCTCCAGCGCATCCAGAATGCGCTCCATCGGCTGCGGCGGCGGCAGATGGCGGAGATCAAGCGGAAGAGGGGCGGCAGGCGTCATGGGGCGAAACATTTTCCGCAGCGTCGGGAACCCCGATCAATACCCCCGCCCGCCCGGATCGTCAACGTGCCTGCCCGACCCCGGCCACGTACATCGCCCCCGCCTGAAATCCCGCATGCGGTGCGTTCTATGTCGCCTGCCCCCTCTGCGACACAGGGCGGGGCGCGCAATCAGGCAAGGCTGTCCAGCGGACTCGCCACCCCGCCCCCGCCCTTATTGAGCACATGGGTATAAATCATCGTCGTCTGCACATCCTTATGGCCCAGCAGCTCCTGTATCGTGCGGATGTCATAACCGCCCTGCAGCAGATGCGTGGCGAAAGAATGCCGCAGCGTATGGGGCGTGGCCGGTTTGGCGATACCGGCGGCCTGAACCGCTTTTCTCATCGCCCGCTGCAACTGTTTTTCGTCGATATGATGCCGCCTTTCCTGCCCGTCGCGCGGATCAACGGAATAGCCTGCGGCGGCAAAAACATACTGCCAGCCCCATTCCTGCGGAGCATTCGGATATTTGCGCTCCAGCGCAAAAGGCAGGTAGACAGACGCCTTCCCCTGAAGCAGATCATCCTCAAATATCGCGCGCCGCCGGACCATCTGTTCGCGCAAGGAAATGGCAAGCGTTTCCGGCAGCATCGTGACGCGGTCTTTGCCGCCCTTCCCGTCACGGACCAGAATTTCCCGCCGCTCGAAATCAACATCCTTCACGCGCAGGCGCACGCACTCCATCAGACGCATCCCCGTTCCGTAAGTCAGCCGCGCCATCAGCCCGGTAATACCCGTCATCCGGTCCAGAATGCGCCTGACTTCACCCTGCGTCAGCACCACCGGCAAACGGCGCGGCGTCTTCGCGCGCACAACCCCTTCAAGCCACGGCAAATCCGTTTTCAGCACCTCCCTGTACAGAAAAAGAAGAGCCGACAAAGCCTGATTCTGGGTTGCGGGAGCCACTTTTCCCTGCACCGCCAGATGCGTCAGAAATTTCTCCACCTCCACCGCCCCCATCTCCCGGGGATGACGCAACCCATTAAACTTGACGAAACGGACAACCCATTGACAATATTGCCCTTCCGTACGCAGGCTGTAATTCAGCCTGCGCAGGCGCTCGCGCATCAGATCCAGCAGCCTGGGTTTTCCGGGTTCAACGGATGTTGGTGTATTTTCTGGCATAAATGTCGCACCTGATTCCATAGCACATTGATGCATAATGTGATTCAGAGGTTGAATTTGTGATATACACCAACAATCTGCTCAAGTATACGCCGCTTGCGGCGTATACTTGACGTTAGAAGGCTTCAGCATTTATGGAATTCAGCCGCCCGTCACTCGCTCCAAATCCCGTGCCTGCTTCGGTGTATCGGCGTCGCATTCCCGGCGGTTTTGCGGCTTGCGCTGAATGGCCGCGCAATTCTGAGCCGTCGTCTTCGAAGGCTTTCCCGGCTGTCCGCCCTGTTCCGTTTCCAGCCTGCGGTCGCCATTCCAGGCCACTTGCCCACGCCAGCGCTTTCCCGGCCAATTCTTCTAACCCTGCGCTCAAGCGGACCGGCAAAAGCTGCGCTTTCGCCGTCCGCTTAGCTCCACGTTAG
>JAVBTY010000039.1:0-12417 GCA_031555955.1 Rhodocyclaceae bacterium | reverse complement strand
ACCGCAGCATCATGAAGGCGCTCGATGCGTGGGACTACCTGCAGAAAACCACGTTCGAGGAGGCGGACTTCATCGAAACCTTCCTCGATATGCTGCGCGCGGCCAAAAGCCGCCGCGCCGCCGCGTCCGAACCGCGTACCGGCAGCGAACTGTCGCTCGATCCGCTGCGGCAAAGCGCGCCGCTGTGGCGCGGCAAGCGGGTAAACGTGCCCTTGACCGCGCAGCGTATTCTTGCCGCGCTGTACGAGCGGCGCGGTGAGGTGGTGTCCTACGACGAACTGTTCGCCGCGGTGAAGAGCGGCCGCAACCGCGAGAACATCCGCAAGCACATCAGTACCATCCGCGAAGCCTTCCGCGAACTGGACGAAAATTTCGACCGCATCGAAAACGTACCGATGCGCGGTTTCCGCTGGACGGATTCGTAATGGGGCGCGGCCTCCGGGTTCCGCCGCAATGAAAAAAATCCTCCTCTGGCTCGCCTCGTTCCGCCTGCGGGTGCTGTTCCGCACCTGTTTCCTGGCGCTGGCGCTGGCGGTGGCCGCGCTGGCGGTGGCGGTGCTGCAGGAAGAAAAGCAGCGCAGCCAGCGGAATTACCAGGCGGCGCTGGCGAAAACAAAGGAACAGATCGTCGCCCGGCTGCGCCATCCGTCCGGGCAGCTGGCCCTGCTCAATCCGGCACGGCCGCAAAGCGCGGAACGCAATCTGTACCCGGTGCTGCTGCCGTTTTCAGCCATCGACTTCGACGACCAGAACAAGGCGCGCCATGCGGTGGAGATGGCGGGCTGCCTGATCCAGTATCCGCGCCAGGGCAGCCTGTGCGTGGCGATCGGCAACAATCCGTGGGTGGGCGGCTTCATCTATGCGGCGGGCACTTTCGCCAGCGGCACGCTGGTCGCGCATGAAATTGGCGATCGTTTTCTGGACGGAGCGCACCGCATGCGCGTCAGCGTTGAGCTGCGCGGGCAGACTTACCGCTGGCTGGCGCCGTTCGAGGCGCTGCCGGGAAAGCGGAGCGTGGCGGTGGAAGGGCTGCGCGGGCGCTTCACCGGGTATGTGGAGCGCGAGGGACGGGACTATACCGGCGAACTGCCGGTGAAGGATTTTCGCGGCTGGGTGTGGCAGGGCGCGCAGTGTTCCGGTGTGGAGGAGCATGCGCCGGACTGGCCGGACGGGTGCGAGAAAAAATCATTCTTCTCCCTGCGCCTGCCGGTGGATGCGCTGATCGCCGATCTGCTCGAAACCCGTAAGGCGGTGTGGCCGCCGCCAGATCTGGCCGATATCCATGTACGTATCGAGGTCCTGCCGCCCGGCGAGGCGCCGGTGCTGTTCGACAGCGCCGCAGCGGGCGCGGTGGCGCCGTTTTCGCTCGACGACCTGGGCGCGCTGCTGCTGCCGGGTGAGGAACTGCGCATCCGCAGGGAAAGCGCGGCGCAGGATCTGGCGCGGATCCGGGGCAGGGATGAAGCCGGTGAGCAGACCTCACCGCTGCTGGCGCGCCTGATCCGCCGCCTGCCGGTGGAAAGCTACGACGCGCCGGTGGAACTGGCGGACACGGTTGCAACACCATCGGGCGATTACAGAGTGCTGCTGCATGGCGATGCGGGCAGCGCCGTCAACCGCACGCTGAGCGCCACGGCTACCCGCGTCTCCTGGTTCGTGGTGGCGATGCTGGTGGCGGTGGTGCTGGCGTGGCTGGTGATCGAGGCCGGGATGGTGCGGCGCATCGCGCTGCTGACCCGGCGCGCCCGGCAACTGTCCCGCTCGGTGCAGGGGGCGGATGCACTGGCGCCGGATGCCATTTCCGGCCTGTCCGGCCTCAAGGGTAACGACGAACTGGGCATTCTCGCCAACTGCCTGAACGACCTGTTGCGCCGTGTCAGGGAGGACGCCGGGCGCGAAAAAATCCGGGCCGAGCAGGAAAAGGACCAGTGGCACGCCGTTGGGCACGAAATCATGTCGCCGCTGCAGTCGCTGATGGCGCTGCACGGCAGCCCGGACGACCCCAGCCACCGCTACATCGCCCGCATGCAGCAGGCCGTGCGCGTGCTGTACGGGCGGGCCAGTCCGAGCGAGGCATTCCAGACTTCCACCCTGGCCGTGGAGGTGATGGATGTCGATGCCTTTCTTGCAAACGTGGCCGCCAATGCGCCGCACATCGGCATCGGGGATGTCGCCTACGCGGCGGCAGGAGCGCCGGTGGCGGTGCATGCCGACGAATATTCGCTGGAAGACGTGTTCAGCCACCTGCTCAGGAACGCCGACCGTTACCGTACCCCCGGAACTCCCATCACACTGGGGCTGGAGGTGGATGAAAGCACGGATGCCGCGCCGGTTACCGTCAGTGTCCATAACACCGGCCCGGAGATTCCGCCCGAATGGATCGGGCGGATTTTCGAATACGGCGTGTCCGACCAGCAGGACGCCGCCGCCAACGGCAACCGGGGCCAGGGGCTGTTTGTGGCGAAAACCTACATGGCGAAAATGGGCGGCACGATCGGAGTGCGGAATGAACCTGGTGGCGTGCGTTTCGTCCTCAGCCTGCAGCGGGCGGGGCGCTACAGCGTGCGGCGCGGGTAGGTTGCGCACCCGCTGTTTTTGGCCTGTTCAGAGGGAACTGGCGAAGCCGCGCAGAAACTCTTCTATCTGCTTGCGGACGGTTTCATCCTGGAGCGCGCCGCCGGCGTCGAAGACGTGACCGGCGCGTGAAACCAGCAGGCGTCCTCCCGTCCAGTGGCGCGCGCCAAGGATCCTGAGCACCGGCAGCCAGGCGTTCTGCGCCAGGATGGTGCCGAAATTTCCGGCGGAAGCGCCAGCAATGGCGACCGGCCTGCCCCCGAAAACCCTGGGAATGTCGCCGGGCGGGCGGGAAAGCCAGTCGATCGCGTTTTTGAATACGCCCGGAATGCCGTGGTTGTATTCCGGCGTGGCCAGCAGCAGGGCATCGCTGGCAAGGATGCGGGCCTTGAGGCCGGACACCGCCGCGGGCGGGCCTTCCCTTTCCTCCAGATCACCGTCATAGAGCGGAATGCCGTGCAGTGTGGCGATTTCCAGTTCGACGCCGGGGCCGGTGAGAGCCTGTGCGGCGCGCAGCAGCGCGGTGTTGCAGGACTGCGCGCGCAGGCTGCCGGAAATACCCAGGATTCTGATCATGTGTCTGCTCCTTGTCGTGGCTGGGATTTGCCGCGGGTGCGGATGCTCCGCCTTGCCCGGGGCGAGGAAGGTGCAATGCCCCAATAGGAGAGGGAGGCTTCAGGGAGGTTCGCCGCTGCCCGGGCTGGAAATGCACGGAGCCTGCGATATCCAGCGCCAGCCGGGCGGTCGGCTTGTGCCTGGATGGGGGAAATGCGGCGGGGCGGGAGATGAAAACAGTCCGCCCCACGTCGCTGTTCAGGCTGGGGGCGGGTGCGGCAGTAGCGCGCGTTATGCCGCCAGGGCGGAGGCGATGCGTATTTCGCCCGTCAGGAGCTTGTGCAGCGGGCAGACTTCCGCGATCTGCAGCAGGCGTGCGCGCTGTGCGGCATCCAGGTCGCCCCGCAGGCTGATGCGGCGAATGATGTCCGTGCCCGGGGCCGGTTCGCCATCGGAGCCGGTCTGCAGTTCCACGCTCACCGCCTCCAGCGGCCATTGTTTGCGCGCGGCATACATCTGCAGGGTGATGGCGGTGCAGGCGCCCAGGCTGGAGAGCAGAAGCTGGTGCGGTGTCGGGGCGCTGCCGCCGCCGCCGAGTTCTGGCGGTTCGTCGGCCGACCAGGTGTGGCCAGCGTCACTGGTAAAGGTAACGGTGTAGCGCGTTGCGCCGGTGGTGGCGCGGATAGCGGGAAATGCGTGGGACACGGCGAAACCTCCAGGCGGGAGTGAGACGGGGCGGAAGGAGAGGGGCGGCATGCCCCTCCGCACAGCGGAAACGGTAACCGCCGGGACCGCCGCCGCGCAAGCGCCACTGCCGGAAGCGGGCGATTCGTACGCGGTGTTTCCGCCGGAGAAAACGCTCAGGTTCTGAAACGTGCGACCTGGGAACTCAGATCCTCGGCAAGCTGGCGCAGGTTGTCCGCCATACCGGCGTTGCCGCGGGCGGAGGTGTTGTTTTCTTCCGCCATTTTCATGATGCGTTCCACGTTTCCGACGATCTTTGCGCTGACCGTGGCCTGTTCGTCCAGGGAGGTGGAAATTCCGGAGACGGCATTCACCACCATATGCGAGTGAGACTGGACCTGCGTGATCATTTCACCGGCCTGCCGGGCCTGCTCAACCCCCCGGGTGACGCGCTCGACCCCGGTTTTCATGCTGGATACGGCATGGGCCGTGCCCGCCTGGATCGAATCGATCATGCCAGCGATTTCCTTGGTGGCGACGCCGGTGCGCTCGGCCAGTTTGCGCACCTCGTCGGCGACGACGGCAAAGCCACGGCCGGATTCCCCGGCGCGGGCGGCCTCGATCGCGGCGTTCAGCGCCAACAGGTTGGTCTGGTCGGCAATGTCCCTGATCGTGCCGATAATGGTTGAAATCTGGCTGGACTTTTCGCTCAGGGTTTCGATGGCCTGCGCCGATTCGTTGACGGTGGTGGCGATGCCGCGGATTTCGGTGACGACCTCCTGCACCATTTCCACTCCCCGGGAGGCGATGGTGTCCGATTCGCGGGAATAGGTCTGGGCGTCCTGCGCATTCTGGGCCACGTGGCCGATCCCGGCGGTCATTTCCCTCACGGTGGCCGCCATGTCCACCTGGGAACCGGCGCTGACCAGAATCTGGCCGCTGGTTGCCGCCAGCTGCCCCGCCGAGTCGAGCAGCTGGGCCGCATCGTCCTGGATCTTGCGGACCAGCGCGCGGATCGACGCGGCCATGTTTTCGAAATCGCGGCCTGCCACCTGAAGTTCATCGTTGCCGTGCGTATCGAAGCGGGCAGTCAGGTCGCCTTCGGCGAAGCGGTGCGCGCTGCCGGAAAAAACCTGGATGTTGTCGATCACGGAATAGTAGGCGCCCGCCGCGAGATAGCAGACCAGCAGGCAGACCACCAGAGCCGTGCCAACGTTGATCCACATGATCCGGCGGGTGTCGTCGAGGCGGACGTTGAGCTGCTCTTCGAAATGGGGCAGCAGCGCATCGAACATCATTTTGTAGCCGGTGTCGATGGTCCGGGTGACCTGCGCAAAATAGTCCTTCGGGGGCGTTTCGAATTTTCCGGAGAGCACATCGCTTTCGAGCAGCCTGAAAATATCCTCGACGCCGCCGCCGAATTCCCTGACGGGGCCCGTCAGGCGCGGCTCCAGCGCGGGCACCAGTTTCACCACCTTGTCCAGATTGCGGCTCTGCTCCTGCAGCGTGTCGTCCATGCGCGCAATCAGCACGGAAATATCAACGCGCCTTTGCTGCGAAAGCTCCCGGGCGGTCAGCACGCCGGTTCCCTGCGCGCGCGTAACGCCAAGCGCCTCAAGCATCCGGGGCAGTTTGACGACGGAGGTGTCCATCAGATAGTAGGTGGATTCGACCGGATCCTGCGTCAGGCCCGTCTTGTCGGCCACGTTGGTCATGAACGCCAGCATCCTGCGGATCATCCCGGAATGGCGCTGCAGGTTTTCCGCTGGCGTCCAGGCCAGCCCCCGCTTCTGGATATCATCCCAGGCGGAGCGGATGGCTCTCCATTCCGGCGATTCGCGCAGGGTTTCCGGCAGGGCGGCATCGGTTGCGGAAACTGCTGCGGCGACTTCTTTTTCCTTGTCGGCCCGCTGCGTTTTCATGGCCTCGTTGCCGTTCAGCACGCCGGATGAGAGTCCCCGGTGCTGCTGCATGAACTGGGTCATGCGGTTGATGGGTCTGAGTAGCTGCAGGCCGCTTATTTCCAGTTCAGCAGCGCGGATATTCTGGCTCAGCGTGGTGTACACGGTGAACAGGAGCAGCAGCATGGCGACGGCGGCGACCGCGCCGATCAGCAGGAATTTCCGCGGGTAGCGCAGACGGTTCATCAGCGCTGTTGCCGGAGCGAAAAATGTTCTCATGAAACTTCCCCCGCGTCTGATTTTGCATGGCGGCATCCGCGACCAGACAACAGTCTGAAAACAGCGCTACAGCGGGCGTCATGGCCGGACATGGCGGAAGCTGGCGGCTGGCTTGTGCTGCAGCGATGGATGCCGGGTAATAAATTCTATTATTCATAATAATGCGGAAGCTGTTCATGCCCCGCTTCTGGTTGCCGGGAAGTGTTAAAAAAGCCCTTATCCAGGAAAGTCGGGAGCGGTAAACGAAACAGCGGGCGCCTGATGGCGCCCGCTGTTTCGGTGTGATCCAGCCAGCGCGGCGTATTTTCCGGAATGCGCGCTGGCGGCAAGACGTTCCGGCTTTTCCTATTTCGGTCCCTTTTTGATCCAGCCCATTGGAGCACCGAGCGGAAGCACAACGCGGCCGAAGAAGTTGTTGAGGAAAATGGCGCCCGCGGCATAGAAACCAAGCAGGGAGATGGTCAGTTCGGATAGCGCGCCGATGAAATTGAAATTGTCGGGCGTGATGCCAAGAAAGGTTACTTTCAGCACCGCCAGTCCGAGCGAAAGCAGCAGGATGTTGATCAGCACCAGAATGGTTGCGAACACCTTGTTGGCCTCGAATGCGGCAACCATCACGAACAGGGAGAAAATCAGGTAGCCGAAAAAGGCGAATGCGATCTGGCGCGGGTCGGCGTTGGCGCCCGTTTCGCCGAACCAGCCCAGGTACATGGCCCAGTGCATGGCGACCGCAACCCAGAACAGGCCGTATGCGCCCAGAACCACCGCGCCGAAATAGTTGTTTTTCTTGAAATCGATCATCGAGGCGACGATCTGCGCGATGGCTCCGAGGAAGATGGCCCATGGAATGAGAAAGGCCACGCCGGTCGTCCAGCCCATTTTCTGGGACGAGGCCACGAAAGTGACCATGGACAGGCCGAATACGCCGAGCGCGGTCGGATCCGCCAGCACGGGTTTTGTTTCGACGATGGTAAGTTGCGTCTGCTGCTGATTGCTCATGTTTACTCCCCGGGACTATTGCTTTTAAAGTACAACGCTGATGAAACCGGGACGCGCGAAAGAAAGGGCCGCGCGCCGCATGGGTCTGGTAATCCGGCCATGAAACAAGGGGGGCTGGCGGCGGAGTCCGGCGCGCGGATGTTCCTGCCGTATGACACCGGGCGATAGGCTGGGGCCTGGATGCGCAGGGGGGCAGGGGTTGTTTTCCTGGCGGTGGGACTGTTCATGCCAGAGCGGATTTCCGGTTGCCTGTTGATAACGTGGTTGCTGACTGACCGGCGGTGAATCTATCACACAAGGCAGGGCAGGAATCCCGGGCGCCCCATAGATTATTGTTATATTTCAATAAATTGCATTTGTACGTGTGCTGCTCTGGTGTCCGGCCACGCTGCACGTGCTTTGCGGGTGGCCGCCGTCAAAACCGCCAGTCTTTTCCGCCCGCGCCCGCTGTGGGAGATTCTGCCGTCACTGCCGCGATGCGCCGCGCGCTGTCAGCCGACCGCGTCCTGTCCAGCCCCGCGCCGCCCATAGCGGCGGCGACGCAGGACATCGCGCGGTAGTACTGTTCGGGGTCGTAGGCGATGAGCAGCATGTCCACGCCGGCACGCAGCGAAGCCACTGCCGTTTTGCACAGCCCGCGTCGGTAAACCGCGCCCATGTTGAGGTCGTCGGTAATCAGCAGGCCGTCGTAGCGCCACTGGCCGCGCAGCAATCCCTGCACCACCGCGCTGGAGGCGGAAGCGGGCTGGTCCGGATCGAGCGTGGGCAGCACGACATGGCCGAGCATCATCGCGCCGCTGACCGGCGCGGCGGCACGAAACGGCAGCCAGTCGCGCGCGGTGAGTTGCTCCGTAGGCGTTTCCAGGCGTGCGGTGAAGTGGTGGGTATCGACATCGACGCCGCCAAGGCCGGGGAAGTGTTTCAAGGTTGCCCGTACGCCCTGTGTCGCCAGCCCTTCGCCATATGCGCGGGCGACACGCGCCACCACTTGCGGGTCGGTGTCGATGGCGCGGCGGGAGATCAGCGTATGCGTGTCGAAAGCGGGGCCGTTGCCGTCTGGCCGCAGGTCGACGACCGGGCCGAAGTTGAGGTTGATACCCATCGCCGCCAGTTCCCGCCCTTGCATTTCGCCGTAGGCGCGGGCGCGCGCCTCCAGTGTTCCGGCCTTGTTTTCCTCCGTGCCGGCCGCTACCAGCGTGGCGAGCGCGGGGCGAGCGGCGAGCGGCGGCGTCATGTGGGCGACGCTGCCGCCTTCTTGGTCTGCGGCGACAATGAGCGGCGGCAGCCTGGCCTGCACGCGCAGTGCCTGCAGGGCGTCGATTTCGGCGCGCACTTCGTCCAGCGTGCGTCCGCGCACGTTGCCGCGGCCCAGGTAGATGCCGCCGATCAGGCCGCGCCCGGCGAGTACGGCGACCTCGGCAAAGCGCGTGTAGCCGACCATGAAGTGCTGCCCGAGCTGGAGCACCTGCGGCGGCGCGGTCAGCACCTCGGCGCGTTGGCGGCGGAAATCCGCTTCATCCCCCAGCGCGAGCAGGCACACGGCGAAGAAAGCCGTTGCGAGCAGCGCCCCTTCGATACGGCCGGTACGTTTCCGCCTGGCCCGCAGCCACACAACGGCCAGCCCCAGCACGCCACCGGCGACCAGCGCGACGGTGATGCCGCCGCGCACCGCCAGCAGCCAGGGCGAGCGCGGGTCGAGGGCGACGAACAGCAGCGCCACCGCCGCCAGCCAGGGTAGCCGCCGCGCCAGCCAGGGCCACATCCGCGTCAGCCGGGACCGTATCCGCGTCGACATGTCAGCGTCCGGCATTGCCATTGCCACCGACGATGCGTTCCATGCCGAGCTGGTACCAGTCGATGCGGCGCGTGGCCAGCATGATGGTGCCCAATGCGACGAACAGCAGTGCCGAGCCCATCAGCAGTGCGTTGTCCTCCGACAGCAGCACGCCGTAAAGCACGCCATACAGGATGGCGATACCGCCGCCGAAGGCTGCGCCTCGTGCGCGGCTGCCGAGTGCGCCGGCAAGGTAGAAGCCGATCAGCCCCACGCATGCGGTCATCGACACGCCGTAGGCGACGGCGAACGGGGTGTGCTCCGACAGTGCGATGAGCAGCAGGAAGAACACCGCCAGCGCAAGCCCGACAAGGAGGTATTGCAGCGGGTGAATGGGCGCGCGGCGCAGGATTTCGATCAGGAAGAACGCGGCAAAGGTGAGTGCGATGAACAGTGCGCCGTATTTCACCGCGCGTTCCGATTGCAGGTAGATGTTGACCGGGTCGATGAAGCTCACGTCCAGCGTTTCGCTGCGTTCGCTGTTCCACGGCGACGATTCGGCGGGTGAGGCGGTACGCGCGGCAGCCAGTACGCGGTCGAAATCCCGCGCCAGGTGCGAGATCTGCCAGCTTGCCGTGAAGCCGCTGTCGCTCACGCTGCGTTCGCGCGGCAGGAAACGGCCCTGGAAGCTCGGGTGCGGCCAGGTGGAACTGAGCGTGACCGTGGTTTCGTCTCCGGCCGGAGCAATCGACAGCCGCGCAGACCCGGTGAGTGAGAGCGGCAGCGAGAAATCGAACGCCGCGCCCGCGTTAAAATCGATCGGCCCCAGCGCAACATGCACGCCCGGCCCGTTCAGCACCCCAGCATCACCCGCGCTGAAACGGTGCGCAGCGCCGTTAACCGTCACCTCCGGGTCGTTACCCACGCCGCGCGGATCGGCGATGCCAAACACCAGAAAAGCGCGCGCTTCCACAATCTCGCGCCGCGCCTCGAAACCCAGCCTCGGCGGGGCCACAGCGCGGCCATCGAGTTTCAGCGCAAGGTGATACAGGCTGGCGCGGTAAATTCCCCGGTTACGGGATTCGACGCTGGCATCGCCCGCCATGTTGAGCCGCTGCGGCGGCAGTACCTCGGTGCCCCCGGTGATCTCATGCCGTACCGTCTCCTTGCCGCTGGCCGCGTCTTTCTCCCGGATCTCGATGCGTTCGCGGTAACGCACCGCCAGCACCGGCCCCACCAGCGTCTGCGCGCCAGCGGCCGAGTCGGCCACATCCTGCGCCACACCGGCCTGGCGCACGCTGCGCGCCGCGATCTGGCCTTCGATCATCCCCAGCGGAACCAGCAGCAGCAGGGACATGAAAACAATCAGCCCCAGTTTCGCGAACAGTTTTCTTTGCATGACACTCCCCTTGCGTTCGATGACGAAGGGAAGTGTGGACAGGCGCGGTGAAGCGACGGTGAAGCGGATGTGAAGCGGCGCGGAAAACCGCTGCCACGGCAGTCCCAGCCAGGCTTACCCCGCCAGCGCGTCTCCTGGCGGCAGGGCGCAGGCGGCGCGGTACTCAGCGGAAAGACGGTCCACCAGCGCCGCCACCGCGGGAATGTCGTGAATCGTCGCCACGCCGTGACCGGCGCTCCACAGATCGCGCCAGGCGCGCGCTTCGGAAGACAGATCGTGCAGCTTGCCCTTGCCCGCGCCAGCCCCGAGTTGCGCACGGTCGAAGCCCGCTTTTTCCAGGCTGCCCCACAAGAAATTGGCGTTGGTCCCGGAAACCGCATCGGTATAGACGATATCCGCCGCCCCGCTCGCCACGATCATCTGCCTGTACGCCTCCGGCGCAAGTGATTCCCGCGTGGCGATAAAGCGCGTGCCCATGTAGGCGAGATCCGCGCCCAGCACTTCGGCGGCGCGGATGCTGGCGCCGTCGGAAATACCGCCGCCCAGAACCAGCGCGCCGTCCCAGAACTCGCGGATCTCGCGCACCAGGCTGAAAGCGCTTTGCGTGCCCGCGTGCCCGCCCGCGCCGCCCGCGATCGCGATGATGCCGTCCACGCCCGCCGCCGCCGCCTTGCGTGCGTGATGGGCGTGGATGATGTCGGAAAACACCACGCCGCCGTAGGCATGCACCGCTTTCACCACTTCGCCCGGGTGGCCGAGGCTGGCGATGACGAAGGGCGCGCGGTGCTTCGCAAGAATGGCGAGATCGTCTTCCAGCCGCGTATTCGAGGGGTGCAGGATCAGGTTAACGCCGTAGGGCGCGCACACGCCGTCCGGGCAGGATTCGCGCCGGGCGGCAAGCGCGGCGCCGATCTCCGTCAGCCACTCATCCAGCTGCGCTGGTGAACGTGCATTAAGCGCCGGAAAGGAGCCTGCAACACCCGCCGCGCAGGCGGCGATGACCAGTTCCGGACCGGAAACGAGAAACATCGGCGCGGCGATCGCGGGTACCCGCAGGGCGTTGCGGAAAACATCTGGAACAGGCATCGGAATCCTCCGGGCATGTTGGCGGGTCAGGTGGAAACCGCGGCGTCAGCTTCCCGAACGCGGGTAAGGCGGCGTTTCCCGGGCGTGGCGGGAACGGTTTCCGCCGGGCGCTGGCCGTATTGCGCCCGGGGCCAGGGCGGTGCGGCTAGCGGCGTTTGCCGCCGCCGCCCAGCAGCGAGCCGAGCACGCCGCGAATGATCTGGCGGCCCAGGGTGCTGCCGATGGTGCGCGTAACCGTTTTCGCCGCGATCTGCACCAGGCCGTCGCGCTGGCCGCCGCGCGGCCCGGTGGTGCCGAACAGGATGTCGCTGATGGCGCTGGAACCCGGCGCGGCGGCATCTCCGGGCGCGGAAGCGCTGCCCGCTGCGCCCTGTGCGGCCGTGCGCGCTGCAGTGCCGACGCGGAGCATTTCGTAAGCCGATTCGCGGTCGATGGCCTGTTCGTAATGGCCCTTGAGTACCGAGGCGGCGATGGCCGCCGCGCGCTCCTGCGCCGTCAGCGGCCCGAGGCGCGAGGCCGGGGCGACGATGGAGGCGCGCTCCACCATCTCCGGGCGGCCCTTGTCGTCGAGGAAAGACACCAACGCCTCGCCCACGCCCAGCTCGGTGATGGCAGTGGCGGCGTCGAACGCGGGATTGGCGCGCATCGTCTCCGCCGCCGTCCTGACCGCCTTCTGGTCGCGCGGCGTAAATGCGCGCAGCGCGTGCTGAACGCGATTACCGAGCTGGCCGAGCACGGTTTCCGGCACGTCGAGCGGATTTTGCGTAACGAAATAAACGCCGATGCCCTTCGAGCGTATCAGCCGCACCACCTGCTCGACCTTCTCCACCAGCGCCTTGGGCGCATCGGCGAACAGCAGGTGGGCCTCGTCGAAAAAGAACACCAGCCTGGGTTTGTCCACATCGCCCACCTCGGGCAGATGCTCGAACAATTCGGACAGCAGCCACAGCAGGAAGGTGGAATAGAGCTTGGGCGACTGGTACAGCTTTTCGGCGGCGAGCACGTTGATCACGCCACGGCCGCCGGCGTCGGTCTGCATCAGGTCCGCGATATCGAGCATCGGCTCGCCAAAGAATTTGTCGCCGCCCTGTTCTTCCAGCACCAGCAGGTTGCGCTGGATGGCGCCGATGGAAGCGGTGGAAACGTTGCCGTAATCGGTGGTAAAG
>JAVBTY010000002.1:0-7057 GCA_031555955.1 Rhodocyclaceae bacterium | reverse complement strand
CCGCAAGGAAGGCAAGCAGATTCTGGTGCTCGATCCGCCGAAAGGGGATTACCGCCCCAGCGCCGGAGAGGTCGCCCCCGAGGTAGCCGCCATCCTCAAACTGCGCCAGCCGATGGAAAAGTTCGCCGCGCTGCGTGCGAGTACCCACCCGCAGGCACAATTCCTGTGGGCGATCTTCCGCGACGTATTCCATTACTGCGCGGTGCACCTGGGCGATATCGCAGGCAACGCCCGCGACGTCGATCTGGCAATGCGCTGGGGCTTCGGCTGGGCGCAGGGGCCGTTCGAAACCTGGCAGGCGGCGGGATGGAAGGATATCGCCGAAGCACTGCGCGCCGACATTTCCGCTGGCCTGACGATGGCCGCTACGCCGTTGCCCGCGTGGGTTTTCGGGCGCGAAGGCGTGCACGAAGCGGCGGGCTCGTGGAGTACGGCGGAGGGCGCACTGAAGCCGCGTATCGGCCTGCCGGTATACCGCCGTCAGCTATACCCCGAGCAGGTCATGGGCGAAGCGCCGCCGGAAGCCGGAGAAACCCTGTGGGAAAACGCGGGCGTGCGCCTGTGGCGGCGCGCCGATAAAGACGCGGGTATCGGCATCCTGTCATTCAGATCGAAGATGCACGCCATCGGTGACGAGGTGATCGACGGCGTGCTCGAAGCGGTGGCGCGCGCCGAATGTGATCTGGATGGCCTCGTGCTGTGGCACGAAGCGCCGTTCGCCGTCGGCGCCAATCTGCAGCAGGTTGCCGAGGCTTGCGCGGGCGGCCATTTCGATCTGCTCGACCGCATGGCGGCCCGCTTCCAGCAGGCGTCGATGGCGCTCAGGCGCGCCCAGGTGCCGGTGGTGGCCGCCGTGCAGGGCATGGCGCTGGGCGGCGGCTGCGAATTCGCCATGCACGCGGCGCACCGGGTGCTGGCGCTGGAAAGCTACGTCGGTCTGGTGGAGGCCGGCGTCGGCCTGATCCCGGCTGGCGGCGGCAGCAAGGAGTTCGCCCTGCAGGCGCACCGCCTGGCGCAACGCGCCGCCGGGGGGGACGTTTTTCCCTACATCCAGAACGCCTTCCAGACCATCGCCATGGCAACGGTGGCGAAAAGCGCGCTGGAGGCGGTGGAACTCGGCTTCGCCCAGCCGTCGGACGACATTCTGTTCAACCCCCGCGAGCTGCTGCACGCCGCGCTGCACCGCGCCCGCGCGCTGGCCGAGGCGGGCTGGCGTCCGCCGCTGCCCGAACGCGGCATCGTCGTCGCCGGGCGCAGCGGCATCGCCACCTGCGAGATGTTCGCGGCGAACATGGCCGAAGGCGGCTTCATCTCCGAACATGATTACCGCGTGGCGAAGGCGGCGGCCACCGCGCTGTGCGGCGGCGAGGTCGAAACCGGATCGCGCGTGGATGAGCAATGGATTCTCGACGTGGAGCGCGCGCTGTTCATCGACCTGCTGAAGAGCGAAAAAACCCGGCAGCGCATCGCGCATATGCTGGAAACCGGCAAGCCCCTGCGCAACTGAGCGCCCGACAGGAGAACGAGCCATGAGCAGACAGATTCAGGAGGCCTACCTCGTCGCCGCCACGCGCACGCCGGTAGGCAGGCGCAACGGCGCGTTTCGCCATGTGCGCCCGGACGACATGCTGGCCCACGCGCTGCGCGCCGTCGTCGCCCAGGCGCCGGGGCTGGATGCGCGCGAGATCGGCGACGTCATCACCGGCTGTGCGATGCCGGAAGCGGAGCAGGGCATGAACGTCGCGCGCATCGGCCTGCTGCTGGCCGGGCTGCCGGATGCGGTGCCGGGCATCACGATCAACCGCTTCTGCGCTTCTGGATTACAGGCGGTGGCCGACGCGGCGAACCGCATCCGCCTCGGCGAGGCGGATGTGATGATCGCCGCCGGAACCGAGAGCATGAGCGCGATGCCGCAGATCATGGGCAACAAGGTCAGCCTCAACCCGGCGATCTTCGCCAGCGCAGAGAACGTCGGCATCGCCTACGGCATGGGACTGACGGCGGAGAAGGTGGCCGCGCGGTGGCAGGTGAGCCGCGCCGACCAGGATGCCTTCGCCCTGGAATCGCATCGACGTGCCTGCGCCGCGATCGCCGCGGGCCGTTTCCGCGACGAGATCGCGCCCTATACCGTGCGCGCGCACGCGCCGGGTGAAAATGGCGCAGTGCGCATGACTGAACGCATCGTCGAAAACGACGAAGGCCCGCGCGCGGATGCGTCGCCCGAAGCGCTGGCGAAGCTCAAACCGGTATTCGCCGCGCGCGGCTCGGTGACGGCCGGCAACAGCTCGCAGATGTCCGATGGCGCGGGCGCGGTGCTGCTGATGAGCGAAGCGGCGCTGAAACGCTATGGCGTCGCGCCCGTCGCGCGCTTTTGCGGCTTCGCCGTCGCCGGGGTGCCGCCGGAGGTCATGGGAATCGGTCCGGTGGAGGCGATCCCGCGCGCGCTCAAAATCGCCGGAATCTCCCAGGCGCAGCTTGACTGGATCGAGCTGAACGAAGCCTTCGCCGCGCAGGCGCTGGCGGTGTCGCGCACCCTCGATCTCGATCCGGCGAAGGTCAACCCCCAGGGCGGCGCGATCGCGCTCGGCCACCCGCTCGGCGCCACCGGCGTCATCCGTACCGCGACACTGCTCGCGGCCATGCGGCGCGGCGAGGCGCGCTACGGCCTGATCAGCATGTGCGTCGGCACCGGCATGGGCGCGGCGGGCGTGTTCGAGCGCGTTTAAAAACAAAAATCCGGATAAACCGCGTGGCCCGGGCGCATGCGCCGGGCCGCGTCATGACCAGAACATCACCAGGAGACTCGCCCCATGGCTGGAACCGTACTGCTCGATGTCGCCGATGGCATCGCCACGCTCACCCTGAACCGTCCCGAGGCGCTCAATGCGCTATCGGTGGAAATGATGCAGGATCTCGCCGCCGCCACGCACGAACTGGCCGCGCGCGCGGACGTGGCGGTGGTGGTAATAACCGGCGCGGGCGCGCACTTCATGGCGGGCGGCGATCTGAAGGATTTCGCCCGCAACCTGCACCTTGCTCCCGAGGCGCGGCTAGCGGCCTTCAGGGCGATGATCGCCCAGTACATCAACCCCACGGTGGAAGCGCTGCAAGGCCTGCGCCAGCCAGTTATCGCCAGGGTGCGCGGCGCCTGCGCCGGGTTCGGCCTGTCGTTGATGCTCGGCTGCGATTTCACCGTATGCGCGGACGATGCGGTATTTACCACCGCCTATTCCGCCATCGGCCTGTCGGGCGACGGCGGCGCATCCTGGTTCCTGCCGCGCATTGTCGGCCGCCGCAAGGCCGCCGAACTGCTGCTGCTGGGGGAGCGCTTCGATACCGCCGAAGCCATGCGCCTGGGCTTGATTACCCGCAGCGTGCCGGCGAGCGAACTCGACGCGGCCACGGCGGCGCTGGCCGCCCGGCTAAAAAACGGACCGCGCCACGCCTACGGTGAAATCAAGCGCCTGCTCGCCGATACCTACGGCAATCAGCTCGAATCCCAGCTCCAGAGCGAGGCCGAAGCGTTTGGCCGCTGCGGCGCGAGCGCCGATTTCGCCGAGGGCGTCACCGCCTTTCTGGAGAAACGCAAACCGGGGTTTCGCGGCGCCTGAGCCCACCCGGCAGCCCACCCGGCAGCCCGCGCCAAAACGCGCGCGGACCGGGCCGGAAGCCCATTCAGCGCGACAGCCGGTAGGCGAGCAGCCCGATCCATTCGTGCGCGGCATACCAGCCCGCATAGGCGGCCGACTGGTTCGGCAGCAGCGGCCAGGCAGGCTGTTCATCCGCGCCGCTGCCGCCGCCAAGCCAGCCGGTAGGCGCGGGAATCACGCGCAGGCCCGCTTGTTCGAACGCCTCGCGCGCGCGCTTCATGTGCGCCGCGTGCGTCACCAGCAGAACCGTTCCGATGCCTGCCGCGTTCAGCTGCGCCGCGGAAAAAACGGCGTTGTCGCGCGTATCGAGCGATGCGGCTTCCGTCCAGCGCACCGGCACGGCGAAATCCTCTTCCAGCGCGGCCTTCATCAGCTCCGCTTCCGGCACGTCTCCAGTGGGCGCGCCGCCGCTCACCAGAATGGGCAGGCCGGTTTCCCGCGCCAGGCGCGCACCGTAGCGCAGGCGTTCGAGCGCGAGCCGATTCACCGTTTCGCCGCCGAATTCGGGCGCATACCCGCGCCGCCCGGCCCCGACGATCACGATCGCGCCCGCTTCGGCCGCCGCGCCGGACGCGAGCGCTGCGTCCGTCTCCAGCCCGCGCAGCATCCACCCCACCCCGGACGGGGTTGTAAGCAGCAGCGCCAGCGCCACGCCCCTCCACGCCAGGGCAAGCCCGGCGCGGCGGCGCGAACCGGCCAGCGCAAGCCCGGCGGCAATGGGCAGCAGCGGCAGCAGCGGAGGCAGGATGAGGGCGGAAACCAGCTTTTTGAGCCAGAACAGCGTAAGCGCGAGATCGAAATCCATCTGTATTTACCGGCGAAGGTTTGTCGGCGGGGGAAGCGGCCAGTATTATCGGCATAATTACCGATCCGCTCCGGATTTCCGCCCATGCCCGACCACCGCTTTGGTATCGAATCGCTCTGCCTGCATGCCGGGCAGCAGCCGGACGCCGCCACCGGCGCGCGCGCGGTGCCGATCTACCAGAGCACGTCTTTCGTGTTCGATTCGCCCGGGCACGCGGCGGCGCTGTTCGACCTGCAGACCTTCGGCAACGTCTATTCGCGTATTTCCAACCCCACCGTTTCGGTGTTCGAGGAACGCATGGCCGCGCTCGAAGGCGGCCGCGCGGCGCTGGCGGCCTCTTCCGGACTGGCGGCGCAGATGACCGCGCTGCTGACTCTGGCCGAGGCTGGCGACCAGATCGTGGCCGCGCGCACGCTGTACGGCGGCAGCTATTCCCAGCTGGACGTGAGCCTGCGGCGGCTCGGCATCGAAACGGTGTTCGTCGACCCGTCGTCGCCGGAGAATTTCCGCGCCGCCATCACCGCGCGCACCAAGGCCGTCTACGCCGAAATCATCGGCAACCCCAGCCTCAACGTGCTCGACGTGGCCGCCGTGGCCGCTGCCGCCCATGATGCGGGCGTGCCGCTGGTGGTGGACAGCACGCTCGCCTCGCCTTACCTGTGCCGCCCCATTGAGTACGGCGCGGACATCGTCATCCATTCCGCCACCAAGTACATCGGCGGGCACGGCACCACGATGGGCGGCGTCATGGTGGAATCGGGCAGGTTCCCGTGGGACAACGGGCGTTTTCCGCAGATGGTCGAGCCCTCGCCGGGCTATCACGGCGTGCGCTTCTTCGAAACCTTCGGCGACTTCGGCTTCACCATGAAAGCGCGCATGGAAACCCTGCGCACCTTCGGCCAGGCGCTCTCGCCCTTCAATGCGTTCATGCTGCTGCAGGGGCTGGAAACCCTGCACGTGCGCATGGAACGTCACGTCGCCAACGCGCAGGCGGTAGCGCGTTTTCTCGCCGGGCACGCGGCGGTGGCCTGGGTCAATTACCCGGGGCTGCACGGCGGTCCGGAACGCGCGCTGGCCGAACGCTATCTGCCCAGGGGCGCGGGCGCGATCCTTTCCTTCGGCATCCGCGGCGGGCTGGCCGCCGGTGAACGCTTCATCGAAGCGCTGCAGATGATCAGCCACCTCGCCAACGTCGGCGACGCCAAAACCCTGGTGATCCATCCGGCCTCCACCACCCACCGCCAGCTCTCCGAAGAGGCGCAGCGCGCCGCCGGCGTGCCGCCGGACATGGTGCGGCTCTCGGTCGGCATCGAAACGCTGGACGATATCCTGTGGGATCTCGACCAGGCGCTGGCGAAGGCCGGGTAAATGGGCCTGCGCAGCCTGCTCTGGATCCTGATCGCGGCGCTGCTGCTCTATGGCGCATGGCAGGGGCTGCGGGCTCTGGCCGCGGGGCGCGCGCAAAAAACCGGCGCGCCGCGCGCCGCACGGGAAAGCATGGCCGAAGCGGCGGATGACGAAAAGACAGGGGAGGCGGAGGACGCGGACGACGACGCGGGCTTTGCCTACGCGCCACGTCCCGCGCCCATGCCCGCCCCCGCCAGACCGGCGGCGGAAAACGAGGTTTTCCGTCTCGAACTCGAAATCCAGCGCCTGCGCCGCGAACTGGACGATATGCGCGGCCTGCTCGACGGACAGCGCCAGGAAACCGCCGCGCTGCACAGCGCCCTGAACGCCCTGCGCGGGCAGTTCGAAGCCGCCGCCGCAAGCCAGAGCGCCGCGCCGCAGTACAGCGAGGCGCTCGTCTTCGCCCGGCGCGGCCTCGCCGCCGACGCCATTGCCGAACGGTGCGACATCAGCGTCGCCGAAGCCGAACTGGTGCGCGCGCTGGCCGCGCGCGGCGGGGAAAAAGACACATGAGCGCCGCCGCCCCACCCCCGCCACAGCGCAAGGCCGCACTGCTGCGCGCCGCCGCCGCGATAGCGCTGGCGGTGCTGCTCTTCATTGGCGTGCTGGCCGTTGAGGACAGCAAGCCGCCACCCCCGCCGCCCACCACAGTCGCTGCGCAACAGCCGGAGCCCCCGCCCGCTGCCGCGCCCGTCCCGCCCCCGCCAGCGGAAGCCCCGCCGCCTGCCGAACCTCAGCCCGCCGCGCCGGTCACACCGCCTGCAGCCGTGGCCGATGGCTATATGCTGCAGCTGGGCGTTTTCGGCCATCCGGACAATGCGGGCACGCTGCAGACCGAACTGGCGCGGCGCGGCCTGCCCGCCCGGATTGAAAGCCGGGTCGTGCTCGGCCCCTATCCAGACCGCGCCGCCGCCGAGGCCGCGCAGGACGGCATGCGCCGCGAAGGGCGGGCAGAAAGTATCGTCGTGCCGCCTCGCGGCGGAAAGCAGGAACCCGCGCCCGCGCTTGTGGCGGAAGCGGCAGGCGGAAAGGAAGCCGCAGGCAGAAAGTCCCGGAAGTCCCAGAAGTCCATTCACACGGAGAAGCAGAATGAAAATCGAAAGCCCGGTATTCGGCAGCGTTGAAGTATCCGATGACAAGGTAATCGAATTCCCGGGCGGCCTGCCCGGATTCGAAAACTGCCGCCGCTTTGTGC
>JAVBTY010000056.1:0-34826 GCA_031555955.1 Rhodocyclaceae bacterium | reverse complement strand
TTGGGTTCGGTACATCTATGCCGGGCGGACTGTTTTCCGTTGCCAAAGGCGGTCGAAGCGCGATTTTCCAGGGCTGCTGTCCTGGCGGTCGAGCTTGACCCGACACAGCCTGGAGTGGCTGCGGCGCTGTTTCAAAACGACGAGAGTGGCGGGGATCTGCGGTCCGATCTGAGTGAGGCCGAATGGGACCGCTTGAGGCGTCAACTCCAGCCTTTGAACGTGCCGGAGTCGGCGATGGAAAATCTCACGCCGAATATCGCCAGCTTCATGGTGACGTTCGCGGCCGCGCAGCGGGTGGGGTTGCTCCCGCTCTACGGGACGGATCTTCACTTTCTCGGTCGGGCAAAGAGGGGCGGCAAGCGTCTGGTGGAGCTTGAGACGATCGAGCAACAGGTTAGGGCGCTCAATACCGGTAGCCGCGCTGATTCGTTGGATGGCTTGCGTGCCGTGATGGCGGCGGTAGACGACGGATCGTTGAACGAAGTGCTTGGAGAGGTGGTTGCTGCCTGGCAGACAGGCAGTGCCGAACGTTTGGAGGAAGCGCTCCAGAAAGCGGAGCACATCAGCGCCCCGAACGAATCATTCACAGAAGCGGTGTACGGTCAGCGTAATCGCAGGATGAGCGAATCGATTGCCAGGCTGGCGCGTAACGGTGAGCCGGCTTTTGTTGTCGTTGGAAGCGGCCACCTCGTCGGCCGCGACTCGATACCCGCGCTGCTTGCCCGACAAGGCTTCAAGGTTCGTCAGGTAGAAACTTCCGAAAGACCGTAGCGGTGCCGGTATAGGGCTGGGGGGGAGCCGGAGAGGCCGCCGCTGTTTTCTGGTCGTTCAAACAAAAACCGCCGTTTTTCAACGGCGGTTTTTGTTCGTGCCGCGGCAACGGCATAGGCCGCTGCGCGTGGCGTATCACATACGCGCGATCATCGCGTCGCCGAAGGCGGAGCAGCTGACTTCGGTGGCGCCTTCCATCAGGCGGGCAAAGTCGTAGGTAACGACCTTGTCGCCAATGGCGGCTTCCATCGACTTGATGACCAGATCGGCCGCTTCCTTCCAGCCCATGTGGCGCAGCATCATTTCGGCGGAAAGAATCAGCGAGCCTGGATTGACCTTGTCGAGACCGGCGTACTTCGGCGCGGTGCCGTGTGTGGCTTCGAAGCAGGCATAAACATCGGAGATGTTCGCGCCAGGGGCGATGCCGATACCGCCGACCTGCGCCGCCAGCGCATCGGAGATGTAGTCGCCGTTGAGGTTGCAGCAGGCGATCACATCGTATTCCGCCGGGCGCAGCAGGATCTGCTGCAGGAAGGCGTCGGCGATCACGTCCTTGACGATGATTTCACGGCCGGTCTTCGGATTCTTGAATGCGCACCACGGGCCGCCATCCTTCTCCGTGGCGCCGAACTCGGTCTTCGCCAGTTCATAGCCCCAGTCGCGGAACGCGCCTTCGGTGAACTTCATGATGTTGCCCTTGTGCACCAGCGTGACGCTCTTGCGGTCGTTGTCGATCGCGTACTTCATCGCGGCGCGCACCAGGCGGGTGGTGCCTTCCTTTGAAATGGGCTTGATACCGATGCCGGAGGTTTCCGGGAAACGGATCTTCTTCACTCCCATTTCGTTCTGCAGGAAGGTAATGATTTTTTTCGCCGCGTCCGTCTGCGCCTGCCATTCGATACCGGCGTAGATATCCTCTGTGTTCTCGCGGTAGATGATCATGTCGGTTTTGGACGGATCTTTCAGCGGCGAAGGCACGCCCTTGAAGTAGCGCACCGGACGCACGCACTGGTACAGGTCGAGTTCCTGGCGCAGCGCCACGTTCAGGGAGCGGATGCCGCCGCCCACGGGCGTGGTCATCGGCCCCTTGATCGAAACGGAGTATTCCTTCAGCGCGTCGAAAGTCTCTTTCGGCAGCCATTCATCCGGCCCGTACAGCTGGGTGGATTTTTCGCCGGCATAGACTTCCATCCAGTGGATTTTCTTTTTGCCGCCGTAGGCTTTCGCAACCGCCGCGTCGATCACCTTGATCATGACAGGCGTAATGTCAACGCCGATGCCATCGCCTTCGATAAAGGGAATAATGGGTTGGTCTGGAACGGGTTTCCCCGGGACGATTTTCTGGCCGCCGGCGGGCACCCTGATTTTTGATTCGCTCATTCCTGCTCCCTCACTGGATGGATTCCTGCTTTCTGAAGCGCTTTCTGCAAGCGCGCTCGTGGGATCGGCTGGGGCAAGGTCCGGAAGTGGCCCCACCATGCCGCCGCGCGGGATTATCGCTGAAATCCGCGCCAGCCGAAAGCGAGCGGGCGCGCCCGGTGAATGTAGTCTGCCTGGTGCAATCCCCGGTGCGTATCTGGTGCAACACCATGGCGCATTGGGCGCGCGTCAGCGCGGCGCTTGTGCGCTTCCCAATGCCGGGATAAACGGCCATTGAAAGGGTTGCGCCCGCCGTCAAGGCGGTAATCCATCCGTCACCAGCGTTTGCAGGCGGGCTGGATGGACAGGTACAGCCAGCCCTTTTAGGCAGGCCGGCAGGCCTTGTCCGCAGGCGTTACGGTGCGAATGGCGGTGTCGGTAAGCACCATGACAGTACCCCCTTCTGGTAACAGGTGAGTTATTGCCAAAGTTACTGCCAGAAAGGGTGGATTGCATTGGATCAATCAGGAGATCTACGAATATAAAAAAGGCCAGCGCCCTTGCTGTTGCTGGATGTTCTGGCCTTTGCCGGACTGCTTTTGATAGGTGTCTGGTGCCCGGGACGGGGGTCGAACCCGTACGCCTTTCGGCTCCGGATTTTAAGTCCGGTATGTCTACCAGTTTCATCACCCGGGCTTGTTCTGCTGCTGCCCGCCCGCGCGCTGCTGTGCGGGCAGGGTGTTTTAGCGGTTCTGTTCCGGCAGTACGATGTTGACTTCCAGAACCTCGTAATTGTCCTGCCTGTCGAGCTGGACCTTGATGTCGTCGGGGTTGACGGCGACGTATTTTGAAATCACGGCGATCAGGTCTTTCTGCAGGGCGGGCAGGAAATCGGCCGCGCCGCCGCCGTCGCGTTCGTGGGCGATCAGCAGGGACAGCCGGTTCTTGGCGATTTCGGCCGTGCGCTTTTTTTCGCCGAAGATACGGGCAAGCAGGGACATGGTCATTTGCCTCCGAACAGGCGCTTGATGAGGCCCGGCTTTTCGTAGCTGACGAAGCGTAGTTCGCGTTCTTCGCCGAGGAAGCGGGCGACGATGTCGGCGTAGGCTTCGGCGACGTCGCTCCCTTTCATGTGGATGGCGGGCATGCCCTGGTTGGAGGCATGGAGCACGGATTCGGATTCGGGGATGACGCCGATCAGGGGCACGCGCAGCAGTTCCTGCACGTCCTTGTACGAGAGCATTTCGCCCTCTTCGACCCGTTTGGCCGAATAGCGGGTAATGAGCAGGTGCTCCTTGACCGGCTCGCCGCCTTCGCGCGCGCGCTTGGATTTGGACTGGAGAATGCCAAGAATGCGGTCGGAGTCGCGTACCGAGGAAACTTCCGGGTTGGTGGTGACGATGGCTTCGTCGGCGAAGGTAAGCGCCATGACCGCGCCGCGTTCGATGCCGGCGGGCGAATCGCACACGACGTAGTCGTACCCCATGTGCTCCAGCTCTTTCAGCACCTTTTCGACGCCTTCTTCGGTGAGCGCGTCCTTGTCGCGCGTCTGCGAGGCGGGCAGCACGAAGAGGTTTTCGCAGTGCTTGTCCTTGACCAGGGCCTGGCTGAGTTTTGCCTCGCCGTTGATGACGTTGACGAGGTCGTACACCACGCGCCGCTCGCAGCCCATGATGAGATCGAGGTTGCGCAGGCCGACGTCGAAGTCGATGACGGCGGTCTTGAAGCCGCGCATGGCGAGCCCCGAGGCGAAAGCCGCGCTGGTGGTGGTTTTGCCCACTCCGCCTTTGCCTGATGTGACGACGATGACTTTCACGCTTTCCCCCTGCTGAGTATGTCGGGTAATTGATGCCGCATCAGTCCGTTTGCAGTAGTCCGATTTCGAGCGTCTGTTTTTCGCCGCCGCTGGAAAGTTTCGCCAGCACGGCGCGCGCGGCGATTTTTTCCGGGATGCCGGATTCGAAGGTGCGATAGACGCCTGCTATGGAAATGAGCTCCGGGCCGAAGTTGGTGGCGATGATCCGCGCCGCCGTGTCGCCCTGCGCCCCGGCGAGCGCGCGGCCGCGTAGCGGGCCGTAGCAGTGGATGCTGCCGTCCGCGATCACTTCCGCGCCGTTGCTCATGCCCGCGAGCAGGACAAGATCGCCGCCGCGCGCGTAAACCTGCTGCCCGGAGCGCAGCGGACGATCTACGAACAACGTGCCGGCCTGAAGTGGGGCGGGCGGCGCGGGCTGGGCGGGCGCCGGTTCCTGCTGCGGTGGCTGTTGCGCGATGGCGGCGCGGGTTTCCGCGCGGATTTCGGCGTCGTCGAGCAGCGCCAGACCGGCCTGGCGCGCTGCCTGGTGAAACACCGGAGGCAGATTGCGCACGCCCACCGGCTGCAGCTGGTAGCGGCGCAGCAGCGAGAGCAGGCCCGCCCAGTCGAAGCGTTCGGGCAGCCGCTCCAGTGCGGCGAAATCCAGCACGACGGCCTCGCCGCTGAAAAAATCGGGCATGCCGCCAAGCATTTTATGCATGGCGTCGGCAAGCCGCGCCGGTTCGGCCTCGCGCAGCAGGGCGATGGTTGCGCCAAAGGCTGTGTTGCGGAATTCGATTGGGCGGGGAGCGGACGTGGACATGGGGCGGGGCGGTTTCAGAACCCGTGGAGTCTACTAACGGGAGGGGTTTCCGGCAAGGTCGCTGGCATGACGTTCCGGTTTAATGCAGGGTGGGTGGCCGGAACAGCGTGTCGATGTCGTCTGCGCCGAAGCGGTAGGTGTGGTTGGAGAGGTCGTCGTGCACCACGATTTCGCCCTGTTCGCTCAGCATCAGGCGCGCCTGCTCTTCGCCCAGGGCGCGCAGCATCGCGGCAACCTTGTCGCGGTCGGGCGGCCAGTGGTGGGTGACCGGGCGTGGGGCGAACAGGCGCACGTCTTCCTCGGCGAACAGGCGGCCCAGCAGGGCTTCCGGCGCAAGGTGGAGCAGTTCGTCCGCCCGCGCGGTGCGGGCGAGCTGGAGAATGCGGGACCAGCCGTCGGCATCGCGCTGGCTGGCGCCCGGCAGGGCCTGCACGAACAGCGCCGCGGCCGCGCCCGCATCGCTGGCGAGCCATAGTCCCGCAGGCTGCTGTTCGGACTGGGCGAGGTAGTGGCCGAAGGTGTCGGCGATGCTGTCGCCTTCGAGCGGCACCAGGCTCTGGTAGGGCAGATCCAGCCCGGGAACGTCGAGGCTGAGCTGCAGGCGGCCGTCGCCAACCAGCTCGGGCAGCGTGTGGCCGGCGATTTTATCCGCAGCCTTGGCGTAGCCGCGCAAATTGAGCTGTTCGGTGCAGTCGACCACCAGCAGGTTTAGCGGCCCATGCCCCTGGACCTGGAAGGTTAGCCGGCCGGGTTGCTTGAGATTGCCGGCGATGACGGTGGAAACCGCGCTCATCTCGCCGAGCAGGCGGGCCACCGGGGCGGCGTAATTGCGGCCGCGCTGCATGGCCTGCCACACGTCGGTCAGGCGCACCACGGCGCCGCGAATGTCCAGTTCCTCGAACAGGAAGCGCTGGACGTAACTGGGCGGCAGTGTATGGAAAGGTGGGGTGTTCATGTGTGCGCTCCGGTTGCAGGCAGGGCGCGAGCCCAGGTTTCGGCATCGAAGCCAGGCAGGATATCGCCGTTCGGCAGCGCCAGCACTGGCCGGCGGATGATGCTGGGGTGGGCGAGCATCAGTGCGATGGCGTCTTGCTCGGCATCCACTGCTTGCTGCGCGGGGTCGAGTTTGCGCCAGGTCGTGCCGCGCGTGTTGAGCAGCGCGCGCCAGCCCAGCCTGGCGCACCAGACGGCGAGCATGCCGGCATCGAGGCCGTCGCGACGGTAATCGTGGAAACGGTAAGCGACGCTTCGCCCGGTAAGCCAGGCGAAGGCTTTTTTCATCGTGTCGCAGTTTTTGATGCCGTGGATCACGATTTCATCGTTTGCCGGTTTCACGGGGGGTTCCTTCGGTCATTGGCGGCGGGCGCGGGCAAAAGCATCAGCGAGCGCGCCGCTGGCGGGACGTTCGTCCCGTTCCGGTTTCGGTGGTGTTTTGCCGCCGCCGCGCCGTGGCGCCGGGTCGCGTCTTTCGCCGGAATGAGCGCCGCGCGCCACGACTTCGTCGCCCAGGCGCATGGTGAGCGCGATGCGGTTACGCGGCAGATCCACTTCCAGCACCTTGACCTTGACCACGTCACCGGCCTTGACCACGGCGTGAGGGTCTTTGACGAAGCGGTCGGCAAGCGCCGAGATATGCACGAGGCCATCCTGGTGCACACCCACATCGACGAATGCGCCGAAGTTGGTGACGTTGGTGACGACGCCTTCGAGCAGCATGCCCGGCGTCAGATCCTTCAGCGTTTCGACGCCGTCGCGGAAAGCGGCGGTGCGGAATTCCGGGCGCGGGTCGCGGCCGGGTTTTTCCAGTTCGGAAAGGATGTCGCGCACCGTCGGCAGGCCGAAGCGTTCGTCGGTAAAGGTTTCCGGCTGGAGCGATTTGAGCAGGCTGGCGTTACCCATCAGCTCACGCACATTCTTGCGCGTATGCGCGAGCAGACGCTCGACCACGGGATAGGCTTCCGGGTGTACCGCCGAGGCGTCGAGCGGGTTATCGCCAGCGGGAATACGCAGGAAGCCGGCAGCCTGCTCGAAGGTTTTCGGCCCGAGGCGAGGCACGTCGCGCAAGGCGTCGCGGCTGCGGAAGGGGCCATTGGCGTCGCGGTGGCCGATGATGCCGGCGGCGAGCGCGGTGTTGAGGCCGGAAATACGTGCGAGCAAGGGCGCGGAGGCGGTATTTACATCGACGCCGACGGCGTTCACGCAATCTTCCACCACCGCATCCAGGCTTTTCGCCAGCCAGCCCTGGTTGACGTCGTGCTGATACTGGCCGACGCCGATGGACTTGGGATCGATCTTGACCAGTTCGGCGAGCGGGTCCTGCAGGCGTCGGGCGATGGAGACGGCGCCGCGCAACGCGACGTCCACATCGGGAAATTCGCGCGCGGCGAGTTCGGAGGCCGAATATACCGAGGCGCCCGCTTCCGAGACGACGGCCTTGGTCAGGCGCAGTTCGGGGTGCTGCTTCATCAAATCGGCGACGAGCTTGTCGGTTTCGCGCGATGCGGTACCGTTGCCGATCGCAACCAGGTCTACGCTGTGCCGCGCGGCCAGCACGGCCAATGTGGCCAGCGCGCCGTCGTGATCGCGACGCGGCTCGAAGGGATAAACGGTCGCGGTATCGACGAGCTTGCCGGTGCCGTCGACGATGGCCACTTTGACGCCGGTGCGTATACCGGGGTCGAGCCCCATGGTGGAACGCGCTCCAGCCGGGGCGGCAAGCAGCAAATCCTTGATGTTGCGGGCGAAAACGCGGATGGCTTCGATTTCCGAGCGTTCGCGCAACTGGCCGATCAGTTCCAGTTCGAGGTGTAGCGAAATCTTGACTTTCCACGCCCAGCGCGCGGTATCGGCCAGCCAGCGGTCGGCGGGGCGGCCCTGGTCGCGAATGCCGAAGCGGGCGGCGATGCGGCTTTCGCACGGGTGCGGCGCGTCAGGCAGCGCCGGGTCGGCATCCACGTCCAACGCGAGGCGCAACACACCCTCGTTACGACCGCGCAGCAGGGCGAGCGCGCGGTGCGAGGGCATGGTGGCGACCGGCTCGCTGAAATCGAACCAGTCGCGGAATTTGGCGCCTTCGTTTTCCTTGCCTTCCACCACGCTGGAGCGCAGTTTGCCGTGTTCTTCCAGGTGGGCGCGCAACTGGCCGAGCAGCGTGGCGTCCTCGGCGAATTGTTCGACCAGAATTTGCCGCGCGCCATCGAGCACGCTTTTGACGTCGGCAAAGCCCGCGTCGACGTTGAGGAACTTCTCCGCCTCGGTTTCGGGCGTCAGCATCGGGTCGGCGAGCAGATCCTCCGCCAGCGGCGCGAGGCCGGCCTCGCGTGCAATCTGCGCCTTGGTGCGGCGTTTCTGCTTGTACGGCAGGTAGAGGTCTTCGAGACGCTGCCTGGTTTCGGCGGCATCGAGGTCGGCGCGCAATCCGGCGGTCATCTTGCCTTGTTCTTCGATCGAGGCAATGACGCTGGCGCGGCGTTCTTCCAGTCCGCGCAGATAGCCCAGGCGCTCTTCCAGGGTGCGCAGTTGGGTGTCGTCGAGGCCGCCCGTGGCTTCCTTGCGGTAGCGGGCGACGAAAGGAACGGTGGCGCCGCCATCGAGCAGCTCCACAGCGGCGACAACCTGGCGGGGCGGGACGCCGATTTCGGCGGCAATGCGGTGTTCGATCGGGGGAAGCATGCTGTATTGGCTTGGCGCGCGGCGGTCGGGAAAAAGGGCGGCGGCGCGGTGAATGGCCGTGCATCGCAGCCAGACTGCGCAGGAAAAACCGCATAAAAAACAAAAGCCCGTCGGGTAACGGGCCTGTGTCTGTCTTGTGGCGGAAACGGAGGGATTCGAACCCTCGATACCTGTTTTGCAGGTATGCTCCCTTAGCAGGGGAGTGCCTTCGACCTCTCGGCCACGTTTCCGCTCAAGGCCCGGGACTATAGCCATTCCGGGCGGATGGGTCAAATCTCCTCCGCATTCTCTTCCGGCTGTTCCCGCGTGGTTTCCCTGAATCTCCTTGCACCCGTTTTTCTGTTTCCCGCACTGGAACAAAGCCGCCGGGCGGTTAGAATCGCGGCTTTTTCCGTCGGGGCGGATGGTGGAATGAAAGGGCATGCAGGGGCATAAAAGGGCGGAAAGGATGATTGCGCCGACAATGGCTTCGCAAGGCGGGCAGAGCGGAGCCGCGCGGCTGCTGCTCGCGCCGATGGAAGGGCTGCTCGACGGACCTCTGCGCGCCATTCTTACGGGCGTGCCGGGCTACGACTGCGCGGTGGCCCCGTTCGCACGCGTTTCCGGAACGCTGCTGCCCCCGCGCCTTTTCCTCCGTATCGCCCCTGAACTGGATCATGGCGGCCGCACGGCGGCGGGAACGCCGGTGCGGGTGCAGCTGCTCGGTTCCGATCCGGTCTGTATGGGCGAGAACGCAGCCCGCCTCGCGGAGCTGGGGCCGTGTGCGGTGGACCTGAATTTCGGCTGCCCCGCGCCGACGGTTAACCGCCATCGCGGCGGGGCCGTGCTGCTCGATGAGCCGGAGCTGCTGTTCCGGATCGTCGCCACCGTACGCCGCGCGCTGCCTGCTGCGGTCCCGCTTACGGTGAAAATGCGGCTCGGCGTGAACGATACCGGGCGCGTGTTCGACTGCGCGCGTGCGTTCGCCGCGGGCGGCGCGGCCGAACTGGTGGTGCACGCCCGCACCCGGGCCGAGGCTTACCGCCCGCCCGCGCACTGGGAATGGGTGGGGCGGATCGCCGATGCGGCGGCGCTGCCGGTGGTTGCCAACGGTGAAGTCTGGTCGGCGGCGGACTGGGCGCGTTGCCGCGCGGTTTCCGGGGTGGCGGATGTCATGCTCGGGCGCGGCGCGGTGTCTGATCCGTTTCTGGTGGAGCGCCTGCGCCGGGGCGATCTGGCCGCGCCCGATGGGGCGGCGCGCGCCGGAGAGTGGGCGCGGCTGCTGCCGATGCTGGGCGCATTTCGCGCGCGGGTGCTGCACCGCTTTGAAGCGCGCCATGCGCCGGGGCGGATCAAGCAGTGGCTTGGGCTGCTGCGGCGCAACTTCCCGCAGGCCGGGGTGCTGTTCAGCGAAATACGCGCGCTGCGCACCATGGCGGAAACGGACGCCGTTCTGGCCCGTTACGGTATTGCCGCTACGCCGGTGGCGCAGAGCCTTATGCGGAGCGCGGCATGAGCTACGCCAATTCCCGCATTCCCTCCAGCGCCCAGCAGGGCGTGCACGAAGCGCTGGCCCGGCGCGTGGCGAAGCATTGCGCCGAACCGTTCCGCAAACCGTTCGCCGATTACAACCGCGCCGCGCTCGATGCCGCGCTGGCGGGCTGGGATGGCGCCGCGCCGCTGATTCTCGACGCGGGCTGCGGCGTCGGCCACAGCACGATCCAGCTTGCCCGCGCCTGGCCGGATCACTGGGTGATTGGCGTCGACCAGTCGGAAGAGCGCCTGCTGCGGCGCAAGCCCTATCCGGAAGCGCTGCTGCCGCACAACATGGTGTTCGTGCGCGCCGATCTGGTGGATTTCTGGCGTCTGCTCGCCGGGGCGGGGCTGCGGCTGGCGCGCCACTACATCCTGTACCCGAATCCATGGCCGAAAATCGGCCACCTTGCCCGGCGCTGGCACGCGCATCCCGTGTTTCCGGCCATTCCCGCGCTGGGCGGCGTGCTCGAATGCCGCAGCAACTGGCGCGTGTATGCCGAAGAGTTCGCGCTGGCGCTGAGTATTGCAACCGGACGCGAAACGGGCTGGGAAACGTTCGAAACATCCTCCCCGCTGACGCCATTCGAGCGAAAATACCGGGATTCCGGTCAGACCCTGTTCCGCGTCGCAGCGGAACTGAACCCGTAACTGTTTCAGGAGAGCGCCCATGTCCGCCGATACGCCGATCCCCCACATGATGAGCGACGAGGATTTCGAAGCGCTTGAAGAGATCCTGACCTCGGATACCGTCCCCGAGGACTGCATGGATCTGGAAATGCTCGACGGCTTTCTCGCCGCGGTGCTGGCTTCGCCGCAGATCATCGCGGCGCAGGACTGGCTCCCGGCGGTGTGGTCGGCCCACGGCGATGGCGCCGATTTCGGCTCCGGCAGCGGCGTGCAGCGGGCGATCCGCCTCGTGCTGTCGTACTACAACGAACTGACTTCCACCCTGGGCGCGGAAGACGGCTGGGAGCCGTTCTGCTTCGCTTCCGCCGAAGGCGATGCGCTGAAAATCGGCGAGGAATGGATGGCCGGTTTCCTGCACGGGCTGGACCTGTGGCCGCGCGGCTGGGAAGACACGGTGCCCGCCGGGGCCGTGGAGGCCGTGCGCGGGCAGATCGATGAAATGCTCGCCCCTTGGGGCGAGGACGGCGCCGAGAACGCGGACGATGAAACGCGCCTGGCGTGGCTCGAAACCGCCGGTGAAACCGTGCTCGATCTCTACGATTACTGGCGTGAGCTGGAGCTTCCTGCCCCTGCGCCGCTGCCCGTGGGTGTTGCGCCGGTGGCCGCCGCCGCGGAACCGGGGCGTAACGAAGCGTGCGGCTGCGGCAGCGGCAAGAAATACAAGAAGTGCTGCGGCGCCAATGCCGACTGAGGCGCGATGGGCGCAAAGAACGATCACCCCTGCGTGCGCTGTGGCGCGTGCTGCGCGGCGTTCCGCGTCGATTTCCATTGCTCGGAACTGGCGGGCGCAACCTCCGGCGGCGTGCCGGAAACGCTGGCCGTACCGGTAACCGCAACGCTGATGCGGATGCGCGGCACCGACGCCGCGCCGCCGCGCTGCATCGCCCTCACGGGCGAAATCGGTCGCGCGGTGGCGTGTGCGATCTATCCCGACCGCCCCTCGCCCTGCCGCGATTTCGCCCCCTATGCGGCGCTGGGCATTGGCGAAGAAGCCTGCGAACGCGCCCGCCGCCGCCACGGCCTGCCCGCGCTGTCGTCTGGCGGGTGAATTCCCGGCGGCTCTCCTTCAGGCCGGGCAGCCGGTTCCCGCCAGAACGGCAAGGGGGCCGTCCGCGCGCAGCTCGTCGATCTGTTCCGGGCGGCGCGCGAACAGCGAGCCCGCATAACCCAGGGCATTGACGGAAATGCCGCGCCACTGCTCGCGGCTGCGCGGCACCAGCAGCAGCCAGCCGTGGTCCACGAGCAGGTTGTACGGCGGCATCGGGTTGGCCGCGGCGGGCAGGCCCAGCGTGGCGCAGGCCTCGGCGAACGCCGCGTGCAGCGCCGGACCGGCCGTGGCGCGGTTCTGCCACACCGCCTCATCAAGACGGATGAAACAGTGCGCCCACGGCAGCGCCGCGCGCACGGCGCGCGGGCCCGAAGGCGGCAGGGCGGTGGTGAACGCCCCCAGCCCGGCGGGGGAGGGAATCCACTGCAGGTGCCGGTGCGGCTGGCTCGCGCCCGCATCCGCGCCGCCGTTGTAAAACCCCAGCCCGCCGTGAGCCGCCATGACCTGCGCCAGCGCGGCGAAATCGGCGGCGGTGAGCGGGGCGGTCTGCGCTTCGAACGCGCGGGTGATGATCAGCAGATGGCGGCCGATCACCGGATATTTGTTCAGCACCGCGAGATGCCCGGGGCCGAGCGCGGCGACGGTCAGATCCGGATCGGGCGGCAGAAAAGGGTTGAAGCCCGGATCGCGGCGGCAGACAGCCTCGACCCGCGCCGCATCCTTGCCCGCAAGGGAAGACACCCAGCGCACGGTGAAAGGGAAGCCGCCATCGGTCACCGTGGCTTCGGCTGTGCGGATGGGCTGGAGCGCGCCGCTGGCGAGCGCGGCGGCGGTGCGGCGGTCGATCAGCCCGGGCAGGCCGGTATCGGTGGGCGGGTGGCTGGTCATCGGTACGGGTCGCGGAGGACAATGGCGGCATTCTGACATGGAGCCGGCGCACGCTGCCGCTGGCGGGAGAAGATGCGATGGCGGTTTCTTTTGCCGTGCGGGGCGAACATATCCAGCTGGACCAGCTGCTGAAGGCGGCGGCTCTCGTTGATTCAGGCGGCGCGGCGCATGCCGCCGTCGAGGCCGGGCTGGTGAGGGTGGACGGCCAGCCCGAATCCCGCAAGCGGGCCAAACTGCGGCCCGGGCAGCGGGTGACGTTCGGTGGAACGGAAATCCTCCTCACCGCCGCTGGCGGTGATGCGCCGCCAGCGGCGGTGAGGACTGAGAAGGCTGAAAAAGGCGGCCAGCCTGGCGGTCAGCCCGGAATGCCTTCCGCGCGCAAGGCCTCGCGCACCGCCGGGCGTTCGCCGACGCGGTCGCGGTAAGCGCACAGCACGGGCCAGCGCTCCAGATCGAACTTGACCAGTTTCGTCCACCGCAGAACGGTGTACAGATAAGCGTCGGCGACCGAGAACCGTTCGCCCACCAGCCACTGCCGCTCCGCCAGATGCTGCGCGGTGAAGGCGAAACGCCGCTCAAGGCTGGTGATGGCCGCCTGGCGCGATTCCTCTGATTCCCTGCGGAACAGCGGACCGAAGGATTTATGCAGCTCCGTCCCGATGAACGTAAGCCACTCCTGCAGCCGCGTGCGCTCCAGCGTGCCGGGGGCGGGCGCGAGTCCGGCCTGCGGGTACAGGTCCGCGATGTACTGCACGATCGCCGGTCCTTCGGTGAGGATTTCTCCGTTATCCAGCTCCAGCGCGGGCACGTAACCCTTGGGGCAGATCGCGGTGAAATCCGCTCCGTCCGCTGTTTTTTTCGTTGCCAGATCAATGCGGACGAGAGTGAAAACCGCCCCCGCCTCGCACAGCGCGATGTGGGGCGAAAGGGAGCAGGCGCCGGTGCTGTAATACAGTTTCATGGTCTGGAGTCTCCTGGGGGAATCCGTCTGGATGTGCGTTGAACGGGTATTGCCGTGGGGTTTGTGCCGCAAGACGATCCGGGTTGCACCCCGAAGCAGGATACAGCAGGCATTGCCGGTCGCACGAGCCGGGTGGTCCGCGGCAGCCGGAAGGGCTCGCGCTCTTTCATGGGCGGTTTGCGGGCTTGCCGTTGCGGGACAGGCCCGGTGCTAGAATCCCCCGTTCGCTGGCGGCGGTCAGGCCGTGTCGCGGAATAAAAAAGGGAGAGGAGAAGCGGGATGGATATTCCCATGGGAGAAAACCCGGTCGCCGAGGCGATCGCGCAGGCCCTGGTTGAGGGGTTCAACAAGCATTACCGGATTTTTCGCGAGACATCCCGGCGGGCGAAGGAGTTTTTCGAATCGGCCGAGTGGCATGGAGTGCTGGACGCCGTGCGCGAGCGCGTCCAGTTTTACGACGACCGCGTCAGGGAAATGGTGGAGCGCCTGCATGAGGAATTCGATGCGGATTCCCTGGATGACACCACCTGGCAGCAGGTCAAGAACCACTTCATCGGCATACTGATCAACCACAGGCAGCCGGAGCTGGCGGAAACCTTCTTCAATTCGGTGTGCTGCAAGATTCTGCACCGCACCTATTTCAACAACGATTACCTTTTTGCCCGTCCGGCGGTATCGACGGAGTACATCGAATCCTATCCGCCGGTCTATTCGAGCTACTACCCGCAGGACGGCGGGCTGCGCGCCACGGTGAGGCGCATCATTGAGGATTTCGACTGGCAGCGGCCGTTCGAGGATCTGGAGCGCGATGTGGACCGCATCCTGCGCACTACGCAGGAGCATATCGGCAGCTGGCCGGAAATGGAGGTGAACTGCCAGATACAGGTGCTGTATTCGGCCTTTTACCGCAACAAGACCGCCTACATCATCGGCAAGGGCGTCAACGGCTACCAGGAATATCCTTTCGCCCTCGCGGTGCGGCATAACGAGCGCGGCCTGCTGTGCATCGACACCATCCTGCTTGATCCGTGGCGGATTTCGGTGCTGTTTTCACTGTCGCGCGCCTATTTCATGGTCGACATGGAGGTGCCTTCCGGCTACGTGCAGTTTCTGCGCTCGATCATGCCGAACAAGCCGCGCAGCGAGCTGTACACCATGCTGGGGCTGGGCAAGCAGGGCAAGACGATGTTTTTCCGCGATCTGGTGTCGCACCTGCGCCATTCGAACGACCGCTTCATCATCGCCCCCGGCATCCGCGGGCTGGTGATGCTGGTGTTCACGCTGCCGTCCTACCCTTATGTGTTCAAGATCATCAAGGATGTGTTCGGCAGCTCGAAAAACATGGACCGCGCCACGGTCAAGCGCAAGTACCTGATGGTGAAGCACGTGGACCGCGTCGGGCGCATGGCCGATACGCTGGAGTTTTCCGACGCGGCGCTGCCGCTGTCGCGCTTCGATCCCGCCCTGCTCGATGAACTGCGCACGCTGGCGCCGTCTTCATTCGAGATCGATGGCGATTCGGTCATCATCAAGCACTTCTACATTGAACGGCGTATGACGCCGCTCAACATCTATCTGGAGCAGGCGGCGGACGAAGATGTGGAGCACGCGGTAAACGAATACGGCAACGCCATCCGCGAACTGGCCATCGCCAACATTTTCCCCGGCGACATGCTGTGGAAAAACTTTGGCGTCACCCGCTACGGGCGCGTCGTGTTCTATGACTACGACGAAATCGAGTACATGACCGACATGAACTTCCGCCACATTCCGCCCGCGCCGTACGAGGAAATGGAAATGTCGGGCGAGGCCTGGTATTCCGCCGCGCCGATGGATGTATTCCCTGAGGAATTCGCCACCTTCCTGCTCGGCGCGCCGCGCGTGCGCAAGGCGTTCCTGAAACATCACCGCGATCTGCTGGAACCGGATTTCTGGAGGCGCGCGCAGGAATCCATCCGCGGCGGCAGGGTTGAGAATTTCTTCCCTTACCCGGCGGAGTTGCGCTTCTGCAATCTTTTTGAGGCGTCACCCCAAAAAGAAGAGGGCGCGCAGAAGGCCGCGTGATGCATCCGGGCTGGCGGCAGGCTTTAAACCCTGGTCTTTAACCTCTGCTACCAGCCCAGTTCCATGATCCATGGCGGCGCCTGCGCCGCCAGCGCGGCGCGTATGTAAGCCACGGTTTGCGGCGGCAGCGCCGTGCGTTCGAACCAGCGCAGGTCGTCGCATCTGGCGGGTTCGAGAATGCGCGGTTCGCCCGTCCAGCGGGCGGCGCGGACAAGAAAATCGATGCGGCTGGTATCGGACAGGCGGTGGATCACGCCCAGCCAGGCCAGATCGGCGGTGGCCACGGCCAGGCCCGTTTCTTCCCCCAGTTCCCTTGCCGCCGCCGCGAGGAGGGATTCCCCCACTTCGACATGCCCGCCGGGCAGGCTGTACAGGCCATCGAAAAACCCCGTTCCGGCGCGGCGCATGAGCAGGATGCGGCCATCCTCCCGCTCGCAGACGATATGAACTCCGGTGGGAATGCCCGCGTGCGGCATCCGCTTTCAGTGCTTGCCGGTGCTGCCGAAGCCGCTGGCGCCGCGTTCGCTGGCGCTGAATTCGTCAACGATGCTGAAAGCGGCCTGCAGTACGGGGACGACGACCAGTTGCGCGATCCGCTCCATGGGCTGGATAGTGAAGCTTTCGCGGCCCCGGTTCCAGACCGAAACGAAAATCTGCCCCTGGTAGTCGGAGTCGATCAGGCCGACGAGGTTGCCCAGCACGATTCCGTGCTTGTGCCCCAGCCCCGAACGGGGCAGCACCATGGCGGCCAGCCCGGGGTCGGCAAGGTGGATCGCCAGTCCGCTGGGCACCAGCGTGGTTTCTCCCGGCGGCAGGATGACGGGGGTATCCACGCAGGCGCGCAGATCCAGCCCGGCGGAGCCGCTCGTGGCGTAGGCGGGCGGGTTTGCTTTCAGTCTGGGGTCGAGCAGTTTGACGTCGATGGGCTTCATTGGGGGCGTTTCCTTGGTTCAGGGCGTGGCGGCGGGGCGGGCTGATGCATCAAGCAGTTCCGCCAGCCGGGCGACGATACGGCGGGCCACTTCCGGCTTGGAGGCGCGCGGCAGCGGATGCCGTCCGCCAGCGTCGTAAAGGACGACGGTATTGTCGTCGCCGCCGAGCGCGTCGCCGACAAGGTTGCCGACCAGCAGCGGCACGTTCTTTCTGCGGCGCTTTTCTTCCGCATAGCCGTCCAGGTTCTGGCTTTCGGCCGCGAATCCGACGCAGAACGGCGCATCGGGTTGTGCCGCCACTTCAGCGAGAATGTCGGGGTTGGGCGTGAGCGTCAGCGCCATGTCGGCGCCGCTTTTTTTGATCTTGTGTTCGCCCGGATGCAGCGGGCGGTAATCGGCTACGGCGGCGACGCCGATAAAAACCTCCGCGCCAGGCAGCGCGGACAGGACGGCGGCGCGCATTTCCAGCGCGCTGCGAACATCGATCCGGCGCACGTCCGGTGGCGTGGAGAGCGCGACGGGGCCGCTCACCAGCGTCACTTCTGCTCCGGCGTGGGTGCAGGCGCGCGCCAGGGCGTAGCCCATCTTGCCGGAACTGGTGTTGGTGATGCCGCGCACGGGGTCGATCGCTTCGAAGGTCGGCCCGGCGGTCATGACGATCCGGCGGCCTGCGAGCAGCCTGGGTGCGAAAAAGCCCGTCATGCGGTCGAGCAGCGCTTCCGCCTCTTCCATGCGGCCCATGCCGGTTTCGCCGCAGGCCTGGTCGCCGCTCGCGGGGCCGAACAGGGCGACGCCATCGCTCTGGAGCAGGGCGATGTTGCGTTGGGTCGCCGGGTGCTCCCACATCTGCCGGTTCATGGCGGGCGCGACCGCCAGCGGGCAGTCGCGCGCAAGGCACAGGGTGGACAGCAGATCGTCCGCGCGGCCGTGGGCCAGCCTGGCGATGAAGTCGGCCGAGGCGGGGGCGATCAGTATCGCGTCCGCATCGCGGGTCAGATCGATGTGGGCCATGCCGTTGTCCATGCGCCCGTCCCACAGGTCCGTCCACACGGGGTGGCCCGACAGCGCCTGAAACGTGGTCGCCGTTACGAAGCGCGCGCCTGCTTCGGTCAGAGCCACATGAACTTCCGCGCCCGCCTTGCCGAGAAGGCGTACGAGTTCGGCGGCTTTATAGGCGGCAATGCCGCCAGTGACGCCCAGCACCAGTTTTTTATTCCGTAATCCGGTCATGACAGTACAGTTACGCTTTGCCCGCTATCGTATATCGTGGAGAGGATACCCCAATGGCGATCACCGACTGGCCCGAGGACGAGCGCCCGCGGGAAAAGCTGCTGGCGCGGGGCGCGCAGGCGCTGTCGGATGCGGAACTGCTCGCCATCTTCCTGCGCGTTGGCGTGCGGGGACAGAGCGCGGTCGATCTCGCCCGCAGCCTGATTGGCCGTTTCGGTTCGATCACCCGCCTGTGCAATGCCGCCGCCGGGGAGTTCGCCGCGGTTCCCGGCATGGGGCTGGCGAAGTATGCCCAACTGCAGGCGGTGATGGAACTTGCCCGCCGCGCGCTGGGCGAGCGCATGGCCAGCCAGGATGTGTTTGATTCGCCTGAAACCGTGTGCGGATGGTTGCGGCTGCGGCTGGGGCATCTCGCGCATGAAACCTTCTGCGTCATGCTGCTGGACGCCCGTAACAGCCTCATCAGCGCGGTCGATCTGTTTCGGGGCACGCTGACGCAGACGAGCGTTTATCCACGGGAAATCGTCAAGCTCGCGCTCGGCCACAATGCAGCGGCTGTTATTTTTGCCCATAACCATCCGTCCGGCTCCGCTGAGCCCAGCCCGGCCGATGTCAGCCTGACGCGGACGTTGCGGGAGGCGCTGTCCCTTGTGGATGTCCGTGTGCTGGACCATTTCATCGTGCCAGCGTACGGACAGCCTGTTTCCCTTGCCGGGCGGGGGCTGCTGCCGTAAAGCTTCTTCCGCGCGCAGCTTGCATTCCTGTTCGCAGGTACGGTATATTCGCGCGTTTTCGAAATCCGAATTATCTGGAGCTTCGCATGGCTCGTGTCTGTCAGGTGACCGGTAAGGCACCGATGGTGGGGAACAATGTTTCTCACGCCAATAACAAAACCAAGCGCCGTTTTCTTCCCAACCTGCAGAACCGCCGGTTCTGGAGCGAAGGCGAAAACCGCTGGATCAGCCTGCGCGTTTCCAGCGCCGGGCTGCGCACCATCGACAAGAAAGGTCTCGATACCGTCGTTGCGGAGCTTCGCGCCCGCGGCGAGAAGATTTAACCGCGCGGCGCTGATCTGCCCGCAATCGAACGGAGATAGCCATGGCTAAAGGTGGCCGGGAAAAAATCAAACTGGAGTCGACTGCCGGCACCGGTCATTTCTACACGACGTCGAAGAACAAGCGCACGACGCCGGAAAAACTTGAATTCAGCAAGTACGATCCTGTCGCGCGCAAGCATGTGCCCTACAAGGAAATCAAGCTCAAGTAATTCCGCCTGAAGTTAAGGCATCCCTGTTCCCCGGTCGTTGAAGTGTTGCTCGAAAGGGAAAGCAGGGTAGAAACAAAAGGCCGCCGGATATCCGGCGGCCTTTTTCGTCAGCGTGGAGCGCGGCTGGCGCGCCCTGCCCGGAAGGTCGGGTCAGGCCTTCTGGATATTCGAAGCCTGCTTGCCCTTCGGGCCCTGGGTGACTTCGAAAGAAACCTTCTCGCCTTCTTTCAGGGTCTTGAAGCCATTCATGTTGATGGCGGAGAAGTGCGCGAACAGGTCTTCGCTGCCGTCGTCAGGGGTGATGAAGCCGAATCCCTTGGAGTCGTTGAACCACTTGACAGTGCCAGTTGCCATATTGCTCTGATCCTCAAAGTATTGCTTTTACAGGTTGTCTCTCCAGCCAATGCTTTGGTGTAACGTCAGGCACCGCCTGAATTGTCATTTTGGCAGGGATACATAGCCAAAAATGGGCAAAACAGACGCATTGCGTGCCTTGCATGCTGGACCGCCCAGTTTTTACGCACTTGTTCGCGTAGCGTCAACGTTTTATTTTCTGGCAGACGGCTTTAGCCGCCATTTTTTGATAGATAGTGGCGCCAAGGGGCTTGCCAGATACGCTGTGGACAGGCGGATGGCAGATTTTCCATATAGGGCGGAGAGTGGGAAAAATGTTGCATTTTGGTCAAAAAAACCTGCATTTATACTCAGGGAAACACCGGAGGCTGGAGTGTTGCGCTCAGGCCTTGCTTGATTAGAATGCTTCGCATGGGTACTCATAAACAGGATGGGGCCGTACTGGAAGCGCAGCGCACGCGGGTCAGTCCGCCGCCGCTGTACAGGGTGCTGCTGCTCAACGACGATTTCACCCCGATGGATTTTGTGATAGTCGTGCTGGAGAAATATTTCGCCATGGACCGCGAACGGGCCACGAGGGTCATGCTCCAAGTCCATAGGGAAGGCGTGGGAATATGCGGTCTGTTTCCCCGGGACATCGCTGCCACCAAAGTGGAGCAGGTTATAGCCTTTGCCCGTCAGCACCAGCACCCGCTGGCCTGCGTGATGGAGGAGAACTGAATGATTGCGCAAGAGCTCGAAGTCAGCCTGCACATGGCCTTTGTGGAAGCGAGGCAGAAGCGCCACGAATTCATCACGGTGGAGCATCTTCTGCTGGCGTTGCTTGACAATCCATCCGCGATCGAGGTTTTGCGCGCGTGCGCTGCGAATCTCGATGAGCTGCGCCGGGAACTGGTTTCCTTCACCAACGAGCATACGCCAAGGGTTGAAGGCAGCGAGGATGTTGATACGCAGCCGACGCTGGGTTTCCAGCGCGTGATCCAGCGGGCGATCCTGCACGTTCAGTCTTCCGGAAAAAAAGAAGTGACTGGCGCCAACGTGCTGGTAGCGATTTTTGGCGAGAAGGATTCGCACGCGGTTTATTTTCTCCAGCGTCAGAACATTTCCCGTCTGGATGTGGTGAATTTCATTTCCCACGGCATCGCAAAAACATCCCGGCACGATACGGCGGCTTCTGAACGGAGTGAAACCGGGCAGGGCGAGCAGGAGCAGGAAGAAAAGCCCGCCGGAGGGGCGCTGGAAAATTACACGCAGAATCTGAACCAGCAGGCGCTGGTGGGCAAGATTGATCCGCTGATCGGGCGCGAAAAGGAAGTCGAGCGCGTTATCCAGACGCTATGCCGGCGGCGCAAGAACAATCCGCTGCTGGTTGGTGAGGCCGGCGTGGGTAAAACGGCGATCGCCGAGGGGCTGGCGCACCGGATCGTGGAAGGGCGCGTGCCTGAAATTCTTGAAAATGCCCAGGTATTCGCGCTGGACATGGGCGCCCTGCTGGCGGGAACAAAGTATCGCGGTGATTTCGAGCAGCGGCTGAAGGCGGTGCTGAAACAGCTTCTTGAGAACCCGGACGCGATCCTTTTCATTGATGAGATTCATACCCTGATTGGCGCCGGCGCGGCGTCGGGCGGTACGCTGGATGCCTCGAACCTGCTCAAGCCGGCGCTTTCCACCGGGCAGCTCAAGTGCATCGGTGCGACCACGTATACCGAATTCCGCCAGATATTCGAGAAGGATCATGCGCTGGCGCGGCGTTTCCAGAAAATCGACGTGCCGGAACCTTCCGTATCCGAAACGGTGGAAATCCTGAAAGGGCTGAAGAGCCGCTTCGAGGAGCATCACGGCGTCAAATATTCCGGCCCGGCGCTCACCAGCGCGGCGGAACTGTCGGCCAGATATATCAATGACCGCCACCTTCCCGACAAGGCCATCGACGTTATCGACGAGGCGGGCGCGGCCCAGCGCATCCTGCCGAAATCGCGCCAGAAAAAGGTTATCGGCAAAAACGAGATCGAGGATATCGTCGCCCGGATCGCCCGGATTCCGCCGCGCAGCGTATCCCACGACGACAGGGCGGCGCTGAAAACGCTCGACCGCGATCTGAAGAATGTGGTGTTCGGCCAGAGTGCCGCCATCGACGCGCTGGCGCAGGCCATCAAGATGTCGCGCTCGGGGCTGGGCAGCCCGCAGAAACCAATCGGCTCCTTCCTGTTTTCCGGGCCCACCGGCGTTGGAAAAACCGAAGTCGCGCGCCAGCTCGCTTACACGCTTGGGATCGAACTGGTGCGTTTCGACATGTCCGAATACATGGAGCGCCACGCGGTGAGCCGTCTGATTGGCGCGCCGCCCGGGTATGTCGGTTTCGACCAGGGCGGGCTGCTGACCGAGCAGATCACCAAAAAGCCGCACTGCGTGCTGCTGCTCGATGAAATCGAAAAAGCGCATCCGGATATCTACAACATCCTGCTGCAGGTGATGGACCACGGCACGCTGACCGATAACAACGGCCGCCAGGCGGATTTCCGCAACGTGATCCTTATCATGACCACCAATGCGGGTGCGGAGGCGATGCAGAAGCAGGTGATCGGCTTTTCCGCCAGCAGGGAGACGGGCGACGAAATGTCCGAGATCCGGCGCACGTTCTCGCCGGAGTTCCGTAACCGCCTCGACGCCATGATTTCCTTCAGGGCGCTCGATAACGAAGTCATCCTGCGCGTGGTGGACAAATTCCTCATGCAGCTGGAGGCGCAGCTCCACGAGAAGAAGGTGGACGCCCATTTCAGCGATGCCCTCAAGACATGGCTGGCGGAAAAAGGATTCGATCCGGCGATGGGCGCGCGGCCCATGGCGCGGCTGATCCAGGACACGATCCGCGCCGCGCTGGCGGACGAGCTGCTGTTCGGCCGTCTGGTCAACGGCGGTAAGGTGACGATTGATCTGGATGGCGAAGGCAAGGTCCGGCTCGTGTTCGACGCAACCGAATCCGTTCCCGCCCTTGATTCCGTATAAGCCGCACCCGGCGTCCGCCTGACGGGCGCGGCTGCGGCTAGAATACCGATGCCCGGAAGTTCTCTTCCGGGCATCACTTTATTCATTGCGGGAAATTTCATGCCAGCTTCCATGCCGCCCATACAGACCGCCGACCTCTGCGACGCCAATGAAGACAGGGTGAGCGTTGTCGCCCCCATGTTCCGCAGCTTTGGCGGGCGTTCCGCTTTCGGCGGGCCGATCGCCACGCTGAAACTGTTCGAAGACAACTCACTGGTGCGCAAGGCGCTTGAAGCGCCCGGCGGTGGCCGCGTGCTTGTGGTTGATGGCGGCGGTTCGATGCGCTGCGCGCTGGTTGGCGACCAGCTCGGCGAGCTTGGCGTCAGAAACGGCTGGGCCGGGATCGTTGTTTACGGCTGCATCCGCGATTCGCAGGCGCTGTCCGGCATGGAAATCGGTGTTTTCGCCCTTGGTACGCACCCGCGGAAATCGCTCAAACGCAATGTGGGCGAAAGCGATATTCCGGTGAGTTTCGGCGGCGTGACCTTTACGCCGGGCCATTATCTGTATGCCGATGGGGATGGCGTGATCGTCTCGGCCACCGCGCTGCGCTGAATCCGGAGCACACATATGAAATACGGTGAATTCGACACCGGGTCGCTGATGTTCATCACTCCGCGCCCCGACATCCTCTTCGAGCGCGGCGAGGGCTCCTGGCTTTTCGATACGCAGGGCAAGCCTTATCTCGATTTCGTCCAGGGCTGGGCGGTGAACTGCCTGGGACATTCCCCCGCCGAAATCCGGGATGCGCTGGCGCGCCAGGCGGCCCTGCTGATCAATCCCAGCCCCGCCTTTTATAACGGGCCGATGATCGAGCTGGCCAGCCTGCTGTGCGCGCACTCGGGGCTGGACCGCGTGTTTTTCGCCAATACCGGCGCGGAGGCGAATGAAGGCGCGATCAAGCTGGCGCGCAAATGGGGACGGCTGCACCGCGATGGCGCGTATGAAATCATCACGTTCGAACACTCGTTCCACGGCCGCACCCTGGCGACCATGTCCGCTTCCGGCAAGGCCGGCTGGGATACGCTGTTCGCCCCGCAGGTGCCGGGTTTCCCGAAGGCGAAGCTGAACAATCTCAGATCGGTGGAGGCGCTGATCGGCGACCGCACCGCGGCGGTCATGCTGGAGCCGGTGCAGGGCGAAGGCGGCGTCATTCCCGCCACGGCGGAATTCCTGCGGGCGCTGAGAGAGCTGACGCAGGAACAGGGCATCCTGCTGATCGTCGATGAAGTCCAGTCCGGCATGGGGCGCACGGGGCGGCTGTTCGCACACCAGCATGCGGGCATCAGGCCGGACATCATGACGCTGGGCAAGGGCATTGGCGGCGGTGTGCCGCTGTCCGCACTGCTGGCGAGCGAGGAGGCGAGCTGCTTCGAGGCGGGCGACCAGGGAGGCACCTACAACGGCAATCCGCTGATGACGGCTGTGGGCGTGGCGGTCATGCGGCGTCTGACCAGCCCGGGTTTTCTCGACGGCGTGACCGCGCGCGGCGAATATCTCGCCATGCGGCTGCGTGAGCTGGCCGCGCGCCATGGTCTGGGCGAAGAGCGTGGTTCCGGTCTGCTGCGCGCGCTGGTGCTTGATAGCGACCGCGCGGCGGAAATCGTCCGGGCGGCGCTGACGGCGGCGCCAACCGCGCTGCTGCTCAACGGGCCGCGCCCCAATCTGCTGCGCTTCATGCCGTCGCTGACGGTGACGGAGGCCGAGATTGACCAGATGGCCGGAATTCTCGACGGACTGCTGAAAGGCTGAGCGGGCGGGGCAGGCGGTGGCCGTTGACGTTAACGTCAACGGCGCTTATGTTGCCCCCCGGATGTTTTGATCATCAACGATAGCGCCAGGAGTGAATGATGCAGATTGAAAACAGCGTATTTCTCGTTACGGGCGGCGGTTCCGGTCTGGGCGCGGCAACGGCGCGAATGCTGGTGGAGGCGGGCGGCAAGGTCGTGCTCGCTGACGTGAACCGGGAAGCTGGCGAGGCGCAGGCCGCCCAGCTGGGCGCGGCGGCGGCGTTCGTGGCTACCGACGTTACCGACGAGGCAAGCGCAAAGGCCGCGGTCGAGCGGGCGGTATCCGCTTTTGGCGGGCTGAACGGGCTGGTCAGCTGCGCTGGCGTCGCCCCGGCGGAAAAAATAGTTGGCCGCGAAGCTCCGCACCGGCTGGAGTCTTTCGCCCGCACCGTGAGCATCAACCTCATCGGCGTCTTCAACATGATGCGCCTTGCCGCCGATGTCATGAGCAAGGCTGAACCCAATGCGGCCGGAGAGCGCGGGGTGATCATCAGCACCGCCTCGGTGGCCGCCTTCGACGGGCAGATCGGCCAGGCGGGTTATGCGGCCTCCAAGGCGGGTGTTGTCGGGCTGACCCTGCCCGCGGCGCGCGAACTGTCCCGCTTCGGGATCCGCGTCATGACCATCGCCCCCGGCATCATGGAAACGCCGATGCTCACCGGCATGCCGCAGGAAGTGCAGGATTCGCTCGGCAAGATGGTGCCGTTCCCGCAGCGTCTCGGCCGTCCGGCGGAATTCGCCGCGCTGGTGCGCCACATCATTGAAAACACTTACCTCAATGGCGAGGTGATCCGCCTCGATGGCGCGATCCGCATGGCGGCGAAATAACGTACGAAATAACGTAAATAGCGGTAAAACGGCAGGAAAGGGCGGGTGCGGAGCGGTCTGTTCCGCGCCCGCCCGCACGTGTGGCGGGGAAATGTGCTACAAGAATGATCCCCCATACGCGGTTATGGCCTGAGCGCACGGCCGCGCTTTCTCCCACCGATGAATATTTCCGAACAACCCGCCCTCGCCGCGACCAGCACGGATCGGGACTGCTATCACTGCGGCCTGCCGGTGGCCCCGGAAACCCGGCATTACGTCCGGATCGACGGCGAGCCGCGCCGCATGTGCTGCACCGGCTGCGAGGCGGTCGCGCAGTCCATCGTTGATAGCGGGCTGTCCGATTATTACCGGCACCGCGATGCGATGCCCGAAAGCCGCCGCGAGGCGATGCCGCAGGCGTTACAGGAACTCGGTCTGTTCGACCATCCGGATTTCCAGAAAAGCTTCGTCCGTCCGGTTGGAGAGCATGAGCGCGAGGCGGCGCTGATTCTCGAAGGCATCACCTGCGCGGCCTGCGTGTGGCTTAACGAGCGGCACCTCTCGCGCCAGGAAGGCGTATCAGCGGCCGAGATCAATTACGCCACCCGGCGCGCGCGGGTGCGCTGGGACGAGCGGCGGATCAGGCTTTCGGACATTCTCGCGGCGGTGCAGGCCATTGGCTACCGCGCTTACCCCTACGATGCCGAACGCTCCGAGCAGATCGCCCACCGCGAACGGCGCTCGATGCTGTGGCGCGTGTTCGTCGCCGGTTTCGGCATGATGCAGGTCATGATGTACGCCGTTCCCGTCTATATGGCGGGCGATGGCGACATGACGCCCGAAGTTGAGCGGATGATGCGCTGGGCCAGCCTGCTGCTGACCCTGCCGGTGGTGTTCTATTCCGCCGCGCCGTTTTTCCGCCGTGCGCTGCGCGATCTCCGCCTGCGCCAGCCGGGCATGGATGTGCCGGTTGCACTTGGTATCGGCAGCGCCTTCGCCGCCAGCGTATGGGCGACGCTGCGCAACGGGCCGGAAGTGTATTTCGACTCGGTGACCATGTTCGTTTTTTTCCTTCTCGGCGGGCGCTATCTTGAAATGCTCGCGCGGCAGAAGGCGACCCGTGGCGTCGAGGAACTGGGCAAGGTGCTCCCGGCGTTCGCCGAACGCATGGCGGAGCGGGATGCAGCGGCGGGTGAGCGCGTGCCGGTATCGCAGCTTGAACCGGGCGATCTGGTACGGGTGCGGCCCGGCGAGGTGATTCCCGCCGACGGCGTCGTCGTTGATGGACGCAGCGAGGCCAGTGAGGCTCTGCTGACTGGCGAAAGCCGCCCGGTGGCGAAAGCGCCAGGGGTCGTGCTGACTGGCGGCAGCATCAATGTTTCCAGCCCGCTGCTGTTTCGCGTCAGCCATACGGGGGATGCAACCCGGCTGGCGGCCATCCGGCGCCTGATGGAGCGCGCGGCGAGCGGGAAGCCGCGCGTGGCCGCCCTGTCCGACCGCGTGGCGGCGGTTTTCATCGTCGTACTGCTCGTTCTCGCCGCAGCGGCGGGCGCGGCCTGGTATGTGATCGAGCCGCAGCGGGCGCTGTGGGTGTTCGTTTCCGTGCTGGTCGTGGCATGCCCGTGCGCGCTGTCGCTGGCGACGCCAACGGCGCTGACGGTCGGCGCCAGCGCGCTGGCCCGTATGGGGGTGCTGGTGACGCGCCCGCATGCTATTGAAACTCTGGCCCGGGCCAATCATTTCGTCTTCGACAAAACCGGCACGCTGACCCACGGGCGCATGCTGCTCGAAGAAATTCTGCCGCTGGGGAAAACTGGTCAGCCGGAATTGCGCACGCTGGCTGCGGCGCTGGAACAGGGGTCGGAACATCCGGTTGCCGCAGCGCTGCGCGCGGGGGTTGGCGCTGCGCCTTTGCCTGCTGTTGCCGATATAACAGCCCTCACGGGGGATGGCATGTGCGGCAATGTCGGGGGGAAAATGCTCTGGATCGGCCGCCCGGCTTTTGTTTCGACCCACATCGGAGAGCCTTTGCCAGCCGCGCTGGCGGGGCTTGAGGGCCGGGGAGGCACGGTTGTTGCGCTTGGGGGGGAACACGGCTGGTTAGGGCTGTTCCGGCTCGCGGATACGTTGCGCGCGGAGGCGAAAAGCCTGGTGGACAGGCTGGCGGCGGAGCAGGCACGGATGACGGTGCTCTCTGGCGATGCGCCGCCGGTTGTTTCCCGGATCGCGCGGGAACTGGGAATCGGGGATGCGCATGGCGGCATGACGCCGCAGGGCAAGCAGGCTTTCCTTGCGGGCCTGCAGCAGCGGCCCGGAGCCATTGTCGCCATGGTTGGCGATGGCGTGAATGACGCGCCGGTGCTGGCGCAGGCCCATATTTCGGTAGCGATGGGCGGCGGAACGGATCTGGCCCGCAATCAGGGCGATATCGTTCTGCTGGGGGAAAGTCTTGCGGAACTGGGGCGTGGTATCGGTCTGGCGCGGAAAACGCTGCGCATCATCCGGCAGAACCTGTGGTGGTCCTTCGCGTACAACCTGATTTCCGTACCGCTGGCGATGGCGGGGCTGGTGACGCCGTGGATGGCGGGTATCGGCATGGCGGGCAGTTCGCTGCTGGTCGTGCTCAATGCAATGCGCCTGCAGGGCGACCGCCGCGCACATTAAACAGGGAGAAACATGGAAAGCCTGTATCTGCTGATTCCACTCTCCGTCGTACTGGTTTTCATTATTGGCGCGGTGTTCTGGTGGTCGTTGCGCCACGGGCAGTTCGACGATCTGGAAGGCCCGGCTTATCGGCTACTGCTGGATGACCGGGATGAAGTTCCCGCTGCGGCACGGGAAAAAGATACGGATAGAGAGCGGGAATAAGGGGCTGGACCGCCAGAAAAAGAACGGACCGCCAGTTGACAAAAATCAAAGAATTTATATTTTTAAAAGTCATACTCCCCGCATGGTTTCTCCTGTCCAGATGGCAGGGCTGCCTGGAAGGGGAGCAAACAGTGTCTTGTCTCTCTGTTGGGGTTGGGGGGTGCGTTTGAAAAAACGCACCCTTTTTTTGTCCTTTTCCAGTCTGCTGGCAGGGTGTTGCTGTTTAGTCCCACGGTGTCTGGATGCTTTCAGATGGGGCTGCAGGCCGATAAAATATTGATCTACGTCAAACTGAATGACTGAATGCAGGGTATCCTATGCAGACATGATTTTAGATTTCCGATCAGAGTAGAACCGATCTTGCAGGGCTTCTTAACCGAGAGGTAATTCACATGCAATCGCAGGCGACTTATAACTACAAAGTCGTGCGCCAGTTCGCCATCATGACGGTGGTGTGGGGGATTGTCGGCATGCTGGTCGGCGTTATCGCCGCGGCGCAGCTGGTATGGCCCGAACTGAATGTGCACGAGTGGCTGAGCTACGGCAGGCTGCGCCCGCTTCATACCAATGCGGTGATTTTCGCTTTTGGCGGCTGCGCGCTGCTGGGCACTTCCTACTATGTTGTCCAGCGGACCTGCCATACAACGCTGTTTGCACCGCGTCTGGCCAGCTTTACATTCTGGGGCTGGCAGATCGTTATCCTGCTTGCCGTGATTACGCTGCCGTTGGGTTTCACCAGCGGGAAGGAATATGCCGAGCTTGAGTGGCCGGTCGATATCCTGATCGCGGTTGTGTGGGTGTCTTATGCGATTGTTTTTTTCGGCACCATCGGAAAGCGCAAGGTATCGCACATCTATGTAGCGAACTGGTTTTACGGCGCTTTCATCATTGCGGTGGCGCTGCTGCATATCGTCAACAGCTGTGAAATTCCGGTCAGCCTGACGAAATCCTATTCCTGCTACCCCGGCGTGCAGGACGCGATGATCCAGTGGTGGTACGGTCACAATGCCGTAGGTTTTTTCCTCACTGCCGGTTTTCGGGGGATGAGGTACTACTTTGTGCCGAAGCAGGCCGAGCGGCCGGTGTATTCCTACCGCCTGTCGGTTGTGCACTTCTGGGCGCTGATTTTCACGTACATGTGGGCGGGACCGCACCACCTGCACTACACGGCGCTGCCTGACTGGACGCAGTCTGTTGGCATGCTGTTTTCGCTGATCCTGCTGGCGCCGTCATGGGGTGGCATGATCAACGGCATCATGACCCTGTCGGGCGCGTGGCACAAACTGCGCACCGATCCGATCCTGAAGTTCCTGATTACCTCGCTGTCCTTCTACGGCATGTCGACCTTTGAAGGCCCGATGATGTCGGTGAAAACGGTCAACGCGCTGTCGCACTATACGGACTGGACGGTTGGACACGTCCATTCCGGGGCGCTCGGCTGGGTGGCGATGATTTCGATCGGGGCGGTCTATTTTCTTCTGCCGCGCCTGTATGGAAAGGCGGAGATGTACAGCGTCAAGCTCGTCAATGCGCATTTCTGGGTGGCGACGGTGGGTATCGTTCTGTACATCGCCTCGATGTGGATTGCCGGCGTCATGCAGGGCATGATGTGGCGCTCGACGAATCCGGACGGCACCCTGACCTATGCGTTTGTCGAAGGCGTGAAGAACAGCTATCCCTTCTGGGCCATCCGGCTGGTTGGCGGCGTTCTCTTTCTCTCCGGCATGCTGATCATGTTCTACAACATGGTCCGGACAATCGCTGGACAAAAGGCTTACAACGCGCCGGTGCTTGCGCCCGCTCACGCTTAATCGGAGATACCCAGAATGAAACACGATCTTATCGAGCGGAGCGTTTTCCTGATGATCGTCCTGACCCTGCTCACGGTGAGCGTGGGGGGGCTGGTCGAGATCGTCCCGCTTTTCTTCCAGAAATCGACCACGACCCCGATTGATCAGAAGGGCAATACGCTTGATATCAAGCCTTACGAGCCTCTGCGCCTTGTGGGCCGGGATATCTACATCCGCGAAGGATGCTACAACTGCCATTCACAGATGATCCGCCCGTTCCGCGCTGAAACGGAACGCTATGGGCATTATTCCGTAGCCGGGGAGTTCATCTACGATCACCCGTTCCAGTGGGGATCGAAACGGACGGGGCCCGACCTTGCCCGGGTTGGGGGGCGTTATTCTGATGAATGGCACCGCGCTCACCTGCGCAATCCGCGCGACGTGGTCAGCGAATCCAACATGCCCGCCTATCCGTGGCTGGACCGCCCGGCCAGAAGCGACGATATCGAGGCGAAGATGCACGCCCTGAACAAGGTGGGGCTGCACAAGTACAGCGCCGAGGAGATCGCGGGAGCGCGGGCCACGCTGGATGGCAGGACCGAACTCGATGCGTTGGTGGCCTACCTGCAGGGGCTGGGTATCGCACTCAAAAATGTCCGTTAAGACGGAAGGAGAGCGTGGTGGAATATCTGAACGAATTTCGCAGCATCATCGTGGTGCTCTCGCTTGTATGTTTCCTGTGCATTTGCGCGTGGGCATACAGCGGATATGCGAAATCCGGTTTTGATGAAGCGGCGCGCCTGCCTCTGACCGATGATGACCTGCCGGCCGGTCCCGGGCGGCAAAGACAGGAAGGGAAAACAAATGGCTGACTTTGTTAGCGGATTCTGGAACGTGTATGTAATGGGGCTTGTACTCCTGAGCCTGCTGTTCTGTGCGTTCATTTTCGCGACGAACATGACCGGGCGGAAAGAGGGGCCCGTCCAGCTGCATGGTCATGTATGGGACGAAAATATCGCTGAATACAACAATCCCCTGCCCCGGTGGTGGCTGTACCTTGCGTGGGTAACCGTATTTTTTTCCGTCGGCTACCTCGTGATTTACCCCGGCTTTGGAAACAATCAGGGGTTTTTCAACTGGAGCCAGCGTGGCCAGTACGAAAAGGAAATGGACGCAGCGGAGAAAAACTACGGGCCGATTTTCAACCAGTACCTGCAGCAGGATCTGCTTGCGGTAGCGGCGAATCCGGAAGCGAACGCGATGGGGAAAAGGCTTTTTCTGACCTATTGCGCCCAGTGTCATGGTTCGACGGCGGAAGGGGCGAAGGGATTTCCAAATCTGACCGATGATGAGTGGATGTGGGGGGGCGAGCCTGCCGCAATCATGGAAACTATCGCAGGTGGGCGGATGGCGGCGATGCCTCCGTTTGGAGGCGCCCTGAATGCGGAGCAGGTGAAAGATGCCGCCAACTACGTCCGATCCCTTTCCAGCCTGGCGCATGACTCCCTGCGCGCCCAGCGCGGCAAGGAAATATTCGCTGAGAACTGCGTGGTCTGCCACGGAGAAGACGGCAAGGGCAATCCCATGCTGGGCGCGCCAAACCTGACCAACAGCGTCTGGCTGTACGGTTCGTCCGAGGCGACAATCACAGAAACCATCACAAAGGGCCGCACAAACCAGATGCCGACATTCAGGGAATTCCTTGGCGATGCCAAGGTGCACCTGCTTGCCGCCTATGTGCTAAGCCTTAACAAAAAGAACTGACGCAGCAAAATCCCCCGGGATAACACCCCGGGGGTTCCTGTTGCGCAAAAAACCAGAAATACCGGTAAACACCATGGATAGTTCTGCCAGAGATAAAGACTCCGCGACCCTTCCTTCATCCGGAACTCCCCTGTTTGCCGCGCACAAAAAGGTTTACATGCGCGCCACGAGTGGCGTGTTCGCAAGGTGGCGCTGGATTCTCGTCTGGTTTACCCAGCTCGTTTTTTACGGTCTGCCGTGGCTGACGTGGAATAACCGGCAGGCCGTGCTGTTTCATCTGACAGAGCGCAAGGCCTATATTTTTGGTGGAGTTTTCTGGCCGCAGGATGCCCTTTTTCTGGCGCTGCTCCTGATTATTTCCGCTTACGCCCTGTTCTTTTTTACCGCGGTCGCAGGGCGACTGTGGTGCGGGTACGCCTGTCCACAAACGGTTTACACCGAAATATTCATGTGGATAGAGGAAAAAATCGAAGGTGGACATGTCCAGCGGATGAAGCTGGACAGGCAGCCGATGGGGGCAAAAAAATTTGCGCTCAAGAGCATGAAATATGCTGTGTGGGCTGTTGTGGCGTTGTGGACGGGTTTTACCTTCGTCGCCTATTTTTCGCCGCTGAAAGATCTGCTCAGGGCGGCGGCAACGTTCAGTTTCGGTCCGTGGGAGCTGTTCTGGATCATTTTTTACGGCAGTTTTACCTATGCGTTCGCAGGAATATTGCGCGAGCAGGTATGCAAATACATGTGCCCCTACGCGCGGTTTCAGGGCGTCATGTTCGATCCGAATACCCTCATCATTACCTATGACGAAGAGCGCGGTGAACCGCGTGGTGCGCGGCGGAAGGGGGTTGAGCCCAAATCCATTGGAAAGGGCGACTGCGTGGATTGCGGCATCTGTGTGCAGGTCTGTCCGACCGGCATCGATATCCGCCAGGGTTTGCAGTACGAATGCATTGGCTGTGCGGCCTGTATCGATGCCTGTGACCAGGTCATGGACAAAATGGCCTATCCGCGCGGCCTGATCCGTTATTCGACGGAAAACGCGCTGAAGCAGCGCTGGGGACGGAGGGAAATCCTTACCCATGTGCTGCGGCCGCGCACGCTGGTCTATAGCGTTGTGCTTGTCCTTTTCTGCGTGGGCTTCGCATGGGGCCTGGCAACGCGCAACACGATACGGGTGGATATCATCCGCGACCGGGCAAGCCTTGGGCGGGAGCTGGGGGATGGCCAGATTGAAAACATTTACCGCCTGCACCTGATGAACATGACCGAACGCCCGCGTGTTCTCGAAATCTCCGTCAGCGGCCTGCGCGGTGTACAGATCAGGGATACGCAGAAAGCGGAAATCGGTCCGACGATGAACAAAGATATCACGCTGCAGGTTTTGGCTCCGCCCGATGCAGGCAAGCCTGGCGCCAATGTGATGTTTTTCGAAATACGCGCGGACGACGAACCTGCAAGGGTGCTGCGTGAAAAAACCACCTTCTTTTTTCCGCAATGAACGCAAACAGACTGGAAATGGCCGGTAAAAGCCCCGCACCCTGGTACAGGCAGGGTTGGCCGTGGTTTCTTGTGGCTTTTCCTGCCGCGGCGGTCATCGGCGGAATCATCACCTTTATTCTTGCGGTCAATACGTGGGATGGCCTGGTTGTGGACGATTACTACAAGGAAGGTGGTGCGATCGTCCAGACTATAGAACGCACCCGGCTGGCGCGCGAACTCGGCCTTTCGGCCCGGCTCGGCATCAGCGATGGCAGGCTGCGGGTAACGCTGCTGTCCGGCAAAAATACCGGAACCATACCGGAGCAGATACGGGTGACCGTAGCGCATCCGACGCATGGCGGAAAAGACCAGATACTTTCACTAAGCGGCCATGGCGGCGTATTTGAGGGGGCGGTGGAGCCCCTTGCTGCTGGCCGCTGGCTGCTCCAGATAGAAGACGAAGCCCGTACCTGGCGTATGAACGGAGCCGCATATCTCCCCACAGAGACGGAGGTAGACATCAACCCCGCTTCATAACCTGCCGGAAGGAGTTTTCTCATGGTCTGGAAAGAACTGTTTGGTACCGATATAGGGCTGCTCAGCCTGTTCACCATTGTCGCCGTGGTTGTTATTGGCGGCTATCTCTACCGGTTTGTGAAGCGGCATATCGCCGAGGACGAACAAAAGGCCCGGCAGTCGCTGGCGCAAGGCCGTTGATCCGTTTCTGGCTGTATGGCTATGGCCCAGGCGTAGCCATATGGCGGGCGGGTCTCATGGCCCGGCGCTGGGCAGCCTCAAAATTCAAGTGCAGCACGTGGCGGTGGAAATTTCCGGCCCCATCGAAATCTCCTTAAATGTCGCATCCCGGACGATTACATAAACCCAAACCGCTATCCGCTATTCACGGTCCGAGCGGTGCTGCGAGAGTTGGCAGAATCGTTGCAAGCCACACGGGAAGGCCCGCCATGTTGATCGCCCTGCACAAGAACGCCCGCACCACGCGTACGTGCCGGGATCGCAGCCAGCGGCGAGGCCGCCAGCGTGCTGGCCCGGCGTTACGGCATCACCGGACAAACGGTCTGCAAGCGGAAGAAGCGCAAGGTCTTTGGCGACCGATCGCACACCGCGCACCGTCTGCAGACCGTGCTCAGCCCGGCGCAGGAACACGTCGTCGTCGAACTGCGGCGGACCTTGCTGCTGCCGTTTAATGACCTGCTGGCCGTCACGCGCGAGTTCCTCAATGCCGATCTCTCGCGCCCGGGCCTGGACCGCTGCCTGCGTCGCCACGGGGCTGGCAGCCTCAATGCCCTCAAGCCTGGCGAGCCTGAGCCCACACACAAGGCGTTCAAGCGCTGCGAGCCGGGCTACCTGCACGTGGACGTCAAGTACCTGCCCCAGATGCTCAAGGCGCTGCACAAGGCCTGTCCGATCAGGAGCAACAGGCTGCTGACCGGCAACGGCAAGGAGTTCACCAACCGCCTGTTCGCCAGCCAGGAGCGCCAGCCCGGCGGCCACCATGAGTTCGACCGGCTGTGCCAGGCGCTGGGCATCGAGCATCGCCTGACCAGGCCAGGGACGCCCAGGACCAATGGGATGGTCGAGCGCTTCAATGGCCGCATCGCCGATGTGCTCAGGACCCACAGGTTCAACGGCCGCGAGGACATGGAGCGGACCTTGCTGCGCTATGTCGCCCTGTACAACCACCAGTTGCCTCAGTCAGCGCTGGGCAGCAAGACCCCCATGCAGGCCATGAAGGAGTGGTTCGAGATCCATCCTCATCTGTTCCTCAGGCGGCCATATGATCGGCCGGGATGCGACAGCTAGACGCTTGAGCTTGCTGTTCTCCTCTTTGAGCTATTTGGGTCGGCGTAACTCGGAGGGACCCAGACCGCCATATTTCTTGCGCCAGTTGCAGAACGTG
>JAVBTY010000006.1:0-5468 GCA_031555955.1 Rhodocyclaceae bacterium | reverse complement strand
ACTTACGCGGCTCGACACCGATTACCCGGAATGCGCCAACGTGCATCTGGACGCGGTCGAGCACGGCCACCGCATCGTCTTCCTGCACGCATTGGAAGAAGGGCCGGCGAGCCAGAGCTACGGAATCGAAGTCGCCGCGCTTGCCGGCATTCCGGCCACGGTGATCCGCGACGCCAAACGCCGCCTGCGCGCGCTGGAAAACCGCGAGATCGGCGCGGGGCCGCAGGCCGATCTGTTCGCGGGACTTCCGGAGACCGAACCGGAAACCCTGTCGCACCCCGCTCTCACCGCGCTCGGCGAACTCGATCCCGATGCGCTCACCCCGCGCGAGGCGCTGGAGCGCCTGTACGCCCTTAAACGCCTCGTATCGTGAATATCCCATGAGCCCTCCATGAGCACACCCATCGACATCGCCGAAGAAGGCGGCGTGCGCTACCTGCACTTCGGCTCCGAATGGATCCAGGGCGCGATGCGCCTGCGCAAGCCCAACGCGCTGGAACTGGCCTACACGCGCGAGATGATGGCCGGGCTGCTGCTGCGCGACGCGGACGCCTGGCCGCGCAACGCGCTCGTCATCGGCCTGGGCGCGGCCTCGCTGGTGCGCTTCCTGTACCACCACTGCCCGCGAACGCGCATCCGCGTGGTCGAGATCGAACCCGCCGTGGTCGCCGCCGCGCGCCAGTTCTTCCACCTGCCGCCGGAGGACGCCCGTTTCTCCATCCACATCGGCGACGGCGCGTGGTACGTGCTGGAGCACGAGGAAGAATACGACTGCATCCTCGTCGACGGTTACGACAGCAACGCCCGCACCGGCGCGCTCGACACCCTGCCCTTTTACCAGGCGGCGCGCGCGCGGCTCAGCGGACGCGGGCTGCTTTCGGCCAACCTGTTCGGCCGTTCGCGCGGCTACAAGGCGAGCGTGGAGCGCCTCTTTACCGCGTTCAGCGACCGCGTGCTGGCGTTTCCCTCATGCGACACCGGCAACGTCGTCGCCTTCGCCGCAACGGGCGAGGAAATCGAACTTCCCGCGCACGAACTGCGCGCACGCGCGCGCGAACTCAAGACCGCCACCGGGCTCGACCTGCTTTCCACCATCAGCCGCCTGGAGCTGACCGGCCGCCTGACGGGCGGAAAGCTGGTGCTGTAACCGGGCGCGCGGGAAAACGGGGATGGAAGCTGATTGCGTCGTCATCGGTGCTGGCGTGACCGGCCTCGCCTGCGCCCGCGAGCTTGCCCTGGCCGGGCGCGAGGTGCTGATTCTCGAAGCCGCCGGGCGCTTCGGCAGCGGCATTTCCAGCCGCAGCAGCGAAGTGGTCCACGCCGGTCTCTACTACCCGCCCGGCTCGCTCAAGGCCCGCCTGTGCGTCGCGGGCCGCGGTCTGCTTGATGCTTACTGCGCCGGACACGGCATCGCGCACCGGCGCTGCGGCAAACTCGTCGTCGCCGCCACATCCGCCCGGCTCCCGGCGCTGGCTGCGCTCGCCGCCCAGGCGCGCGCCAGCGGCGTGCACGATCTCATCTCCCTCGACACCACGGCGGCGCGCGCGCTCGAACCGGCGCTTGCCTGCGCGGGCGCGCTGCTCTCTCCCTCCACCGGCATCGTCGACAGCCACGCGCTGATGCTCACCCTGCTCGGCGATGCTGAAAACGCCGGGGCCACACTGGTCTGCCGCGCCCCCGTTACCGGCGGCGCGGTGCTTCAGCGGGAAAAGCGGATCGCGCTCGACCTCGGTGGCCCCGCGCCGCAGCGGCTTGTCGCGCGCGCCGTCATCAACGCCGCCGGTCTGGGGGCCGCCGCCATCGCCGCGCGCATCACCGGCCTGCCCGCCAGCGCCGTACCGCGCATGCATTACGCCAAAGGCAGCTATGTCCGCCTTGCGGCGCGCGCGCCGTTTTCGCGCCTTGTCTACCCGCTGCCGGAAGACGGCGGTCTGGGCGTGCATCTGACGCTGGATCTCGCCGGACAGGCGCGCTTCGGCCCGGATGTGGAATGGCTGGAGGAAAAACCGGCGGAGGAATCAGGGACAAACCCGCGCGGCGCGCCGGATTTCGTGGGTTTCACAGATTTCGCAGATTTCGACTACCGCGTCGATCCCGCGCGCGGCGCGTGCTTTTACGCGGCCATCCGCCAGTACTGGCCCGCGCTCGCCGATGGCGCGCTGCAGCCGGATTACGCCGGTATCCGCCCCAAGCTGCACGGCCCCGGCGCAGCGCCCGCCGACTTCCGCATCGACGGCCCGGCGCAGCACGGCGTACCCGGCCTGGTGAACCTGTCCGGCATCGAATCGCCCGGCCTCACCGCCAGTCTGGCGATCGCCGCCCTGGTGGCGGAGCGGCTGCGCGCGGGCTGAATCCCGCGTTCAGGACGCTTCCGCGGCAGGCTCCGGCGGCAGCCACAGGCAGCGCCCCCGGTTCGCCTTCGCAATGTCGCCCAGCACCCGGTCGTGTTCCGCCAGCTCTTCGGCGCTGGCGCGCAGCACCCGCAGCGGCGGGCGGGCGGCCAGCGCGCCGGGGTCGCAGGCCAGTTCCGGCGCAGGCTCTTCCTCCAGCGCCATCATCAGGCTTTCCTGCCCGCGCGTCATGGCAAGGTAGACTTCGGCGAGCAGTTCCGCATCCAGCAGCGCGCCGTGGCGCGTGCGCCGGGTGTTGTCGATGCCGTGCAGCTGGCACAGCGCGTCCAGCGACGCTTTCTTGCCGGGATTCTGCTCCTTCGCCAGGCGCAGGGTGTCGACCACTCCGGCGCACAGTTCCGCCATCGCGGGCCGCCTGAGCAGGTTCACCAGTTCATTGTCGAGAAAGCCGATGTCGAACGCCGCGTTGTGGATGACCAGTTCGGCATCGCGCACGAAATCCTCGAACTCTTCCACGATGCCCGCGAACTTCGGCTTGTCCGCCAGATCGTCGCGGCTGATGCCGTGCACCGCTTCCGCTTCGGCGTCGATGTCCCGCTCCGGGTTGATGTATTTGTGGAAATCCCGCCCGGTGGGCACGCGGTTGAGCAGTTCGACGCAGCCGATTTCGATGATGCGGTGGCCGCTGCGCCAGTCCAGCCCGGTGGTTTCGGTATCCAGCACGATCTGCCGCATGGCTTTCTCCCTGTGCGCCTTCAGCGGCCGCTGCCGCCACGGCAGGCTTCGACACCGCGCCGGGCGAGCGCGTCGGCCCGTTCGTTTTCGGGGTGGCCCGCGTGGCCCTTCACCCACAGCCATTTCACCTGATGAACGCTGGCTGCCTCGTCAAGCGCGCGCCACAGGTCGGCGTTTTTCACCGGTTCTTTCGCGGCCGTTTTCCAGCCGCGCGCCTTCCAGCCGTGAATCCATTCGGAAATGCCTTTCTGCACGTACTGGCTGTCGGTATGCACGCGCGCCGACACCGGGCGTTTGAGCTCCGCCAGCGCGCGGATGACGGCGGTCAGCTCCATGCGGTTGTTGGTCGTCTGCGGCTCGCCGCCCCAGATTTCCTTTTCGTGCCCGCCCGCGCGCAGCACCGCACCCCAGCCGCCGGGACCGGGATTGCCGCTGCACGCGCCGTCGGTATAGATATCGACTTCTTCCATGCTCCGTTTCCGCTGTGTTCCACTGGCGGCGGATTGTCTCACCTTTGTGCGACGGGTTCCCGCCGCAAAGGCGCGGGCGCTTTCATCCGGATTTCAGGACAGCGCATCCCACAGCAGCTTCGCCCCGGACAAACCCAGCGCCGCAATGGCAAACAACTGGAACGGACGTTCCGGAATGCGCGCCAGCAGGCGCATGCCGAGCCACACACCAAACGGTACCAGCGGCAGCAAGGCGGCGGAAAGCATCAGGGTTTCACGCGAAAACAAATCCAGCCCGACATAGAACGGCAGTTTTGCCAGATTGATGACGGCGAAGAAAAAGACTGACGTGGCAACGAAAGTCTGGCGTGGCATCTGCCGCCCGAGCAGGTAAATCATCAGCGGTGGCCCGCCGGCATGGGACAGGGTGCTGGTAAAACCCGCGCCCGCGCCGCACAGCCATCCCCACCCACGCCGCATGACGCCATCACCCGCCACGCGCGGACGGCGCAGCAGCCGATCCAGCGCGAAAACGACGGAGATGAGGCCAAGCGCACCTTTGACCGCGCGCTCCGACAGCACGCCGAAAGCAAACGTACCGACCAGGATGCCGAGCAGCGCGGCGGGAATCAGCACGCGCAATTCCGCCCAGTCGGCCTTGCCGCGCCAGGCACGGATACCGGTGAAATCCATCGCGATCAGAATCGGCAACACCACCGCCACCGCGTCGCGCGGCGACAGCCACATCGACATCAGCGGCACCGCCAGCCCGCCCAGCGCACCGCCAAGACCGGATTTGGATATGCCGGTCAGCAAGATAGCGACGGCAGTGACGATCCAACCGGTAGCATCCAATTCCAAACCCATCTCCTCGTCGGTGCGCACGATACGCATATGTTCGACAGAAGTGCTCGACGAAAGAAGAAGGCGGCCCGCAAGCCGCCTTCCACATTGCGCCACTACCCGCCTGTGGGCGGGGTGAAAACCTATCGCGGCAACACGCTTTCGCCCATCAAGAACTCATCCACCGCGCGTGCGCACTGGCGGCCTTCACGGATCGCCCACACGACAAGCGATTGGCCGCGCCGCATGTCGCCGGCGGCAAACACCTTGGCGACGTTCGTCGCGTAGCAACCTTCGCCATCGGTCGTTGCCCTGGCGTTGCCACGCGCGTCGGCGGTAACGCCGAAAGCGTCGAGCACGCCGCCGACCGGCTGGGTGAAACCCATGGCGAACAGTACCAGATCGGCCTTGATCTCGAATTCCGAACCGGCAACCTCGCTCATCTTGCCGTCCTTCCATTCCAGGCGGACCGCTTTCAGCGCCTTGACGCGGCCGTTTTCACCGATGAACGCCTTGGTGGCGACGGCAAAATCGCGCTCGCAGCCTTCCTCGTGGGAACTGGAAGTGCGCAGCTTCACCGGCCAATATGGCCACGTCAGCGACCGGTTTTCCTCTTCGGGCGGCATCGGCATCAATTCGAACTGCGTCACCGAGGCCGCGCCGTGTCGGTTGGAGGTGCCCACACAGTCCGAACCGGTATCGCCACCACCGATCACCACCACATGCTTGCCCTCGGCGGAAATCGGATTGACCGCGCCGCCTGCCACTTCCTTGTTCTGCGCAATGAGGAATTCGAGCGCGAAATGAACGCCGCTCAGTTCGCGTCCCGGCACCGGCAGGTCGCGCGGCACTTCGGCGCCACCGGCAAGTACAACGGCATCGAAATGCTTTTGCAGCCACGCCGCCTCGACGATTTCCGCCGTATCGCTGGCGATACCCTTGGGCATGGCCCGCACGCCGACCAGCGCACCGGTGCGGAAGGCAACGCCTTCAGCCTTCATCTGCTCGATGCGGTGATCGATCAACTGCTTTTCCAGCTTGAAGTCGGGAATGCCGTAGCGCAACAGGCCGCCGATGCGGTCGTTCTTTT
>JAVBTY010000021.1:0-12526 GCA_031555955.1 Rhodocyclaceae bacterium | reverse complement strand
GATCTCCTTGTTCACCTGCCCGCCCAGCACCATTTCCACCACTTCCATGGTTTCCGCGTCGGTCACGCGCATGCCCTGGATGAATTCCCCCTTCTTGCCGACGCGGTTGAGCAGCGTCTCGATCTGCGGGCCGCCGCCGTGCACCACCACCGGATTCATCCCCACCAGCTTGAGCAGCACCACGTCGCGCGCGAAGCAGTCCTTCAGGCGCGGATCGGTCATCGCGTTGCCGCCGTATTTGATGACGATGGTTTTGTCAAAAAAACGCTTGATATACGGCAGCGCTTCCGCAAGCGTTTCCGCCTTCTGGCGCGGAAGAAGGGCGGCGGCGTTCTGGGCGGCGGTCATGGCGGGCTCCTGGCTGGTTTCTGGCGTGGTCATGGTCTGTTGTGGGTCTGTTGCGCGGCGATTCTAGCAGGGCGGGTGAACCCGGATAGGCGGAATTCATGCGCGGTATCAGGATCGAATCCGCACCAGGCGCTCATGCGTGCGCCATCGCGCCCGGAAAAAAACAGCCTTCCCATAAATGCTGTTCCCCATCACGAAGCATAACGAAAACCAGACTGGAGACCCGCCATGCGCCCCTGCCTCACCGCCCTCGTTTTCTGCCTGTCCTGCGCCGGACTGTCCGCGCCCGCCCGCGCCGAATTCAGCGGCACACTGAAAAAAATCAAGGATTCCGGGGTCATCACCATCGGCCACCGGGAGTCGTCGAGTCCCTTTTCCTATCTCGACGGCGACCAGAAGCCGGTGGGGTACGCGATGGACCTGTGCGCCCGGGTGGTCGATACGATCAAGGCCGCCATCCATGCGCCGAACCTGCAGGTGCGATACCAGCCCGTCACCTCCCAGAACCGTATTCCGCTGGTGCAGAACGGCACCATCGACATCGAATGCGGCTCCACCACCAACAACGTGCAGCGCCAGCAGCAGGTCGATTTCAGCGTGGCCTACTTCGTGACCAGCGTGCGCATGGGCGTGCGCAAGGATTCCGGCATCAGGGATATCGGCGATCTCGACGGCAAGCCCGTCGTCACCACCACCGGCACCACGTCCGACCAGCTCATCAAGCAGAACGAAAAGGGCCGTTCGATCGACCTCCGCAACCTGTACGGCAAGGATCACGCCGACTCGTTCCTGATGGTGGAAAGCGGCCGCGCCGTCGCCTTCGTGATGGACGACATCCTGATCGCGGGCCTGATCGCCAGCTCGAAAAGCCCGGACGCCTACGCCATCGTCGGCCCCTCGCTGCGCGACGAACCTTACGGGGTCATGATGCGCAAGGGCGATCACGAACTGAAGGGGGCGGTGGATAAAACCCTGACGGATCTGATGCGCTCGGGCGAGGCGGAAAAGCTCTACGACCGGTGGTTCATGAGCCCGATTCCGCCGCGCGGGGTGAATCTGAACTTCCCGATCAGCCCCGCGCTCAGGGCGGCGTTCACCACGCCGACCGACAAGGGCGTGGAGTAGGGCGCGGAGCAGGATGCAGAAAGGGACGCGGGAAAGCCGCGCACGGGAAAGCGGTCCACCGGGCCCGCCGCGCGCGGGCCCGGCCGCCTCCAGCCTCGCCATTCAGCCCGGAAAACCGGCGGCATGAGCGCTTGCGGATTTCAGGAGCCGGCCGATGAATTACCACTGGGACTGGCAGTTTTTCTTCCGTGAAGCCGACGACGGCCTCAGGTATTACGAGTGGATCCTGTCCGGCACGGGCTGGACGGTAGCCGTGTCGCTCGCCGCGCTGGCGCTGGCGCTGCTGCTGGGGTCGGTGGTGGGCGTCATCCGCACCGCGCCCGGGCGCGGGCTGGCCGCGCTGGGCGACATTTACGTGGACGTATTCCGCAACGTGCCGCTGATCGTGCAGCTGTTCATGTGGTTTTTCGTTTTTCCCGAATTCCTTCCCGCTGCCGCCGGCATGTGGGTGAAGCAGGAACTGCCCTATTTCGTCACCGCGGTGATCGCGCTCGGGCTGTACACCTCGGCGCGCATCGCGGAACAGGTCCGCTCGGGCATCCAGTCGCTGCCCGCCGGGCAGCGCCTCGCGGGACTCGCGCTGGGTTTTACCGAATGGCAGACCTACCGGCATGTGCGCCTGCCAATGGCTTACCGCATCGTGCTGCCCGCGCTGACTTCGGAGGCGATGAACATCGTCAAGAACTCCGCCGTGACCTACGCGGTGGGGATTCTCGAACTGTATTTCCAGTACAAGCAGATCATCGAGAAAACCTCGCAGGTGCTGGAGATCACCCTCGTCGTCACGGCGATCTACTTTCTGCTGTCCTTCGCCATCAACCGCCTGCTGGCCCTTGTCGAGCGGCGCACCGCGGTGCCCGGCCTGATCATGGGCGAGAAAGGGAAAGGGCTCTGACATGGGCGGATTCGATTTCCACGTTATCACCTCGAACTGGCGCTTTCTGGCGGACGGACTGCGCTACACCGTGCAGGTAACACTCGTCGCCATGGCGGGCGGGATTTTCCTCGGCACCGCGCTCGCGCTGATGCGGCTGTCGTCGTTCAGGGCGCTGCGGCTGTTTTCCGCCGCGTATGTGAACTGCTTTCGCAGCGTGCCGCTGGTGCAGGTGATCCTGGCGTTTTACCTCATCCTGCCGCTGGCGCTGCAGCTCGTGACGGGCGCACCGGTTCCGGTAGGCGCGGCCAACTCGGCCTATTTCACCTTTACCGTGTTCCAGGCTGCCTATTATTCCGAAATCATGCGATCCGGCATCCAGTCGGTGCCGCGCGGGCAGGTGGCCGCCGGTTACGCGCTGGGGCTCACCTACGCGCAGACGGTGCGTTTCATCGTGCTGCCGCAGGCGTTCCGCAACATGCTGCCGGTGCTGCTGACGCAAACCATCGTGCTGTTCCAGGACGTTTCGCTGGTGTACGCCATCGGCGCTACCGATTTTTTCGGCGCGGCGGACAAGATCACCCAGCGCGACCTGCGCCCGGTGGAGATGTACACCACGGTGGCGGTGGTCTATTTCGTCATCTGCTTTGCGCTGTCGCGCCTGGTCAGGCGGCTGCAGGCGCGCATTTCCATCATCCACTGAAGGCACGGAGCCCGCGTCCATGATCCGGATAGACAGTGTTTCCAAGTGGTACGGAGATTTCCAGGTGCTCTCCGGCTGCAGCACGCGCGTGTCCCCGGGCGAGGTGGTGGTGGTGTGCGGCCCGTCCGGATCAGGCAAATCCACATTGATCAAATGCGTGAACGGGCTCGAACCGTTCCAGCAGGGCAGCATCGTCATCGACGGCACGTCTGTCGGGGCGCGCGGCACGAACCTGCCGGAACTGCGCTCGCGGGTCGGCATGGTATTCCAGCACTTCGAGCTGTTTCCGCATATGACGATCACCGAAAACCTGTGCATCGCGCAGACCCGGGTGCTTGGCCGCAGCAGGGAGGAAGCCATGGCCAAGGGCCTGAAGCTGCTCGACCGCGTGGGGCTGAAAGAACATGCGCGGAAATTTCCCGGCCAGCTTTCCGGCGGGCAGCAGCAGCGCGTGGCGATCGCGCGCGCACTGGCGATGGACCCGGTGTGCATGCTGTTCGACGAACCTACGTCGGCGCTCGACCCGGAGATGATCAACGAGGTGCTGGATGTGATGGTCGAACTCGCGCGCGAGGGCATGACGATGATGTGCGTCACGCACGAAATGGGTTTCGCCCGCAAGGTTGCACACCGGGTGATTTTCATGGATCGCGGCGCTATCGTTGAAGATGCCGCCACGGAAGCGTTCTTCGGCCAGCCGCGCTCGGAAAGGGCACAGAGTTTTCTTGCCAGGATCCTGCAACATTGAGCAAAATGCCCTGTTGGCAAACACGTTTTTGAGGCCGCAGGAGGTCCTGAACATATGCAACCCACCCGATCTGAACACGATCTGCTTGGCGACCGCGAGGTTCCCGCCGACGCTTACTGGGGTATCCACACCCTGCGCGCGCTAGAGAATTTCCAGATTTCCGGCACGGTCATTGGCGCCTGTCCCGAGCTGATCCGCGCACTGGCGCTGGTCAAGCAGGCCGCCGCGCGCGCCAACCACAAGCTCGGCCAGCTCGATGAAACACGCTTCAACGCCATCGAGGCGGCCTGCCGCGACATCGCGGAAGGGCGGCTGCACCACCAGTTCGTCGTCGACGTGATCCAGGGCGGCGCGGGCACCTCGACCAACATGAACGCCAACGAGGTGATCGCCAACCTCGCGCTGGAAAAGCTCGGCAAGGCAAAGGGCGATTACGCCGCGCTGCATCCACTCAACCACGTCAACATGAGCCAGAGCACCAACGACGTGTATCCGACCGCGCTGCGTCTGGCCTCGGTGTTCGCCATCGAAGGCCTGCTCGACGCGATGGATGAACTGCGCCAGGCCTTCGCCGCCAAGGCGGACGAATTCAGCGACATCCTCAAGATCGGCCGCACCCAGCTGCAGGACGCGGTGCCAATGACACTGGGGCAGGAATTTTCCACCTACGCGGTCATGCTGGGCGAAGACATCGCGCGGCTGCGCGAGGCCATCCTGCTGATCCAGGAAATCAACCTCGGCGCCACCGCCATCGGCACCGGCATCAATACCGACGCACGCTATGCCGTGATGGCGACCGCATTCCTTTCCGAGCTGGCCGGCGTGCGCCTGGTGCCGTCGGAAAACCTCATCGAAGCCACCCAGGACACCGGCGCCTTCGTCCAGCTCTCCGGCGTGCTCAAGCGCATCGCCTGCAAACTGTCGAAAACCTGCAACGACCTGCGCCTGCTCTCTTCCGGCCCGCAGGCCGGTTTTGGCGAAATCAACCTGCCCGAGCGCGCCGCCGGCTCCTCGATCATGCCGGGCAAGGTCAACCCGATCATTCCGGAAGTGGTCAACCAGATCGCCTTCGAGGTGATCGGCAATGACATGACGATCACCATGGCCTCGGAAAGCGGGCAGCTGCAGCTCAATGCCTTCGAACCGATCATGGGTTACTCGCTCTTCAAGAGCATCCAGCACCTGGAAGCGGGCTGCCGCACGCTCACCGCCAACTGCGTGCGCGGCATCACCGCCAACCGCGAACTGCTGGCCGAGCGCGTGCGCGTATCGGCGGGGCTGGCCACCGCGCTCAATCCGCTGATCGGCTACGAAAACGCCACCTGGGCGGCGCGCGAGGCGCTGCGCACCGGCCGCAGCGTGGCGGAGCTGGTGCTGGAACGCGGCCTGGCCGATGAGGAAACACTCTCCCGCACGCTGCGCCCGGAAGTGCTCACCGCTCCCAGAACGCACGACTGAGCCTTCCCCCATGCCCTCACAGCCCGCGCGGCGGCTTGCCGCGCGCCTCATCCTTGCCGCCGCCGGGCTTCTGTCCGGCGCGCAGGGTCTGGCTGCCGGAGAACCGGACACGCTTGACCGTATCCGCGCGACGGGTGAAATCCGCCTGGGATACCGCGTTTCCTCCGTGCCTTTTTCCTATGTCGTTGACGGCCAGGTCATGGGTTACTCCCACGATCTCGCGCTCATTGCCGCCGAGGCGGTGCGCCAGCACCTCGGCATGCCGGAACTGCCGGTGCGGCTGGTGCCCGTCACCCCGCAGAGCCGGGCGCTGCTGATCAGCAACGGGCGCGTCGACATGGAATGCGCCTCGACCACCCACAGCCGGGAACGGGAAGCGCAGGCAGGTTTTTCCAGCACCCTTTTCATCACCAGCATCCGGCTGCTCACCCGCAAGGATTCCGGCATCCGCGACTTCAGCGATCTTGCCGGCCGCCGCGTCGTCACCACCGCCGGCACCACCACGGAAGACATGCTGCGCAAGCTGCCCTTCGCCGACAGCCTGACCCTCGTTTCCGCTGCCGATCACGCCGACAGCTTCGCCATCCTGCGCGCGGGCCGCGCCGACGCTTTCGCCATGGACGAGGTGCAGCTGCACAACGAAGCCGTCCGCTCCGGCTCCAGCGACTGGATCATCACCGGCGCCGCCCCGCGCGCCTTCCAGGCCTATGCCTGCATGCTGAAAAAGGGCGACACCGCCTTCAAGCGCGTGATCGATGCCGCGCTAACCAAGGCCATGCACAACGGCGAGGCCGAACGCCTCTACGCGCGCTGGTTCACCCGGCCGATTCCGCCGGACGGCATCAACCTCGACATGCCGTTACCCGCCGCCATGCGCGCGCTCTACACCGCTCCCAGCGACACGCCCTTTCCGTGAAGCGCAGGCCCGCCATTGCGCTGCTCGCCACCGGCGGCACCATCGCCGGAACAGCCCCTTCCGCCGCCGCGACCACCGCCTACCAGGCCGCCGTGCTGAATGGCGCGGCGCTGCTGGCGGCGGCGCCGGAGTTTGATACGCTGGCCGACATCCGCGCCGAACAGCTGCTGCAGCTGGACAGCAAGGACATGCAGCCCGCGCACTGGCTGCGGATCGCCCGCCGTGCGCAGGCGCTGGCCGACGATCCGGCCATCGATGGCATCGTTGTCACCCACGGCACCGACACGCTGGAGGAAACCGCATGGTTCCTCCATCTCGTGCTGAAAACCGGCAAGCCGGTGGTGCTGACGGCGGCGATGCGGCCCGCCACCGCGCTCTCCGCCGACGGACCCATGAACCTGTTCGACGCCATCGCCGTCGCCGCCGCGCCGGATTTTCGCGGCCTCGGCGTTGTCGCGGCGCTGAACGGCCGGGTCATTGGCGCGCGCGATCTCGTCAAGCAGCACACCCTCGCCGTGGATGCTTTCAGCGCGGAAGGCTGCGCAACCGGCTGGGCGCACCCGCCCATGCTGCTGCGCCGCCCCATTGGCGCCGACCGCGCCGCAGTTGATCTGGACAGGCTCGCCAGCGGAACCTGGCCGCCATGGGTGGAAATTCTCCACGTCGCCGCGGGCAGTTCGCCGCGCCTGCTCGATGCCGCGCGCAATCTGGGCGTCGATGGCGTCGTGCTCGCTCTGCCGGGCAACGGCAGCGTGCCGGAGGACTGGCGGGAAGCCATTGCCGCCTGCGCCGCGGACGGCATCGCCGTTGTCCGCGCCAGCCGGGTGGGCGCGGGCTGCGTATCGCGCGCCGCCGCGCCCTCGCCGCTGCTCGATGCCGGCTGGCTGCCGCCCGTAAAAGCGCGCGTCGCGCTCATGCTTGCGCTCGCATGCGGCGAACCGGCGCTGTTCAGCCGCCTGGCCTACAGCGCGTAATCCACCCCGCCGCCCGCCCCGCTTCCCGCCTCGCCGCCCGCCAGCGCGGTTTCCATCATTTTGCGGCTCAGGTGCGGCGCGAAGCGTTCGATGAAAGCGAACACGTAGCCGCGCAGCCACGCGCGCCGGCGCAGGCCAATGCGGGTGGTGCTCGACTCGAACAGGTGGGCGGCGTCGATCATGCCGAGTTTGCGGTCCTCGGCCGGGTCGTAGGCCATGCGGGCGAGGATGCCGATGCCCAGATCCATCGCCACGTAAGTCTTGATAACGTCCGAGTCAAGCGCGGTAAGCACGATGTTGGGCCTGAGGCCGCGCCCGAGAAAGGCCTTGTTGATCTGACCGCGCCCGGTGAAGGCGTCATCGTAGGTAATCAGCGGATAGCGCGCGATGGCCTCCAGGGTCAGCGGCTGTTCGCGCAGGATCGGGTGGCGCGGCGCGGCGACCACGCAGCGGTTCCACTGGTAGCACGGCAGCATCACAAGATCGCCGTAATCGGCGATGGCCTCGGTGGCGATGGCGATATCGGCGGCGCCGTCGAGCACCATCTCGCAGACCTGGCGCGGGCTGCCCTGGTGCAGCGACAGCCGCACCTGCGGGTATTGCCTCATGAAGTCGCGGACCACGCGTGGCAGCACATAACGCGCCTGGGTGTGCGTGGTAGCGATGGAAAGGCTGCCGGCGGATTCGTTAGAGAACTCGTCGCCCACCTGCTGCAGATTGTCCATGTCGCGCAACATGCGTTCGGCGATCGAGAGCACGGCCCGGCCCGGCTCGGTCACCGATACCAGACGTTTGCCGTGGCGAACGAAAATCTCCACCCCCAGTTCCGCTTCCAGCAGGCGGATCTGCTTCGAGACGCCCGGCTGCGACGTGAACAGCGCCTCGGCCGCCTCCGAAACGTTGAGACCGTGGCGGGCGACCTCACAGGCGTAACGCAGTTGCTGCAGGTTCATGCGGCTCCTCCTTTTCGCGGGCGCAGGCTGTTGTACAGTGCCCGCCTTTTACGGCTTCTTATAACCAATTCTTCTTAGAGTCTAACGCAACCGGTCTTTCTGCGCCTGGTTATCCCCTTTACGATGCACCGCACCATAAAGACGCCGCCGGACTGCCTGTCCGCGCGTCCCCGAACAGAGAGCGACGATGTACCGATACGACGAATACGACCAACGGCTGGTGGATGAGCGAGTCGCGCAATTTCGCGAACAGACTCGCCGCTATCTTGCCGGCGAACTGTCCGAGGACGAATTTCGCCCGTTGCGCCTGCAAAACGGCCTCTACATCCAGCGTCACGCGCCGATGTTGCGCGTGGCCGTGCCCTACGGGCTGTTTTCGAGCCGGCAACTGCGCATGCTCGCGCACATTGCCCGTACTTACGACCGGGGTTACGGCCACTTCACCACGCGGCAGAACATCCAGTTCAACTGGCCGACGCTGGAAAACGTACCGCAGATTCTGGCTGAACTGGCGACGGTGCAGATGCACGCGATCCAGACCTCGGGCAACTGCATCCGTAACATCACCTCCGACCCCTTCGCCGGCGTGGCCGCCGACGAACATGTCGACCCTCGCCCGTGGTGCGAAATCCTGCGCCAGTGGAGCAGCTTTCACCCCGAATTCGCCCACCTGCCGCGCAAGTTCAAGATCGCGGTCAACGGCGCGGCGCAAGACCGCGCGGTGATTCTGGCCCACGACATCGGCCTCGATGCGGTGCGCAACGAGGCCGGCGAACCCGGTTTTCGCGTACTGGTCGGCGGCGGTCTCGGGCGCACGCCGATCATCGGCGAGGAAATCACCGCCTTCGTACCGTGGCGGCACATTCTCACCTATTGCGAATCCATTCTGCGCGTCTACAACCTGCACGGACGCCGCGACAACAAGTACAAGGCGCGCATCAAGATTCTGGTGAAAGCGCTGGGCGTGGAGGAATTCCGCCGTCAGGTCGAGGCCGACTGGGCCCACGTCAAGGACGGCCCCGCGACGCTGACCGAGGCGGAGCTTGCCCGCGTCGCCGCCCATTTCACCGATCCTGCCTATGAGGCATTGCCCGCGAACGATGCCGGCCATGCCCGCCTGCTCGCGGAAAACAAGGCTTTCGCCGCCTGGGCCAAGCGCAATGTGCGCGCACACAAGACGCCGGGCTACGCCAGCGTGGTGATCTCGCTGAAGAAAACCGGCGTGCCGCCGGGCGACATCAGCGCGGAGCAGATGGATCTCGTTGCAGAGCTTGCCGATGCATACAGCTTCGGCGAGGCGCGCGCCACCCACCAGCAGAATCTGGTGCTGGCCGATGTGCGCCAGGCCGACCTGTTCCAGGTCTGGCAGCGGTTGCGCGAAGCCGGGCTGGCCACGCCGAACATCGGGCTGCTTACCGACGTTATCGCCTGCCCCGGGGGTGATTTCTGCTCGCTGGCGAACGCCCGCTCGCTTCCTATCGCACAGGCGATCCAGGAACGCTTCGACGATCTCGATTACCTGCACGACATCGGTGAGGTCGAGCTGAACATCTCCGGCTGTATAAACGCCTGTGGCCACCACCACGTCGGCCATATCGGCGTGCTCGGCGTCGATAAGAACGGCGAGGAGTGGTATCAGGTGACGATCGGCGGCGAGCAGGGCAACCGGGCCGCCATCGGCAAGATCATCGGCCCCTCTTTTGCCGCGCACGAAATGCCCGACGTGGTCGAGCACCTGATCGAAACTTACATCGCCCACCGCCATGCGGACGAACACTTCATCGATACCGTGCGCCGTCTCGGCATCGAGCCGTTCAAGGCCCGTGTCTATGGCGAGCGGGAGCATGGGCATGAACATCGCCATGAAAGGAAAGTCGCCAATGGCTAAAGTGATCCGCAACGGCCGCATCGAGGACGACGTACGCCGGATCGTCCGCTTGAGCGCGGAGGAGCAAGCCGAAACAGTGGCGCTGCCCGCCGGCCCGATATTGGTACCGTTTACCGTGTGGCGCGCGCGCGCCGACGAACTGGCCGGGCGCGGCGATGTCGGTGTGTGGCTGGACGGTGGCGAGGGCGCCGAATCGATTGCCGCCGATATCGTTGGTGACGGAGCCGCCTCCGAGCGGCCGCGCCCCGCCGCGATCGGTGTTAACTTTCCCGCTTTCACCGATGGCCGCGGTTTCTCCACTGCCGCGCTGTTGCGCACCCGTTATGGCTGGCGTGGCGAGCTGCGCGCCATTGGTGAGGTGCTGCGGGATCAATTCTTTTACTTCGCGCGTTGCGGTTTCGATACCCTGCAACCGCCCGATGGCCGCTATACCGATGCCCAGCTCGGAGCCGCGCTTGCCAGCCTGGCCGATTTCAGTGACCCCTACCAGGGCGCCGTGGACGATTCGCGCCCGTTGTGGCTGCGGCGCGCGCGGACCGCGGTACCGGTATGAGTGAAACGCTGAACGCCACTACGCTCTCCCCGTTGCGTCCGCCGTCGTCTGGCGCGCTCAATCCCGCCACCCGGCCCGAGCTTACCGACGCCCTGCGCGCCGCCGTGGAGGCGAGAACCGGGGCCGCGCGTGCTTTTCTCTCCGCAGCGCTCGCCGAATTCGGCGCGGCGGGCGAACTCGCCTTCGCCAACAGCTTCGGTGCGGAGGACATGGTGCTTACGGACCTGATCCTCGGCGGCACGCTGCCGATCGAGGTTTTCTCCCTCGACACTGGTCGTCTGCCGCCCGAAACCTATGCCTTGGTGGGCGAGGTCGAGCGGCGCTACGGCGCGCGGCTGAAACTCTATTTTCCCGAATCCGGCGCGGTCGAAAACTATGTACGCACGCACGGCATCAACGCTTTTTACGATTCGGTCGAACTGCGCAAGGGCTGCTGCGGCGCGCGCAAGGTCGAACCGTTGCGCCGCGCGCTGGCCGGCAAGAAGGCGTGGATCACCGGCATGCGCGCGGCCCAGGCGGCCACGCGCACGGGGCTGCCCGCCCGTGAATTCGATGCCGGCAATGGCCTGGAAAAACTCAACCCGCTGGCCGACTGGAGCGAGGCCGAGGTGTGGGCCTATGTGCGTATCCACGACGTGCCCTACAACGCGCTGCACGACCGTTTTTACCCCAGCATCGGCTGTGCGCCCTGTACGCGGGCCGTCGCGCTCGGCGAGGATGTGCGCGCCGGGCGCTGGTGGTGGGAAAACCCCGAAACCAGGGAATGCGGGCTGCATGCAAAGGACCGCTGATAAAACATGAATACCCTGACCCAACAAAGCCTGAGCCACCTCGACTGGCTGGAAGACGAAGCGCTCCACATCCTGCGTGAAGTGGCCGGACAGTGCGCCACCCCGGCGCTGCTGTTCTCCGGCGGCAAGGATTCGATCTGCCTGCTGCGGCTGGCGGAAAAGGCTTTTCGCCCCGGGCGTTTTCCCTTTCCGTTGCTGCACGTCGACACCGGCCACAACTACCCGGAAGTGATCGCCTTCCGCGACAAGCGCGCGGCGGAGCTGGGGGAGCGCCTGATCGTGCGCTCGGTGGAGGATTCGATGGCGCGTGGCACCGTGGTGCTGAAAACGCCGACGGAGTCGCGCAACAAGCATCAATCGGTGACGCTGCTGGAGGCGATCGAGGAATTCGGTTTCGACGCCTGCATAGGCGGTGCGCGGCGCGACGAGGAAAAGGCGCGGGCGAAAGAGCGGATCATGAGCTTCCGCGACGAATTCGGCCAATGGGACCCAAAGAATCAGCGCCCGGAGTTGTGGAACCTGTATAACGCCCGCAGCCACAAGGGCGAGAACATTCGCGCCTTTCCGATCAGCAACTGGACCGAGCTCGACGTATGGCAGTACATCCAGCGCGAGCGGCTGGAACTGCCGTCGATCTATTTCGCCCATGTCCGTCCCGTGGTGCGCAAGAACGGCTTGTTGCAGCCTGTCACCGAACTCACGCCGGCGAAACCGGGGGACGAAATCGAGCAGGTCCGCGTGCGTTTTCGCACCGTCGGCGACATTACCTGCACCGCGCCGGTCGAGTCGGACGCCGACACAGTGGAAAAAGTCCTCGCCGAAACGGCGACGACAACCATCACCGAGCGCGGTGCAACGCGGATGGACGATCAGACTTCCGAGGCGTCGATGGAGCAGCGCAAGAAGGAAGGCTATTTCTGAGCTGCCGAATCCGAACCATCAACTCGCGAATATCCCTGAATCCCCGGACTCGAAGGAATGACCATGTCCGCCCCCGAAAACCTGCCCCCCATCGACCATGGCGGCAACGGCCTGCTGCGCTTTCTCACCTGCGGCAGTGTGGATGACGGCAAAAGCACGCTGATCGGCCGTCTGTTGTTCGATACCAAGGCCATTCTCGCCGACACGCTCAACGCCATCGAAAAAACCTCGGCCCGGCGCGGCCTGAGCGCGGTCGATCTGTCGCTGCTCACCG
>JAVBTY010000016.1:0-11607 GCA_031555955.1 Rhodocyclaceae bacterium | reverse complement strand
TTCTTCGCAGATGCGGCGGATGTCGCGCCACATGGCGAAGCCCAGCGCGTAGGGGTTGAGGCCGCTGTACCAGCGCGCGTTGTAAGCCGGTTGATGGACGACGTTGGTATGGGACTGGAGAAATTCCAGCATGAAGCTGTCAGAAAGCAGGCCTTCGTCGTACAGGGTGTTGAGCAGCGTGTAGTGCCAGTACGTCGCCCAGCCTTCGTTCATGAGCTTGGTCTGGCGCTGCGGGAAGAAATACTGGGCGACCTTGCGCACGATGCGCACGATTTCGCGCTGCCAGGGTTCCAGCAGAGGGGCGTTTTTCTCGATGAAATAGAGCAGGTTTTCTTCCGGCTCGGGCGGAAAGCGGGATTCGCCCGCCGGGCCGGCGCGCATCTCATGGGCTGGCAGCGTGCGCCAGAGATCGTTGACCTGAGTCTGCAGGTATGCCTCGCGCTCCTGCTGGCGCAACTGCTCTTTCGCCAGCGAAAGCCGGGGAGGGCGCTTGTAGCGGTCTACGCCGAGATTCATCAGCGCGTGGCAGGAATCGAGCAGCTGTTCCACCTCTTCCTCGCCGTAGCGTTCTTCGCAGGCGGTGATGTATTTCCGGGCGAAGACGAGGTAATCGATGATCGCATCGGCGCTGGTCCAGGTGCGGAACAGGTAATTGCCCTTGAAAAAGCTGTTGTGGCCGTAGGCGGCGTGGGCGATCACCAGCCCCTGCATCGGCAGGGTGTTTTCTTCCATCAGATAGGCGATGCAGGGGCTGGAGTTGATGACGATTTCGTAGGCCAGCCCCATCTGCCCGCGCCGGTAGCCTTTTTCGGTGGAAAGAAAGTGCTTGCCGAAAGACCAGTGGTGGTAGTTCACCGGCATGCCGGCCGAGGCGTAGGCATCCATCATCTGTTCGGCGGTGATGATCTCGATCTGCACCGGGTAGGTGTCGAGTCTGTATTGCGCGGCCACGCGGGCGATCTCGGCGTGATAGCGCTCGATACTTTCGAACGACCATTCGGCGTCGCCGGGGAGAGTTTTCTTTCTGGCTGCCCGTTTCATATGAGGCTCTTTTTGAAGAGTTCCCTGAACACCGGGTAAATGTCCGCCGGCGCTTCGATGCGCTGCATGGCGAAAGCGGGATGGCCGGGGGTGAGCTTTTCGTACTCGCGCCACAGGTTCTGCGGCTCGCCCGGGGTGATTTCGATGTAAGCGAAATGCTGGCACCACGGCAGGATGTCGTCGCCGAGCACCTTGCGGCAGATCGGCGAGTCGTTGTCCCAGTTGTCGCCGTCGGAGGCCTGCGCGCCGTAAATGTTCCACTGCCCGCTGGCGTAGCGTTCGCGGATGATGTCGCGCATCAGGTTCAGCGCGCTCGATACCACGGTGCCGCCCGATTCGCGCGAGTGAAAAAATTCATCCTCGCCGGTTTCCTTGGCGATGGTGTGGTGGCGGATGAACACCACCTGGATGTGCTCGTAGGTACGGGTCAGAAAGAGGTAAAGCAGCATGAAAAAGCGCTTGGCCGTGGCTTTTTTGCCTTCATCCATCGAACCGGATACATCCATGACGCAGAACATGACGGCCTGCGTGGTGGGCCGCGGCGCCTTTACGCGGTTGTTGTAGCGCAGGTCGAAGCTGTCGATGAAGGGAATGCTGTCGATCTTCGCCCGCAGCCTTGCGATTTCATCGCGCAGCGCGTCCGCCCCGGCGCTGTCGCCGCTGCCGCGCGCGGCCGCTTCATCCAGTTCCTTTTCCAGTTCGCACAGCCTGCTGCGGTAAGGCGCGCCGAGTGCGAGGCGGCGGCCGAGCGCGCCGCGCATCGAGCGCACGATATTGATGTTGGCCGGTGTGCCGTCCGGTGTGAAACCGGCGCGCTGGGTGGCGTAATCGGTGATGCGGGCGAGCTGGGTGCGGACGAGGTTGGGCAGGGCGAGATCATCGAAAAAAATGTCGAGAAATTCTTCACGCGAAAGCTGGAAAACGAAGTCGTCCTCCCCTTCGCCTTCGTTGCTGGCCTGGCCGCCGCCTGGGCCCGCGCTGTCGCCGCCGTGCTGGCGCTCAAGCAGGTCGCCGCTGGAAAACTGGTCATTTCCGGCGAACACCTGTTCCCATATGCCGCCGCGCCCGTGGCGGAAACGCGGCTCGGACAGGTCGCGCGCGGGAATGGAAATACTTTCGCCCGTGTCCAGATCGCGGATGGAGCGGCTCTGGATCGCCCCGGATACGGCGCGGTGGATCTGCTGCCTGAAGCGGCGCATGAAGCGCTGGCGGTTTACCGCGCTTTTGTTCCTGCTGTCGAAACGCCGGTCGATGATGCGCATCATGCTGCTCTCCGTGCGGACGCCGTCCGGGGGCGGAGCCCCCGCGGCGAAAGGACACTTAAGACAAGAGACGGCTCACGGCGGTTTTTTACGGCGGGCTGCCCGTGCGGGCGGGGCGCTACGACGATTTGCGCACCCGCAGATACCATTCGCACAGCAGGCGGACCTGCTTTTCGGTGTAGCCCTTTTCGATCATGCGGTTGACGAAGTCCTGGTGCTTTTTCTGCTCGTCCGCGCTCGCCTTGGCGTTGAAGCTGATCACCGGCAGCAGGTCTTCGGTGTTGGAGAACATTTTCTTTTCGATCACGGCGCGCAGCTTTTCGTAGGAGGTCCAGCCCGGGTTGCGGCCTTCGTTCCTGGCGCGCGCGCGCAGTACGAAGTTCACCACCTCGTTGCGAAAGTCCTTCGGGTTGCTGATACCGGCCGGCTTTTCGATTTTTTCCAGCTCGTCGTTGAGCGCCGAGCGGTCGAGAATCTCGCCGGTGTTCGGATCGCGGAATTCCTGGTCCTGTATCCAGAAATCGGCGTAAATCACGTAGCGGTCGAAAATGTTCTGTCCGTACTCGGAATAACTCTCCAGATACGCGGTCTGAATTTCCTTTCCGATGAATTCGGCGTAGCGCGGCGCGAGGTATTCCTTGATGAAACCCAGGTAGCGCGCCTCGGTTTCCGGTGGATACTGCTCCTGTTCGATCTGCTGCTCGAGCACGTACATCAGATGCACCGGGTTCGCCGCCACCTCTCGGTGGTCGAAATTGAAAATCCTGGACAGCGCCTTGAACGCGAAACGGGTGGATAGCCCGGTCATGCCTTCGTCCACGCCCGCGTAGTCGCGGTATTCCTGATAGCTTTTCGCCTTGGGATCGGTGTCCTTGAGGTTTTCGCCGTCGTAGACGCGCATCTTCGAGTAGATGCTGGAGTTTTCCGGCTCCTTCAGCCGCGACAGGATCGAGAACTGGGCCATCATCTTCAGCGTGTCGGGTGCGCACGGCGCTTCCGACAACGAACTGTTGGTGAGCAGCTTCTCGTAAATGTGCACTTCGTCCGTCATGCGCAGGCAGTAAGGCACCTTGACGGTGTAAATGCGGTCGAGAAAAGCTTCGTTGTTCTTGTTGTTCTTGAACGCGACCCATTCCGATTCGTTCGAGTGCGCCATGACGATGCCGTCGAACGGGATCGCGCCGAAACCTTCGGTGCCCTTGTAGTTGCCTTCCTGGGTCGCCGTCAGCAAGGGGTGCAGCACCTTGATCGGCGCCTTGAACATTTCGACGAATTCGAGCAGGCCGCGATTGGCCAGGCACAGGCCGCCCGAATAGCTGTAGGCGTCGGGATCGTCCTGCGAGTATTGCTCCAGCTTGCGGATGTCGACCTTGCCGACCAGCGAGGAAATGTCCTGATTGTTCTCGTCGCCCGGTTCGGTCTTGGCGACTGCGATCTGACGCAGCGCGGAAGGGACGAGCCTGATCACGCGGAAGCGCGTAATGTCGCCGCCGAATTCGTGCAGCCGCTTCACCGCCCACGGACTCATGATGGTGCCGAGATAACGCGGCGCAATGCCGTAATCCTCCGCAAGGATGCGGCCATCCTCGTTAACATCGAACAGGCCGAGCGGCGATTCGTGCACCGGCGAGCCCTTGATGGCGTAGAAGGGGATTTTCTCGATCAGGCTTTTCAGCTTTTCCGCCAGCGAGGATTTGCCGCCGCCGACCGGGCCGAGCAGATAGAGGATCTGCTTCTTCTCTTCCAGCCCCTGCGCCGCGTGGCGGAAATACGACACGATATGCTCAATCACTTCTTCCATGCCGTAGAAATCGCGGAAGGCGGGATAGAGCCTCAGCATCTTGTTGGAGAAAATGCGGGAGAGGCGCGGGTCCAGGCGCGTATCGACCAGCTCGGGATCGCCGATCGCCATCAGTATCCGCTCCGCCGCCGTGGCGTAAGCCGTGCGGTCGTTCCTGCACAGATCCAGATATTCCTGGATCGACATTTCCTCTTCGCGCGCGGCCTCGAACCGGGCCTGATAGGTATTGAAGATGCTCATGCGAACGTCTCCTGTCTGGGGCGGGCCACGGGCGGCCCGGTGCGAACCGGCGGGTGTCTTGTGCCTTCCCGTGCGGGAGGGATGCTGCGTCGCGCACCCTGCGGATTCACCCTTCAGAGGGGAAAGCATTGGTGCGAGTTCCTTTCCACCGCGAATCAATGTGTGTTTTTTCATTGGCCCCAGGCTGTTTTTGAGTGCTAATAAGCGCTGGAATCAAGGTTTCGGCCCTGTGCTAGAATGCCCGTTTCACAAAACCAGCCGCAGGCGGCCGCAAGCCACGGATTTGCCGGAAATTCCGGTGGCGCAAGGGGCGGCGGGCGGTACTTTTGACTTCTCAGGATCAAGTGGAATGCAGACCAACCAGGAAACCGTGAGCGCGCTGGAGCGCCGCATCGACATGTCCGTGTCCATAGCGGAAATCGAACAGGAAGTGGAATCGCGCCTGAAACGGATGGCGCGCACGGTGAAGATGCCGGGTTTCCGCCCAGGGAAAGTCCCGATGAGCATCGTGGCCCGCAATCATGGCGAGCAGGCCCGTTCGGAAGCGATTGGCGCCGCGGTGGAAAAAGCCTTTGGCAGCAAGATCCGCGAGCAGAACCTGAGGGTGGCGGGGTATCCCCGCATCGAGCCGAAAGCCGCGGGCGCGGAAAATGGCACCCTGGAATTCAGCGCCGTGTTCGAGGTCTATCCCGAGGTGGTGCCGGGCGACCTGTCCGGACAGACGCTGGAGCGGTCAACCCTGGTGGTTGGCGAAGCGGAAGTGGACAAGACGATCGACGTGCTGCGCAAACAGCGCACCTCGTTCGCCGTGGCCGAACGCGCGGCGGCGGAAGGCGACCGGGTGGTAATCGACTTTGCCGGGCGCAAGGACGGCGAACTGTTCGAAGGCGGACAGGCGAAAGACTTTCCGTTCGTGATTGGCGCGGGCGCGATGCTGAAGGATTTTGAATCCGCCGTGACGGGGCTGAAGGCTGGCGATACGAAAACCTTCTCCATGACCTTTCCGGAGGACTACCACGCCAAACATCTGGCCGGGCAGGCGGTTGAGTTCGAGGTCAGCGTCGGGCGCGTCGAAGGGCCGGTGCTGCCGGAAGTCGACGCCGATTTCGCCCGGGCGCTGGGTGTGGCCGATGGCGATGTGACGAAGCTGCGCGAGGAAGTAAAAGGAAATCTTGAGCGGGAAGTCAAACGCCGCATTCAGGCGAAGCTCAAGGAACAGGTCATGGAAGCGCTGCTGGCGGTGACGCCGATCGAGGCGCCGAAGGCGCTGGTGCAGTCTGAAGCGGGCCTGCTGGCGGAAAACGCTAAACGCGACCTCGAAATGCGCGGCCTGAAATCGAAGGATATCCAGGTGCAGCCGGGCTGGTTCACAGATCAGGCGGAGCGCCGGGTCAAGCTGGGGCTGATCATGGCCGAACTGGTGAAGGCGAACGGGCTGCACGCCAGGGCGGAGCAGATTCGCACGCTGGTGGAGGAGCTGGCGCAGAGCTATGAGGATCCGTCGGAACTGGTGGATTGGTACTATGCTCAACCAGAGCGGCTGGCGCAGGCCGAGGCTGTGGTGATCGAGGAAAACGTCGTGACCTGGGCGACGTCGCAGGCCCAGACGACCGAAAAGCCGGTCGCGTTCGATGAACTGATGCATGGCGCGGCCTGATACCGCGCAAAAGCCGGGGAAAAACCGACGATGAACAATGGGGCAGCACAACGCAACGGCGCATGGGATCCGGTCGGCCTCGGCCTGATTCCCATCGTGGTCGAACAGAGCGGGCGTGGTGAGCGTTCTTACGACATTTACTCCCGCCTGCTCAAGGAGCGGGTGGTGTTCCTCGTCGGCCCGGTCAACGATGTAACGGCGAACCTGATCGTGGCCCAGTTCCTGTTTCTCGAATCCGAGAATCCGGACAAGGACATCCACTTTTACATCAATTCGCCGGGTGGTTCGGTGAGCGCCGGGATGGCGATTTACGACACGATGCAGTTCGTCAAGCCGAACGTGAGCACGCTGTGCATCGGCCAGGCGGCGAGCATGGGCGCGTTTCTGCTTTCGGCGGGCGAAAAGGGCAAGCGGTTCTGCCTGCCCAATTCCCGCGTCATGATCCATCAGCCGCTGGGAGGTTTCCAGGGGCAGGCTTCCGACATCGAGATCCATGCGCGGGAGATCCTTTATCTGCGTTCGCGCCTGAACAAAATGCTCTCGGAGCATACCGGGCAGCCGATAGAGCAGATCGAACGCGATACCGACCGGGATAATTTCATGTCCGCGGAGGTGGCGGTCGAGTATGGTCTTGTCGACAAGGTGTTGACGAGCAGGGCCGACACGTAAGCAAGGAGAACCGGCGATGACAGAAAAAAAAACGGGTGGCGAAAAGCTGCTGTACTGCTCGTTTTGCGGCAAGAGCCAGCATGAAGTCCGCAAGCTCATCGCGGGGCCGTCTGTATTCATCTGCGACGAGTGCATCGAGCTTTGCAATGACATCATCCGTGACGAGATAGCTGGCGGTTCCAGCATCGAGGGGGCGAAGGACAAACTGCCCACGCCGCGCGAAATCTGCGGCATCCTCGACCAGTACGTTATCGGCCAGCCGCAGGCGAAGCGCAATCTGGCGGTCGCCGTTTACAACCACTACAAACGCCTGCGCCATCTTTCCGGCCAGCAGGACGATGTGGAGCTTTCCAAGAGCAACATCCTGCTCATCGGTCCGACCGGTTCCGGAAAAACCCTGCTGGCGCAAACGCTCGCGCGCCTGCTTGATGTGCCGTTCGTGATGGCTGACGCCACCACGCTGACGGAAGCCGGCTATGTCGGCGAGGATGTCGAGAACATCATCCAGAAGCTGCTGCAGAAATGCGATTACGATGTGGAAAAGGCCCAGCAGGGCATCGTTTACATCGATGAGATCGACAAGATTTCGCGCAAATCCGACAACCCCTCGATTACCCGCGACGTGTCGGGCGAAGGCGTGCAGCAGGCGCTGCTGAAGCTGATCGAGGGCACGATTGCCTCCATTCCCCCGCAGGGGGGGCGCAAGCATCCGAACCAGGATTTCATCCAGATCGACACCACCAATGTGCTGTTCATCTGCGGCGGCGCGTTTGACGGGCTGGACAAGGTGATCCGCAACCGCACCGAAAAGGTGGGTATCGGCTTTGGCGCCGAAGTGCAGAGCCGTGAAGCGAAAAATCTTTCCGAGACCTTCCGCGCGGTTGAGCCCGAAGACCTGATCAAGTTCGGCCTGATTCCCGAATTTGTCGGGCGGCTTCCGGTTGTCGCCACGCTGCAGGAACTTGATGAGGAAGCGCTGATCAGGATTCTGGTGGAGCCGAAGAACGCGCTGGTGAAGCAGTACCAGAAACTGTTCTCGATGGAAGGCGTCGAGCTCGAAATCCGTCCAGCGGCGCTGCACGCGGTCGCCCGCAAGGCGATCCGCCGCAAAACGGGCGCGCGCGGGCTGCGCTCCATCCTTGAAGCCGCGCTGCTCGACATCATGTACGACCTGCCGACCATGGAATCAGTCGAAAAAGCCGTTGTCGACGAAAACACCATCGAAGATGGCGCCCGGCCTTTGCTGATTTACGCGGAACAGCAGAAGGTTGCAGGCTCGAACTGAGCCTTTCCCCTCCCGGCGCTTGAATTTCCAGGTTGCGCCCGCATATGGGTGCAGCCTCTTTTGCAAGGAAACCGAAAATGTCGGGCAATCCTGACCTTCCCAACAGCCAGATGGAACTGCCGCTGCTGCCGCTGCGCGATGTGGTGGTGTTCCCTCACATGGTCATCCCCCTCTTCGTCGGTCGCCCGAAATCTATCAAGGCGCTTGAGAGCGCCATGGAGGTGGGCAAGGGCATCCTGCTTGTGGCGCAGAAATCGGCGGCCAAGGATGAACCCGATGTTGACGATCTGTATGCCATCGGCTGCATCGCCAACATTCTGCAGATGCTGAAATTGCCGGACGGCACGATCAAGGTGCTGGTCGAAGGGGTGCGGCGCGCCCATATCGATGCGGTAGAAGACCAGCGGCAACTGTTTACCGCCCGGGTGACGCCTGTCGCAGCGCCTGCGGTGGATGAGAATGAAGTGGAGGCGATGCGTCGCGCCATCGTCGCCCAGTTTGAGCAGTACGTTAAGCTGAACAAGAAAATTCCGCCCGAAATCCTGACCTCTCTGGCGGGTATCGACGAGCCGGGCCGCCTTGCCGACACGATCGCCGCGCATCTGCCGCTCAAGCTGGAGCAGAAGCAGGATGTGCTGGAGATGTTCGACACGGGCGAGCGCCTGGAGAAACTTCTTAGCCAGATCGAAACCGAACTCGACATCCTGCAGGTGGAAAAGCGCATCCGCGGCCGCGTAAAGCGGCAGATGGAGAAAAGTCAGCGCGAGTACTACCTGAACGAGCAGGTGAAGGCGATCCAGAAAGAACTCGGGGAAGGCGAAGAAGGCGCCGACCTTGAGGAGATGGATAAAAAAATCAAGGCTTCGGGCATGCCGAAGGATGCACTGGCGAAAGCCCTGGCAGAGCTCAAGAAGCTGCGGCTCATGTCGCCAATGTCGGCCGAGGCGACGGTGGTGCGCAATTACATCGAGATACTTCTGGGGTTGCCGTGGAAGAAAAGATCCCGCGTCAGCAAGGATCTGGCCGAGGCAGAAAAAGTTCTCGACAAGGATCATTACGGGCTGGAGCGGGTCAAGGAGCGCATCCTTGAATATCTCGCGGTGCAGCAGCGCGTAGACAAGGTCAAGGCGCCGATCCTGTGCCTTGTCGGCCCTCCGGGAGTCGGTAAAACCTCGCTCGGCCAGTCGATCGCCAAGGCGACCAACCGCAAGTTCGTGCGCATGGCCCTTGGCGGTGTACGCGATGAAGCCGAAATCCGCGGACACCGGCGTACCTATATCGGGTCAATGCCCGGGAAAATCCTGCAGAACATGACCCGGGTCGGGGTAAAGAACCCGCTCTTCCTGCTTGATGAGGTGGACAAGCTCGGCATGGATTTTCGCGGTGATCCCTCCGCCGCCCTGCTGGAGGTGCTTGATCCGGAGCAGAATCACACTTTTCAGGACCATTACGTCGAGGTCGATTTCGATCTTTCCGATGTGATGTTCGTCGCCACAGCCAATACGCTGAACATTCCCCCCGCGCTGCTGGACCGGATGGAGGTGATCCGTCTGTCCGGTTATACCGAGGACGAAAAGGTCAATATCGCCTTGCGTTATCTGCTTCCCAAGCAGATGAAGAATAATGGTCTGAAACGGGATGAACTTTCGGTAACGGAAGAAGCGCTGTGCGATATCTGCCGCTATTACACCCGGGAGGCGGGCGTGCGCGGCATGGAACGGGAGATTTCCAAAATCTGCCGCAAGGTCGTCAAGGCGCTGGTGCTTAGAAAACGTTCAAGCAAAATCATCGTCAATGCGAAGAATCTGGATAAATATCTCGGCGTACGTAAATACAGTTTCGGTATCGCGGAAAAGCAGAACCAGATTGGCCAGGTGACGGGGCTGGCATGGACGGAGGTCGGCGGCGAACTGCTCACGGTGGAATCCGCCGTTCTACCCGGCAAGGGCAAGGTGATGACCACCGGCAAGCTGGGTGAAGTCATGCAGGAATCCATCCAGGCCGCCCTTTCCGTCGTACGCAAGCGGGCCAGTGCGCTGGGCATTGAAGGCGACTTCTACCAGAAAAGCGATATCCATATCCACCTGCCGGAAGGCGCGATTCCAAAGGATGGCCCTTCCGCCGGGATTGCGATAGCAACCGCGCTGGTTTCGGTACTTTCTGGCATTCCCGTGCGCTGCGATATCGCGATGACCGGCGAAATCACCCTGCGCGGCGAAGTGCTTGCGATCGGCGGTCTGAAGGAAAAGCTGCTCGCGGCTGTGCGTGGAGGAATCCGCACCGCGCTGATTCCGGAAGAAAACGTCAAGGATCTGGCCGATATTCCGGACAATATCAAGAATGCCCTTGAGATCATTCCGGTGAAATGGATCGACAGGGTTCTTGAACTGGCCCTTGAGCGCAAACCGGAACCGCTGCCGGAAAAGACCGTAGAAGCTGTAGCCGCGATTCCCGATTCACCGGAGGAAGACTCTGCCCGGAATCTCCGTGCCAGCGCACACTGATTTATTCCGCGCTGACAGTGCGTGATGTCGGAACAGCCAATGATCCGGATTGCTCTCTGGTAAAAAACGGAGATGCGTCGTAGAATAGCAGGCTTCCTTGACGGCCAGATAGCGGGCAGTAATGGGTAAACGGGTGCTTAGCTCAGTTGGTAGAGCGCTAGCCTTACAAGCTGGATGTCGGCGGTTCGATCCCGTCAGCACCCACCAGATACCCATCCAAAGCAGCCCATTAAAGGCCAGAACATCCAGCAGCATCAAGGGTTCTGGCCTTTTTTGCGTCCGTAGCAGTCCGGGTTGATCTATTGCAATCCCCCCTTTCTGACAGTAACTTTGGCAGTAACCCGCCTGCTGCCAAAGGGAGTTACTGTCATGGCGCTTACTGACACCGCCATTCGCACCGCAAAGCCTGCGGCCAGGGCTTACCGGCTTGCCGATGAAAAGGGCTGTACCTCTCTGTTCAGACCACTGGCGCACGCTGGTGGAGGATGGACTACCGCTTTGATGGCAGACGCAACACCCTTTCAATGGGCGTTTATCCCGACGTGGGATTAAGGGAAGCCCGCCAGCGCCGTGACGAGACACGCAGGCTGCGTTGATCCCGGCGAACAGCGCAAGGCGCAGAAAGCTGCGCAGGGCGAACGTGCCGCCAACAGCTTCGAAGTGATCGCCCGTGAATGGCTGGCGAAAATGATTCCCGTCTGGTCCAGCACCCACGGCCCCAAGGTTGCCCGACTGCTGGAACGGGATGTTTTCCCGTGGATAGGCGGCAGACCCATAGCGGAAATCACCGCCCCTGAACTGCTGGCGGTAGCCCGGCGCATCGAAAGCCGGGGCAGGCTTGAAACCGCCCACCGCGCCTTGCAGAACTGCGGACAGGTTTTCCGGCACGCCATCGCTACCGGACGGGCTGAACGCAATCCCACCGGCGATCTGCGCGGTGCACTACCTCCGGTCAGGGGGCGGGCACATGGCCGCTATCACCACGCCAAAGGAAGCCGGGGAACCGATGCTGCCGGGCATGGTGAAAGCGCCCGCCATCCCCGCCGCCGCCCTGCCCGGCTGGGTAGGGGCGATGTGCGACGCCGTGGCCGCATCGACGCAGACGCCCCCCGCCCTTGCCGTTATGGCGGCGCTGGCGGTGCTGGCTG
>JAVBTY010000082.1:0-7194 GCA_031555955.1 Rhodocyclaceae bacterium | reverse complement strand
GTAGAACACGCGGTCGCCCGGCTTCACGTCGCTGTGCAGGCGATGCTCCTTCAAGTGCTGCAACAGCGCGCCGCCGGCGCAATGCACGATGCACTTCGGCACGCCGGTGGTGCCGGAGGAATACATGATGTACAGCGGATGGTCGAACGGCAGCGGTTCGAAGTCGATTTCGGTCACGTAGTGGTGCGGCGCCACAAAATCCGCCAGCATGCGCGCGTGGCGGATCCCCTTCAGATCGTGTTCCGCATGCACGTAAGGCGCCACCACCACCCGCTGCAGCGACGGCAGTTGCGCGGCGATTTCCGCCAGCCTGCCGAGGCAATCGACCGTCTTGCCGTTGTAGTAATAGCCGTCGCAGGCGATCAGCACCTTGGGTCCGGTCTGGCCGAAACGGTCGAGCACGCCCTGCACGCCGAAATCCGGCGAGGCCGAAGTGAAGATCGCGCCGATGCTCGCCGTGGCCAGCATGGCGATGACCGTCTCCGGCATGTTCGGCATCCAGGCGGCGACACGGTCGCCCTTGACCACGCCCTGCTCGCGCAATGCGGCGGCGAAATGCGCCACCGCGCGATAAAGCTCGCCGTGCGAAAAGCGGTTCTTGACTTCGTCCTCGCCCCAGAACACCAGTGCGTCACGGTCGTCACGCGAGCGCAGCAGGTTTAGCGCGTAATTCAGGCGCGCTTCGGGAAACCAGCGCGCACCGGGCATCCTGCCGCCATCGGCCAGCACCGTCGCGCCGCGCTCGCCGATCACTTCACCGTCTTCCCACACGCTGGCCCAGAACTGCTCCGGGTGGTCGATGGACCAGGCGTGCAGCGCCTCGTAGCCGGGCAACTCCACGCCCCATTGCTGTTCCGCCCGGCGAGAGAAAGCGGTGATACTGGCCGCCGCGATGCGTTCGGCCGACGGCGTCCAGAGCGGCTGTCCGGTCGTGCTGGTCATAGTGCCTCCGTGTCTGATCTGTTTTATGCGGATGTCGCGGCAAACACCCCGGTGCGATACCTCCGGCCTGCCGCCGCCCAACCCGATGGACTTTACGCCAAGGGCCCGCCAGCCGTCGATCCCGCCGCATCGAAACCCTTCGCGCCGGAAAGCCCGCCCGCATCCGTCAGCACACGCCACAGGCAGTGGACGGAAAGCCGGGCAGACCGTCCTCCCCTGCCGTATTACCTGCTTAGTCCCCGCTCCGCCCGCATGCGCTTTGCCGCCGGGCGACAAGCGCGCCGAGCGCCAGCGCCAGCGCCGCCAGCCCCGCGCCGTCCAGCGCCGGGATCGAGGCCGGCGCGGCCATGACGCCGCCCTTGAACGCCTGCTTGCGGATCAGGTTCAGGTTATGGTTAGCGGCGTCCCGCGCGGCGTAATAAAGCACGTACTGCGTGCCGGCCGTCAGCCCCGTTGCGGTGAAAGCCTGTGTTTGCCCGGAGCCGGTGGCGCCGCTGCCGGCGGCCACACCCGGCCCGCCCGCGGTCAGCTCGGCCGGCGTTGGCGCCGGATCGGCGGCGGCGCGCACCAGCCAGTAGCCGGTGGCGCTCACCCCGGCCGGAGCCGTTTCCAGCGTGGCGGAAAACGATGAGGCGGTCGCCGACGCGCCCGTTTGCGCCAGGGCCATGGTCGCAGGCAGCAAACGGTCGAAAGACTGCCCGCCGCGTACGAGGCGCACCTGGTTAGCATCGATCTTGCCGGAGCCGCTGATTTCGCCGTCTAAAAAAAACACAAGCCAGGCAATGACCGGGCTGAACGGATGAGTCGTCGAACTCCAGTATTGATCCGGCGATGTATTCGGAAATAAAACCGTATCGATCGCAGGACCGGACCGGGTCGCATCGATCAGCGATTCGAGTTCCTTCGCGCCCGGCAGCCGCCAGTCGTTGTAGCCCGACTCGTTCGCCTCGTTGGCCGCAACGGCCTGCCCGAGCGCGCCCGCCCAGCTGAACTCCGTGGCGCTGCCGACGGCACAGTTCGCGCCGCTCTGGCCGCGGCTGCATTTCATCCACATCAGCCCCGTGACGCTGTCGCTCACGGTGCCGTCACCGTTATCCACGAACGCCGCCACCGGCATGGCGGGACCGCGCACGAGACGCACCCCCTCGTCGGCGTTCTTGTTGGTGGTGTCAACAGTACCGGTGGCAAAGCCGGTAACCCAGGAAAAGCCCGGGACGGCTGTATACGCCTCGCCACTCCAATGCCGGGAGTCGATCGTATCCGGGAACCAGGCGGGGTCGATGGCCGGAAAACTGCGCCCGTAGTGAACGATGGACAGCAGTTCGCGTCGGCTCGGCAGGCGCCAGTCATTATGGCCGCACAGCCCGGCGGCATTGACGGCGGCCACGTAGGCATCGGTGTTGCATTGGCCCGCGCCGAGGCTGCAGTTATTGCTGCCCGCGGCATTGCCCCAGGTGTAGGTGGCGTCCTTGTACCGTAGTGAGGCGATATCGTCGGACTTGATTTCCCATACCAGCCCGGTGATGTTGTCCTGCGTGCACGCCCAGTCGCCGGGGTTTGCGCCAGGCGCGGCGGCGGCCGGAAGCACGTTGCCGGCATTGGAAATCTTGGTGAAGTCGAATCCGGCCTCGCCGCCGCCGGTCTTCGCCAGCGCGCCAGCCGTGGCCTGGGCGTCACGACCGAAACGCCCGTCCTGGCGCGGATGGGCGGCGGTGTCGCCGGTGACGGCATCGGTGCAGGCCGCAGCGGCATCCGCGGTGTCGTAGCACTGGGTCTGGCCGCTATCGTTGAGCGCCGCATGGGCAACGGACACAGACATAAAGAACAGGACAAGGGCAGACAGAGGAACGGCAAAAACGCGCCGCCGCGATGCGGAGGGCTGCATGGAAAACTCCTGGCCGAAAGGATTCATGGGTGGCTGATACAGTGCACAGAAATGCTGACAGGGATCAAACCTATTTCATAACTATAGGTAATCTCAAGCCCCCGCAGACCCGGCAGGCCTGGCCATCCCCGCGCACAATCCGGTGATCGCCGTCCGGACTGTGCGCAATGTGAGGCTTCTCTGTCATTCACCGCCTTCCAGCGGGCCCGTCTTTCAGGGTGCCTGCCGTTCTGAATCCTGATGAAAACCCGTTGCTCATGATCTGCCCCGGAAAACGGCACAGCCGCAACGCCTGCTCGCCAGAGTTACGGCCCCGCCGCCGCATAGCGTAAAACAGGCAGATTGCTGCTTTTACGGCTGGCAGCAGAGCTGCTCCAGAATCCGCCGCACCCGCAGCATCGATTCCTGCAGTACGGCTTCGATGCTGTCGAAGCGGATGCCGTTGGCGCTTGTGGAGCGTCCGGCAGCGGCGTTCGCCACCACGTTGATCGCCGCGTAGGGCAGATCGAGTTCGCGCGCCAGGGCGGCTTCTGGCATGCCGGTCATGCCCACCAGATCGGCGCCATCGCGTTCGAGTCGGTTAATTTCAGCCGCTGTTTCCAGGCGCGGCCCCTGCGTGGCGGCATAGACGCCGCCATCGAACACCGGCACGCCAGCCAGCGCGGCTGCGCCCAGCAGACTTGCGCGCAGCGCCGGATCGTAAGGGTTGGTGAAATCGATGTGGCGCACGGCGCTTTCGCCGCCTTCGAAGAAGGTGCCGGTGCGCCCCCAGGTGTAGTCGATGATCTGGTCGGGCACGGCCAGCGCGCCGGTGATGAATTCCGGACGGATACCCCCCACGGACGCCACGGAGACGATGCGGTCCGCCTTCGCCTGCTTCAGCGCCCAGATGTTGGCGCGGTAATTCACCAGATGCGGCGGAATGGTATGACCGTAACCGTGACGGGCCAGAAACACTACGGGCTGGCAGCACAGCGTGCCGAACATGAGCGCGCCCGACGGCTCACCGAAGGGCGTACGGGCCACTTCCCGGCGGGTAACCTCCATGGACGAAAGCTTGGTCAGACCGCTGCCGCCGATGATTGCAAGCATGCTGCTTCTCCTGTCGAAAGCGGCGGCGATTCTAGCATGGGCATCAGCAGTCCCTTTTCGCGCGGCGATCCCTTCCCGCACGGCGGCAATGCCCACGACGGGCGGATTCCCCGTGCTGAAACGCATCACCGTGGCTCCAGCACCATTCGCCATGTCCTGATAAGCAACGTAAGCCACGCCGCCGGGGGCCAGGGCAAGCGAGGTATAAGGAGCTATCCCCGCGGAAAATCCTGCCGTACCCACGGCCTGCCACGCGCCCGTGCCCACATCGAAGCGCATCACCGTCGCCCCGCCACCGTTCGCATCGTCCCCATAGGCCACATAAGGAACACCGCCGGGGGAAAGGACAAGCGAAATCTCGCCCGCCCCACGCCAAACCCTGCCTCGCCGACAGGCTCCCAGACTGGTGCTGCGCACAGCCCTGCCGCGCAGAAAGCCATGGCCAGCCCGGCGGGAAACCGGATCACCCGTAAACACGGATCGCACAGGATGGGGGGTCTAAAAAACAGGCCCGCACAGGGCGCAGGGCACGCGCAAACACCCGTCACACCCCGGGAAACCGCCTCCAGCCTCACGCAAAACCCACGCGACAGGAAAAAAGACAAAACAGCGGACATGCCTCCCCCTGGTCTGGTGACAAAAATCAGCGCGTACAGCCGTCTGCCTGAACGGACGGATTATGCATAACAGAAGGGTATCCGTTTTCCGCCAGCGTTTTTCCACGCGCGGCCCATGCCCGGAACAGACGAAAAACAGGACAGGCCGATCGCCCCGCCATGCTAGAATCCCCGCCCTTTCAAGGCTTTCTCCCCCATACCCATGTCCCGCGCCATCCGCAACATCGCCATCATCGCCCACGTCGACCACGGCAAGACCACGCTGGTCGATCAGCTCCTGCGCCAGTCCGGCACTTTCCGCGACAACCAGCAGGTTTCCGAACGCGTCATGGATTCGGGGGATATCGAAAAAGAACGCGGCATCACCATCCTGTCGAAAAACTGCGCCATCCAGTATGGCGACACCCACATCAACATCGTCGACACCCCGGGCCACGCCGATTTCGGCGGCGAGGTCGAACGCGTGCTGTCGATGGTCGACGGCGTGCTGCTGCTGGTGGACGCGGTCGAAGGCCCCATGCCGCAAACCCGTTTCGTCACCCGCAAGGCGCTGGCCATGGGGCTCAAGCCCATTGTCGTCATCAACAAGATCGACCGCCCTGGCGCGCGTACAGACTGGGTCATCAACCACACCTTCGACCTGTTCGACAAACTCGGCGCCACCGAAGAGCAACTCGATTTCCCCGTGATTTACGCCTCGGGCCTGAACGGTTTCGCCGTGCTCAACGAAAACGACGAACGCACCGACATGCGTCCGCTGTTTGACGCGGTACTGCGCCACGTTCCGGCGCCGGACGTCGATGCCGACGGCCCGCTGCAACTGCAGGTGTGCTCGCTCGACTATTCCCCCTACATGGGCCAGCTTGGCGTTGGCCGCATCCGGCGCGGCCGCATCCGCCCCAACCAGGAAGTCGTGGTGATGCATGGCGACGAGAACCGCGGCAAGGGCAAGGTCAGCCAGGTGCTCGCCTTCCAGGGGCTGGAGCGCCTGCCGGCGGAAATGGCCGAAGCGGGCGACATCGTGCTGATCGCGGGCATTTCGCAGGTCAACATTGGCGTCACCCTGTGTGATCCCGATACGCCCGAGGGGCTCGAACCCATTTCGGTGGACGAACCGACGCTGACGATGAACTTCCTCGTCAACACCTCGCCGCTGGCCGGGCGCGAAGGCAAGTTCGTCACCAGCCGCCAGATCCGCGAGCGACTGGAAAAAGAACTGCTGAAAAACGTCGCCCTGCGGGTGAATTTCACCAGCGATTCAGACGTGTTCGAAGTCTCCGGACGCGGCGAGCTGCACCTGACCATCCTGCTTGAAAACATGCGCCGCGAAGGCTACGAGCTTGCCGTGGGCCGCCCGCGCGTGGTGAACAAGGAGATCGACGGCGTCAGGTGTGAACCCTACGAGCTGCTCACCGTCGACGTGGAAGAAGACCACCAGGGCGGAGTCATGGAAGAACTCGGCCGCCGCCGCGGCGAACTGCAGGATATGCAGCCCGACGGCAAAGGCCGCGTGCGTCTGGAATACCGCATTCCCGCGCGCGGGCTGATCGGCTTCCAGGGCGAGTTCCTGACGCTGACGCGCGGCACGGGGCTGGCCAGCCACGTGTTCGACGAGTACAGTCCGATGGCGGGCCCGATGAGCGAGCGGCGCAACGGCGTGCTGATCTCGCAGAACGACGGCGACGCCGTGGCCTACGCGCTGTTCAACCTGCAGGATCGCGGCCGCATGTTCGTCAGCCCCGGAGAAGTGCTGTACGAAGGCATGATCATCGGCATCCACACGCGCGACAACGACCTCATCGTCAACCCCATCAAGGGCAAGCAGCTCACCAACGTCCGCGCCTCGGGCAAGGACGAGGCCGTGGTGCTGACACCGCCAATCCAGCTCACCCTCGAATCCGCGGTGGAATTCATCGCCGACGACGAACTGGTGGAAATAACCCCCAAAAACATCCGCCTGCGCAAACGCCATCTGAAAGAAGTCGACCGCAAGCGCGCGGCCAAGGCAGAAAACAGCTGATAGATGGCTAGCCCATTCCCGGATCCCAATGAAAACGGCGGGGTACATGCCCCGCCGTCGTTATGGCCTCTCCCCCCCTTATAGGGTCCTGCTTGCTGTTCTCCTTGGCTGGTGTTCCTTACATGCTGCGCCGGTACTGGCCGCCGACTTCGTACAGGGCGTTGCTGATCTGGCCGAGCGAGCAGACCTTGACGGCCTCGACCAGCACGGCGAAGACGTTGCCGTCGGCGATCACCGTTTGCTTGAGCTTGTCCAGCATGGCCGCGGCCTGGTCGGCGTTGCGCGTCTGGAAGTCGCGCAGGCGCTTGATCTGCGACTGCTTTTCCTCATCGGTCGAACGGGCCAGCTCGATCTCCTGCTGCGCCATGCCCTTCGGGTTGAGGAAGGTGTTGACGCCGATGATCGGGTAGGAGCCGTCGTGCTTCTTGTGCTCGTAGTACATCGACTCTTCCTGGATCTTGCCGCGCTGGTAGCCGGTTTCCATGGCGCCGAGCACGCCGCCGCGGGCGGCGATGGCTTCGAATTCCTTGAGCACGGCTTCCTCGACCAGGTCGGTCAGCTCGTCGATGACGAAGGCGCCCTGGTTGGGGTTCTCGTTCTTGGCGACGCCCCACTCGCGGTTGATGATCAGCTGGATG
>JAVBTY010000115.1:0-17805 GCA_031555955.1 Rhodocyclaceae bacterium | reverse complement strand
TGTGGGGCCGTCGAGCGGCGCGGGCTGCTCCGGCCTGAAGGCGTGCAGGCGCAGCAGCGTCATGGTGAATCCGGCGTAGTCGTCTGGCGCCAGCGCGAGTTCGTCGCGGCCGTGAATGGCGATCTGGTAGGCAAGCTGCAGGTATTCCGCGCCAAATGTGCTGGCGTAGGGGGCCAGGCGCTGGCGCTCGGTTTCGTCCGTGATCGCGCCGGGGGCGAACTGGAGCAGGGCGATACGGTGCAGCACCGAGGCTAGTGTCTGCAGCGCGGCGTCGAAGGAGAGGCTGCGCGCTTCGATGGCGTCGGCCACGGCGAGCAGCGCGGCAACATCATTGGCGGCCAGGGCGTCGAGCACGGCGTAAAGGTGGTCGTCGCCCACGGAGCCGAGCATGTGGGAAACCTGTTCCGTTTCAACCTTGCCCGCGCCGTGCGCGATGGCCTGGTCGAGCAGCGACAGCGCGTCGCGCATCGAACCCGCCGCAGCCCTGGCGATGTGGCGCAGCGCGCCGGGTTCGAAGGGCACGGCTTCGGCTTCGAGAATGCGCCCGAGATGGTCGGTGATGTGGCCAGGCGGCATCTGCTTGAGGTTGAACTGCAGGCAGCGCGACAGCACCGTCACCGGAATTTTTTGCGGATCGGTGGTGGCGAGGATGAACTTGACGTGCTCGGGCGGCTCTTCAAGCGTTTTCAGCATGGCGTTGAAGGCATGCCCGGTGAGCATGTGAACTTCGTCGATCATGTAGACCTTGTAACGGCCCTGTACGGGCGCGTACACCGCCTTGTCGAGCAGCGAGGCCATGTCTTCCACGCCGCGGTTGGAGGCGGCGTCCATCTCCACGTAATCGGGGAAACGGTCGGCGTCGATCGCGCGGCAGGCTGCGCACTGGCCGCAGGGTTCGGCCGTCACACCGGTTTCGCAGTTGAGCGCCTTGGCGAGGATGCGGCTGATCGTGGTCTTGCCCACGCCGCGCGTGCCGGTGAAAAGCCAGGCGTGGTGCAGCCGTCCTGTGGAGAGCGCATGGCTGAGCGCCCGGACGACGTGCTCCTGGCCGATCAGCGCGCCGAAAGACTTCGGCCGCCATTTGCGCGCGAGAACCTGATAATTCATGGCGCGGATTCTAGCAGAGGGCAGGAGGAGTCCCGCGCGGAAAGGGCGGGCGGGAAAAATGCACGGAGAGGAGCATATAGCCGGGCGGTTTGCTGGCGGCATAGGGGTGAAAGCCGTACCATGGACGTTTGCCCGTCCCGTCCGTAATAGCTGCCGCCGGGAATTTCCGGCGGGCAGTCTGGGCGGGACTCTTGTGTGCTGTGTGTAATAACCCCCGGTAAAACAACATAGGAGAATCGCCGTGAGCCAATGCCCCTATCACACAACTACCGCTGGCGCCCCGGTCGCCGATAACCAGAACAGCCTTACCGCCGGTCCGCGCGGCCCGGTTCTGATGCAGGACTGGCAGCTCATCGAAAAGCTTGCCCACCAGAACCGCGAGCGCATCCCCGAGCGCGTCGTCCACGCCAAGGGCTGGGGCGCTTACGGTACGCTCACCATTACCCACGACATCACCCGCTACACCCGGGCGAAGCTGTTCAGCCAGGTCGGGAAGAAGACCGATCTTATCCTCCGTTTCTCCACTGTTGCTGGTGAAATGGGCGCGGCCGATGCCGAGCGCGATGTGCGCGGTTTCGCCGTCAAGTTCTACACCGAGGAAGGCAACTGGGATCTGGTCGGCAACAACACGCCGGTGTTTTTTCTGCGCGATCCGCTCAAGTTTCCGGACTTCATCCACACCCAGAAGCGCCATCCCCGCACCAACCTGCGCTCGTCCACCGCGGCGTGGGATTTCTGGTCCCAGTCGCCGGAAGCCCTGCACCAGGTCACCATCCTGATGAGCGACCGCGGCCTTCCCACCGACGTGCGCCACATCAACGGCTACGGTTCGCACACCTTCTCGTTCTGGAACCGGGATGGCGAGCGCTTCTGGGTCAAGTTCCACTTCAAGACCCAGCAGGGCCACCGCCACTGGAGCAACGAGGAAGCAGCCCGGGTTGTCGGCCAGACGCGCGAGTCGACGCAGGAAGACCTTTACGGGGCGATCGAACGCGGCAGCTGTCCGAAGTGGACGATGTACGTCCAGGTCATGCCCGAGCTCGACGCCGAAAAAACGCCCTACAACCCCTTCGACCTGACCAAGGTATGGCCGCACAAGGACTATCCGCTGATCGAGGTCGGCGTGATGGAGCTGAACCGTAATCCGGACAACTACTTCGCCGAAATCGAGCAGGTGGCGATGTCGCCGTCGAACGTGGTGCCCGGCATCGGTTTCTCGCCGGACAAGATGCTGCAGGGACGCCTCTTCAGCTACGCCGACGCCCACCGCTACCGCCTTGGCACGCACTACGAGGCGCTGCCGGTGAACGCCCCGCGCTGTCCGGTGCATCATTATCACAAGGACGGCGCGATGCGCTTCTTCCCCAACAACCCGAATCCGGACGCCTATTACGAGCCGAACTCGTTCAACGGCCCGGTGGCGTGTCCGGATGCGGCCGAGCCGCCGCTGCGCATCAGTGGCGACGCCGACCGCTACAGCCACCGTGAGGGTAACGACGATTACAGCCAGCCGCGCGCGCTGTGGCAGCTGTTCGACGACGGGCAGAAGCAGCGCCTGTACGCCAATATCGCCGCGTCCATGCAGGGCGTGCCGGATGTCATCGTGGAACGGCAGCTGGTCCATTTCGACAGAATCCATGCTGACTACGGCGCGGGGGTGCGTCAGGCGCTCAAGCGCTGATCCGGGCGGCTTCGGCCGCATCTGCCTGACCGGCCCGCATGCGGTTTGCGCCGCATGTGGGTTTTTTATGCCGGAGGCGCTGCATTCCAGTGCCCGTTTTCTGGCCTGTTTTTGCGGTGACGGATAATGGAGCCGCACGACCTGTCTTGCCCCGGCTGGAGCATGCGTTACGATGCAATGCAGCAAGGGGGGCGCAAAAATCATTTCATAGCATTCTTTTGCATTTTATATACCGGAATCAATTCATTAACATCATGATTAAAAGTCATTAAATATTTTCTTATGTCTTATATAAGACATATTGCTGCTGTGCATGAGCGCTTTTATACTGCGGTTCAGTCGTCTGCACCTTTTCCGGGCGTCGCGCGGTGGAAACCGTCCGCTGTGGAAATCCGGAAGGCAGGCCGATTTTTCTCCCAACAACCGACAAGGAAGCACCATGACGCTCATACGCGAACAGCAGATCGCAGCACTGGAAAAAGACTGGGCGGAAAATCCCCGCTGGAAAGGCATCAGGCGCGGTTACACCGCCGCCGATGTCGTCCGCCTGCGTGGGTCGATCCAGCCCGAAAGCTCGCTTGCCCGTGCCGGCGCGGAAAAGCTGTGGAAGCTTGTCAATACCGAACCGTATGTGAACTGTCTGGGCGCGCTCACCGGCGGGCAGGCCATGCAGCAGGTCAAGGCTGGTGTCAAGGCCATCTACCTGTCTGGCTGGCAGGTTGCCGCCGACAACAACTCCTATGCCGCGATGTACCCGGACCAGTCCCTGTATCCGGTCAACTCTGTCCCCACCGTAGTTGAGCGCATCAACAACACCTTCCAGCGCGCCGACCAGATCCAGTGGTCGAAGAACATCAACCCGGGTGACAAGGGCTACATCGACTACTTCGCCCCCATCGTGGCCGATGCCGAAGCCGGTTTCGGCGGCGTGCTCAACGCCTATGAGCTGATGAAGGCCATGATCCGCGCGGGCGCGGCCGGCGTGCACTGGGAAGACCAGCTCGCCTCGGTGAAAAAGTGCGGCCACATGGGCGGCAAGGTGCTGGTGCCGACCGCTGAAGCCAACCAGAAACTGATCGCCGCGCGCCTGGCCGCCGACGTGATGGGCGTGCCGACCCTGGTGATTGCCCGCACCGATGCCGAAGCCGCCGACCTGCTGACCTCCGACTACGATGCCAACGACAAGCCCTTCCTGACCGGCGAACGCACTGCCGAAGGTTTCTACAAAACCCGCAAGGGCCTGGAGCAGTCCATTTCCCGCGCCGTCGCCTACGCTGAATATGCCGACCTGGTGTGGTGCGAAACCGGCACGCCGGATCTGGATTTCGCGCGCAAGTTCGCCGAGGCGGTGCATGCGAAATTCCCGGGCAAGCTGCTGGCCTACAACTGCTCGCCGTCGTTCAACTGGAAGAAGAACCTCGACGACGCGACCATCGCCAGGTTCCAGCGCGAGCTGGGCGCCATGGGTTACAAGTACCAGTTCATCACTTTGGCCGGTATCCACTCCATGTGGTACAACATGTTCGATCTGGCGCAGGACTACGTTCAGCGCGGCATGACGGCTTACGTGGAAAAAGTGCAGGAACCGGAATTCGCCGCGCGCGACCGCGGCTACACCTTCGTTTCGCACCAGCAGGAAGTGGGCACGGGCTACTTCGACGATGTGACCACGGTCATCCAGGGCGGCGCCTCCAGCGTCACCGCGCTCACCGGCTCCACCGAAGAAGAGCAGTTCCACTAATCAGGCACGGCCTGCGGTCTGTCCGCGCTTTCCGGCGGGCGGCTGCACTGAAGCGCAAAAGCCTTTCTCCTGGTCAGGAGAAAGGCTTTTTTCATCGGTGCGGCCCGCCCTGCCGGTGTTCAGTCCGGCTGCTCAGCCTTGAGCAGCGCGCGCACCAGCTGGCGGACCGCTTCGCGCAGCGGGGGCGAGAGCGTAGCGACTTCGCGTGCGAGCTGGAAATCCAGATTCTGCCTGACCAGATCATCCGCCCCCGGTTCTTCCGGGACAGCCGCCACCGGAGCGCCTTCGCCAAAACGAAGCCACTCGGTGCTTACGCCGAACCAGTGCGCCAGCACCCGCATGCGCGCCTGCGCGGGGATCGCCTCGCCCTGCAGCCATTTACGCGCGGCGTGCAGTGTTACCGGTGTGCCAGGGTAGCGGCGGTTGAATTCCCGTGCCAGTTCGGTGGGTCCCGCATCGGGGTGCCCCACACGGACCAGAAGCTGATGCAGGCGTCGGCTGAAGGCTTCCCGCTCAAGATGTGATTGCATGCCTGGAAAGTAGCAGCCCGGTTGTCGCCAATCAGTCGAGCCTTTTTGATTGACCGATTGTTCAATCAGACACAGAATGGCGGCTATTTATCCGCGACCGGGAAATGCGGGCGCGCCTGGCGCGGGGCTGCTTCCCGGATTGTCATGCCTGCGGTGCTGTACGTGCACCGGTGAGATGGGGACTGGTTGCGAACAGCCTTTGGAAAGGGGCGATGAGTCTGTGCTTTTAATGCTTGAACAGGCCGCCGACGCTATCGTGATGATAGACAGCGAAAACCGTATTGCCTTTTTCAATGGCGCTGCCGAGCGCATGTGGGGATGGAAAAAGGATGCGGTGATCGGACGCGATGTCGGCATGCTGATTCCCCGCGCTGACGGTGGCGCCGATGGGCTGCCGCCCGACGGACACGGGGAATTCCTCATTATGAGGAGCGATGGCGTAACGGTGCTGGGGGTTCTGCATTTTTCCCGTATTGGGGATTTGCCAGTTTCTTTGTGACACGCTGAATGCAGATCCCGTGCGCGGGAGGTGGCAAAGCGTCAGCCAAGGGGCTATTGCGCCGCCGCGCGTACGCATTCGCGCACCAGGCAGGGGCCGCGGTAGATGAGTCCGCTGTAAAGCTGCACCAGCGTGGCTCCGGCTTCCAGCTTTGCGCGCGTGGTGCGGGCGTCCATGACGCCGCCAGCGGCGATGATGGGCAGCTCCCCGCCCAGCGCCTGCGCCAGCCGGGCGACGATGGCGGTGGAGGCTTCAAACACGGGCGCGCCGGAAAGCCCGCCCTGCTGTTCGGCGTAGCGCACGCCCTGGATTTTTTCCCGCGAGAGCGTGGTGTTGGTGGCGATCACGCCGTCGATGCGGTGGCGGCGCAGTGCATCGGCGATGCCGCTGACCTGTTCCGGCTCCAGATCGGGGGCGATCTTCAGCGCCAGCGGCACGTAGCGGCCATGCTGGTCCGCCAGGCGCTGCTGCGCCTGCCGGAGCTGGCCCAGTAGCGCGTCGAGTTCGTTTTCACCCTGCAGCTGGCGCAGGTTGGCGGTGTTGGGCGAGGAAATGTTGACGGTGACGTAGCTGGCCAGCGGATAAACTTTTTCCAGGCACGCCAGATAATCGCTGGCGGCGTTTTCGATCGGTGTATCGAAATTCTTGCCAATGTTGATGCCGAGAATGCCTTTGAATTTCGCCGCGCGGACGTTGGCGACGAGCGCATCCACGCCGTGGTTGTTGAAGCCCATGCGGTTGATGATGCCGCGCACCTCGGGCAGGCGGAACAGGCGCGGGCGCGGGTTGCCGGGCTGGGGGCGGGGCGTGACGGTGCCGATTTCGAGGAAACCGAAGCCCAGCCGCGAGAGCCCGTCGATGGCTTCGCCGTTCTTGTCCAGACCCGCCGCAAGGCCGATACGGTTGGGAAAGGACAGGTCCATGACCTGCACCGGATCGCTGGCTTCAACATGTCCGGCGGGGAGGGCGCGGCCTGCAAGGTTGAGGGAGGCAAGCGCCAGTTCGTGGGCCGTTTCCGCGTCGAGCGAAAACAGCAGGGGGCGGGCGAGATCGTAGAGCATCGCGGAATTGTAACGGCTTGGCGCCGGAACCGCGACGTTTCCCCGGCGGCTACGAAGGGGGAGGGGAGTGCGGCTCCATGGCCCCCCACTCGCCGTTCATGTAGCGTTCCAGCGGACGGAAGCGCGCCTTGTAGGCCATTTTGTGGCTTTCTCCGATCCAGTAGCCAAGGTACAGATAAGGCAGGTGCAGTCGGCGGCAGGCTTCAATCTGCCACAGCACGCCATAGGTGCCGAAGGCGCCGCGCGCCACCTGCGGATCGTAAAAGGTGTAGACGCTGGAAAGCCCGTCGGTCAGGCGGTCGATGACGCTCACCATGCGCAGCAGGCCGTTTTCGCGGAATTCGACCAGCAGGGTGTCGGCGTGGCTCTGCAGCAGAAAATGGGTGTACTGCTCGCGGTTGTCCTGATCCATGCCGCCGCCTGCGTGGCGTGCGGCCTGGTAGCGCTGGTAAAGCGCGTAGTGATCCTCGAAAAAGGCGAGCGGCTGTTCGGTGGCGCGCAGGTCCGCGTGGCGCGCAAGCGCGCGGCGCTGGCTGCGGTCCGGGCGGAAACGCTCGACCGGAATGCGCACCGGCACGCAGGCATCGCACTGGTCGCAGTAGGGGCGGTAGGTGAATACGCCGCTGCGGCGGAAACCGCGCCGTACCAGTTCGCTGTAGACCACGGGATCAATCAGATGGCCGGGCGTGGCTACCTGGGAGCGGGCCGTCCGCTCAGGCAGATAGGAGCAGGCGTAGGGCGCGGTGGCGTAGAACTGGATCAGTGCATAGGGGTAATCCTGCTGCATGGCGCGCCTCCGCTTCAGTCCCAGATAATTCCGTCCGCCGCCGCAGCGGGCCAGCGCTCCGGCGCGGGTCCCTGTTGCGTCCATTGCGTGAGGCCGGCGCAGAACCGGCTGCGTGCAATTTCGCATGCGCCCATGGAGAGCAGGTGCGGAGTCGTCATCTGGCAATCAATCACGGCATATTCACGTTGCTCAAGAAAACGGGCGAGGTGGGCGAGCGCTGCTTTCGAGGCGTCGCGCTCGCGTGAAAACATCGATTCGCCGAAAAAGGCGTGTCCCACCGCCATGCCATACAGGCCGCCAGTCAGCCGCCCTTCGCGCCAGCATTCGACACTGTGGGCGTAGCCCAGTTCGTGCATGCGGCAATAGGCGGCCTGCATTTCCTCCGTGATCCAGGTGCCGCCGCCGGGTTCGCGCGGCGCGGCGCAGGCGGCGATCACTGCGGCGAAAGCCGTATCGAAGCGGATTTCGAAGCGGCGCTGGCGCAGGGTTTTGCGCAGCGAGCGGGTAATGCGGATAGCGGCGGGCTCGAGCACCAGCCGCGGGTCGGGGCTCCACCACAGGATTGGCTCGCCAGCGCTGTACCAGGGAAAAATGCCGCAACGGTACGCGGCCAGCAGCCATTCCGGCTCCAGCGCGCCGCCAGCCGCCAGCAGGCCGTTGGGCTCGGTCAGCGCCTGTCCGGGCGGAGGGAAGCCGGGCGGACCGGCCAGCCAGGGAATCATGGGCGGGCGGCGGATGCGCCGGAGGCGGTGTCACCGGAGCAGAAGGCGACGACATGGTCCGCATCGAGGCGGATGCCGATACGCTCGCCGATGGCGTGATTGTGATGGCTCGGTACGAGCGACAGCACCCGCGCGCCGCTGGCGAGGCGCAGCGTGTACAGGATTTCCGCCCCCCGGAACGCCTTGTGGACAATTTCGGCCCCGAGCGCGCTGGCGTCGTCATGTACCACATCATCCGGGCGCAGCAGCACGTCTACCGGGCAGTCCGCGCCGCAGACGCCGCCGCCGTGGGCGCACTGTTCCGGCAGCGCGCCTTCCAGCGTGCCAAGTTCGATCCGCACGTGGTGGCCATCGAGCACCCTGCCGGGCAGGAAAACGCCCTGGCCAACAAAATCAGCGACAAAGCGGCTGGCCGGGCGGTGGTAGAGGTTATAGGGCGTATCCCACTGCTGGATGCGGCCATGCTGCATGATGCCGATTTCGTCGGCGACGGCGAAGGCTTCGTGCTGGTCGTGGGTAACGAGCACCGCCGTGGTGTGTGTCGCCTTGATGATGTCGCGCACTTCGCAGGAAAGCCGTTCGCGCAGTTCGACGTCAAGATTGGAGAACGGCTCGTCGAGCAGCAGCAGGCCGGGGCGCGGCGCCAGCGCCCGCGCCAGCGCCACGCGCTGCTGCTGGCCACCGGACAGTTCGTGAGGATACCGGCCGCCCTGTTCGGCCAGACCGACCAGGGCGAGCAGTTCCGCGACCCGCGTGCGGCGGGCCTCGGCGTGTTCCGCGCGCAGACCGAAGGCGATGTTCTCGGCCACGCACAGGTGGGGGAACAGGGCGTAATCCTGGAACACCATGCCGATGCGGCGCTTTTCTGTTGGCAGGTGATGGCCGTCGCCGCTGACGGGCGCGCCGTCGAGCAGGATTCTGCCCGCCGTTACCGCCTCGAAACCGGCGATGCAGCGCAGCACCGTCGTTTTGCCGCATCCGGACGGCCCCAGCAGGCAGCCGATGCGGCCCTGCTCCAGCCGTAGCGACAGTTGCCGCACGACCTGGTGCGGACCGTAGGAAAGCGCGATACCGGCGAGTTCAAGATGGGCCATGGCGGGGGCTGGGAGCGGGAAAAATAAAACGGGGATGGAGCCGTAATGAATCCTGGCTGGGTGGCCGCCGGTTGTGCCGGAAGCGGGCATACCGGAATCCAAATGCGATCAATTATAATTTCCCGTATAAAAATTTCAGCGCCGCGGCGCACAAACTTACGGGAGCGGAATGAATTCTAGCGGAAGGCGGCTGCGCCACGGCGGGCGGGTATCGGGCCTGACCGTGGCGGCGGTGCTGGTGGCGGCACTGGCCGCCGCGCCGGTGCTGTCGGTGTTCGCCAGCGTTTTCTCCGGCGGCACGCTGGCGACGTGGGCGCATCTGGCGGACACGGTGCTGGCGGATTTCATTGGCAATACCCTCATCCTGTGCCTCGGTGTCGGTTTCGGCGTGGCTTCGATCGGCATCACCACCGCCTGGCTGACCGTGATGCACGACTTCCCCGGGCGACGCGTGCTCGAATGGGCGCTGCTGCTGCCGCTGGCCGTGCCGGCCTACGTCATGGCCTACGTCTATACCGATTTTCTCCAGTTCACCGGCCCGGCGCAGGGCTGGCTGCGCGAAACCTTCGGCTGGCGGCGCGGTGATTACTGGTTTCCCGACGTGCGCACGGTGGGCGGCGCGGTGACGATGTTCATGTTCGTTCTCTATCCCTACGTATACATGCTGGCGCGCGCCGCGTTTCTCGAACGCGTCGGCAGCATGGCCGAGGCGGGCCGTTCGCTCGGGCTGGGGCCGTGGCGCTGTTTCTTCCGCGTCTCGCTGCCGCTGGCGCGCCCGGCCGTGGTGGCCGGGACGGCGCTGGCCCTGATGGAAACGCTGGCCGATTTCGGCACCGTGTCCTATTTCAGCGTTCAGACCTTCACCACCGGCATCTATCGCGCGTGGTTTTCGCTGGGCGACCGTATCGCCGCCGCCCAGCTCAGCGCTGCGCTGCTTGCGTTTGTTGTGGCGGTGCTGGCGCTGGAGCGGATGAGCCGGGGGCGGGCGCGTTTTCACGATACATCGCGCCAGCGGCGGACGCCTGCACGGCACCGGCTGCGGGGGCTGTCCGGCGCGCTGGCGGCCGTGGCCTGCTTCATGCCGCTGCTATGCGGTTTTCTGCTTCCGGCGGGGCTGCTGCTTGAGATGGCGTTTGGCGAGGGAGATGCGCAGTTCGGGCCGCGCTTCGTTGATCTTGCCCGCAACAGTTTCGTGCTCGCCGCGCTGACGGCGGTTCTGGCGGTGCTGCTGGCGTTGTTGCTGGGCTATGCCGCGCGGCTTGCCCGTTCGCGCCTGCCGCGGGCGCTGAACCGCATTGTTGCCCTGGGGTACGCGGTGCCGGGATCGGTGATCGCGGTTGGCGTGCTGATTCCGGTAACGCGGCTGGATACGCAGCTGGGCGCATGGTGGCAGGCGGTATCCGGCGTCAATCCGGGGCTGCTGCTCACCGGCGGTATCGCCGCGCTGGTGTATGCCTATCTGGCGCGCTTTCTTGCCGTGGCCCTGCATACGGTGGAAACGGGGCTGCTCAAGGTAACGCCCAGCATGGATGATGCGGCGCGCAGCCTTGGCTTCGGCAAATGGTCTACGCTGCGGCGCGTGCATGCGCCAATTCTGCGCGGCAGCCTGCTTACGGCCGCGCTGCTGGTGTTCGTTGATGTGATGAAGGAATTGCCCGCGACGCTGGTGATGCGCCCGTTCAACTTCGATACGCTGGCCACCCAGGCGCACACGCTGGCCGCCGATGAGCGTCTCACGGAAGCATCGACCGCGGCGCTGGCGATCGTCGCAGTCGGGTTGCTGCCGATGTTCCTGATTTCACGGCAGATTGTGAAAAACCGCTCCTGATCTGCCTGCAGGCGATAAAGCGGAGGCCGAAACTAAAAAACCGCCGCTGTCGCACCGGAGTGCGCAGCGGCGGGTGAGGAGAAGCGGGAAAACGGCGTCTGGTTCTAGCGGTACCCGGCGCGGTCGAAAATCTTCTGCGCTTCGGCTACCGTTGCGGCCAGGTCGCCCACCGGCAGGCTGTCGGCCTTGAAGGGGCCCAGTTTTTCCAGCGCGGCGTTGGAAACCTTTACGCCCGGCACGGTCGGCCATTCATTGTTGCCGTCGGCGAAATAGCGCTGCGCCTCGTCCGAGGCCAGATATTCGAGGAACTTCACCGCTGCCGCCTTGTTCGGCGCGTGTTTGAGCATGCCCGCGCCGGAGACGTTGATGTGCGTGCCCCAGCTTTGCTGGTTGGGCCACACGGGCCTGATTTTCGCTACCGCTTCCTTGTCCGCGGGTTTGTCCGAATTCATCAGGCGCGCGAGATAGTAGCTGTTGACGATCGCCACGCCGCATTCTCCCGCCGCTACCGCCTTGATCTGGTCGGTATCGCCGCCCTTGGGCGCGCGCGCGAAGTTGGCCACGATGCCCTGGGCCCACTCGCCGGTCTTTTCCGCGCCGTCGTGGCGGATCAGCGCCGCGCCCAGCGCGAGATTGTAGGGATGGCTGCCGGAGCGGGTGCAGACCTTGCCCTTGAGCGCCGGAGCGGCGAGATCCTCGTAGTTCTGGACCTGTTCGGCGTTCACCTGTTCGGGATTGAAGACGATGATCCGTGCGCGGGTCGAATAGGCGAACCAGTTCGCCGTGCGCAGATGCGCCGGAATGCGCTGTTCGAGCGCCGCCGACTGTACCGGGGCGAAAACGCCCATTCCGTCGGCCTTGGCGAGGCGCGTTGCGTCGACGGTGATGAACACGTCCGCCGGGCTGTTGGCGCCTTCGTTGCGGATGCGTTCGAGCAGCTCGTCTTCCTTGGCCTCGATGCGGTTGATCTTGATGCCGGTCTGTTTTGTGAAGTTGCCGTACAGCGCTTCATCGGTCTGGTAATGCCGGGCGGTGTACAGATTCAGTTCGGCATCGGCTGCGTGAGCGGAAAACGCGGCAAGGCCGAGCGTGGCGAGGGCGGTTGCCAGGGGAGCGCGGATCATTGTGGGAATGGCCTCTTCGGTGTGAGTCGGATTGCAGCAAGGAGAGGATATTAACGAGACAAATTTGCAGTTGCAAATAATTCCTATTAGAGCCATTATTGATGAGAATTGTTCTCAACCAGAGGATGTCATGAATGCTCTCATCGTTGGCGCCGACAGGCTTGGAAATATCCCTGATGTCCTGAAAGAGTTTGGCATCAGCATCGCCGCGCACGTCAGCGGGCGGGACAGCAATCACCAGCGCCGCAGCGCGCCGCTGCCATCGGGAATCCAGATGGTGATCCTGTTCACGGATTTTCTGGGACACAACGTGATGCAGCGTTTCCGCGAGGCGGCGAGCCGTGAAGAGGTGATGCTGGTGTGCTGCCGCCGTTCGGTGTGCGCGCTGCAGCAGGCGCTGGGGAAGCGGATTGGCGCAAACTGCGGCACATGCCCCGCCGCCTGCAGAAAGAAGGGTTAGCAGCGATGGGATTGCGGCGGAAGATGCAAAGGCAGCCAGATTCCATCTGGCCGGGCGGTCCGTGCCGGGTGCGGTCTGCCTGCGGCGGCAGCAGGTGCTCATGAATTACGACGCCATAAGCGGAGAAACTGGCCGTCATCAACGGTGAAAATCACCGGCAGGACATGCGAATCAGAGGTCCGGCGGCTCGGTATGTGTTTTGTGGGATCAATCCTGCATAAGGCATCGGCGTGTCTTTACGGTTGCCCCAGTCTTTCCTCCACTCTCCGCATCACCTCATTCCGTTCTTCCGTGCTTAGCCTGCTGAACCATTTCAGGAGTTTGGCCTGGTCGTCGTCGGTAGCGTAAAAGTACGCTGCGGGTAGCCCGAGTTCCCTGGCAATCCGTTCGACGAGCGCCAGATCTGGAACCCTTTTGCCTAGTTCGTAGCGGTTCATCCGGGTGCTTGCCGAAGCGGGGTCTATCCCGATCTGCATAGCCAGCCGCTCCTGGGACATCCCTGAGAGAAGCCGTGCCTCCCGAATCCTTTTCGACAGAGTCGACATAGTCCTTCTTCGAGTGCTTGAAGAACGGGATCGTTGCGGGTTATCCTTGCTTCGGCGCTACCAAATCGGTAGTTGCAAAAAAATATTAAATATAGTTTGCGACGCCTGTGTTCCTGGCGCGGCCGCGTTGTCGACTTTTGGTGGATTGACTGTGGGCAGGTGCGCCATCAGGAATGGTCGTGCTCCATAAACATCAGGCAGGAGTAATGCGTGCAATTTTTATACGTGAAATTTTTCTGGCTGGTTACTGCTGTTTACCCTGCCTGAATGAGGGCTGAAACGTTGCACCGGATTTCCGTTCGTATCGTGTGCCTGGGGCTTGATGAGCGGGATATTGTTGTAGTGCGCTCATTGCTGCGGCTTATCGATGGCCGACGGAATATCAGCTGGGGCTTCCACGATGGCATGGAAGAGGCGCCGGAAGCCGTTACTGTCATGATCGCCCATGTGTCCGTTGCGGACGCATGCCGCAGGGCGGGCGGATTTGCAAAAGTCATTTGCGCCTTTCCCGATGGAGAGCCCGTTCCGGCTGATGCCGATCTGCTATTGCACCATCCCCTTCGGGCCGCGGAACTGCTGACATTGCTGAACCGGCTGGAAGAAACGTTTTCTTTCGGGACGGCTGCTTTTTTGGCGCGATTTCCCGCTGAGGCGGTAAAGGTTTCCGCAGGAGGCATGGCAGAGGAGGATGTTCGGATTTCGTCATTTCCATCGCAAACCGTACAGAAGCGGACTGTACCGGAGTCCTTGCGTCAGGCGGGGGCGCCAGACAGGGCAATGACGTATCTGAATCCGCCGCATGCTTCGCATCCGGCTGATCTGCCGCCAATGGGAGGGCGGCTGCCGACGGTGGGCGCCCTGGTGGCATTTTTGCAGGATGGCGGCCAGGGGCAGGATGCGGATCTGTTTGATTCCCGGGGGTGGATAGCACGCCTGCGCGGCAAACAGACAAAAGCCTGGGTGTCGTCCTGTTTCATGCTTGAGAGTGGCGCTTCTCCCCGCGCGGAGATTTTCCGCTGGAAACCGGCGCCGGACGGGGGGCCGTTGCTGGAACCGGGTGACAGGCTGGTTGAAATAGAAACCGATCTTTTCGCATGGCGGTTTGCCGGTTTTTTTTGCCGCGATCTTGCAACCCTTGCAATTCCGGAACAATCGGAACTGCACCTGAAACGCTGGCCTGATTTTGGCGTATTGCCGCAATTTTCTTCTCGCCCCGGTGTTCTGCTGGCGACGGCGCTGCTGACACAGCAGCCGCGATCGTTACCGGATCTGTGTCGCGAATCGAAAGCCAGCGAGGCGGATCTGTCGTACCTGCTGGGCGCCTGCTGGCTGTGCGGCTGGCTGCATTGCAGGCAGCCTTCCGGAGAAATGCAAATGCAGCCGTCCATTACGGCTGCCGAAGCTGAAAATAATCAGGCGGGGAAAAAGGGTTTTAGCGCGGTGGTGCGCAGCCTGCGCAAAGTGCTGGGATTCTAATCGCGGGAATAGTGATGGCTCAGGAATACAAACTGCTTTTTGCCGGAGGGATGGGCGCGGGGAAAACGACGGCCATTACCGCGATCAGTGAAATACCTCCGGTGTCGACGGATGTCGCAAACAGCGATAAAAAATCCTTCGACAAGGCGCTGACAACCGTAACGCTTGATTATGGCCGTATCACATTGCCATCGGGCGACCGTTTGCGCCTGTACGGCATCCCCGGGCAGAAACGTTTCAGGTTCATGTGGCCAATGCTGGAGCAGGGGGCCATGGGAGTCGTGTTTCTGGCGGATGCCTCGCGGCCCGATCCATTGGCGGAACTTGAAATTTTTTTTGATGCGTTTGCGGGCATTCTGGCAAGCGGGCGAGCGGTACTGGGTGTGGGGCGCCTGCCGGAGCAGCATGATGCGCTGAATATTTATATTGAATCCCTGAGGAAGCGGGACTTTTCCATCCCGGTTTTTTCCGTGGATGTCCGGCAGAAAAAGGGGGTCATGTTGCTGCTCGATGCGCTGTTTACGCAGATCGAAGTCGCTGAAGGTAATTATCAATAAAACACAAAAACTTTTTATTTCGCCATTGAAGTCTTGAAGGGGATGGGGCGCATGGAGCATTTGTCGGGAGCGCAACTGGCGGTGGTGCAGAAGATACTGGACGGCATTTGCAGCCGTGCGGGTGATGTCCAGCTGGCATTGCTGGCAAGTACAGACGGATTTCAGCTGGCGTCGGCGGGAAGTAAAAACAGCGTGCCTGATCTGGCGGAAAAATTTGCGGCGATGGCCAGCTCAATGAGCGCACTGAATGAGGCCGCGGGAAAGGAGCTTGGCGCAGCGGAACTCGATACCGCAGTGATGGATTTTAAAGATCTGCAAATGATCCTGCGCAAGCTGCAGTCCGGTTCCCATGAGTTTGTGCTGGCATTTGCATCCAGCAAGGCAATAGTGCTGGGGAATTTATTGTGGACGGCGCGCGAATGCGCGCATGGAATTGAAGAAGCCTTGCGGCGATGAGGCGGCAGTAACCAGAGTGACCGGATCCCGCGTTAAGGGAGAGTTTTTAACAAATCAGGAAAGGGAATCAAATGAGTAATCTGAATGAATCGCTGGCTGCATTGATGCAAATCGATGGCGCGCAGGTTGTTTCGCTGGTGGATAGCTCCAGTGGCATGTTGCTGGGTTCTCAGGGGCAGGGCGTTGATATCGAGGCCGCAGCGGCGGGAAACACCGAAGTGGTGCGTGCAAAGCTGAAGACGATGCAAAGTCTTGGGCTCAAGGATGAGATCGAAGACATCCTGATTTCACTGGGCAAGCAGTACCACATCATCCGACCGATCGCCAGCAAGCCGGGCCTGTTCTTTTATCTGGTGCTTGACCGTGCACGCTCCAATCTGGCGCTGGCGCGGCGCAAGGTGCTGGATGTCGAGTCGGCCTTCGTTCTTTGAGAACAGCGGGATTGCACGAAAAGTCTGGGGCCGTTCCGGCTCCAGGCTGTTTTGCACCGGGGTAGAACATGGACGTTTCCCCTGGCGTATTCAGGCCGCCGCCGCGGTATCCGGCGGTACAGGTTCCGGCAGATACTGAATCCGTTCGTGCCGGGTTGCGATATGGCGGAACTGGCTGGGCGGGCGCAGAGCCGACCGGTGAAGTTTCGCGCTTTGGTCTGTGTTTTCCGCTATCGCCTTTTCCTTTTACATGGCAATCATGGGGCCGTGGCTCCCAAGGAGTCTCATATGCGCCAGAGAGGGGCGGGAGGTGTGCGGGGTCAGCTACCCGATGCAGTATTTTCGTCCAGTAGCCGACGCGCGCCGCTGAAGCGTCTGGACCAGTAACGGTCGGAAAGATCGCCGATCCGTACGCCGCCGCCGCGCGTGGCGGAATGCAGAAACTGGCCGTCCCCGACGTAGATGCCGACGTGGGAGAAGGCGCGGCGCATGGTGTTGAAAAACACGAGGTCGCCGGGCTTGAGATCCTGGCGTGTCACCCTGTCGCCCAGCGATGACATTTCACGCGCGGTTCTGGGAAGGTCCAGACCGAGCGCGTTGCGGAACACGTTGCGCACCAGCCCGCTGCAATCCAGCCCGGTTTCTGGCGACGTGCCGCCAAAACGGTAGCGGATGCCGAGATACTCCATCCCCTGGCTGATCAGGCTCTGCGCCGTGGTTATGCTGGTGTCGTCTGAAATATCCGGGGCGTTCGCGTTCTTTTCGCCCGGCCCGTCCGCAGGAGGTGCGGCGGCGGACGGTTGCCCGAACAGGTTCTCCCAGCCGGGAGGGAGCGTTTCCGTGGCATGGGCCGCCAGCGGAGCGGCGGCGGCCAGGACGAGGGCGCAGAGAAGGGCGGGAGTCCGGGGGGAAATTCGCATCGGCGGGACTATACGGACCTGTTCCCGCGCCGTAAACCGCGGGAACGGGAGGGTTAAAGGGTTTCCAGACGCAGTTTCGTCACCTTGCCGCTTACTACCGGCAAGGCCTCGATCCGGGCAATCGCCGCGTTGGCGTTTCTTTCCACGGTCTGGTGAGTGAGGATGATGATGTCGGTCTGTGGTTCGTCCTCGCCCGGTTCTTTCTGGATCATGGCGTCGATCGAGATGTCGCTGTCCGCCAGGATGCGGGTGATGTCGGCGAGCACGCCGGGCTTGTCTTCAACGCGCATGCGCAGGTAGTAGGAGGTGATGACGTCCTCGATGGGCAGCACGGCCACGTCGCGCACCTGGTCGGGCTGGAAGGCCAGATGCGGCACGCGGTGCTCGGGATCGGCGGTGTGCAGGCGGGTGACGTCAACCAGGTCGGCGATGACCGCGGAGGCGGTCGGCTCCGCGCCTGCGCCCTTGCCGTAGTACAGCGTGGCGCCGACCGCATCGCCCTGCACCAGCACGGCGTTCATCGCGCCTTCGACGTTGGCGATGAGGCGTTTTTCCGGGATCAGCGTCGGATGCACACGCAGTTCGACGCCTTCCGCGCGTTTTCTCGCAATGCCGAGCAGCTTGATGCGATAGCCGAGCTGTTCCGCGTAGGTGATGTCGGACGCTTCCAGTCTGGAGATGCCTTCGACATAGGCTCTGTCGAACTGCATCGGGATGCCGAAAGCGATCGCGCTCATGATCGTCGCCTTGTGCGCGGCGTCGATGCCTTCGATGTCGAAGGTCGGG
>JAVBTY010000037.1:0-40477 GCA_031555955.1 Rhodocyclaceae bacterium | reverse complement strand
CCCGAAGGCCTTCTTCACTCACGCGGCATGGCTGGATCAGGGTTGCCCCCATTGTCCAAAATTCCCCACTGCTGCCTCCCGTAGGAGTCTGGGCCGTGTCTCAGTCCCAGTGTGGCTGATCATCCTCTCAGACCAGCTACGGATCGTCGCCTTGGTAGGCCTTTACCCCACCAACTAGCTAATCCGGCATCGGCCGCTCCGTGTGCGCGAGGTCTTGCGAGCCCCCGCTTTCTCCCTCGGGACGTATGCGGTATTAGCTACGCTTTCGCGCAGTTATCCCCCACACCCGGGCACGTTCCGATGCATTACTCACCCGTTCGCCACTCGCCGCCAGGCCGAAGCCCGCGCTGCCGTTCGACTTGCATGTGTAAAGCATGCCGCCAGCGTTCAATCTGAGCCAGGATCAAACTCTTAAGTTCAATCCAGCAAGCACTCAAAATCATTACTGACCATGAGCACCCATTCCTGCAAATGCATTACGCCCGCAGCAAAAAGATGCCCACATCTATCGGTTGTCCTGATTTTTAAAGATCCGCCGCACGCCGTGCAGCAAAGAAAAGCGATTATGAACGACACCGAAAGAAAGGTCAACGTAGGGCATCCAGACAAATTCTGCCCGGCGGCGAGGGCATCTATGAGCCATGCCCGGGCGGGCGCGTTCTGGAGCCTGGCAGGCCACGGGGTCAGATCGCTCTGGCGGCCCGCAGTCCATCGACTTCTTCAGTTCTCAGCCCGAGGATGTCGCGCAGGATGCTTTCGGTATGTTCGCCGAGCAGGGGCGGGGGGTTGCGGTACTCGACCGGCGTGGCGGAAAGGCGGATCGGGCTGGCGACCTGCGGCACGCTGCCCGCGGACGGGTGTGGCATGTCCAGACGCAGGCCGCGCGCGCGTACCTGCGGGTCGGCGAACACGTCGGCGAGCGAATTGACCGGCCCGCAAGGCACGGCGAGCGCTTCGAGCGCGGCGACCCAGGCGGCGGTGCTGCGCTCCACGGTGAGTTTTTTCAGCGTGGGAATCAGTTCCGCGCGGTGCTCCACGCGGCTCCGGTTGGTGGCGAAGCGCGCGTCCGCGGCCAGTTCAGGGCGGCCTGCTTCGGCGCAGAAACGGGCGAACTGGCCGTCGTTGCCGATGGCGAGAATCATGTAACCGTCGGCGGTGGGGAAATCCTGGTAGGGCACGATGTTGGGATGCGCGTTGCCCAGCCGCGACGGGCTGTTTCCGGTGGCGAGGTAGTTCATCGCCTGGTTGGCGAGACAGGCCACCTGCACATCGAGCAGGGCGAGGTCGATGTATTGCCCCTCCCCGCTTTTTTCGCGCCATGCGAGCGCGGCAAGCACTGCATTGGAGGCGTAAAGGCCGGTGAGGATATCGGTAAGCGCCACGCCCGCCTTCATCGGACCGCCGCCGTCTTCTCCGTCCGGATGGCCGGTCAGGCTCATCAGCCCGCCCAGCCCCTGGATCAGGAAGTCGTATCCGGCGCGCGCCGCGTAGGGGCCGTCCTGGCCGAAGCCGGTGATCGAGCAATACACCAGACGCGGATTCACTTCCTTCAGCGCGGCGTAGTCCAGTCCGTAGCGGGCCAGATCGCCGCGCTTGAAGTTTTCCAGCACCACATCCGACATTGCGGCCAGCTCGCGCACCAGCGCCTGCCCTTCCGGGCGCGTGATATCAATCGTAATGGAGCGTTTGTTGCGGTTGGCGCACAGGTAGTAGGCAGCCACGGGCGTTTCCCGTCCCTGCGCGTCGCGCAGCCAGGGCGGACCCCAGCCGCGTGTGTCGTCGCCCGTCCCCGGGCGTTCGACCTTGATCACGTCCGCGCCGAGATCAGCGAGCAGTTGCCCCGCCCACGGCCCCGCGAGAATGCGGGAGAGGTCGAGCACGCGGATGTGCGACAGCGCTCCGGCCATGGCGTCCTCTCCCTTGCGGCGGTCAGTTGGCGAACGCGGCGAGGCCGGTGATGGCGCGGCCGAGAATCAGCGCGTGAATGTCGTGCGTGCCCTCGTAGGTGTTCACCACTTCCAGGTTCACCAGATGGCGGGCGATGCAGAATTCGTCCGAAATGCCGTTACCGCCGAGCATGTCGCGCGCGACACGGGCAATGTCGAGCGACTTGCCGCAGGAGTTGCGCTTCATGATCGAGGTGATTTCCACCGCCGCGCTGCCCTCGTCCTTCATCCTGCCCAGACGCAGGCAGCCCTGCAGGCCGAGCGTGATTTCGGTGAGCATGTCGGCGAGTTTTTTCTGGACCAGCTGGTTCGCGGCCAGCGGGCGGTCGAACTGCTTGCGGTCCATCGTGTACTGACGGGCCGTTTCATAGCAGGCTTCAGCCGCGCCAAGCGCGCCCCAGGCAATGCCATAGCGGGCGGAGTTGAGGCAGGTGAAGGGCCCTTTCAGACCGCGCACCGTCGGGAAGGCGTTCTCTTCGGGGCAGAACACTTCGTCCATGACGATTTCGCCGGTGATCGAGGCGCGCAGGCCGACCTTGCCGTGAATGGCGGGGGCGCTCAGGCCCTTCCAGCCTTTTTCCAGCACGAAGCCGCGGATCTGGCCTGCGTCGTCCTTCGCCCAGACGACGAACACATCGGCGATGGGGCTGTTGGTGATCCACATTTTGGAGCCGGAAAGGCTGTAGCCGCCAGGCGCCTTCTTCGCCCGCGTCACCATGCTGCCGGGGTCGGAGCCGTGATTCGGTTCGGTGAGGCCGAAGCAGCCCACCCATTCGCCGGTGGCGAGCTTCGGCAGGTATTTGCGCTTCTGCTCTTCAGTGCCGAATTCGTTAATCGGCACCATTACCAGCGAAGACTGCACGCTCATCATCGAGCGGTAGCCGGAATCGACGCGCTCCACCTCGCGCGCGATCAGGCCGTAGCTGACGTAGTTCATGCCCGCGCCGCCGTACTGCTCAGGGATCGTCGGCCCCAGCAGGCCGAGTTCGCCCATTTCGGTAAAGATGACGCGGTCCGTGCGCTCGTGGCGGAACGCTTCCTGCACGCGCGGCAGCAGCCGTTCCTGGCTGTAGGCGCGCGCGGTATCGCGCACCATGCGTTCAACGTCGGTGAGCTGGCTGTCCAGATGCAGCGGATCGGCCCAGTCGAAGCGTGCGGCGGGTGAAGCCATTATCTGTCTCCTCAAAAACTGTCTGGCTGAATCGGGCGGGAAGGCCCGGAATGCCCAATACGGGAAGCGTGATGGTAGGCGGGCGTTTTTTGTGCGGCAAACGATTATTCAGCATCAAATTGTGCAATAAACTCACTCCGTAACGTATTTTTGCGTTACCACACGCATCAGGATGAATCTGTGCTGCGCCAGACGCACTTTCAGGAAAACCCATCATGCGCCGGAAAATCCCCAGCACAGCCGCCCTGCTGGCCTTCGAGGCCGCCGCCCGGCACGAAAATTTCACCCGCGCGGCGGATGAGCTCGCACTCACGCAAAGCGCCGTATGCCGCCAGATCGCGGCGCTGGAAGCGTTTCTCGGCGTCGCCCTGTTCCGCCGCACCCGGCGCGGCGTGCGGCTAACTGAGGCGGGACAGGCCTACAGCCGCCAGATTGGCGCGCGGCTCGACGCCGTGGAACGCGATACGCTGCAGATCATGGCGCACCGCGGCGCGGGCGCGACGCTGGAACTGGCCGTCGTCCCCACCTTCGCCACACGCTGGCTGCTGCCGCGCCTGAACGGGTTCGAGCGTCTCCACCCCGGCGTGACCATCAACCTGAACACCAGCACCCGGCCATTCCTGTTCAGCGAAACCGCATTCGATGCTGCAATCTATTTCGGCAACGCCGATGGCTGGCCCGGGATCGAAGCCCACTTCCTGATGCATGAAAACCGAGTTCCGGTGAGCAGCCCGGCGCTGCCCGGCGCGCGTCCCGGCATGGCTCCGGCTGAAGTGGCCGCCCTGCCGCTGCTGCAGCAGGCCACGCGTCCCTACGGCTGGCGGCAGTGGTTCGAATCCGCCGGGCTGAGAATCGAGGGCGACATGCGCGGCCCCAGGCTGGAACTGTTTTCCATGCTGGCGCAGGCGGCCATCCACAAAATGGGCGCGGCGCTGATTCCCCCGTTCCTCATCCGTCAGGAACTCGATGCTGGCCAGCTCATTGTGCTTAGCGGGCACCGCTGCCGCAGCGACCATGCGTATCACTTCATCGTGCCTGAACGTAAGGCCGAAAACGCAGCGCTGGCGGCGTTCCAGCACTGGCTGGCGGCAGAGGCGGAAAGCGCCCGGGCGGTGGCCGAGGCGGGGTGAGCGCGGCGGTTCAGCCCGCGGCGGACGGGTGGCGGATGGCGATGCCGTGCCCGCCGCTGGCCTCGATTTCGACGAGCAGATCCGCGCGGCAGACGTCGGCCTGCACATAAATCACAGAGGCAGCGCCGAGGCGCGCGCGCACGATGTCGCGCACCAGCGGCAGATCGGCGCGGCGGCGGATGTAGGCGACGTAGGCGAAGGTTTCGGGCGGGAAGCGGACGCCGGCGATCCGGCCCGCTTCCTCCAGCACGGCCTCGATGTTCGCCAGGGTTTCGCGCGTCTGCGCCGCCACGTCGCCAGCATGGCAGGTGGCGTGGCCGACGATGCTGGCGGTGCCGGAAACGAACAGCACGATGCTGTCATGGCCTGGCGCGCCGCAGCGCATGAAGGCCGCGCGCGAAAAAAGCGGGCGGCGCGCGCCGTACTGTTCCGGGTAGCGCCATGCGCTGATCTGGCGCGGGTTTTCGACCCCCTGCGGGCGCGTCCGTCCGGCAAGGAAAGCGAGCAGCGGCGGTCCATCGGTCACACCGAGGACGCACGCCGCCGACATGTCGCGGTCGAGCGCGCGGCCGCAGTCGATAAAGGCCTTCTGGCGGCCTGCGTTGAACTGGCGGTAACGCTCGGAACCGTATTCGATGGCGTTGATCGCGGGCAGATAGGTCCAGACCCGCAGCAGCCCGGGATAGCCCAGCGCGTCGAGCGTTTCGAACAGCGCGCGGTAAGCGGCGCAGCTTGCGCCCTGCAGCGGGGTGACGCCGTCGTGCGCGGCAAAAGCGGCTTCGTCCATGACGAGCACGCCGGAGAGCCAGTCATCCGTCTGGCGGTACGTCAGCGCGCCGCGCTGGCCCGTCCGCACGACGCTATCCACCAGCCAGACCATGTGCGAGGAATGTGCCGGATCAAGCGGCGGCGCGGCAACGTGGAGGGTGCCCGGACTATTGTTGGGCGCGGGCGGCAGGCCAAAAGCGATGTCGGCCAGCAGGCGGGTATCCGCCACTGTTTCGGCCGCCAGCGTTCGCTGCGGAGGCCAGGAAAGATCCAGCGTCAACGCGGCCGTCATGCTCCACGCCCCGGGCGCGGTTCTGGCGCAAAAAATGGGGGTGATGCAATGTGGCCGCAGGGGAAAAAGCGGGAAATGGCTGCAGTGCGGGCTGCAGTGCGCGACCCCTTTCCCGGCGGGGAAATTTTCCGTCCGGCTTTCTGTCTGCGCTGTTCCGCCATGCCCTGTTTATGTCCGTACGCTGCCAGGCGCGGACTATACCGCACCCGCGCCGCCGGAAGGCGCGGCTGGCGCACCGTTGCCATGCAGGGTTTTGGCGGATAATGGCCCGCCAGAACTGTGCCATTCCGCCCGCGCCATGCCGATTCTCAACCTCTCAGACTGGTTGAAAACCCCCCAGGGGCGCTACCTGCTCGAATGGGAGCAGCCCAGATTCGATCTTCTGGTGGCCGATCTTTTCGGCTACCACGCCGTGCAGATCGGGCTGCCCGCAACGGATTTTCTGCGCGCCAACCGTATGCCGCGGCGCTTCGTCTGCGCCAGCGAAGGGCGGATCGATGTCGCCGCGCAGGAATACGCGCTGCCTTTCGCCAGCGCCAGCGTCGATCTCGTGCTGCTGCCGCATGTGCTGGAATTTACGCCGCATCCTCACCAGGTGCTGCGCGAAGTCGAGCGTGTTCTCGTCCCCGAAGGCAGCGTCATCCTCTCCGGCTTCAATCCGTTCAGTCTTTGGGGTGTGCGCCGTATCGCCGCGCGCGGCGGCGGCGTCTGGCCGTGGCGGGGGCAGTATCTGTCGCTGCGGCGGATCAAGGACTGGCTGGCGCTGCTGGGTTTTGAAACGCAGGCGGGCGCTTTCGGCTGCTACGCCCCGCCGGTGACGGCCCGCCCCTGGCTCGAACGCTGGCGCTTCATGGACAAGGCGGGCGACCGCTGGTGGCCGGTGTGCGGCGGCGCTTACATCCTGCAAGGCATCAAGCGCGTGCAGGGCATGCGGGTGATCATGCCGGGATGGCGGGACAAACATGCCGCCGCCGGGCGGCTGTCGGTGGTTACCCGGCGGGGCGGCAAACCCGAGGGGGCCGCAAAAAATGGCTGCTCAGGCTGAAGCCGCTACACCGGGCGTGAAATTTTGCACGCAAGGAATTAATTCCAAATGAAACAAATACTTGACTGCAAATGTAACGGAAAGTAGGATTACTGTTCCGCTTTCCCGTAACGGGGGGAACGCTCTTGAACATGATCTCCAGGGACGTCATTACCGATCGCCTGCGTCGCGCCGGAGTGCCGGTGACGTTGCAGCGCGTGGAAATCGCGCAGGCGCTGCTGTCGCATCCGATGCATCTTTCGGTGGAACAGGCGCTGACCGTGGTGCGCAGGCAGGCGCCGGAAATTTCCCGCGCCACCATGTACAACACGCTCAAGCTGTTCCGCGACAAAAATCTGGTCAGGGAGCTGATTGCCGACCCGGACCGGGTGATCTACGACTCGAATACCACGCCGCATCACCATTACTACAACGTTGATACCGGCGAACTGGGCGACATCACCGAAGGGGATCTGCGGATTTCCGGCGCCCCCGTCCTGCCCGCCGGCGCCGAGATTCAGGAAATCGACGTCATCGTCCGCATCCGCAACCGGCGGGCCTGATCTGCCCTGATCCGGCTCTGATCAGGGCGCAGCGGCTGCGCCGTCCGCTTCCGGCACGGTGATGAACCCCATCCGGATGATGCCCGCCTCACGCGCCTGCGACATCACTTCCGCGATTTCCTGGTAGCGCGTCGCCCTGTCCGCCCGCAGATGCAGTTCCGGCTGGGGTTCGCGCGTTGCCGCACCCCGCAGGCGCTCCGCCAGCGCTGCGTTTTCGAGCGGCTCGTTATTCCAGTAAAGCCTGCCTTCGCCGTCCAGTGCGAGCTGGACCGCTTCCGGCTTGTCCGTATCCGGCTGGCTTGCCGCTTTGGGCAGGTCGATCTTTACCGAGTGCGTGAGCAGGGGCGCGGTAATCATGAACACGATCAGCAGCACCAGCATGACGTCGATCAGCGGCACCATGTTGATTTCGCTGGTGGGCGCGCGCGCACCTTCCTGACTGAAGCCGCCAAAGGCCATTACGCCGCTCCTCCGCCCGCCAGACGCACCGCAGCGCCGCCGCTTTTCGCTACGGCTTCCTCATCCCCCGGCAGTGGATTGATGCGCGCCCCGGTGCACAACCAGGCGTGCAGATCGTGCGCGAACGCATCCAGTTCGGACAGTTCGATGCGGTTGATGCGGACAAAGGCGTTGTAAGCCAGTACCGCCGGAATGGCGACAAACAGGCCGAAGGCCGTCATGATCAGCGCCTCGCCAACCGGCCCCGCTACCTTGTCGAGCGTGGCGGAACCTGCCGCGCTGATGCCTACCAGCGCGTGATAAATGCCCCACACCGTGCCGAACAGGCCCACAAAGGGCGCCGTGGAACCGATGGAAGCCAGCATGGTCAGGCCCGATTCGAGTCCGGCGGTGGAAAGGGCGATCGACTTGCGCATCGCGCGGGTGACAAACTCATCGGCATCGAGCTTGCCCCCGAGCGTTTCCCGGTGCGTGTGCCGACGCACATGACCGGCTGCGGCCACACCCTGGCGGGCAAGCGCTTCAAAGGCTGAATCGGGCGCGAGCCGGTTGAGCCCGGCCAGGCCGCCGTTCAGATCCGGCGCGGCCCAGAACGCATCCACGGCATCACTGAAACGGCGCGCGCGCACCTGGCGCAGGCCGCGCCCCAGAATCAGATACCAGCTCACGACCGACATCATCAGCAGCAGCAGCGCAACGGCGCGGATCAGCAGATCGGCCTGCGACCAGAGGTGGGCAAGCCCAAAAGCCTGAACAGTTTCCACGGGTTTATTTCCCTTCAAGATTAAAGATGATGGGCACCTGCACCCAGGCATCGACAGCCTGATCGCCCTTGCGTGCGGGAACGAAACGCCAGCGGGATACCGCTTCCCGCGCGGCCTCGTCGAGACGGGTCGAATCCGAGCCGCGCGCCAGTTCAACGCGCAGCGGCTCTCCCGCGGCGGATACGAGCACCCGCAGCATTACCCGGCCTTCCTCGCGCATGCGGCGCGATATCAGCGGATAAACCGGCGCGGGGTTGTGCAGATAATCAGCGTCGAAGCGCGCTTCCGTGACTGCCGGTGCGGCATCGGCCACCGATGGCGCGGGAGCGGCAGGCGGAGCGGACACGGCGGGCGGCGCGGCTTCCACCGGCGGTGCGGCTTCAGCCACGGGTTCGGTTTTTTCTTCGGAAATAGCCTGTTCCGGAGCCTTGACCGGCTGGACTGTTTTCGCGGGGGCGTGCCGTATTTTTCTGGGCTGGACGGGCGGGGGAACCGGAGGCGGCGTTTCCACTTTTTGCGGCGTCACGACCGGTGGCCTGGGTTCTGCCCTGGGGGCGACGAAGGCGACCTCCATCGGGCGCGGCGAGACCATAACAGGGGCTGGCAATGTCAGCATGCTCGCGCCCATGTATGCCAGACCGGCCACACCGGCGGCATGGGCAGCGATGATCGCGACGGCGAGACTGACGCGACCAGGACGGGACGGCTGCCCGCCGCGCCGGTCAGGGCGCCGGGCGGGAACGGAGGCCACGCGTACCGCTCTGGCGCCCGGAAAATGAGTCAGGGCAGGGATATCTGCGCGCAGGGCAGCGGCTCTCATTGAGGCGGCATCCCGGAAACAGGCAGGTGTATCTGGAACAGGCGCATGATCATGCGGCAAGCGCCGCCCCCATCGTCCAGTGCATCAGCACGGCCGCGACGCCAAGGTAAAGGACGAAACGTCCGGCCTGAAAAGCGGATCGCCCGCGCGGCCGGCTTCTGAAAAAATGCATGTAATCCATCCGGATGCTCCCTCCATCATGCGCGGGACAGGCCGCGCCGCCACTCCCGCCGTCCCATGCCCTGAAACAGAAAAGGGGGACGACGGATATCGCGCAGTGTTTCCTAGCCCTGGCTGCAGGCAGCGCAGCCTGGCTGCAGCGAAAAATCTCCACGCCCTGCGCCCCCCAGGCATTGATCCGCCCGGTCAAACCGGTACCGCAAGGAGGTATAGCTTCAGAACACAAACACGAATTATTCTCATTACAACACCAGCGCCCGTTAACGTCAAGCTTTTCCGCATCCATACATCCTTTCCGGATAAAACCGCCTCTGCGGCTGCCTGTCTGGCGTGGGCCACGGGTAAACTCCCGGGGGTGTTCATTGCGGCGTTATTGCCTGACGCCTCTCCGCGCATGCCTTCCGAATTCGATCTCATCCGCCGCCATTTCACCCGCCCCACCCGGCATAGCGACCTCGGCGTGGGCGACGATGCCGCGCTGCTGCGTCCGCGCCCTGGCATGCAGCTGGCGCTATCGACCGACATGCTGGTGGCGGGCACGCATTTTTTCGCCGATGCCGATCCGGCGGCGCTGGGCTGGAAAGCGCTGGCGGTCAACGTGTCGGATCTCGCCGCGATGGGCGCGGAGCCGCGCTGGGCGCTGCTCGGGTTGGCGCTGCCGGAGGCGGATGAAGCCTGGATTGGCGCTTTCGCCAGCGGATTTTTCGATTGCGCCGCGCGCTACGGCGTTGACCTTGCTGGAGGCGACACCACGCGCGGCCCGCTCGCCATCAGCGTCACCATCGCGGGAGAGGTTCCAGACGGGCAGGCCGTCACCCGCGGCGGGGCGAAGCCGGGGAACGAGGTGTGGATTTCCGGCTATCCCGGCCTCGCGGCGCTGGGTCTTGCACAGCTGCGCGGAGAAATTGCCCTCGCCGATGACGGCTTGCGCGCGCGCTGCCTCGATGCCCTGCACCGGCCTCGCCCACGGGTTGAACTCGGGCTGGCGCTGCGCGGCCTCGCCAGCGCCATGCTGGATGTTTCGGACGGCCTGCTCGGCGATCTGGGCCACATCCTCGAGTGTTCGGGGGTGGGCGCCATTATCAGCCCCGATGCGCTGGCGTTGCCCGGCGGCGTGGATGCGACGCTCGCCCGCCGCTGCCAGCTTGCGGGCGGCGATGATTACGAACTGCTGTTCACCGCCGCGCCCGCGCGCCGCGCGGCCATTGAAGCCGTGGGAAACCGTCTGGCGCTGCCGCTTGCGCGTATCGGCTGCATCACCGCTTCCTGTGGGGAGCTGCTGCTGCGCGCGCCCGATGGCGGCCTGTCGTCCCCGGCGCTTTCAGGCTACGACCACTTCGGCTGACGCCGCTTCATGGCTCCGGGCTTTACTCCCCGCCCGTGTAATAGCCCGCGCCGCCGGAGAAATTCTCGAAGCGCGTGTATTGCCCGAGAAACGTCATGCGGACCATGCCGGTCGGGCCGTTACGGTGCTTGCCGATAATCAGTTCAGCCGTGCCCTTGTCGGGGGAGTCCGGGTTGTAGACCTCATCGCGGTAGATGAACATGATGAGATCCGCGTCCTGTTCGATCGCGCCCGATTCGCGCAGGTCCGACATCACCGGGCGCTTGTTGGGGCGCTGTTCCAGACTGCGGTTGAGCTGCGAGAGCGCGATGATGGGTACGTGGAGTTCCTTGGCGAGGGATTTCACCGAACGCGAGATTTCCGACAGTTCGGTGGCGCGGTTGTCGCTGTCCCGCGTGCCCACCATCAGCTGCAGGTAGTCGATGACGATGAGGCCGAGCCGTCCGCACTGTCGGGCGAGGCGGCGCGCGCGCGCGCGCAGGTCGATCGGGTTCAGGCCGGGCGTCTCGTCGATGTAAAGCGGCGCGTCGTACAGCTTGCCCATGGCCATGGTGAGGCGCTGCCAGTCATCATCGGTCAGGCGGCCGTTGCGGATTTTCTGCATGTCGATGCGCCCGACGGAGGAAATGAAGCGGGTCGCAAGCTGGGCGCCCGGCATTTCCATCGAGAAAATCGCCACGGGCAGGCGCGCCTCCAGGGCGACATGTTCGGCGATATTGAGTGCGAACGAGGTTTTTCCCATGGCCGGACGGCCCGCGACAATGAGCATGTCAGATGACTGCAGTCCGGATGTTTTTTCGTCCAGATCGACGAATCCGGTCGGCACGCCGGTGATTTCGGAGGGATCGTCCCGGTCGTAAAGCTCCTGCACCCGGTCGACCACCTGCTTCAGGATCGGCTGCAGGGGAATAAAACCGCTGGTATGGCGCGCGCCGGCTTCAGCGATTTCGAACACACGGGCTTCGGCTTCGTCCAGCAGCGCCTTTGCATCCTTGCCCGAGGGGCTGAGGGCGCTCGCGGCGATTTCATCCCCCGCCGAAACCAGCTTTCGCAGGATGGCGCGCTCGCGCACGATTTCGGCATAGCGGCGAATATTCGCGGCGGAGGGGGTGTTGTTGGCGATTTCCGCCAGATATACAAGCCCGCCCGCCTGTTCCGCCTCGCCGTTTTTCTCCAGCGACTCGAACACTGTTACCACATCGGCAGGCCGGCCGAGATCGATCAGGCGGGAAATGTGCCGGAAGATACGGCGGTGATCGTCGCGGTAGAAATCGGCCTCATTCACCAGATCGCCAATCCGTTCCCACGCCTGGTTATCAAGCAGGATGCCGCCGATCAGGGACTGTTCCGCCTCAAGGGAATGGGGCGGAAGCCTGATCGCCGCGAGCTGCGGATCGGACTGCGCATCGGAAAACCTGCGTGAAGAAGTCGCCATGGGAGCACCTGCGAAAAACCGGCGGAAGCGGAGAAAGCAAAGGGAGAAAAACAAAGGGGCTGCCACGGCAGCCCCTTGACCTGACAGGCAGTCAGACGCTTACGCCTGCTGTTCGCCCAGCACCGAAACGGTGATGCTGGCGAGTACTTCGGTGTGCAGCCCGACTTCGAGCTGCACATCGCCCACCTGCTTGAGCGGCCCGTCGGGCATGCGGATCAGGGAGCGTTCGATTTCGAACCCCTGCGCGGCCAGCGCTTCGGCGATGTCGGCATTGGTGACGGAGCCGAACAGGCGGCCGTCCATGCCTGCCTTGCGGGCGATCTGGACCATCAGGCCTTCCAGTTTGGCGGCGAGGTCGCGGGCGGCGGACAGCTTTTCGTCACGGGCACGCTCAAGTTCAGCGCGACGGGCTTCGAACTCCGCCATGTTGGCCTGCGTGGCGCGCTTCGCCTTGCCTTGCGGAATCAGGAAGTTGCGTGCGTAGCCGTCCTTGACCTTGACCACATCGCCGAGGTCGCCCAGCTTGCCGATTTTTTCGAGGAGAATGATCTGCATGGTGTCCGTCTCCTCTTACAGGTGCAGGTCGGTGTACGGCATCAGCGCGAGAAAGCGCGCGCGCTTGACCGCAACCGACAGCTGACGCTGGTAACCCGCCTTGGTGCCGGTGATGCGGGCCGGCATGATCTTGGCGTTTTCGGTGATGAAGTCTTTCAGGATGTCGATATCCTTGTAGTCGACTTCCTCGATCTTCTCCGCGGTAAAGCGGCAGAATTTACGACGCTTGAAGAGGCCGCGGCCGCCGCGGTCGTCTTTTTTCTTGAACTTGGATTTGGGCTTGAAAGCCATTTCAGTTTCCTTCCAGAAATTCGATCTTGTTCAGGTGCAGCACCGGCGTCCGGCTACGGAGGCTTTTCGCCGCGAGAAACCCGGTTACCGCCACGCGCATTCCCGGAGCCGCCGCCGAGAGCAGGCTGGCCATTTCGCCAACCGCTACCGCCGCTACTTCCACCGAAACATCGCGGGCAACGCCCGCCTCAACCTGTTTCGATTCATGCGCCAGCGTGCAGCCCATGACCGGAACGCCCGCCGGAGTCCGGCGTAACGCCAGCAGTTCTGCCAGCCGCGCCTCCAGGCGCAGTTCGTTCAACCCGGATCCGGCATCAGGCCGGCTGGGTGTCCGCCGTCCCGGCGGTTTCTTTCCCGTCCTCGCCGCCAGCGGCCGAAGTCAGGGAGCGGGACTTTTCTTCCTTCATCATCGGCGAAGGCGCGGTGACGGCCTTCTTCATCTTGATGGTGAGGTGGCGCAGCACGGCGTCGTTGAACTTGAAAGCGTGCTCAAGTTCGCCCAGCGTCTCGCCGTCGGCCTCGATGTTCATGAGCACGTAGTGAGCCTTGTGCACCTTCTGGATCGGGTAGGCCAGCTGGCGGCGGCCCCAGTCTTCCAGACGGTGGATCTGTCCGTTGCGGGCGGTCACGATCGACTTGTAACGGTCGATCATCGCCGGAACCTGCTCGGACTGGTCCGGATGGACGATAAAAACGATTTCGTAATGTCGCATGCAAACTCCTCGTGGTTGTCGAAGTACAGCCCCCCGGCATGCGAATCCGGTGGAGCAAGGGAAAGCCGTTGATTCTATCAAAAAAATACGGAACGGAAACGGGCGCGGAGAGACAGTCCGGCCCACCGGATTTTCCCAGCGGGCGGAAAACGCCGGCCGAAGCGTGGGAACCGTCTGGAAAACCGTTATTCCAGCCTGCGCGCCGGCGTGCGCAGCGTCCACAGCGTGGCCCACACCAGCGCGCCGACACCGAGCCAGTAGGTGTCGCTCATGCTGCCGCCACGCTCCAGCCACATCCGCGCCATCCACGGGCCGGTGAGCTGGGCGAAGCCGTACAGGGTGATCAGCGCCGCGGAAATGCGCGGCCCCTGGTGCGGATGCAGCGTGCGGGCCAGCCGCTGGGTGAGCAGCACGCTGCCAAGAAAGGTCAGGCCCACCAGCAGCGCGCAGCCGGTTACGCCCACAGCGCCCGGCCACAGCAGCGGCGCGGCCACGCCCGCGCACTGGATAACGTAATTGAGCACCAGCGCGTTGCGGTCGCCCATGCGCACGCCCAGCCGGTTCCACAGCCACGCCGCCGCCAGGGTGGCGAGGGCGAGGATGAACCAGGCGCCGCTTTGCAGCCAGTGACCGGCGGCAAGCTGTTCGCGCGCGACGACCGGCAGGAAGGTGGTGGGCAGGATGTAGCCCAGCCCCGCTCCGGCGTAGGCCATGAATACCGGCAGGCTGGCGCGGTCGACCAGCGGTGTGGTGCGGCTGGCCGCGGCATGCGCGGCGCCGGGCTGCGGCAGGTCGAGGCGGATCAGCTGGCGCGCACCCCACAGCGCAATGGGCACGGCCGCCAGCGCCATGGGCCACCAGCGCTGGGCTCCGGTGAGCCATTGCGCCGGCCAGGTGGCGAGCGCGTTGGAAACGAGCAGTCCGCCGCCGACGCCGAGATACATCAGCCCGCTGAGCGAGGCGGCGCCATGGCGCGACAGCCACTCCAGCACCAGCGCTGGCGCCTGGACGAAGACGATGCCGTTGCCGATACCGTTGAGCGTGCGCAGCACGAGCAGCACGGTCAGGTTGTCGGTGAAACCCTGCGCAATCGTGCAGGCGACGTTGAGCGCCAGCGCCGCCGGCATGGTGTAGCGGATCTGCCGCGGCTGATGCAGCCGTATGGCGAACAGCGCGCCGAGCAGGTAGCCGATGTAGTTCCACGTGGCGATGGATGCGCCGTCGTCCAGCCCCATGAAGCCATCGCTCACCAGCAGCGGCAACAGCGGCGTGTAGGCGAAGCGGCCCAGGCAGTGCACCGCCGCCAGCGCAAAGGCAACGGCAAGCAGCGGCACCCAGATCTGTCTGGGCGCATCGGGTGCGACCGAAGAATTCATGGCGCTATTCACGGAAGCCTCATCGTGAGAGATTGCGGGAAGCAGAAAGGGCGCAGCGGGCATCCGGACGCCCGCTGCGCGATGTTTTCAGGTTTTCCCCGCCGGAGCTTTTTCCGCCGCATAGGGTTCGCGCAGTTCCACCGGTTTCGCCTTTTTGCGCATGCGGATGTTGAGCATCTCGACTACCACGGAAAACGCCATCGCGGAGTAGATGTAGCCCTTCGGCACGTGGTGACCGAAGCCTTCCGCGATCAGCACCACCCCGATCACCATGAGGAAGGACAGCGCCAGCATCTTCACCGTCGGGTGGCTGGAAACGAATTCGCTGATCGGCGCGGCGGCCACCATCATCAGCGCCACCGAGGCGATCACCGCCGCGATCATCACCGTAAGGTTGTTCACCATGCCGACCGCGGTAATGATGGAGTCGAGCGAGAACACCAGGTCGATGACCATGATCTGCATGATCACCGCCGCCAGCGTCGCCTTCACCGCCGAGGAACTTTCACCCTCCTCGCCCTCCAGCAGCTGGTGGATTTCGCCGGTGCTCTTCCACACCAGGAACAGGCCGCCGCAGATCAGGATCAGGTCGCGGCCGGAAACGCCGTGGCCGAGCACCTCGAACAAAGGCGTGGTCAGCCCGACCAGCCAGGCCAGCACCATCAGCAGCGCGATACGCATGAACATCGCCAGAAACAGCCCCAGCCGCCGGGCGAAGGCGCGCTGCTGCTGCGGCAGCTTGTCCACCAGAATCGAAATGAAGATGATGTTGTCGATGCCCAGCACCAGTTCGAGCGCGGTCAGGGTGAAGAAAGCGATAAGCAGCTGCGGATCAGTGAAAAATTCGGGCATGGTCGTAACGGAGCAGACGAGGGGAACGGGTTTCTGGAATCCTCCGGCGCGCATCATGCCGGACGGAACAGAATGGAAAAGACGGGAATATACCGATGAATGACGCCGAGGCGCGGAAAACCATCATCCGCGCCAGGGCCGGAACCTCCGCCGCAAACGGTATTTCCGCCTTTGGGCTGTCCGGTCTGGCCGGAACAGCCATTCCCTGCCCCGTCAGCGCAAAACCTGCCGACGTGGAAACATCCGCTGGGACTGAACCGCGGGCCTGGCTAGAATCGTCCTTTTTTGCGCGGGAGATACTCGCATGACACAGGACACCCCGGCCGCCAGCGGCCTTGTTATCGAAGATCTGGAAACGGGCAGCGGCGATACGGCTGAAAAAGGCTGCATGGTGTCGGTGCATTACACCGGCTGGCTTACCGATGGAACGAAGTTTGATTCGAGCAAAGACCGCAACGATCCGTTCGATTTTCCGCTCGGCGCGGGCCATGTCATCCGTGGCTGGGATGAGGGCGTGCAGGGCATGAAGGCAGGCGGGAAACGCAGGCTGACGATTCCGCCCGCGCTGGGCTACGGCGCGCGGGGCGCGGGCGGCGTGATTCCCCCCAACGCCACGCTGGTATTCGAGGTTGAACTGCTGGAGGTGCTGTAACGCGGTTCTGCGCGGCGGGCTTCCGGCGCGAAGCCTGGTCTGGAAGAGGCCGCCGCCCGTTCAGACCGGATTGTCGATATCGGCGAATCCGGTTTCCAGATCGAAGCTTTCAGCCAGACGCCGGGCGAGAGCGTGGACGCCGTAACGCTCCGACGCATGATGCCCCGCCGCCGCGTAAGGCACGCCCGATTCGCGCGCCAGATGCACGGTCTGCTCGGAAATTTCGCCTGAAACGTAAAGATCCGCGCCCGCCGCGATCGCCTGTTCGAAATACCCCTGCGCCCCGCCGGTGCACCATGCGATCCGCCGCACCGGACGTTCGCCATCGCCCACCAGCAGGGGCTCGCGTCCCAGCCGCGCGGACAGCGAGCGGACGATGCGCGCCGCGGTTACGCTGTCTTCCGTTGCGGCGGGGCGGCCGATCCAGCCCAGATCCTGTTCAGCGAAATGCCCTTCGCCCGTCCAGCCCATGAGTTTGCCGAACTGGGCGTTGTTGCCCAGTTCCGGATGAACATCCAGCGGCAGGTGATAGGCGAACAGGCTGATATCCGCGCGCAGCAGCGTCGCCAGCCTGTTTTTGCGGATACCGGTTATGCGGCCATCCTCGCCACGCCAGAAATAGCCGTGATGGACGATGATCGCATCGTAATTTCCGGCCACCGCGCGGTCGAGCAGCGCCTGACTGGCCGTAACGCCGCACAGCACGCGGCGGACGCTGGCGCGGCCTTCCACTTGCAGGCCGTTTGGGCAATAATCGCGCAGCTGCGGGGCGGCCAGCAGGCTGTCCAGATAAGTCTGCAGTTCAGCAAGTTGCATGCGGGTTCCGCTCCATTTCCGGTCTGTGCGGATGCCGTAGCGGCCCATCCATCAACCGCGCAACATCCATCAGACAAACATTATGCGCCGCCTGTGGCTGATCTTCGCGCAGGCCGTGACCGTCAGCGTCGCGGTGCTGTTCGTCCTGAATACCCTGAAACCAGAGTGGCTGCGCGGCGGCGGCGCATCCGGCACGCCCGTCGCCGTGCTCCAGGCCCCCGCGACCGGCGAGCCGGGCGGCGGAGCGCCAGAATCCTATGCCGGCGCGGCGCGGCAGTCGATGCCCGCCGTCGTTCACATCTACACCAGCAAGGAAGTACGCCGCCCGCGCCATCCCCTGATGGATGATCCGGTGTTCCGCCATTTCTTCGGCGACCGCCGCGATGGCGACAGGGAAGGGCGCAGCGCGGGCCTTGGCTCGGGCGTCATCGTCAGCCCGGATGGCTACATCCTCACCAACAACCACGTTATCGAAGCCGCCGACGAAATCGAGGTCGCGCTCAACGACGGCCACAAGTTCGCCGCCCGCATGGTCGGGCGGGATCCGGAAACCGATCTGGCCGTCCTGAAAATAAAGGCTGAAACCCGTCTGCCCGTTATCACCTTCGCCCCGCCCGACGGGCTGCGCGTGGGTGATGTCGTGCTCGCCATCGGAAACCCTTTCGGCGTCGGGCAGACGGTGACGATGGGCATCGTTTCCGCGCTGGGCCGCACCCACCTCGGCATCAACACCTTCGAGAACTACATCCAGACCGATGCCGCGATCAACCCCGGAAACTCCGGCGGCGCGCTGGTCGATAGCGCGGGAAACCTGGTGGGCATCAATACCGCCATCTATTCGCGCTCCGGCGGATCGCTCGGCATCGGCTTTGCCATCCCCGTATCGCTGGCGCGCAACGTGCTGGAACAGATCATTGCCAGCGGCGAGGTCACGCGCGGCTGGGTTGGAGTGGAAATCCAGGAGCTCACTCCCGCACTGGCGGACTCCTTCGGCCTCGGCGGCGCCAGCGGCGCGCTTATCGCGGGTGTGCTGCGCGGCAGCCCGGCCGAACGCGCCGGCATCCGGCCAGGCGATGTGCTTGTCGCCGTCGACGACAAAACGGTTCACGATCCCAAAAGCATGCTGGAGCTGGTCGCTGCCCTGCCGCCCGGGCGCACCGCCGGATTCCGTATCCGCCGCCCGGCAGGCGAAATCAGTCTTGCGGTTGAGATCGGCCGACGGCCTACGCCATAATCCATTGGTTCTGGACAGTCCGCACGCACTGAAACCGGGCGCAAAAAACTGCGGATTCCTGAGGATCAGGCGCAGGGCGCGGCATGAAGCGCACCGCCGTTGCCGCCCCCTCACCCCGGATCAGCGGCGCATCCAGTTACAGCGGGCGGGCCACCCGCCAGGACGGCGCGGGCCGCGTGACTAGCGGCGGACCTCCCCGTTGCCGAACACGACCCACTTCTGGCTGGTCAGCCCTTCCAGGCCGACCGGTCCGCGTGCGTGGATCTTGTCGGTGGAAATGCCGATTTCCGCACCCAGGCCGTACTCGAAACCGTCGGCGAAACGGGTGGAGGCGTTGACCATCACCGAGGCCGAATCCACTTCGCGCAGAAAACGCATCGCATGGCTGTAGTTTTCGCTGACGATGGCTTCGGTATGCTGCGAACTGTAGGCGTTGATGTGGGCGATGGCCTCGTCCACACCGGCAACGACCTTGACCGCGATGATGGGAGCAAGAAACTCCTCCCCCCAATCGCTCTCGTTCGCCGCAACCAGCTTCGCGTTGGCGATTCCAGCTTCCCGCAGGATGGCGAGGCTTTCCGCGCAGGCGCGCATCTCGACGCCGTGACCGGCAAGCATGCGTCCGATCACGGGCAGGAAAAGCGTGGCCACGGGGCGGGCGACAAGCAGGCTTTCCGCGGTGTTGCAGGTACCGTAGCGTTGGGTCTTGGCGTTTTCGACGATGGGAACGACCTTGGCCGGATCGGCGTCCTCGTCGATGAACACGTGGCAGTTGCCGTCCAGGTGCTTGATGACCGGCACCCTGGCCTCGCGCGAGATGCGTTCGATCAGCCCCTTGCCGCCGCGCGGCACGATGACATCGACGAATTCGGGCATGGCGATCAGCACGCCCACGGCGGCGCGGTCGGTGGTATCGACCACCTGCACCGCATGTTCGGGCAGTCCGGCGGCGCGCAGCCCTTCGCGCACGCAGGCGGCAATCGCCTGGTTGCAGTGCAGCGCCTCCTTGCCGCCGCGCAGGATCGCGGCATTGCCCGATTTCAGGCACAGCGCCGCGGCATCGGCGGTCACGTTGGGGCGGGCTTCGTAGATGATGCCGATGACGCCCAGCGGCACGCGCATCTTGCCTACCTGGATGCCGGAGGGGCGGCGCTTCACGCCATCGATCTCGCCCACCGGATCGGGCAGCGCGGCCACCTGTTCCAGCCCTTCGGCCATTGCGGCGATGCCTTTGGCCGACAGCGTGAGGCGGTCGATCATCGCCGCGTCCAGCCCGTTGGCGCGGGCCTCTTCGAGGTCGCGCGCATTGGCCGCGAGCAATTCCGCCTCGTGCGCGCGGATGGCGGCGGCCATGGCGAGCAGCGCGGCGTTCCTGGTTTCGGTGGAGGCGGCGGCGAGCAGGCGTGATGCCGCGCGGGCCTGGCGGCCCAGCGTCTCCATATAGGCTTGAATGTCCATTTGGGTATCGGTGCAGAAAATAAGTCAGCGCTTAATTAAAACACCGAACAGGCATGGCGGCGAGTACCTATTGGGCCGAGCGCGGCGCGTACGGGCTGCTCAGGGTCGGCGGGCAAGCCGAAGCGCAAGCTGTTGAAATTCGTCCCACACGTCGCCGGGCGCAATGCCTTTGATGACACGGTCGATCTTCGCCGCATGCATCAGTGCGGCGCGCAGCGCGCGGACGGACAGGCGACCGGCAGCGCGGCTCAGCGCCTGACGGCGGCGTTCGTCGAACACGCGCTCGGCCTTCAACGCCATTTGCAGCGGCTGACCTTCATCCTGCGCGGCGCGCAGCGCGGCGAGCGTGCGGGTTTCGCTGGCGAATGCCCACAACACCAGCGGCGGCGCGGCGCCTTCGCCGCGCAGGCCGTCGAGCAGACGCACGCAGCGCGCCGGATCGCCTTCGAGCAGCGCGTCGCGCAGCTTGTCGATGTCGTAACGGGCAACGTTGAGCACGGCGTCCTGGATCTGCTCCAACGTCAGTCCACCTTCGCCATGCAGCAGCGCAAGCTTGCGGATTTCCTGGTGGGCGGCGAGCAGGTTGCCTTCGACATGATCGGCGATGAAGGCGAGCGCCCCGGCCGGCGCGGATTGCCCTTGCCGCGCCAGCCGTTGAGCGATCCAGACGGGCAGGCGCGCGCGCTCCGGGGCGTTCAGTTCGAGCATCAGCCCGTGCTCGTCCAGCACCCTGAACCAGGCGGTTTTGCGCGTCTGCCAGTCCATCTCCGGCAGGGTGACGAGCGTTACCGTGCTTTGCGGCAGACGGGCGGCGTAGCGTTGCAGCGCCTCGCCGCCGTCACGCCCCGGCTTGCCGTTGGGAATGCGCAGGTCGATCAGCCTGGCGTCGCCGAACAGCGACTGGCTCCCGGCGGCCAGCGCAAGGCTGTCCCAGCGGAACCCCTGCCCGGCGACAAGCGTTTCACGCTCGGTAAAGCCCTGTTCGCGCGCGGCAGCGCGGATGGCGTCGGCGGCTTCGAGCACCAGCAGCGGTTCGTCGCCATGCAGCGTCCACAGCGGCGCGAGCGGCTTGCCGAGCCGGTCCTGCAGCTGGTCAGGGCGCAGGTTCACTGTGCTTGCGGCGCACGGCGGCCAGGCGGCGCATGATCTGCTGCACCAGATCGCTCTGCATGTCGTTGTAGAGCAGCAGTTCTTCCTGCTCCTTGCCGAGAATCTGCGAATCGTCGAAGGAGTATTCGCGCCGCGCGAGCAGGCTGGCAGGCGCGATCAGCTCCGCGCCGCTCCTGTTGTCGGTAAGGCGGAAGCGGATGCGCTGGGTGAGCTGGTATTCGCGCACCTTGCCGCCGCCGGTGAGGCTCAGGATTTCACGCCCGCTCTCGATGGCGAGAATCTGCAGGGTGACATCGGCCTTCGCCGGATCTTCGGCCACGGTGGTGCTGCCGCTCGTGGCGATCTGGCGGCGCAGCAGCGCGCCGAATTCGGTCAGTTCGCTGACGCCGATGTGGATGGTGGCGAAATCCATCTTTTGCGGGCCGCGCATGCGGAAACCACAGCCGCTGGCGAGCGCGCCGCCCGCAAGACCAGCGAAGGCAAGCAGCAGGCGGCGGCGCGCCGGAATGAAAGGCATCGTTTTCCCCTCAGACCACGATATTGACCAGACGGCCAGGCACGACAACAACCTTTTTCGCCGCCTTGCCCTCCATGAACTTCTGCGCCGCCTCGCTCGCCAGCGCCGCCGCTTCGATCGCGCCTTTCTCCGCCGTGGCGGCCACGCGCACGCTGCCGCGCAGCTTGCCGTTGACCTGCAGCATGAGTTCCAGCTCGTCCTGCTTCATCGCCTCGTCCTGCGCCTCGGGCCAGGGAGCGGCGAGCACGTCGTCGCCGAAACCGCAGTCCTGCCACAGCGCGTGGGCAATGTGCGGCGTGACCGGCGACAGCAGCCGGATGAGGATGGACAAGCCTTCGGCGGCCACGCCGGCATGCGCCGCGGCATGGTCGCGCGGGGCTTTTTCCAGCGCGTTGAGGATTTTCATCGCCGCCGACACGACGGTGTTGAACTGATGCTTGCCGAAGTCGTGGTTGGCCTGCTTGAGGTGGACGTGAATTTCGCGGCGCAGGGCGGCCAGCGCCTCCGGCAACTCACCCGCCGATGCACCGGCAGGCAGCGCCGGGCGGATTTCGTTGACGAAGCCGTGCCCGTAGCCCCACACCCGGCGCAGGAAGCGCGCGGCGCCCTCGACGCCGGAATCGGACCACTCCAGCTGCTGGTCGGGCGGCGCGGCGAAGATGATGAACAGCCGCGCGGTATCGGCGCCGTACTGGTCGACCAGCGCCTGCGGGTCGACGCCGTTGTTCTTCGACTTCGACATTTTCTCGGTGCCGCCGATCACCACCGGCAGGCCGTCGCTGGCCAGCCTGGCGGCAACGATGCGGCCGCGCTCGTCGCGCTCCACGGTGACGTCGGCCGGGTTGATCCACTGCTTCTTGCCGCCATCGAGCGCGCGGTAATAAGTTTCCGCCACCACCATGCCTTGCGTGAGCAGATTGGTGAAGGGTTCGGAAGCGCGCGTCAGCCCGCAGTCGCGCATCGCGCGGGTGAAAAAGCGCGAATACAGCAGATGCAGGATGGCATGCTCGATGCCGCCGATGTACTGATCCACTGGCGCCCAGTAATCGACGCGCCCGTCCACCATCGCGCTGGCGTTGTCGGCGCAGGCGTAGCGCAGGAAGTACCACGACGATTCGACGAAAGTGTCCATCGTGTCGGTTTCGCGCCGCGCAGGCTTACCGCATTTCGGGCAGGCGCATTCGTAGAACGAAGGCATTGCCGCCAGCGGCGAGCCCCGGCCGGTGATTTCGACATCCTCGGGCAATACCACCGGCAACTGCTCGTCCGGCACCGGCACATCGCCGCAGCTGTCGCAATGGATCACCGGGATCGGGCAGCCCCAGTAGCGCTGGCGCGAAATACCCCAATCGCGCAGGCGGAACTGCACGCGCTTGCGCCCAAGCTGTCTGGCTTCGAGATCGGCGGCGATGGCATCGACCGCGCCCTGGAAATCCAGCCCGTCGTACTTGCCCGAATTCACCAGTTGCCCGTATTCGGCGTAAGCGTCGATCCACGGCTCGGTGGTATCGGCATAGGCTTCGCGGGCAGAGCGTATGACCATTTTCACCGGCAGGCCGTACTGGGTGGCGAAGGCGAAATCGCGCTCGTCGTGCGCCGGCACCGCCATCACCGCGCCCTCGCCGTAGCCCATCAGCACGTAATTGGCCACCCAGACCGGCAGCGTTTCGCCGGTAAGCGGATGAACAACGTACAGGCCGGTCGGCATGCCCTTCTTTTCCATCGCCGCCAGATCGGCTTCGGCCACGCCGCCACGCTTGCATTCCTCGATGAACGCGGCGAGCTTCGGGTCCTTCTCCCCCGCCTGCGCCGCAAGCGGATGTTCGGCCGCAACGGCGACATAGGTCGCGCCCAGCAGGGTGTCGGCGCGGGTGGTAAACACCTTGAGCACACCGGCATGACCAGTGCTGGCGGGATCGTAGGGAAAGTGGATTTCGACCCCTTCCGAGCGGCCGATCCAGTTCTTCTGCATCAGCTTGACCTGCTCCGGCCAGCCGGAAAGACCATCGAGCGCCGCCAACAGCTCGTCGGCATACGCGGTGATCTTCATGTAATACATGGGGATCTCGCGCTTTTCCACCAGCGCGCCGGAGCGCCAGCCGCGTCCGTCGATGACCTGCTCGTTGGCGAGCACGGTGTTATCCACCGGGTCCCAGTTCACCACGCCGAGTTTTTTATAGATCAGCCCTTTCTCGAACAGACGGGTAAACAGCCACTGCTCCCAGCGGTAGTAATCCGGCGTGCAGGTAGCCAGTTCGCGCGACCAGTCGATAGCGAAGCCGAGCCGCTTCAACTGGCCCTTCATGTGCTCGATGTTGGCGTAGGTCCACCTGGCCGGCGGCACGTTGTTCTGGATCGCCGCGTTTTCCGCCGGCATCCCGAATGCATCCCAGCCCATCGGCTGCAGCACGTTGTAGCCGCGCATGCGGTGCAGGCGCGCCAGCACGTCGCCAATCGTGTAGTTGCGCACATGGCCCATGTGCAGCTTGCCCGACGGGTAAGGGAACATGGACAGGCAGTAATACTTCGGGCGGGCGGCGTCCTCAACGGCGCGGAACGCGGAGGTGGATTCCCAGTGCTGCTGGGCGGCCGTTTCAACGGCGGCGGGCTGATATTTTTCCTGCATGTGCGGGGAGAAAAAGTCTGTGCGAAAGCGCGGAAGTATACCCCGAAGCCGCAACCCGGCATGGCGCGGCGGGAGCAGGCTTCTGGCGTCAGGCAAAAAAGACAGCGCCCGTTTTCCGGCGGGGAAAACGGGCGCTGTGTGGGAGAAACCGCCTGGATAGCGCGAGGCTATTTTTTCACGTTTGCGGTGGGGTCCGGATCGGGGACGAGCGTTCCCAGAATGTTGCCCTGCTCCGTGCCAGCCGGGCCCGCGCTGTCCTCGTCTTCGGCCCAGTAGGCGTTATGGTAGTCGAAAATCAGGGTCTTTCCGGTCGTCTGCAGGCGGTCCACCACAACATAGCCGTTCAGCTTTTTGTCTTCGGCGCCAGTGCATTCAACCGTGCCGTTGCCAGTGAAGATGGAACCGGTTTGCCCAAGAAGCAGGTTGTAGGTGCAGATCCAGTTGCTGGTTCGCGTCGTCATCTGGTAACGGCCGTTTCCCCCAACCAGCCCCGCGGTGCCTGAACTTTTTGCTGGAATGTCGTGCCTGGCGGTATAGTCCCACACCCCGTTCATGGGCTGCGGTATGCCCTGCATGGTGAAAGGCTGCAACACCAGCGAAGCGCAATAATCGGTGTTGGGCAAAGGCGTGCAGCCCGCAAGGCTGTATTTGAAGAGGAGTTCCGATCCGCCCGATTCAAAATTGTACCGGGCAACCAGTTCCGCCTTTCCGGGAGACGGCGCGGGCTTTACGCCCGCCGGGTCATAACCAGGACCGGGGGCCGGACCGGTGGCGCGTTGCAGATCGCCCTGCAGGAGCGGAATTTCGAGAACGGCCGGAGGATATGCCGACTCTTCTTCGGTCGCTCCTTCCGCAGGCTTAGGGGGTTTCACCGGCATTTCAAACTCAAACTCGCCGGGTCCCGCGAGCAGGGCGTAAGTGGAGCTGTTGTCCTTGTCGAAGTAATACCAGCTCAGTGCGATGGTTCCGTTTTCCTGCTCGATGTTGATCCCCATGCCATCCAGCGCGGGATTCCACCACCAGCCGCTGAGGGAAGTCGTGTCATTGAGGAAACGGGAGCCGGTAATACGCTGGTTCGCGGTCGCCGGGCAGGAAGGCAGCAGGGACAGGGAGGGACTGGCGCTGTAGTCGAAGACGAAGGCATTGTCGTCCATCAGCATGCCGTTGACGGTGACTGCCCCGGATTCCCTGCGGCTGAATCTGTCCGTAACGCACTGGTACCCCGAGGGCGTGCCGGGAACCACCGAAGTGTAAAGGCAGGACGGATAACCGCGGTAATCCATGGTGGCCAGGCTGCTGCCGGTACTGTCCTGCCACAGCCACGCATAGCCCCCGGTTTCACTGCCGCAGTTTCTTCCGGCGATGGTATAGGCCCACATCGACTCTCCTGCCCTGGGCATGGGGAAGCGGGTGAGACTGAGCGAACCGCCCTGCCCGCCGTTCAGCGCATATTCGAAAAGGGCCGTCTCCGCGGTGGTGAAGATGATGCTGCCCTTGCCGGCGACACTGCGCTTGACCGCCCACGGCGAATAGCCATCTCCGGGAGGGGGCCCCGAAGCTGTCTGCAGATCTCCCGCCAGTATGCCGTTGATGACCTTGCCGGCGAGCATGTTGTAGGTGGGCGTGCCGTCGGTATCGAAGTGGTACCAGGTCAGCGCCACCATGTCGCCCTGCTGGGCGATGTTGAGCCCCATGCCGTCTTTCGACGGATCCCACCACCAGCCCTGGAAACCGTCCTGGGCATGGGCGACGCCGGTGCTGGCGAACAGGGCGACCAGAGCGCCCGCGATGGTTTTCTTCACGCTTTCCCCCGTTTTTACTGGCGAATCAGCCGGATAAGGTATCGTCATACAATAGCGCAGCCGCCCGCCTTCTGTCTATGCGCAATGTATTCGCAGGCGGCGGATCATGGACCGGTGGCGTCGAAACTGCCGAACAGGGCGGCGCTGAGGCGGCCGGTTTCAGTGCAGGATTCCCCAATTGAATATCTGGAAGTGTAGACGAGCGACAGAAAGCCGTTTTCCGCCTGCAGGCGCTCAACCGTGATGGCACCGCCGCGGCCGCTGATGCACACAAACGTTCCGTCGCCGGTGTAGAGGGAGCCGGACTGCGCCAGCGTCATATTGTAAGTGCAGGAATCCAGCCCGATGTTGCTCTGGGTAATCAGGCGGTAGTGCCCGGGGCCGGAACCGGGGTTGGGGTTGGGGCCGGGACCCGGGCTGGGGCCTGTTTTTTCCATCGTGGCGAAACCGCTGTTCGCGATCTGCCCCTGGCTGGCCGGGAAAAGGCAGCTGGCGCGGGCGGCGATGGAGGCGTACTGCCACGAACCTTCGAGCGGGATGCCCTGCATGGTAAAGCGCACGAGATTGAGCACGCCGCTGCTGCCGTTGAGCGTGTATTCGAAAACGGCGCTGGTTGGGGAGGTGAAGCGGAAGGTGGCGCTGCCAACGTTCCCGCGCAGCACTTCCGCCGGGTTGTAACCGGGGCCGGGGGGCGGCCCGGACGCGGTCTGCAGCAGGCCCGTCAGCACGCCGTTGACCAGCTTGCCGGAGAGCAGGTTGTAGGTGGAGGAGCGGTCGGCGGCGAAGCGGTACCACGCGACCGCGAGCGTATCACCCTGCTGGCCGATGTTGACGCCCATGCCGTCTTTCGACGGATCCCACCACCAGTCCTGGTAATCGGCGGGGGCGGGAGCGGCGGCGCGGGCGCCTGCGGCCATGAACAGCGCGGCGAAAGCAGCGGCGACTATCATCGTTTTCATGTTTTTCCTCCTGCCAGCGGCGGGAAAATCAGTGGAAGAATGCGGCGGCGCTCAGTAAAGTCTGGACGGGTGCGGCCCCGTTTGCAATCAGAATGAATGATTTGCTCCGGGCCGACCGGGAACAACGGGGGCGAAAACGGTGATGAATGGTGGCTTGCGGCTCGGCGTCGATCTGGGCGGCAGCAAGATCGAGATTGCGGTGCTCGGCCGTGACGGCGGCGAGCTGCTGCGCCGCCGCGCGCCCACGCCGCAAGGCGATTACCGCGCCACGCTGGCAACCGTGGCGGCGCTGGTGATGGCGGCGGAAAACGAACTGGGCGCGCGCGTCAGCGTGGGCGTGGGCGCGCCGGGTTCGGTTTCGCGCCTGACCGGACGCATGCGCAACGCCAATTCCACCTGCCTCAACGGCCAGTCGCTGCGGGCCGATCTGGAAGCGCTGCTCGGGCGGGAAATCCGCCTTGCCAACGACGCCAACTGCTTCGCCGTGTCGGAAGCCGCAGACGGCGCGGGCGTGGGCGCCGAAACGGTATTCGGCGTCATTCTTGGCACTGGCGTGGGCGGCGGCATCGTGGTGCGCGGTCATCTGCTTGCCGGCGCGAACGCCATCGCGGGCGAATGGGGGCATTCGCCCCTGCCGGGGGCGGGCGCGGAGGACGATCCCGCGCCGCCGTGCTACTGCGGCCGTCATGGCTGCATCGAAACCTGGCTCTCCGGCCCCGGTCTCGCAGCCGCGCACGCCCGCCGCCACGGCGGCGCGGCCGATGCTGCCGCCATTGCCCGCGCGGCGGAAGCGGGCGATTCCGCCTGCGAGGACAGCCTGCGCCGCTACGAGGAACGGCTCGCGCGCAGCCTGGCGGCGGTGATCAACCTGCTTGATCCGGACGTGATCGTGCTTGGCGGCGGCGTTTCCAGGCTCGAACGGCTTTACCGCAACGTGCCCCGGCTGTGGCTGCCGCATGTGTTTTCCGACACCGTCGCCACCCGCCTGCTGCCCGCGCGCCACGGCGATGCCTCCGGCGTGCGCGGCGCGGCGCGGCAGTGGCCGGAGAGCTGATGCGCGTCGGCCGCCGGGTGCGCACGCGCGGATGGCGCGGGTGGCTCGACCAGGCATTCCCCGGCGCTTATCCTTTCATTCCGGAACAACAATAGCCACCGACGCTCCGCCGCCTTTTTCCATCGACCCGCCATCACTTATATGTCCGCACCCGAACCGGTCCGTTACACCATTCATCCCTCTCATCCCGGGGCGCATCTGTTCGCGGTGAGCTGCACCGTCGCCGGTCCCGATCCGGGCGGGCAGCGCTTCAGCCTGCCGGCGTGGATTCCCGGCAGCTACATGATCCGCGAGTTCGCCCGCAACATCGTCACCCTGCGCGCCGAAGCGGGCGGCCGCGCAGTGCGGGTGGAGAAGCTGGACAAACACACCTGGCGCGCCGCGCCGGTGGCCGCGGGCAAGGCGCTGACGCTGCATTACGAGGTGTATGCGTGGGATCTGTCGGTGCGCGCCGCGCATCTGGACCCGACGCACGGTTTTTTCAACGGCCCCAGCGTTTTTCTGGCCGTCGAGGGCCAGACGGAGCGCCCCTGCCTGGTGGACATCCAACGTCCGCAGGGCGCGGCCTACCGCGCGTGGAAGGTCGCCACCGCGCTGCCCTGCGCCGGGGGCGAGCCGGGAGCGGCGCAAACGTACGGCTTCGGCCTGTACCGCGCGGCGGATTACGACGAGCTGATCGACCATCCGGTGGAAATGGGCGCGTTCACGCTGGCCTCCTTCGATGCGGGCGGGGCGCGCCACGACATCGCCCTCACCGGCCGCCACGATTGCGATACCGCGCGCCTTGCCGCCGATCTGGCGCGCGTATGCGGCTGGCACATCGCGCTTTTCGGCGCGCCGCCGCCGATGAAGCGTTACGTTTTCCTCGTCACCCTCACCGGCGACGGCTACGGCGGGCTGGAACACCGCGCCAGCACGGCGCTGCTCGCATCGCGCGCCGATCTGCCGTGGGCGGGCATGGAAGGCGTTCCGGACGGCTACAAGGCATTCCTCGGGCTGTGCAGCCACGAGTATTTCCATACGTGGAACATCAAGCGCATCAAGCCGGCGGCGTTCGCGCCTTACGATCTCGCCCGCGAAAACTACACCCGCCTGCTGTGGGCGTTCGAGGGTTTCACCTCGTATTACGACGATCTGGCGCTGGCGCGCAGCGGCGTGCTGCCCGCGGCGGATTATCCGGGCCTGCTGGGCAAGACGCTCTCCGGCGTGCTGCGCGGGGCGGGGCGTCTGAAGCAGAGCGTGGCGGAATCCTCGTTCGATGCATGGATCAAGTACTACCGCCAGGACGAAAACGCCCCTAACGCCATCGTCAGCTACTACACCAAGGGGGCGCTGATCGCGCTGGCGCTGGATCTGCGCCTGCGCGAAGGCAGCGGTGGACGCACGAGCCTGGACGACGTAATGCGCCTGCTGTGGCAGCGCCACGGCGACGGAACCGGCGTGCCCGAAGACGGCATTTACGCCGCCGTGGCCGAAGCGGGCGGCAGGGAACTGGGCGCGCCGCTGGCCGCCTGGCTGCGCAAAACAGTGGAGGGCACGGGCGATGTGGCGCTTTTCCCGCTGCTGAAGCGCTTCGGCATCCATGGCAGGCTTGAACCGGCCAGCCGCGCGCCGGTGCTCGGCGCAAAGCTCGCGCCTGGTGGCGGCGAAGCGAAACTGGCTCAGGTGTATGACGGCGGCGCGGCGCAGGCGGCGGGGCTGTCCGCCGGGGACGTGCTGGTGGCGCTGGATGGCCTGCGCGTGAACGCGGGCAATCTCGACGCCCTGCTCGCGCGCCGCGCACCCGGCGCGCGGGTGGAAATACATGCTTTCCGCCGCGACGAGCTGATGCGTTTCGAGCTGGAACTGGCCGCCGCGCCCGCCGATACCGCGCATCTGGAACTGGCCGCCCGCCCGTCCGCCGCCACGCGCCGCCTGCGCCGGGGCTGGCTGGGAAGCTGAAGGCGGCAGGGAAGGAAGCCGGAGGAATCAGGCGGCCGGGGCCATCCGGCTGTCCTGGCGGCGGATCACGCGCCGCAGCAGCATGCCGAACGAAAGGGACGCGGCCACCGAGGCGAGCACATTCGCTTCCCAGAACCCCGCCACCGATGGCGCCGCCGCCCGCCACGGCGCATGGAAACTGAGCCAGTAGCCCCCGCCCAGCCCCACGCCCCAGAAGCACACGGTATGCAGCAGCATGGGCACGAGCGTGATCTTGTAGCCACGCAGCGCATGGGCGGCGACGGTCTGCACCGCGTCGAAAAGCTGGTACACGCAGATATAGAGCAGCAGCCCCAGCGCCACCGTGCGCACTGCCGGATCGTCCGACGAAAAGCCGGTCACCGCGTCACGTCCCAGCCACAGCAGCAGGCCGATGAAGGTAGCCAGCACGCTGGTGACGATCATCGCCACCCGCACCGTGGCCCGGGCGCGCGCCCAGTCGTGCGCGCCCGCCGCCTGGCCCACCAGCACCAGCGCGGCGATCGACATCGACAGCGGCAGCATGTAAATAAGCGCGGCGAGATTGGCGACGACGCGGTGCCCCGCCACCGCCTCTGCGCCCAGACGGGCCACGAAAAGCGCGATCAGCGTGAATGATGTGATTTCGATGAAGGTGGAAAACCCCATTGGCAGCCCCAGCCGCAGCAGCGCCCCAATGGCCTGCCATCGCGGCGGCGACCAGGCGGAAAAAAGCCGCCACGGACGGTATGTCCGGCTGCGCGCGAGATAGAGCGCGGCGCAGCCGAAGCCGAGCCAGTTCACCGTGGCCGTGGACACGCCGCAGCCCGTGCCGCCCAGCGGCGCGAAGCCAAGATGCCCTCCGGTGAGCGCCCACGCCAGCGGAATATGGGCGGTGGTGATGAGAAAACTGATCGCCATCAGAACCCGCGGCCGCCCGATGCCATTATTAAAGGCGTAGAAGGTGCGGTAGAACAGCACCGCAGGCAGCCCCACGGCGGTAGCGGCGAGATAGGCTGCGGTTTTTTCCTGAAGCCCGGGCGGCACGCGCGCCAGATCGAGCAGGAAATGCGGAAAGGCCAGCAGCAACGCGCCGGGTAGCGCCAGCATCAGCGCCAGCCAGAAGCCCTGCTGCAGGGCCGGACCAATTTCCTCGCGGCGGTCCGCGCCGTAAAGATGGGCCACGGTGGGCGCGACCGCCTGCAGGATGCCGATGAGCAGCATCGCCACCGAAATGTAAATGCCGTTGCCCACCGCCACGGCGGCGAGATCGGCCGTGCCATGGCGGCCCGCGATCACGGTATCGGCCACCATCATGCACATCGACAGAACCTGCGCGATCAGGATCGGCCAGGCGTGATGCAGCAGACGCCCGGCGATGGCGCGGAACGGTTCCGGAGCGGAAACCGGCATGGCCGTTCAGCCCGCGCGGCGGCGCAGCTTGCCGCGCCAGTAACGCCAGGCGAAAAAGCCGCACATACCCGCCGTGACAAGCCAGAAGCCGACGCCCTGCCAGTAGGCGACCGGATCGCTGGCGAGCGCGTAATCCTGCGGCGCGCGCACGACATGGACGCGCCCCGAGGCCACGGCGCGCGTGACCATCGCCAGCGCCGCGAGCATGGGCGAGAACCAGACCGCGAGCCCGGCGGCGACAATGCATCGGTCGGCCAGCGGCGAGCGCTGGCTGCGTGGCAGATAAACGCTTTCGACGCCGTGCCACACGGCGAGGATGAATCCCGCGAACGCCGCCAGCGGCGCAATGGCGAGCGCCGCGCCGAGCGCCGTGGCGGCAAGCATGAATCCGCCGCCTTCCAGCGGCGCGATGCGCCCCCATGCGCGTTCCAGCGTGGCGAACAGCCCGATGGACAGCGGCAGGGCGAGCGCGCACAGCAGCAGCGCGAACCCGGCGCGGCGGCGGGCGGCGTCGCCCGCGCGGCGCGGGCCGGAGAAAGGGGCGGAAGGCGGCATGAAGGGCATGGGCGAAGGCGGGCAAATGGCGGACGGGCGCGCGCGGCCTAGCGGGGCTGCGACCAGGAGTCCTTGCGGATCAGCCCGACCATGATGCCTTCGATGACAACAGGCGTGCGCCGGGTATCGACGACGATGGGCGGGTAATCCGGATTGGCCGCCAGCAGCTCCACGGTCGCGCCCTTGCGCTGCAGCGTTTTCACGGTCACGTCGTCCTCCACGCGGGCGATGACGATCTGCCCGTTGCGGGCCTCACCCGCGCGGCGCACCGCGATCAGGTCGCCATCGAAAATGCCCGCATCGCGCATGCTCATTCCGCGCACCCGCAGCAGATAGTCGGCGGGCGGCGAGAACAGCGCGGGGTCGACCTGGCAGCGGGTTTCCACATGTTCGGCCGCCAGTATCGGGCTGCCCGCCGCCACGCGGCCCACCAGCGGCAGGCCGCCGCCCCGCTCCGCGCGCGGCAGGCGGATGCCGCGCGCGCGGCCTTCCTCCAGCAGGATCGCCCCTTTGGCGGCAAGCGCGCGCAGATGGGTTTCCGCCGCGTTGGGCGAGCGGAAACCGAAAGCCGCGCAAACCTCCTGCCGGGTCGGCGGACGGTCTTCGTGTTCGATGGTCTGGCTGATGAAATCGAGAATTTCCTGCTGACGCGGTGTCAGAGCCCTGCTGCGCGCGGACATGGTCTTTATCCCTGGATCGGAACTGTCATTTTAAACAGCTCTCCCGCATTGGAACAGCCCTGGCGCGCAGTTTACGCGGGAAGGGCGCGCGACATCCCGCGGCAGCCGAAAAAGCAGCGCCTGCCTGCGCAAAATGCGGCCATGAACGGGCTGCGCACCGTTTTCCGCATCCGCGCGCCGGTAGTGTTCCCCCATCCTCTCGGCTAGAATCTGCCGCACGTCAGGGAGAGCCCATGCTGCAAAGCGGAGACATCGCGCCGGTTTTTTCGCTGCCGGATGCGGACATGGAAATGTTCGATCTCGCGTCGGCGCGCGGCAGGCAGCACGTGGTTCTGTACTTTTACGCGCGCGACAACACGCCCGGATGCACGCGGCTGGCGGCGGATTTCACCGATCACGAGGAAGAGTTCGCCCGCTGCGGCTGCGTCGTGATCGGCGTCAGCCCTGACGATTGTCTTACCCATGCGGAATTTCGCGACAGCGAGGGCCTGTCGGTGCGGCTGCTCTCGGATGTGGATAAGGAAGTCTGCCGCCTCTACGGAGTGTGGCAGCGCAGGCTGGTCGATGGGGTGGAAAAAACGGGCGTGCTGCGTTCGACCTTCATCATCGACAGACAGGGCGTGCTGAGGCACGCGTTATATGGCATTACGCCTCGCGGCCACGCGGCCGAGGTGTTTGGACTGGTCAAGGGGCTCGGATCCGGCAATGAAAACTGAAATCGTCAAAAACAGCGTGGTCACGCTTGATTACACCGTGCGCGACCCGGACGGCGTCGTGATCGACGGCGGAGAAGAGCCGCTTGTTTACCTGCACGGCGGTTACGACGGCATTTTCCCGCTGATCGAGGAAACGCTGCACGGGCGCAAACAGGGCGATACGCTGCAGATCAAGCTGCAGCCGGAAGACGCCTTCGGCGACTACGACGAAGAACTGGTGCTGGTCGAGGAAGCCGGTCTGTTTCCGGACAACATCGAAGTCGGTATGTCGTTCGAGCGCGTTTCCGACGACGGCGAAGAGGAAATGGTGTACCGCGTCACCGATATCGCCGATGGCAAGGTGGTTGTGGACGGCAATCACCCACTGGCCGGCATCGCGCTGGTGTTCGACATCACCATCGCCGGGGTGCGCCCCGCCTCCGCCGAGGAAATCACCCACGGGCATGCGCATGGACCGGGCGGCCATCAGCACCACTGATCCCGCAGGGGCCGCGCGAGCGGCCCTTTTCGCGCGGGGAGGCGGGAAATGAGCGCGGATTTCCGCGGCGGAAACCCGCCCGATAACGGCCCGCCGCTGCTGGAAGTGTCCGGCCTGCGCGTGGCGCTTGGCGGCGCCGGGGCGGCGGTGCGTCCGGTCGATGACGTCGGGTTCACCGTTGCCGCGGGCGAAACGTTTGCGCTGCTGGGCGAATCGGGCTGCGGCAAATCGATGACCGCGCTGGCGCTGACCCGTCTGCTGCCGGACGTGGGCCGTATCGAAGCGGGCGCGGTGCGTCTGGGCGGCGAGGATTTGCTGCGCATGCCCGAAGCGCGCATGCGCAACGTGCGCGGCGGGCGCATCGGCATGATTTTTCAGGAACCGTCCACCAGCCTCAATCCGGTAATGACGGTTTACGCGCAGATCGCCGAAGCGCTCGGCCGCCATCGCCATCTGGCCGGCGCGGCGGCGCGCGAAGAGGCGCGGCGGCTGCTCGACGCCGTGGGCATCCCCGATGCCGGGCGGCGGCTCGACGACTTTCCTTTCCAGTTTTCCGGCGGCATGAAGCAGCGGGTGATGATCGCCATGGCGCTCGCGGGCCAGCCCGAACTGCTGGTTGCCGACGAACCCACCACCGCGCTCGATGTCACCATCCAGGGCCAGGTGCTCGACATGCTCGCGCGGCTGCAGGGCGAACGCGGCATGGGCATGCTGCTGATCACGCACGACCTCGGCGTGGTCGCCCGCATGGCGCACCGCGTGGGCGTGATGTATGCGGGCCAGCTGGTGGAAACCGGCGCGCGCGCGCCTTTTTTCCGCGCCCCGCTGCATCCCTATGCGCGCAGGCTTTTCGCCGCCCTGCCCTCCGGGCGGCGGCGCGGGGCCATGCTGGATGCGCCGCAAGGCAGCGTGCCCGCGCTGGATCGCGCCTTCACCGGCTGCCGCTTCGCCGAACGCTGCCCCGCCGCCTTCGACCGCTGCGACGATGAAGCGCCAGGCTGGCATCGCCTCGGCGAACACCAGGCGGTGCGCTGCCACCTGTACGAAACGGTCAGTGTGCCGCGCCCGCTGGAGCAGGCCGTGGAGATGGCTCCGGCAGTGGACCAGACGCATCATGGCGCCGCGCCGCTGCTGGAAGTGCGCGGCCTCAAGGTGCATTTCCCGCTGCGCAGGGGGCTGTTCAGGCGTGTCGTGGGCCATGCGCGCGCGGTCGATGGCGTCGATCTGGCGCTGGTGCCAGGACGCACGCTGGCTTTGGTTGGCGAATCGGGCTGTGGCAAAACCACCGTGGGCAAGGCCATTCTGCAGCTGATCAAGGCCAGCGCCGGACAGATTTTTTTCGATGGCGAGAACATCGCCGGCGCCTCGGCGGAGGTGTTGCAGCCGATGCGGCGCGCGGTGCAGATGGTGTTCCAGGATCCGTTCGCCTCGCTCAACCCGCGCCTGCGTATCGGCGAAATCATCGAGGAAGGCATGCTCAGCCTCGGTGTGGAGGGTGACACCGCCGCGCGCGGCCAGCGTATCGACGCCCTGCTCGAACGCATCGGCCTGCAGCCCGCGATGCGCTGGCGTTACCCGCACGAATTTTCCGGCGGGCAGCGCCAGCGCATCGCCATTGCCCGCGCGCTCGCGGTGTCGCCGCGCGCCATCGTGTGCGACGAGCCGACCAGCGCGCTGGACGTGTCGGTGCAGGCGCAGCTGCTCAACCTGATGCGCGAGCTGCAGCGCGAGCGCGGCCTTGCGTATCTGTTCATCACGCACAATCTGGCCGTGGTCGATTACCTCGCCGACGAGGTGGCGGTGATGTACCTGGGCCGCATCGTCGAACACGGCCCGGCCGGGCGCGTTCTGGCCGCACCGGCGCATCCCTATACCCGTATGCTGCTGGCGGCCGTGCCACGCGTGGAACTCGCAACAGATCCGGAGGCCGCGCCAGGCGGGACGGCCTGCCATGCGCCAGCGGGGGTGACTGATCTGCCCTCCCCGTTCAGCCCGCCCGCCGGGTGCCATTTTCACCCGCGCTGCCCACAGGCAACCGATATCTGCCGCATGGCCTATCCCGCTGAAACAGCGCTGGGGAGCGCTCACCGGGTACGCTGCCACTGGCCGTTGCCGAAGGCGTGACGCACTTGCCGCGCGTCAGGGGTTGCGCGCGCTGGCGGTCTTTTTCTGAACCGTCTTCTTTTTTCCGGGCACCTGTTTTTTCACGGCTTTTTTTCCGGCGCTTTTCTGCGCCGCCGCGCTGCCTGCGGCCCCTTTTTTGCGGACTGTGGTTTTTGTGGCCGCAACCTGTTTCCCCGTTTTTCCTTTCGCGGCGGTTTTCGCTACGGCCCCCGTCCGGGCGCTGCCCAGACGGACAGCCGGCTGATTCGCCAGCAGCCCCCTGTCCGGCAGCAGCCGGGCGACCTGCAGCGCGCCGCCGGGATCGACGCCGTCGGGCACCAGCAATGTATGACCGGGCCCGATCTTGCTGCGCGCGCTCAGCCCATTGACCTGCAGCAGCTGGGCCAGTGGCAGGTTGTGCCGCCGCGCGACCGTATCCAGCTTTTCGCCCGCCGCCAGCGTGTGCATGCGCCAGCCCTCGCCGGAGAGGGAAAGCTCCGCCAGACGGGCCTCGAAGCGTGCGGCGCGATCGGCGGGAACGACCAGCGACTGGCTGGCTTCCGTCACCACCGGCCGGTTAAAGCCGGGGTTGAGCGCAAGGAACTCTTCCAGTGGCAGTTCGGCCAGTTTCGCGGCGGTGGCCAGATCGATGCCGACGGGGCTGGTGACGGTGACGAAATGCACCTCGTTGGCCACGTAGGGCAGCTCCAGGTGAAACAGTTCAGGCTGGGCGACGATGTTCTTGATGGCCTGCAGCTTGGGAACGTAGTTGCGCGTTTCCCCCGGCATGCGCAGCGCGCTGTATTCGGCGGGCAGCCCGCTGTCGAGATTGCGCTGCACGGCCCGCCCCACCGCGCCTTCGCCCCAGTTGTAGGAGGCGAGCGCCAGATGCCAGTCGCCATGCATCTGGTAGATGGTCTGCAGATAATCCAGCGCGGCATTGGTGGAGGCGATCACGTCGCGCCGCTCGTCCACCCATTTGTCCTGGGTCAGATTGTAGTTGCGCCCGGTCGAGGGGATGAACTGCCACAGCCCGGAGGCGTGGGCGCGGGAATAGGCGAGCGGGTTGTAGCTGCTTTCCACCATGGGCAGCAGGGCAAGCTCGGTGGGCATGCCGCGCCGCTCAAGCTCGTCGACGATGTAATAGAGATAGCGCCCGCCGCGGGAGAAAACCTGTTTCAGGAAACCGGGGCGGTTGAGGTAAAAAAGCTGCTGCTCGGTGACCAGCTCGCTGTCGAGATCGGGCATGCCGAAGCCACGGCGGATGCGGTCCCAGATATCATTGGCGTTGCGGGTGAGGTCCAGCGTGAGAACGCGCGCGGGGGCGGCGGCTTCCCCGGTCGCCACTTCCTGCGGTGGCGCGGAAGCGTCGGGCTCCGCCTCGCCGGAGTCCGCGCCTGCGGGGAGGGAAGCGGCAAGGGCGAGGAAAAGGAACAGCGCGAAGAACTTCGCCATGATGGACATCGGCGGGCGCGGCGTAAAGCGCGGGAGTCTATTCCCGGGAGCAGAGAGCGTCAAATCCGCCCCCTCCGGAACGGGCTATATGGCGATCAGCCATTGCGGAAACCGGAGCGGCTGATTTAAGTTAGCCGGGTTTGATACACATTTGAATTTTTGCGCATGCGCCCGCCGCCCGACGGGGTCGCGTGGCGCGCCGGGCAGAGGGCTTCTGAAAAAATGAAGGCGCTGGTAATCGAAGATGCCGTCACGAGCGCAATGGTGGTCTGCCAGCAGCTGACGGACATGGGACTGATCACCTTTCATGCCCGCGATGGCGAGGCCGGTATTGAAATGTTCACCCGCGAACGGCCTGACGTGATCCTGCTTGACATCATCATGCCGGGGCTGGACGGCTTCGCCGTTGCCCGCCGCATCCGCCAGCTGGAACAGGACGGCGAATGGACCCCGATCATCTTCCTTACCGCGCGCGCCAGCGATGAAGACCTGCGCCGCGGCATCGAGGCTGGCGGCGATGATTACCTGATCAAGCCGGTTTCCGCGATCGTGCTGAAATCAAAGGTGAAGGCAATGCAGCGCATCGCGCAGATGCGCCATTCGCTGGTGGTGCTGACGCGCAAGCTGGACGAGGCCAACCGCGAACTGACCCGCCTTTCCTCGGTTGATGGCCTGACCGGCATCGCCAACCGGCGCCGTTTCGATGAAACGCTGCAGCGCGAATGGCGGCGCGCCTCGCGCAGCGGCCAGCCCATGTCGCTGCTGGTGGCGGACGTGGACTGTTTCAAGCAGTTCAACGACGGCTACGGGCATCAGGTCGGCGACGAATGCCTCAAGGCCGTCGCCTACACCCTGGAAAAAAAACTGCGCCGCCCCGTAGACCTGATTGCCCGCTACGGCGGCGAGGAATTTGCCGCGATCCTGCCGGAAACCGGCCCGGACGGCGCGCTGGCGGTTGCCGAATCGATGCGCGCCGGCGTCGAGGCGCTGGCGATTCCGCACCGGTTCTCGCTGGCTGCGCCGCAGGTTACCGTCAGCGTGGGCGTGGCGAGCCTCATCCCCGCGCGGGGCGATGAACAGGGCTTTCCCGCCCTGCTCAGACTGGCCGACGAGGCGCTCTATACGGCCAAGCACCGGGGGCGTAACCGCGTCGAAAATGGCGCCGGGCGGCTGGACGGGAAAGTTCACTAAACGTCCGTTTCATGCCTCGCGGACATATCCCCACAAGGATGAAACCATGACGATGCGTTGCGCCTGGCCAGGTAGCGATCCGCTGTATCTGGCCTACCATGACAGGGAATGGGGGGTTCCCGTGCGCGATGCGCGCCTGCTGTTCGAGTTTCTCCTGCTCGAAGGCGCGCAGGCGGGCCTGTCGTGGATTACCGTGCTGAAAAAACGCGATTATTACCGCAAGGCGTATGACGGTTTCGATCCGGAACGGATCGCGCGCTGGGACGAAACGAAAAAACTGGCGTTGCTGGCTGACCCCGGTATCATCCGCAACCGCGCCAAAATCGGGGCAGCGGTCACGAACGCCCGCGCATGGCTGGATCTGCAGGAGTCTGGCAGCGATCCCGTTGCCTGGCTGTGGTCGTTTGTGGAAGGTCGGCCGCGGCAGAACGCCTGGGCCACGCAGTCCGAAGTGCCCGCGTCCACCGCGCAGTCCGAAGCCATGAGCCGGGCATTGAAAGCACGGGGATTCAGCTTTACCGGCGGCACCATCTGCTACGCTTTCATGCAGGCGGTGGGCATGGTCAACGACCACGTCGCCAGCTGCTTCCGCCATGGAGAGATTGCCGCCGCCGCGGGACATGATAAGCGGCGTTAATGCTAACATGCCGTTTCACATGGCATGCCTGTTGAACGAGGAAGAAGTGGAACAACCTGGCAGGACAGTGGTATTCGCCGATCTGACGGGCAGCACCGGGCTGTTTGAATCCGCTGGCAATGTCGCCGCGACGGATGTCGTTACACGCTGCACGCAGGCGGTGGGGTTTCATCTGACCAGCTGGGGCGGACGCGTCATCAAATACCTCGGTGATGGCGTGCTGGCGCTGTTCGACAATACAGTCAAAGCGGTCGAATGCTGCGTCAGGGTGCAGGATGTGCTGCGCGATCTCCAGATCAAGGATCCGCGCCACAAACCGCTGGGTTTCAAGATCGGTATCGAATACGGCGGCATCGTCGAGCGGGACGGAGACTGCTATGGCGATGCCGTCAATGTGGCCGCGCGCCTGTCCGACCGGGCGGGGGCCAATGAAATTCTTGTCAGTGAAACCGTTTTCCGCCGCCTGCCGGAAACCTCGCGCATCGCCTGTCACAGCATCGACCGCATCGCCTTCCGCGGCAAGGCCGAACCGATACACGTGTGGCGCGTCGACTGGGGGCGCAGCGCCGAAAGCACGATGACCCTTCCGTTCGAGGTGCTGGAGGCGCAGCTTCGTCCGCATGCAACACAGCGGCTGGATCTCAACCTGCTCGACCAGCATCTGGAACTGATGCCTACCCACGGCCCGCTGGTTATCGGCCGGGATCCCACGGCCGGTTTTGTCGTCGCCGACCCGCGCGTTTCGCGCCGTCATGCGCGGATCGAATGGTCTGGCGGGCAGTGCGTCCTGACCGACTGCAGCAGCAATGGCACCTGGGTGCGCTTTCCGCCCGCGCAGACGCCGATCGTGCTCAAGCGCGACAGCTGCATCCTGTACGGCGAAGGAGAAATCGGTCTGGGATCGACCTTCGAGGATTTCACCACGGCGATGCTCACTTTCAGCGTGATCAACGAATTCTGACGCGCCGCCGCCGGGCTCCATCCAAAAAACGCATCCGCCGGGCGCGTAATACCCGCCCGCGCGGTCCGCTCAGGCGCGCAGCAAGGCTTCGCGCCCGTCCAGCCAGCGCGCCATGAGGCGGTCGGCGATGGCGGGCGATCCGGTCAGCATGCGTTCGGCCAGCGCGCGCGCGGACTCGATCAACTCGGCGTCGCGTTCCAGATCGGCGTAGCGCAGCAGCGGCAGGCCGCTCTGGCGCGCGCCGACGAATTCCCCGGGGCCGCGGATGCGCAGGTCTTCGCGCGCGATGGCGAAGCCGTCGCTGTGCTCGAAGATCACTTTCAGCCGCGCCCGCCCGGTTTCCGACAAAGGCTGGGCGTAGAGCAGGATGCAGGCGGAAGCGGCCGTGCCGCGTCCGACGCGGCCGCGCAACTGGTGCAGTTGAGCGAGGCCGAAGCG
>JAVBTY010000080.1:0-2740 GCA_031555955.1 Rhodocyclaceae bacterium | reverse complement strand
CGCGCTGGCCCTGCGCTTTTTCGATGGACTCGACCTTTCCGGCCCCGTATCGCTGGAACTCAAGGCAGCCCCCGACGGAGCCCAATGGGTGATCGAACCCACCGTCGGGCGAACCGACTTCTGGGCCGATCTGTGTACCGCGGACGGCGTCGACCTGCCGCTGGTCGAATATTTTTCCCAGATCGGCCAGCCGCCGCCCCCAACCGCGCAACGCGACCGCTTTCTGTGGATCAACGGCGAGCGCGACCCCGGCGGCCTGCTATGGCTGCTCCGCCATCATCCGGGCCACCTTTTCAGGCGGCGCATCCGCGGCCTTTATGCCAGGTTGACCGATCCCCGGCCCTTCACCGCCGCCCTCACCCGTTACCTCGCCGCGCAGCCGGCGCGCGCCATGCGCCTCGCCAGCCGGCTGCGGCGGCGCGCCTGAGCGGCCCTGAAGCCCGTCGGCTTTTGCGTATAAATCGGCGGCACGATATCGAAGGCGCGTTCCTGCTGCCCGGTCCACCTCAGGGAGGGTGCAAATGACTGCGTTTTCCGGGACCGGGCTCAGCGCAAGCTTTACGACAACGATCAGGTTTTCGGGCTGCGCACGTATCTGGACGTCGATCAGGCCGCCCCGGTCAAACCGCGAATGTCGCCGTCACATTTATCGCGCTGGACGTCTATCCCCGTTCGCAGTGGGCCGGGCGGGAAACCAGCGTGCCGGAAGGCTCACGCATCACCGGAAAACTCACGATTACCCGCGCCTCAGCCCGATTTTTCGCGATGGCGCAGAAATTTTCTCTCCCGCCAGTGCCAGAACAGGAGCGCCAGCTGAAAAAACGGCTGGGCCTGCAACGGGGGCAGCCTGCGGGCACGGCGCACAGACCCCGGATTTTTAACGGCCCAATGCCGGGGTCGCGGCTACGTGCAGGCACATCTTTATTTCCGGCATGCCAGACCGGAGCAACACCGGCCTGTCAGCCGCGGCTCTTGACGATCAGCTGGTCCACCGTCTGCAGCATTTCTTCAAAACCGCCGCTGCCGCTGGCTGAAACCAGATACAGCCCGTTCACCGCCATGAGCGGCACGGCATCGACCCTGTAGGCGGTGGAGAGCTGGTTCGAGCGCTGCACGCGCGACTGTACGCCGAAGGATTTCCACGCCTCGGTGAATTTCGCCTTGTCCAGGCCGCGTTTTTCCACCCAGGAGAACAGCGCGCTTTCATCGTGCAGCGGAATGCGGCTGTCGTGCAGCGCGGCGAATACCGCCGCATGGTGCTTGCCGGTTTCGCCGAGAGCTTCCAGCGTGTAGTAAATCCGTGCGTAACGGGCCCACTGCTCACGTCCGAAGGTGATGGGCACGCGGACGAAGCTGACGTCGGTAGGCAGGTTTTTTTCCCATTTTTCCAGCAGCGGATCAAGGTCGCGGCAGTGCGGGCAGCCGTAGGAGAAAAATTCGAGCACCTCGACCTTGCCTTTGACTTCTGTCGGCACGGGTGCCGACAGGGTGCGGTACGTCCCTTCCCTGGGCCCGGCGGCAAGGGCGAACCCGGCGGGGCTGGCGGCGAGAGCGAGGACGGCGAGCTGTTGCAGGGCGGTGCGGCGATTCATCGTTGGAACTCCCAAAACAGGAACAGTGGTTCTGATGCGCGGATTATGGCAGGCCGTCCGGAATGGCGCATTGATGCGACGACGGACAGGCCGGGCAGGCGCTAGTGTGCCCGCGTCAGTTACTGGAGGCCCGGCTCACTACGGCATTGAAGCCGGCTTCGGCAAGGCGGGAACGTGTGGCGCCCATGTCTTCCGGCTTTCCGAACGGGCCAATACGTACGCGGTTCATGGTGCGGCCATCGGGCAGGCGGCCGCCCTGGATCTGGGCGTCGATGCCCGCCAGGGTCAGGCGTACGCGCAGGTTCTCGGCTTCCGCGAAGCTTTCGAACGCACCAACCTGCAAATAGACCGGCCCGGCGGGTTTCTGCGCGGGTTCGGGCACGGCGGGTACAGCGGGTGCGGCGGGCGCTGCGGTGACCGGGGCTGGAACATTGTCGCCCTGCGGCAGGATCTTGTAGAACTCGAAATCCTGTTTCACGACCGGACGGTCGCCAGGTTTGCCGGGCAGGGCGATGGGCGGCTGCCCTTCAGCGGGAGCGCGCTGCGTTGTGGCGGGCGCGGGCTGGAAGGGGTTGGAGCGGGTGAAGTACCACGCCGCGCCAGCGGCGATTACCGCGCCCAGCATCAGGCCTACAAAAATGCCAATCAGTGTGCCGCCGCCGTTTTTCGCTGGCGGGGAGGCGGGTTTGCGGCGCGGTTTGCGATCTCTGCTCACTGCTTTGAGACTCCGGGGCATTACATGGAAGCAGGCGCGGAAACGCCGAGCAGCGCAAGGCCGCTGGCAAGCACCTGCCGTATCGCGGTGGCCAGGGCGAGGCGGGCGAACTTCAGTTCCTCGTCCTCGACCAGCATACGCTCGGCGTTGTACCAGCCGTGGAATTCGCCGGCCAGATCCTTGAGGTAGAACGCGATCTGGTGCGGCGCGTAATCGGTGGCGGCGTTTTGCACGACTTCGGGGAAAGCGGCAAGGCGCGCGCACAACGCGAGTTCGCGCTCGCTTTCCAGGCGGCCGGCGTCGGCCGCCGCCAGATCGGCCACGCTGCCGCCCCATTGGGCAAGCACCGAGCATACGCGGGCATGGCCGTACTGGATGTAATACACCGGATTTTCGTTGCTCTGGCTCTTGGCCAGATCGAGGTCGAAATCCA
>JAVBTY010000051.1:0-60444 GCA_031555955.1 Rhodocyclaceae bacterium | reverse complement strand
ACGGCGAACAGGTCGGCAAGCAGGGTTTGCGGCGCTTTGCGGATGTCGATATAGCCGGTGAGGGGCGTCACCCACACGCTGATCGGTCTGCTTTCAAATCCGGTATCGATGCGCGTTGCGCCCTGGAGCGGCGTGCGCTCGGCAACGAGCCGCTGCAGGACCATGGCGATGGCCGCATCGCCCAGCGCGGCGGCCTCCGCGCCATCGCGCGCGCCGGAGGTGATGCGTATTTCACCACGCACGGAATGGACCAGCCCCATGATGACAAGGCTGAGCGCGGCGATCATCCACATCACCGCGACCAGCGCAACGCCCTGCTGCATGCCGCCGCGTGGGGAAAGACGCGTCGGCTTCACCGCCCGCCTCCAATCACGAAGCCGCCATTCGACGCATCGAGCGGGCGCAGGGGAACGGCCAGTTCCGGCCACGCTTCGCCGTCCACCGCGAGCGACAACGTCAGGCGGTCCGGCGGACGGGCGGTTTCGGTCCAGGCGTCGCCCCACGCCAGATCGGGCGACGCGCCATCGCGGTAGCGCAGGGCGAACGCAGTGACGCCGGGCACGAGGACGCGGGAAAGCGCCTCATCCCACACGGGCGGGCGGTCGTTGCTGACGAAGGGCTGGAAGCGCAGCACCAGCGCGCGCCGCCCCTGGCCGTCCGGCTCAACCTCCAGCCGGAAATAATGCAGCCCGCCCATGCCCTGGCGCACGGGCATGACGCCCAGCCATTCCATCGCGGCGGGCGCGCCACGGAACATCAGCCTGGGCGATTCGCCGGGAACCACCACAGGCTTGCGCACTGAAACGCGCCCGAGCACCGTGCGCAGAAAAGCCACCGTGGCGCGGTAATCATCATCGCGCACAATCCGCTGGCCGATGCGGGTTTCGGTCTGGGCGAACGTGCGCAGCGCCGATCCCAGCGCCAGCATGATCGCCCCCAGCAGCACCATGCCGACGAGCAGTTCCACCAGGGTGAAGCCGCCCCCCCTGCCCCACCGGCGGGCTCCGCGCGCGCGCGGCCCGCTCATAACGCGCCCCCTTTGGGCGGGCGGCGCTGCGGCAGCAGGGAAACGAGGCTGATGCGGCGTTCCCGGCCTTCGTCGCGCCAGCCGACATCGACCGTGACGCGGTGCAGCGGCGGAATATCGGGGCCATTGAGGCCGGTTGCGTAGGGTTCGGAGCCGATGCGCCAGGAAAACCCGGCGGACTCTCCCGCCTCTTGCCAGCCCTCGGCGGGAACGGAGTCGCGCAGCGCGAGCAGGGATTCCGCGAGAACGGCGGCGCGCTGCTGCCGCCCGGTTTCGCCCAGCGCGCCGACGCTGCCGCCGCTGGCGCGGTACAGCGCGCCGAGCGCGAACGCCATGATGGCGAAGGCCACGAGGATTTCGAGCAGGGAATAGCCTTTTTGACGCCGCCGCGCGGGGCTGCGGCCGGTTTCCGGCGCGGGCGTCATGATCCGGCGGCCTCCTGTTCGACGCGGCCGAACAGCCAGTCCACGCGCAGGCGCACGCCGTCGCCGGAAGGGCGGATGATGTCGATGCTGCCTCCGGTCGCACCGCCATCGGGGAAAAAGCGGATCGCGGCCACCGCGTCGGGCGCAAGCTCCGGCCCGGCCACTGTTACACGCAGCTGCAGGTTTTCCGGCGTCTCGTGGCGGGGCTCTTCCACCCCGTAACGGCGCTGGCCCAGATCGACGATGAAGCGCACGGGACGCCCTTCCGCCAGCGCCTGGTGGCGGGCGAGGCGCAGCCCGGCCAGCACGCCGCGCACCGTGTCCCGGTACTGGGCGGACTCGCGCATGCGCTCGAACGCGACGGGAACCAGGCCGATGAGCAGCGCCGCGATGGCGAAGGTGACGAGCAGCTCTACGAGGGTAAAACCGCGCGCGCCGCGTCTGGACATGCGGATCAGCTAAAGGTTGCGCGGCGCGCCTGAAGCCGCCTTACTGGCCGTTGCGGATGTCGGCGTTCTCACCCTCGCCGCCCGGCGCGCCATCCGCGCCCAGCGAGAGGATTTCCGGGCCGCCCTTCGGGCCGGGATTGGCGTAGTGGTAAGCCTTGCCCCAGGGATCGGCCGGCACCGCATCGCCCCGCAGGTAGGGGCCGTTCCAGCCGGACGCCTGGCCTGGCCTCGCCACCAGAGCATTCAGCCCTTCTTCCGTGGTGGGATAGCGGCCCACGTCGAGCTTGTACAGGTCGAGCGCCTTTTCCAGGTCGGCGATCTGCACCACCGCGGTTTTGCTCTTCGCGCCGCCCAGCTGGTTCAGCACCTTGGGACCGACGAGGCCGACGAGCAGGGTAAGGATGGCGAGCACGACCAGCAGTTCGACCAGCGTGAAGCCGCGGGAAACACTCCGGCGGGAAAAATGGGGGCGCGTCATGATGGGCATGGTTTCCTTGAACGCCCTGAACAGGCGGGGATAACGGGCAGGCATTGGACAGGCATTGACAGCCGGGGATTATATCGCGAGGTCGTTGATCGACAGGATGCCGGCAAGAATGGAAACAATAATGGCCGCGATCAGCCCGCCGAGCACGAGGATGAGCAGCGGTTCGAGCACGGTGAGGCCGCGCTTGATGCCGGTTTCCACGTCGCGGTCGAAAATGCGCGCCAGCTCCAGCATCATCGCGTCGAGCCGCCCGGTTTCCTCGCCAACACGGATCAGGTTGACGGCGATGGGCTGGAACATGCCGGTAGCCCGGAGCGCATCGGTCACCTTGCCGCCGCCTTTCATTTTCGGCGCGACGCCGGTGAGCGCATCGCGCAGGTGAACGTTGCCGACCGTTTCGGTGGCGATACCGAGCGCGGTGAGGATCGGCACCCCGTTGCCGAGCAGGGTGCCGAAGGAGCGCGCGAAGCGGGTGATGTCGTACTTGAGCGCCAGCGATCCGAGCAGCGGCACGCGCAGGATGCGGGTCTGCCACCAGCGCCGCCCGCCGGGGGAACGCAGCCAGCGCGCCAGCAGCCAGCCGCCGATACCCGCGCCAGCGGCGACAAAAAGGCCGTACTGCTTGAAGAACGTTCCCGCGTCGAGCACGATGCGGGTCGCCAGCGGCAGCGCGTCGCCCATGTCGTTGAACAGGGTTTCGAACTGCGGCACGACGAAGCCGAGCATGGCGGCGACCGAAAGCACCGCGACCACGAGCAGGAACACCGGGTAAAGCGTGGCGGAAATGACGCTGTCGCGCAGGGCGCGCATGCGCTCCAGGTGATCAACAAGCCGGGTGAGCACGTCCGCCAGCTTGCCGCTGGCTTCGCCTGAACGGACCATGTTGATGTAGAAGTCGCCGAACAGCGCCCGGTGGTTGCCCAGCGCGCGGCTTAGCGGCGCGCCGCCCTTGACGTTGTCGAGAATATCTTCGAGCAGCCGCCCCAGCGCAGGCTTGTGGCTCATGTCGATCAGCACGCGCAGCGCCCGGTCCAGCGCCAGCCCGGCATGCAGCATGATGGCGAGTTCGGTGCTCAGCGCCAGCACGTCCGCGCGGTTGACGCGCCCGCCCGCGCGCCATCCGGCGGAGGGCGCGGACAGCGCGGGGACGGCGGATGCGGCGGCGGCTTCTTCGAGCCGGATCGGCGTCAGGCTGCGCTCGCGCAGCTGGCGCAGGGCCAGTTCGCGGCTGGCCGCCTCCATCCTGCCTTCGTGCAGTTTTCCGCCCGCGTCCGCCGCGCGCCATGAAAATTCAGGCATCGCTCTGGTCCTGGGTGACGCGCATCAGTTCATCGAGGCTGGTATGCCCGGCGAGCACCTTGCGCAGGCCGTCCTCGTACAGCGTTTCCATGCCGCCGCGGCGCGCGGTGGCGTGCAGCGTGGTGGCGTCGGCGCCGTCGATGATGGCGCGGTGCATCGCCTCGTCGAGCATGAACAGTTCGTGGATGCCCATGCGCCCCTGGTAGCCGCTGTCCCGGCACTGGGCGCAGCCGCGCGCGGCGTAGATCTGCGGCGCGGGCCCGCCCAGACGCCCGAGCCCGCTGCGTTCGACCAGTTCCGGCGGCGGCGCGTACGGTTCCTTGCAGTGCCCGCACAGGCGGCGCACGAGCCGCTGCGCCAGCACGCCATTGACCGAGGAGGTGATGAGGTAGCGCTCCACCCCCATGTCCTGCAGGCGCACCACCGCGCCCGCGGCGGTGTTGGTGTGCAGCGTCGACAGCACGAGGTGGCCGGTGAGCGCGGACTGGACGGCGATCTGGGCCGTTTCCCCGTCGCGCATTTCGCCGATCATGATGATGTCGGGATCCTGGCGCAGGATGGAGCGCAGCGCGCTGCCGAAAGTAAGCCCGATCTGCGGATGGACGTGAATCTGGTTGATGCCGTCGAGCTGGTATTCCACCGGATCTTCGACGGTGATGATCTTGAGCGCGCTGGCGTCGAGTTTCGACAGCGCGGCGTAAAGCGTGGTGGTTTTGCCCGAGCCGGTCGGGCCGGTAACGAGCAGGATGCCGTGCGGGCGCTCCAGCAGCGCATTGAAGCGGCGCAGCGTTTCGCGCTCGAAACCCGTTTCTTCCAGGCTGAAGCGCACGCTGGCGCGGTCGAGCACGCGCATGACCACGCTTTCCCCATGCACCGTCGGCACGGAAGATACGCGCAGATCCAGCTCGCGGCCCTTGACCCGGGTCTTGATGCGCCCGTCCTGCGGCAGCCGCCGTTCGGCGATATCGAGATGCGCGAGCAGCTTGACGCGGGAAACCACCGCCGCCGTGAGCCGGGGCGGAATGGTATCGGCGATGTGGATCGCGCCATCGACGCGGTAGCGCACGTGCAGGCCGTCCTCGAACGGCTCCAGGTGGATGTCGGAGGCGCGCAGGTCGATCACGCGCCCGATAATGGCGCTGACCATGCGGATCACCGGCGCCTCGCTGGCGAGATCCTTCAGGTGTTCGACGAAATCGCCCGCCTCGCCCTCGGCGGTGCTTTCGCCATCCGCGGCGCTCTCCGCCTCCTGGCTCTGCGCCAGCGCCTTCTCTATTTCGCTGTCGAGGCCGAGAAAAGCCTTCACCTCCAGCCCTGTGGCCAGACTCACCGCCTTGCGGACGAATTCATCCTGCGGCACGGCCATGACCAGTTCGAGGCGGGAATCCTCGACCCGCAGGGGATACGCCAGATGGGCGCGCGCGAACTCCGGCAGCAGGCCAGGCACTTCGGGGGGCGTGGCCGGAAAGGCTTCAGCCAGCACCAGCGGAAACCCCAGCTGCCGCGACAGCGCCCGCGCCACATCGCTTTCGGACACCAGCCCCAGACGCACCAGCACGCGCCCGAGCAGGCCGCCCATTTCCTGCTGCGCGGCAAGCGCCCGCTCCAGATCGCGCCCGCCCAGCCTGCCCGCGCCGACAAGGGCCGCGCCCAGCGGCTCGCGCCCGTTCTCTTTCAGAGCCTGTTCAGCCGGTTCGGCCACACCGGGGTTCATTTCCTTTTTCCCTTCACTTTTAGCTGGCCCGCCCCGGCAATCCGGCAGCGCGCCTCTATTTCGCCAATCTGCAGCGCCTGCGGCGTCATGACCGGATCAAAGCGCAGTTCGTCCTCGAAACCGGCAAGGTTTTCGATCTGGAAATCCAGCCGCGCGTAGCCTTCTCCGGGAACGCCGACATTCTGGATAACCGCGTGGCGCTCACTGAATCCCGGCTGTCCCGCCAGGCGGTAAAACAGCTGCGCGCGGTCCGGTGATGCGGCGCGCAGCAGAACGCTCACGTCCAGCAGCGAGCAGCGGGCCATTTTATCCGGCTGGCCGCTGCGGAAAACGATCTGGGAGTCATTGCCCGCAACGTAGCGCCCCGGCGGCCCGCTCTCCGGCGTCAGGCCAATCATTTCCGCCTGCGCCGTATCGCGGGTCAGGCGGAACAGGGGCGGCGGATCGTCGCTGCCGGCCGCCAGCGGCAGGACGGGGAAATACCGGACGAACGATGCGCCGATCATGCGCGCGTAGGCGTAACCCGGGGATGCATCCCGCTGATTGAATTCATTGCAGAAAATGCCCTCCCCCTTCTGGACCTGGGAGAGCAGGCAGGCAATAACCGGCCTTCGCCAGGCCATTTCATCATGATGCGCCCTGTCATGCCCTAGCGCGCCGCGAGCCACCATGAACACAACGGCAATCCCCGCAAGCACGACCGTAGCCACAACGAGTATTTTTTTTCTCACGCCCTTGCGGGAATCGAAAAAAACGAAGGCCGCCGCCGCCGCCCAGGGCCAGAAAAGGGTCATCCAGAAGTAATGGAAGCGGTAAAAGCCATAAACAAAAACATCGAGCGGCGCGGAAACTTCCGGAGGGCGCAGGTTGGTCCTGCCCGCCGCGATCATCAGCATGTAGGAAAGAATGCCCGCTCCCAGCACAGTGAACATGAGGCCGGTGCGAAACTCCCGCCCGCCGGTCCCGGCCGCGCGGAAACGTCCGGCCAGGAAATAAACCGCGAGCGCGACAACCACCAGGAGCGCCACGCAAACGGCCAGAAGCGACCATCCCGGCCCGCTCGCCGGCAGCAGCAGCGAACGGGCTGTCTTGCCAAGAAAATAAAACCAGAAATCCTGCTCGTACGGAAAAGCCAGGGGAGCATCCGGCCGATGCACAAAATTTGTCTGGGAGAGCATCGGTTCCAGCTGGAAATACGACGTCGCCACCCCGGCCGTGAACAGGGCCACCCCGCCACGCAGCAACCGGGCGCGGCTTTCCGGGGGAAACACAAAAGCGGCCGCAATCAGGGCAAAACCCATGGAAAGAACCGCGATCGCGCCGGAAATATAGGAAACACCGGCAAGCACCCCAAGCAGGAACACCCCCGGAAAACGCCAGCGGTCGCGCCCTTCCCAGACGAACAGCAGCGTAAGGGCGGCAAGGCCAAACAGAAGAGGAAGCGCCTGGTGATACGCCAGATTGTCCCTGCCCCAGTAAGTGCCGGGCTGGAGCATGAGCAGGGTAAACACAAAGCAGGCCGCGGCAACCAGCCGGTCCGCAAGCGCCCAGTACAGCAGCCGCCACTGGAAGAAAAGCAGCCCGCCGAGCACGATGATCATGGACAGGAACTGGTAAACGACCGAATTCCCGTCGAGGTAACGCTGCGCCAGCGCATCCAGCACGTAGCCTACGGGCGTGCGCGTATCGTTCACCGACTTCAGCAGATGCGATGGCTCCAGCGAATCAACCGTTCCACTGATGTAATTGTTCCAGTCATCAAAAAAAGGAAGGTCGATACCGTATTTAAGCCATGCGACCCCATTCAGGATCAGGCTGACTATCGGCAGGCCAATAAAAAACGCGATCAGAAAGCGGCTTGAACGGTTATGCATTCCCATATTCCATGCTCGAAGGCAAGCCGCCGGGGCGGCCGTTGTGCCGTTATTCGGCTCCGGCAGCATTCCCCGCGCAGTCGAACAGGTGCTGCTCCAGCACCACATTCAGCGGGCGGGCCTTGGTGTTTTCGTACGCGCGCCAGGCGTAGGAGCCGACGATGCCGAGGCTCAGCAGATTGAGCGCGCCGAAAAAGACGATGGCGATCATGGTCATGGCGTAGCCGGGAACGGTGATATCCCCCACCAGGCGCGCCACCGCGACGCCAGCGCCGAACAGCCCGGCGATGAACGCACCAATGCTTCCGCCCCGTATCAGCAGCCGGATGGGCAGGTCGGTAAAGGCGAATACGCTGTCCATCAGATAGTTGATTTTTTTGCGCAGCGTCCATGCGGATTTTCCGTGCTGGCGCGCATGTCGCACGTAGGTGAGCGTTTTACGGCGGAAGCCCAGCCAGAAAATCTGCGCGATGAGCGAGCTGTGGCTTTCCTCCAGCCGCAGCAGGGTGTCGCGGAACGCGCGGTTGCAGCCGAAAATATCGACGCCGCCGGGCGGGATTTCCGGCACGACGTAGCGCCGGTACAGTCCCCAGAAAAGCTGGGCGGGCAGGCGCGAGGCGAGCGGATCGGCGCGGCTTTCGCGCACGCCGACGACAACGTCGGTTTCGCCCCCGGCGAGTTCGCGCGCCATATCCAGCACCAGTTCCGGAGGCTCCTGGAGATCCGCCGCCATGACGGCGAAATGCTCGCCCCGCCCCGCCGCCAGCCCGGCCCGGATCGCGGCGAAGGAGCCAAAGTTGCGGCTGAGCAGCAGCAGCCGGGAGCGGAATGCGCGCGCGGGCAGCGCGCCCCGCAGGATTTCGTAGCTGCGGTCCGGGCTGCCGTCGATGACGAAAACCGCCTCAAATGCGCCGCCGAGCGCGCTGTTCAGGCCATCGACGGCGTCGAGCAGATCGGGCAGGGAGGCTTCGTTGCGGTAGACGGGAATGACCAGCGTCAGCATCGGATCAGTTCCGCGCCGCGAAGTAGCTGCTCACCGCGGCAATCACCTGGTCCGCCTCTTCCGCGCCAAGGCCGGGAAAGCACGGCAGCGACAGCACCGTGGCGCAGGCGCGCTCGGTCACCGGCAGGCTGCAGGCGCCGCCCGCGCCCTGCGCAGCGACCGCCTGGCGGTGATCCGCGACGGGGTAATGGATGTCGGTGGCGACGCCGCGGGCGGCAAGATGCGCGCGCAGCGCATCGCGCTCCGGGCTGCGCACGACGTAAAGATGCGCCACGTAGGCATCATCCACCGGCGCGGGCGCGGCCAGCGGCAGTGAGGCGAATGCCGCGGAGTAGCGCCGGGCGATGTCGCGGCGGCTGGCGTTCCACTGCTCCAGCCAGCTCAGGCGCACACGCAGCACGGCGGCCTGCATCTCGTCCAGGCGGCTGTTGCGCCCTCCGGGCAGGGCGACGTGGTATTTCGACGCCCAGCCGTACTGGCGCAGCTGGCGCAGCCGCGCGGCGAGCGCGGGATCGCTGGTCACCACCGCGCCGCCATCACCGAGCGCGCCCAGGTTTTTCGTCGGGTAAAAACTGAAGCAGCCCAGCGCGCCGAAACTTCCGGCCTTGCGCCCGCCGCGCATTGCGCCATGAGCCTGAGCGCAGTCTTCGATCAGCGTCACGCCCGCGCGCGCGGCCAGTTCGCACAGCTCTTCGATATTCGCCAGACGGCCGTAAAGGTGGGTGACGATCACCGCTTTCGGGCGCGACTCTGACTCCAGCACCCGCGCCAGGCTGGCCGGATCCATCGTCATCGTCGCCTCGTCGATATCAACGTAGAGCGGCGTGGCTCCAGCCAGATTGACGGCGATGCTTCCGTAATATCCGGCATTCGCCGCGAGCGCAACACCGTCTCCCGCGCCCACACCGCAGGCGCGCAGCGCCAGTTCCAGCGCATCGGTGCCATTGGCGACGGATACGCAGGCATCCACGCCGCACCAGGCGGCGAATTCGCGCTCGAACGCCTCGACCTCGGCCCCAAGAATGAACCACTGGCTGCCCATGACCCGCCCGATCGCTTCCTGGCAAGCCTCCACCACCGCACCGGCGGGCGGTCTGAAAAAAGAAATCATGATGACTGTCGGCACAGAAAAGAAGGCCGCATTCTAGCCGACAGCATCCGTCTGCGACGAAACTGTCAAGGGAGCCGTTTGCAGGGGGTGGTGAAAACAACGCAGAAAAAATGCATGAAATACAAATAAAAACGCCCGGGAGACAGATCCCGGGCAGTCGTGAAACCGCGTCGTTTCCTAGCGGATAAAAGCCTGGCTGGTTGTCGCCGCCATATCGCCGCCGGGCAGTTTGAGGCTGCCAATGCGTTCCATGGTGTCAGCATTGAAGATCGCGATATCGTTCAGGGTGCCGGTGAGGTAGATCTTGTCCCCGGCCTTGTTCAGCGTGATGCAATAGTAGGAATGATCGAGCCCGGCGGACTTGATCAGCTTCTGTTCCCTGATATCGAACTTGCCCAGGCTGCTGAGCACGGTGAATATCAGGTTCGGATCTTTCGGCGAGCGCATGCCGGTGAAATACACCTCGGTGAACGGGGCGAAATCCACCGCTTCGGGTTTGCCGGTAGCCAGATTGACGTTGAAAAAGCCATACATGTAATCGGCCGTTGCCAGATCTTTTTTGTCATCCTTGAATTTCGCAGCGGTATAGAGCACCAGGAAATCGCGCGACCAGGTCTGCTGGCTCCACATGTACAGCATGTCGGGCGGGGAGTAATCCGGCCGCGACCAGCTGCGGCCAGGAATGAACACATCGAACCTGCCCGTTTTCGTATCGACCTTGTAAATGTCGGGGCCGGCTGCGTACAGGCTGCCGTCGTCACCGGTCTGCATGATGGTGATCTGGCGCGGCGCGGGAAAGCTGCGGACAGGTTTGACGTTCAGACCGCCATCAGTGGGGTAAACGTCCAGACGCGGCGGCTGCACTTCGTAGTGGTCCGTGAACACCATCGTCGGGTTGACGATCGCGTAAATCTCCTTGCCGTCGTGGCTCACTGTCACGCTCATCATGGCGCGGGCGTTTTCGGCGAATTTTTGCGCCAGACTGGCGTGAAAAACCGGCTTGCAGGTATCAACCTCTATGCCGTAAACATCCGCGTAGTGGTTGTTCAGCACGTAGGCAATCCTGCGGTCGGGCGACATCTGGATCGCGCCCGGACCAAGATCACCCGGTAACTGGCAGCTTTTGTATAGCGTGTCGCTCTGTATGTCGACGACACGCAGATTGTTCGGATAATTGGTCGTAATCAGGTATTCGCTGCCCGCTTTCAGGGCCTTGCCAGAATCGGCGGCCACGGCGGCCAGCGAACAGACGGCAAGGGCGGCGCTGGCCAATGCTTTTTTATACATGCGGTGTTCTCCTCGTTCCTCTATCTGTCTGTTTATTTGTCTTCCGGGAACACGCTTCCCAGGTTGCGCCAGTCCCTGGCGGAATCGCCCGCCTTTTTGTTCCAGTCGGGATAGGTGGTCATCAGATCGGGCACCTGCGCCGGCCACCAGCACGGGTCAGCGCAACCGTAGAGATCGGCCTCCATCGGCTGGCACAGCGAGGCGACGCCGCCGAACATATCGACTTCCCAGCCCGGATCGGTGGTGGCGGAGCAACCGACCACCGTGCTCATTGCGACGACTTCTTCGATGCGGTCTTCGGCGGCGGCCTGTTCCAGTTTCTGGGCCTTGTTGTTGACGGGTTTCAGATGCTTCATGTCAGTGTCCTTTTCTCGGAGTGATGGCGCGGTCGATGAAGCCGGGGTTGTGAGCCATGATCCGGCTGTAGACTTCGATGCCGAAATCCACCCAGTCCCTCATCAGTTCGCAATAGTGGTAAGTCGGGTGCGTGGGGTCGCCGTAGCGGGCGTAGCTTTCGTGATAGCAGCCGCCGGAACACAGGTTGCGGATGCGGCAGCTGTCGCAACCCGTACCGGTGCGGTCCAGGCGCTGCGACAGGAAGTCGTTCAGCTCCGCCTGCTTCACGCCGCTATGCACGTTGCCGAAGGTCGGCAGCGTGGAGCCGGTGAAACGGTGGCAAAGGTTCAGTTCGCCTTTGTGGTCCACCGCCAGCATCTTCAGCCCGGCACCGCACGGCAGGGCCTTTTTGTGGCCCTCGTGGATGTCGGTGATGAGCTGGTGCAGGTTGGAAAAGCCGATGTTGCGATCTTCCAGCGCCGCTTCCAGATACTTCCGGCCCAGCGCCTTCATGTTGGCGAACACCTGTGTAAGCTCTTCGCCGGTGAGGTTGAAGGTTGTCAGGTCACCCGAGGTAACCGGGGCGAAGCCGACTTCGGCAAAGCCGAGTTCGTTGATCAGATGGTTCCAGATCGTTTCGATTTCGGTCGTGCCGTGCGTCAGCGTCACCCGCGCGCCCACCGGGCGGCTGGTGTAGCGCGACAGCAGCATGCCGACCTTGCGCCGCACCGTGTCGTAGGTACCCTGCCCGCCGATGGTGACGCGGTTGCGGTCATGCACCGCCTGCGGCCCGTCGATACTGATTGACAGGCCGAAACGATGGGCGTTGAGCCAGTCGACGATCTCCTCGTTGAGCAGCGTGGCGTTGGTGGTCATGACGAACTCCACCCGCTTGCCCAGTTCGCCGAAGCGCCGCTCACAGTAACCGACCATGTGCTCGATCAACGGGCGGTTGGACAGCGGCTCGCCGCCGAAGAACGCCACGGTGTAACGCGGCTCATCGGGCGACTCCCTGAGCAGCATCTCCACCGAGGCTTCGGCGGTATCCGCGCCCATACGCCTGCCGGCCGACGGTTTGGCGAGATCCTCCTTGTAACAGTAGGTGCAGCTCAGGTTGCACCCCGTCGTAACGTTCAGCACCACGGTATTCAATGCCGTGCGCTCAACGCGCCGAACGCCGGTTTCCGGCGTCAGCGGCGAACCATCGCTGACCAGCTCCAGCGCGATCAGCTCGCGCAATGCCTCATCAATCCCGGCGGTGTCGAAACGCCCGCCCAGACGCTGCGCCAGTTCGCCCGGCAGGCAGGCGCGCCCGCGCAGGGCATCGATAATGCCCCCGGTCAGTTCGTCGCTGGCGAACAGCGAACTGCTGGGAATGTGGAACAGCAGCCGGCCGGTATCCACCCGCACTTCGTGCAGGTTGCGCTCGACCAGATTAAGCATGGCGCCCATGGCAGCCTCCCGGAACCTGTTTAACCCGCTGTGAATCCCGCCGTGACGGCGGGATGCACGCTTTCAGTCCGATCCGGCTCCGGTTAGGGAAGCGGCGGGTTGTTCCAGCGCTGCACGGTAACGATCAGGTGCCCTTCGCCCTTGTGCGACTGCCCCGCGGCATCGACGGCGGCAATCACCTTCAGGTTGCCGACATTATTGGTCGACATCCTGCGCGCCGGGTTCGGACCCGCATCGCCCGGCATGAACACGCCGGAGGCGGCATCCATCACGCCAGCGAACCTGACGTCTTCGTCTTCCTTCGCCTGCTCGTTGAACGGCTCCACCGACCATTTCGCCGGAAACACGCCGATGCGGTAGGGCGTGCCGTCGGCGCCCTTGCCCCAGGCTTCGGCATCGAAACGGCCCTGCACCTTGGGCATGGCGCCGCCGTTACCGCCGATGCGCGCCACGGCGAACTCCGGCGCCACTTTCACCTCGGCAATATCCTTGTACACCGCCAGACTGCCGCCCGCAGCGGAACCGACGCTCACCTCATGCATGCCCGCCCCGGCATCGGCCGCAGCCCTGATCCTGACCGTCACGCGTTCCGGGGTCTGCGCCACCACCGACACGACCTGGATACCCTTGCCGAAAGACGGCGCGCCCTGCAGCGAACTGCCGATGATGCTCACCTCGGCCTCCTCGCCCGCCCTCACGTAGCCTGGCTGCACGCCCAGCACGCGCGCCGTGCCTTTTTGCGCGGCGACGAAATCCAGGCCGCGCTCGTCGTGCGCCCTGTCGAACATGCGCCCGCGCATCTCGCCCTTCAGCGCGGTAAATACCTGGCGCATCATCACATCGCCAATCTTCACGCTGCCGCGCCATTCGTAGCCGTTGTACAGCACCGCGCTGCCGTCGCCGCTGAACGGGCTGCCGTCGGCGTATTTGCCCTTCACCGCAACCTTGAACTGGTCGTTGCCGGTACTGCTCACCTTCATCGTGCCAGCCAGCTCGCCCTTGCCCGGCATGTGTCCGGCAAAGCTCCAGTCGCCCGCCAGCACGGCGGCCTGCGGACGCTGCTTCTGCCAGTCGGCCCAGGCCTGGCTTTCCAGCGGATAAGCCCTGGCCAGCGCCGGCACGGTTTCCTTGAGCGCCAGCCCGAACCAGTCACGGTCGCGCGACAGCATCTGGTATTCAAGCGACGGCCAGCGGCCCAGGTGGAAATTGACCAGGCGCATCCACTCCCCTTCGGGTCGGCGCTGCAGGGCGAAGCGAGCGCCCGAATGGCAGCGCGCGCACATTTCCGTCAGGTGGGTATCGAAGCTTTCGACAGTGTTCAGCCGACGCTCCATCGCATAGCGCACGCCTTCGGTCTCGCCCGGAGCCAGCCCCTGTTTGTCGGCCAGATACTTGACCAGATCACGGCGGTCCTGGTCGCTGATCTTCACACCGTACATCACCTGCATGCGCCCGATGCTCGCCAGCCACCCTTCCGGCGTCTTGCGCTGGTAGCTGATGCGGAACAGCGGTTTCTGCGGCGTCAACGGCGTGGTGTCGTCCGGCAGATGGCAGGACTTGCACTTCGCGTTAAGAATCGCCACGCCATCCTTCGCGGCCGCCGGTAACGGCAAGGCACAGGCCATCACAGCCAGCGCCCCGGCCAGATAATGCCGGAATCGTTTTGTTTCCAAGGTTAGTCTCCTCTCTTCTCTTCTGCTTTTTTAAAATCCGCGCCTGCGGTTAAACAAACGGAAAGCGCGTCATGCGGAAAACATTGCACATTGCGTGCCATGAGCATCGAAAGCTTTCACGGCAGGCGTTCCAGCCGGAACCGGATACGGGCTTATGGGTTACAGCCCGCTTCAGGGCTGCTGCAGCGTCTAATTTCGCGATTACTGTCTAACTCTGAGACACCGGGTTTGAGACTGCGGCAACCACCTCGGCCTGACGGCGACGCCCGGCCGGCCGGCCGGCAACAGCAGACTACCGGCCACCATCGCCGCCAACCCTATCCAGACAAGCGAGATGAACGGATAACGGCGGATGACAACGACGCTCTGCGCATCCCCATTTTCACCACCCACCTCACCAGAGGTCAGTAGCCGCGCCGATGCCGGTAGCCAGACCTGGAGATCCTGCGACCAGTCACGAACGATGAAGGGGTGCAGCACATAACCGCGATCCCCCGCATAACGCGCGTAACGGTAATCGAGCACTTCACAGAGTTGCCGCACGGGCCCCTGGTAGCCTGGCGGGAGCTTGCGGCTATCCTGGAAAAGAGCATGTCCGGCAACCGTCTGGTCACCGGCCTGCAACTCGACCAGCGCAACGGCCCGGTACCCGGCAGCATCGGCACGGCTGCCGCCACTTTCGCTGCCGCCGACATGGGGCTGAATGCGCACCTTCACTTCACCGGCAATACCGTGCCATTCGTTCAGCGCTTCAGTCGGCGGAATCGTGATCGAGAAATACGCATTCATCACGGTGGCCAATAGCCCGCCTGCCAGGGCGACGACTGCGCCGCCGTGGATCAGGGTCAGGCTCCCGGTATGGCGCAAAACGCCCAGCCGCCTGCCTTTTCTCCACGCCCTCAGGATGCTTGCAGCACTCCAGGCCAGGCATGCCGCCAACAGGAACCCCCCGCCGGACAATGCCGCATCCAGCCACGGCAATACATCGACGATGCTTTGCGACAGCACGCCTTCGCCGGTGTAGCTGTCCGTCAGCCATCCGCCGCGCCAGGCCATGGCAAACTGAAAGGCCGCCATCGCAAACGTCATGACAAGTGAAACCACCCTGCCGAACGCCCTTCGCAAAAATACATATCCCCCCATCAGACCCAGCAATGCCAGGATGGGCGCCAACCATTTCCCCAGCAAATAGCCGTCGACATCCCAGTGTTCGAAAGTCTGGCGCAAAAGAACCCGCTCCTCGGTGCCGACCCAGGACATCAGGGTTTCAAGAAACGGCATCATGTCGGAGGATTTTTCGATACTCAGCCACTCATATAGATGCGCCTTGAAAAGCACACCCACAGCCAGGAAACCGGCCCCGGCAAAAAGATAAACAGCCGTATCGAGCGGCCAATCGGACGACCCGCGCGACCTGCTGCCGGCCGATACCGGACGCATCCAGAATGCCTTCCCAATGAACCAGACCATTAGCCCGAGCAGCACAACTGCCAGCACCAGGTGGCTCATCCATGACGTGGCGCCGGCATAGCGGTGGGAACTGGCCAGTACCTCGCTACGCGTTACCGACATCGCCACACAGGTCAGCGCAGCAGCCAGCAGACTGAGCGCAGGCAAAAGCCGGCGGTTAGACCCGGCGGGATGCCAGCGCCGCGCGCCATGCAGAACGGCTCCGGAAAATGCCCAGACAGAGAAAACCGCCGTTTGTACGGGATCCCAGTGCCAGATCTGGCCAAAAGTGAAATCCTCCAGTGCCCACACCATGCCAAAACCAATGCCAGCGGTCAGTACCGGCCATGCCCACCGGCCATAACTTAGGGCAACCGGCCCATACGCAGGACTGGACTGGCCGAGGGCCGCCATGGCCGCACCGGCGGGAGCCAGCATCCAGGCATAGGCGGCAAGGATCAGCGGAGCATGAAAAGCCATCCAGAGTGTCTGCAGATGCGCATTCATCCCCTGACTGGCATTGGCGGCCAGCCACTCCGGTGGTGTGGCGGAAAACGGGCCAAGCCAGGCGGCGGTCGCCACGTACCAGGCCGCGATCAGTCCGGCGCCGCGCCCGGCCCATCCCTGGCGCGGCGCTTCACGGACGGCGAGACCCATGCACAACGTCGCCAGCAGCAGGGTCGTTCCCTCGTCCCCGCCCCACAGATTCGACAGCTTGAGATAACCCGGCAGGGCAGCACTGCTGTAGATCCAGACATAGCGCAGATGAAAATGATCGGCGGCAAGATGCAACACCAGCGCCAGGCAGGCTCCGCACAAAGCGCCCACGGAAATGCGCCATAACGGCGTACGCACACCCTGCCGTACCGCGCCCGCCACAATCAGGGCAGCAACGCCCCACAGGAACGCATCGCCCAGCCGCGGCAGCAGCCACAGCAGGAAGCAGGACAGGGCCCCGGCGGCAAGCGCCAGCCCCGGCGCAACGCCTGCCCCCTCCCGCTTCTGGCCCAGATGTTTCAAGTCCGTGTCTCCCTGGCTGTTTTGGGCGGCAACCTGTCTGGAACATTCCCGTCTCCGGAAACAGGGCCGTTTTTTCCAGACTTTGCACATTACGCGCCAGAGGATAAAAACGTCTTGATTAACAGCGTGCTAGCGCAGCGATTCTTTAAGCGCGGCGATAAAACGCCATCGCCGTCCGTCCCGTTTCGAGACAACGCTGTCGCGCCCTGAGACGGCGCGGGAAAGACTCCGGGCCGTTGCACTTTCCCCCGGCGGCGGCAAAATGCCGTTCCTGCGCAGGTTCGCAAAATATCCGTGCAATAGCACGCATTTTGCTTAAGCCCCCTGGTTCCCCCACACGAGAGATCCCCGCCATGTCTGCCCGTCTGCCGATCAAACCCGAATCCCAGGCCTTCCTGCAACGCGCGCCGAAAATGCTCATCGGCGCCGACTGGGTCTCCGCCAGCGATGGCGCGCTGATGGACCTGCGCAACCCCGCCACCGGCGAGGTGCTGTGCCAGGCGCCCGCCGGCGCCGCCGCCGATGTCGACCGCGCGGTGCGCGCCGCGCGCCAGGCGTTTGACGATTCCGCATGGAGCCGCATGCGCCCGCGCGAACGCCAGAACATGCTGTGGAAGCTCGCCGACCTGATGGAGCGCGACGCCGATCTGCTGGCCGAGCTGGAATGCCTGAACAACGGCAAGAGCGCCGTCATGGCGCGCATGGTCGATATCCAGCTGTGCATCGATTTCCTGCGCTACATGGCCGGGTACGCCACCAAGATCGAAGGCAGCACGGTGGACGTTTCGATGCCGCTGATGCCCAAAGCCAGTTTTCACGGTTTCGTCCGCCGCGAGGCCGTGGGCGTGGTCGGCGCCATCGTCGCGTGGAACTTTCCGCTGCTGCTGGCATGCTGGAAGCTCGGCCCGGCGCTGGCCACCGGCTGCACGGTCGTGCTCAAACCCGCCGACGAAACCCCGCTCACCGCGCTCAAGCTCGGCGAGCTGGTACTCGAAGCCGGTTACCCGCCCGGCGTGTTCAACGTTGTTACCGGCGTCGGGGCCGTCGCCGGGGCGGCGCTGTCGGGCCATCCGCAGGTGGACAAGCTCACTTTCACCGGCTCCACCGCGGTCGGCAAGCAGATCGGCAAGGCGGCGATGGATTCAATGACCCGCGTCACCCTCGAACTGGGCGGCAAGTCGCCCACCATCGTTCTGGCCGATGCGGACCCCGCCATTGCCGCCGCAGGCGCGGCCCAGGCGATTTTCTTCAACCACGGCCAGGTGTGCAGCGCCGGATCGCGGCTGTACGTGCAGCGCAAACGCTTTGATAACGTGATCGCCGATATCGCTGGCATCGCTGACAAAATGAAGCTGGGCAATGGCCTGGACCCCAGCACTGACATGGGCCCGCTGGTTTCGGCCAAACAGCAGGCGCGGGTGCATGGCTACATCGAACTGGGGCGCGAAAAGGGCGCCACCATCGCCTGCGGCGGCGAACAGTTCGGCCCTGGCTACTTCGTCAAACCGACCGTGATCGTCGATGTCGATCAGCACAACCCGCTGGTGCAGGAAGAAATCTTCGGCCCGGTGCTGGTCGCCATGCCCTTCGACGACATCGACGACGCCATCCGCATGGCCAACGACAACCCCTACGGGCTGGGTTCAAGCATCTGGTCGAACGATCTCGCCGCCGTGCACAAAATGATTCCGCGCATCAAGGCCGGCTCGGTGTGGGTCAACTGCCACAGCGCGCTCGACCCCGCCCTGCCCTTTGGCGGCTACAAGATGTCCGGCCTCGGCCGCGAAATGGGCGCGGCGGCCATCGATCACTACACCGAACTGAAATCAGTGCTTATCCGCCTCTGATCGCCGCACTCCCGCCTGCTGGCGTCCCGCGCCAGCTTCCCCCCTTTCAGCATGAAAGGGGGGATTTTTATCTGCCCCGGCCCGTTGTTCTCCCCGCATCCAGAACCCCGCTACAAACCGCCGCTCAGTCCGGATAGCCCAGCACCTCCGGGTAGTAGCACATATGCCCCGTCTGGCAATGCCCGGCCGAAGGCCTGAGATTTTGCGAGAACCGCCGGATATCGCCGACGCTTTCTCCTTCGGCGGCACGGTCCAGCACCGCGCGCACCATCTCCACGCTGGCGAGCTTGCGCCGGGCGGGAGCCTCCCTGCCAGCGATCTTGACCGCGGCCAGCCCTCCGGTGAGGAACGCCGGCACGGCGCACAACCCGCACGGGCCATACGGCTGGCCGCTTGCCGTCGTCGAGAATCCGCAGGAAAAACGGTACCAAAGCCATTTCTGGTACGCCTCATCGTTTTCCGCCAGCTTTTTCGACAGCGGAGCACCCAGCGCCTTACCGTTGCGGCGGCGATAGTGGCAGCGGTAGTCGTCCAGGCAGATCGGCCCGCCCAGTTTGTGCGGCAGATGGATCGTGTTGCAGTTGCCTTCCTCGAAAATGCACGCGTCGTTGAGGATGAAGGCTTCAATCTCGATATCCGGCACTTCCGCGGCGATTTCACACGCTTCGCCGATGGTGACATCGCGCGGCAGGATCAGGCGCGATGCGCCAAGGTCGCGGCAGAATCTCGCCGCACCCGCGTTACGGCAGGTTGCTACCGAACTCACATGCAGCCTGGGGGCGGATAGCCAGCCCGCAATCCGCCCGATCAGCCCCAGATCGGAAACGATCAGCGCATCGCCCCCCATGTCGACAAACGCCCTGCCGATTTCACTGGCGGTATCCAGTTCTCCATCCGAATAACTCTGCGCATTGAGCACCAGCGACAGCGTGCAGCCGTTTGCATGCGCGCTTTCCACGGCGCGCGCCAGTTCGTCCCGATTCGCCAGATTTCCCGATGGCCGTCGGTTGATGGTGCGGATGGGCGGAAACCTGCCCGCCCACTGCCCCGGCGCAACGCCGCAGTACAGTTCGCTGGCGCCGGCGCGAGCGAGCAGATCAACCTCCTCCAGTCTGGAAACCGGCGCAACAATTTTCATCCTGTGCTTCATGGCGCCTCTCCCGGAACAACCAGACGGTCCACCTGCCCTTTTTCCACGGCGGAAATCACCGCCTCCACCATCTCCCGCGAATGCCGGCCGAAAATCGTATTGCCGGCCTGCCACGACTCCCAGTGATCCTGCCCGGCGGCCCGCTCGATCCGGGCACTCACGCCCAGGCACTCCTTTTTACATTTGCGGCCCACCGCAAAACGCTCTGGACCGCGCTGCCCCAGCGCGCCAATCCGGCACATGCGCCCCTTGGCGACAAAAAACCAGGGCAAATGAATGCTCGTGCGCAGTGGCAGGCGGGAAAACATGCCGCCATCGGCAAAGATAGGGGTATCAATCTCCACATGCTGCAGACCCGCGCGCTCAAACAGCGTCCGCAAAGGCTCGAAATCGAATCCACACTGCACCGCCCAGTCACGGCCAGGCAAGCGGGGATCCTTGATCATCCGGCACAGGATGCGCCCGGCGATCATCCGCAGGGCGGGGTGGTTTTCACGCACAAGGCAGGCCACGCCCCAATCGTTTACCACCACTTCCGCATCATCCGGCAATAGCGGCAGCAAAGCGGCCAGATCGCGGATGACCTGCGGCGAAGCCACCGGTGTCAGCAGACAGAAACGCAGGCCACACTCACGCGCCTGGCGCAGCCCCGTTTCAAGGGCGCGCGGCGACGGTACAAGATGCTCGCAAAACTCGCTGCCCAGGTAGAGATGGGTGGGCGTAAAGCGCGCGAGCCATTCCGCCAGATACGGATCGCCATGTTTTTCCCGCCAGTACGCCTCGCGCGCGGCGGGCTCCGCCTCCAGACAGGCCAACGCCGCCGACTGTACAAGGGATACCCCGAGTTCGATCATCACCACTTGCCTCCTCCTTTCTTTTCTCTAACTCCCAGGCGCGTTGGCACGCCTTTTCCCGGGTGAAATCTCGCGGCTGTCGCATTTTGCGACAGCCGCGCCGCCCGCAAATCACCCGAAAACGCCTCCATAACCCTTATGCCTCAAAGGACTGCCCGCCGTGGTGGAGATGGCGCGTTTTTTGCGGCAGGCCACCAGGATGGTCTGGAAAGCACGCTCATTACCGGGTTCACCAGAAACAGAAGCCTTGCCGCAAAACAGAAACCATCATGGAGGCACAGCGAAAAACGCTCAAAAGCTCCCGAAAACAGGGGCAAGAATCGCGCCAGTCATCGAAGGCGCAATAAAAACACTGGAGACATCACTATGAAAACACGCAGGCAAATCCATAAACTGCGCTACCCGGCCTGTGCGCTGATGCTGGCCGGACTGTGCGGACTGGGCAGTATTTCCGCCCAGGCCCACGAGCTGTACAACAGGGACGGCACGATATTCAGCGCCGATTTCGAGGGCGTTTTCGCCACGCTGCACAGCCAGAAAAGCTACGCCACCGCCGGGAACACCCGGCAAGGCAGCACCGGCTGGAGCGAGGCCTATGCCAAATACGGCTTCAGCGGCGAGCTGGGGCTGGGCGGCGGCAGCCTGTATGGCAAGTTCAACCTGCTCAGTTCCGGCACCTGGGGCGACGGCGATGCCGCCAACATCAGTTCCGGCGGCGAGCGGCGGACAGGCATCGAAGATGCCTACGCGGGCTGGCGCTCCGGCAGCCTCTTCCCCCTGCTGGGAGAGAATGGCGTGGATATTTCGTTTGGCCGCCAGGTGGTGACGGTGGGAGACGGTTTTCTCATCAGCGGCGATGCGCTCAATCCTGGCGACGGCCAGTTCGGCAAGGAGTTCGACCGCGGCGGCGCCTATTACATCGCCGCGCGCAAGGCGTTCGACAAGACGGCGGTCATCCGCCTGGGGGGCAAGGAAGGCTGGCGCGGCGACCTGATGTGGCTGAAGTCCGACAACCGCATCCAGGCCAACACCGAAATTTCCGTTGCGACCCTCGAACACGTGGGCGCACCAGGCACGCTGGGCCTGACCTGGATACACGGCATCGACGTAGACGAACGCTACGCCATCATTCCATCGCGCCTGGAGCGCAAGGGCATGAACACCGTCAGCCTGCGCGGAACCGGCGGCCTCGGCGTGGAAAACCTCAACCTGTCCTTCGAATACGCCAGCCAGGAACTCGACCACAGCCACGAAAACGGCTGGTACGCGGAAGGTTCGTGGACCTTCGCCGACGCGCCGTGGAAGCCCACCGCCACCTACCGCTACAGCCGCTTTTCCGAACTGTACGATCCGCTGTTCTACGGCTTCAGCCGCGGTTTCGGCACCTGGTTCCAGGGGGAGGTGGCAGGCAACTATGCCGGCCCGCTCAGCAGCAACGCCGGGGTTCACCACATTGGCCTGGCCGCCACGCCGCGCGAGGATATCGCGCTGGGCGCGCTGTATTTCAACTTCCATACGCTGGACAAGAGTCTCGGCGAGCAAAGCGGCCAGGAGCTGGACCTCTACCTCATGTGGACCGCCAATGAACACTGGCAGGCCGGACTGCTGGGCGGTTTTTACAAACCCCGGCACAACGCCGCCGAAGGCGGCACCCAGCTTGGCAGCACGAACACCAACACCTATCTGCAGCTGATGGTGATGACAAGCTTCTGACGGGTTCCGGTGCAGCGGCCTTGATGGCTGCCGCGCCGCATTCGGCCCGCAGCCATCCGGCAGCATTTTTCCTCTCCCGCGCCGCCGTCAGGGCGCGGTCTTTTTTTCCGCGCCGCGGTAATGCGCGCCCTCGCGCATCCGCTGCAGCAGCCAGCCTTCCGAAGCCGCCGGATGCTTTCCGGACAGAAACGCCAGGTGGCCGCAAAACGCCGCGCATCCCAGGCTGGCGCCGGAAAGTCCGGGGCCATCTCCAGCAACCGCCGCGCCAAAATCCGCCTGTGAACTACCGAGCCACGACCACTCCTGGGCCGTGCAGCGCGCATCCCCGGTCGCGCGGATCACGCCCGGATAGCTCGCGGGAAATACCGGTTCCCCGCGCGCGGGACTGGAAGCGCAGATCAGCACCCCGTCGGACCGCAGCGCGGCGCAGGCGGCGCGCAGGATCGCCCGGTCCTGGCGCACGCCCAGACTCAGATTGACCAGACGCACCCCACGCCCGCGCAGCCAGCGCAGCGCGGCGGCAATCTGCAGCGGACTGGTGACGCCGCGATGATCGAACACCTGCGCCACGCTGAAGCGCGCGGACGGCGCACGCGAGGCAATGGCCTGCAGCACGGCGCTGCCGTGGCCGAGCGCATCGTCGATCGGGTCGCCTTCGGCCGCGTCTTCACCGTTTAGCCAGAAGCGCCGCGCCGCGACAACGAGCGGCGCCTGCGCGGGCGCATGGCCGCTATCGACGATACCGATGTGCGGCCCGCTACGCATGCTGGCCTCGCAGATGTACCCGGTTCGCCCCGGCAGCACGGACCGACAGACACCCGTCCACCAGTTCGAAACGCAGATCAGCCTCGGCCAGCGTAGACGGGCGGTGACTGATGAGAATGCGCGTGCGCCCGGCAAACAGGCGGTCGATGGCGGAGATGACTTCGCGCTCGGTAGCTTCATCCACCTGCGAGGTGGCTTCGTCGAGCACGAGAATCAGCGGGTTCTGCAACAGCGCGCGGGCGATGGCGATGCGCTGCTTCTGCCCACCGGAAAGCTGCTGGCCACGCTCGCCCAGCGGGCTGTCCAGCCCTTCCGGCAGGCTGGCGATCAGATCGTCGAGTTGCGCCAGCGCGGCAATCCGGGCGATTTCCTCGCGGCTCGCACCGGGCGCGCCATAGCTCAGGTTGTCGGCCAGGCTGCCTCGGAACAGCACGATCTCCTGGCTGACCACGGCGATATGCCGGCGCAGTTCGAGCAAATCCAGTTCGCGCAGGTCGATACCGTCGAGCAGGATGCGCCCTTCACCGGGATCGTAAAAGCGTTGCAGCAGGTCGATCAGCGTCGATTTGCCGGCGCCGGACGGTCCGCTCAGGGCCACTTTCGAGCCAGCCAGAACCGTCGCCTCAACGCCACGCAATACAGGCCGGGCACGGCCGACATGGCTGAAACCGACCGCCTCCAGGCGCAACTCGCCCACCGCCGGCATCGGCATCGGCCGCGCTGGCGTTTGCACGCCGGCCTGCTCGCCGCGCAGTTCCATGACCCGGCCCAGGCTCACGCTCATGCGCTGCATCGCCACGTACAAGCCGAGCAGGCTTTGCACCGGGCCGATGGCCATGCCCAGGTAGGTGGAAAAGGCGATCAGCGAGCCAAGCTGCCAATGCCCCTGCACGACCCAGTAGCCGCCGACCAGAAAAGCGCTGGCGCGCGACAGGGATATCAAGGCGCCCGGCACCGCCTGGGTGAAGAATTCGGTAAGTTGCAGGCGCAGCAACTGGCCCATATAACCGCTCCCCAAGCCTTCGAGCCGCTGCGCCTCGCGCGCCTGCTGGCCGGCGGACTGGATGAACTTCATCGCCGGCAGGGTTTCGACGAAAAACGATGACATGTCGGCCGAGCGTTCGCGCAGGCCGCGCGCCTCTCGTTCGACCTTGCGCCGCATCCACCGCAGCCACAGCACATCCAGCGGGATCAGCAGCGCAGCCAGCAGCGACAGCTGCCAGGACAGCGCCAGCAGCATTGCCAGTGCGCCGATCAGGCCGATGACGCTGGATACCGCCGAGAACAGCGAATCCACGGCGAAGCGCTGAATTTCGGCAACGTCCCCATCGAGCCGCGACATCAGGTCGCCGATGCGGCGCCGGCCGAAAAAGGCTGGCGACAGGGTTTGCAAATGCCGGTACAGCGCATCGCGCAGCGCAAACAGGATGCGCCCCGAGAGCCGCGTGTGCAGGTAGCGGCTCAGCCCGGACAAGGCCGTACCCAGCAGACCGGCGGCGATCATCGCCACCGCGATCTGCGCCAGACGGGGAAAATCGCGCGCAAGCAGTCCGTCGTCGATCAGCAGCTTGGTCAGCCAGGGTTGCGCCAGCACCAGCAGCGAAGCGCAAAACGACAGGCCGAGCAGGCCGAGAACGGCCCAGCGGTGGGGCCGGACAAAGCTGTACAGCCAGTCCAGCGCGTCCCGCAACGCACGCGGGTCGTCGCTGTCGATCAAACGGGCGATGAACATCAGTCGCGCAATTGCTTGAGCTTGCGGTACAGGGTGGCGCGGCTGATACCCAGGGCATCAGCGGCGGCGGAGACGTTGCCCTGATAACGTTCGAGGGCCTGGCGGATCAGCTCCAGCTCGTTCTCGCGGATGCGCCCGCTTTGCGGCCGCTCGCGCGCGCTCAGTTCGTCGAGCATGCTATCGGGCAAGTGTTCGAGGCCGATGCGCTGTTCGTCTTCCTCGCGCATCGCCAGTGCGGTGCGCAGCACCATCTCCAGCTGGCGGATGTTGCCCGGCCAGTGATAATCCACGAGCAGGGCCATCAGATCTCCGTCCAGGCGGACTTCCTGCGCGCCGAACCTGTCCAGCAAAGCAGCGATCATCCCGCCGATATCGTCGCGTTCACGCAGGGCGGGCAGACGCACGCTGATGCCGTTGATGCGGTAGTAAAGATCCTCGCGGAACTGCTTCTCCTCCACCTGCTGTCTGAGATTACAGTGCGTCGCGCAGATCAGCGCGATGTCGATATCCTGCTCCTCACCCGCGCCCAGCGGCGCTACCTTGCGCTCCTGCAGCACACGCAGCAGGCGCACCTGCAGGGCCAGCGGCATATCGCCGATTTCGTCGAGGAACAGCGTGCCGCCATGGGCCTGCTGCAGACGGCCGACCATGCCGCCGCGCCGCGAGCCGGTGAAAGCGCCCTCGCGGTAGCCGAACAGTTCCGATTCGATCAGCGCCTCGGGAATCGCAGCGCAGTTCACCGCGATGAACGGTTTTTCGCTACGCGTGCTGGATCTGTGCAGCGCGCGGGCCAGCACCTCCTTGCCGCTGCCGGTTTCGCCCAGCAGCAGTACCGGCAGACCGTTCAGCAGCCCCTGGCGCGCCATGCGCAAGGTCCGGGCATAGCGCGGATTTCCGCCCGCCAGCGCATCAAGGTCCGGCCCCGCCTGCGCCGCCCTGCCCGCGCGGGCGGGCATCGCCACGGAAAAACCGCGCGCGGGTGCCTGCAGCGTTTTGTAGAAAAACGCCCCCTTGTGCGTCTCCACGCCGCCGGTATCGCCCTGCTGCAAACGCCCGGGCTGCATGCCGGAGCCGAACAGCTGCCCGCAGGATCTGCCCGTGAGGGTTTCCCGCGTCATTCCGAGCAACTGACAGGCCTGCGCGCTGGCCGCCAGAACCTTGCCGTCCAGACCCAGCGCCAGCAGTCCCTGCCAGGGCGAGTCGAGATACTGCCGACTGCGGTGAAAGGCCAGCACGACCTGCTTCGGGTAACTGGCGACGAACAGGCGGCTCTCGATCTGGCTGGCCGCCATGCTGAGCAGCGACAGGCTTTCGCGCGGACTGACGAGCGGCCCCTCGCGCGTCAGGTCCAGCACGCCAAGCAGGTGCCCGTGAGGATTGGCGATCGGCGTCGAGGTGCAGGAAAAGTGGACCAGGCGGTCGAGAAAGTGCTCACCATAGTCAATCTGGATGGCCCGTCTTTCCACCAGCGCCGTGCCCAGTGCGTTGGTTCCACAGGCGGCCTCGCTCCAGCATGCGCCGGGAGCGACGCCTTCCAGACCGCTACGCCGGAGCCGTTCGCACGCGGCCCCTTCTATCAGCAAAACGGTGGCATTGGCATCCGTCAGGGTTATCAGGGCATCCTGCCCCTGATGCAGCCTGAGATGGTTCAGTTCGGGAACAACCGCATCCAGCAGCAGCCGGTTACCGGACAGCAGGGCGCCCAGATCGGCGCGCTCCTCCCGCCATGGCCCACCCTCCCCGGTACAGTCCAGCCCGTGCTCCAGACTGCGCCGCCACGATGCCTCGATTTCCTTGCGCAGCACTCCCGAGGGAATTGCGCCTCCCTCCCGGAGAAACGCGCGCGCCTGCCCGCTTCTGTACAACAGATCTTCGTCTGCCATGTTTTGTCTCCACCAGCGCCCTCCCCCAGACTCTCCCGCCATCCATCCCGGAACACAAACTCCAGGCGACGGCGGGACATACGGGACGGCAGGGGATATTTACATTCAAATCCCTGCCCGTAAAGAGGAAAACTGGGGTTTCCGGCACTTCCCGGCAAACAGGACTTCCTGCCGCGCGCTCTGCGCATGGCGTCAATCGCGGTGCGGCCCAGACAGGCTGCCCGCAGGGGCGGTCTGTTTCAGCCCGGACTTTCTGCTTCTGAACCGTAGCCCCGGTCGACTTCCGACTGGATGACATGCCACAACGGCCTGAGGCTGGAGCGCATGCTTTCGATGATTTCCCGTACATCCATCACGGACGGCACGCGGATTCCACGATGTTCCAGGGGGGCGCCTATCTGGCGGATATCGACGCCAAGTTTGCCAAAATGAGCCGCCAGCCGGGGTTCGGTCAGCACGAACAGGATATCGATTCCACTGCGCGCGGCCATGGCGACCGCGCCGAGATACAGCCCGATCGGGATGTAGGGGAAACGCGGTAGCCCATGCGCGCAAAAATCTTCCGTCGCGATACCCAGGGATGATCTGTCTTCACCTTTCCGCCGCCGGAACCGGGCGCACACCGCCAGACGGGAGACTTCCGCTATGCGCTCGCGCGGCAGCTTCGCCGGATCGACCAGGGCGCGGTTCAGCGTTGCGGCGCAGGTGCGTTCGAACGGCAACGGCTCCGCCGGATCGGCCGGATCGGCCAGCACGAGGCGCGTACACCCGGCCCACTGGCTGGGTGCGGCCACGGTACGGATCAGGCAGTGGATGCTGTGGGAATCGAATTCATCGCTTTCGCGGCAATCCGGGCGCGGCGCCTCGAACTTCAGATCCTCGCAATAGACCTGGTGGCGGATGCGGAATACATCACCGCGCAGGGCGTCATTGACCGCGGGCACGATCTGGAAATATCTCTGGAACCCACTGCCAAGGTTGTTCTGTTCGAAAAGCGGCATGAACGTTTCCCGTAACTCAGGTGCATTGCCGCAGGGCCTCGACGACAGGCGTCGTGGAAACCCGGCGGGCTGGAAAAATTGCGGCGAGAACCGTCGCCACGAAACCGGTAAGAAAGGCGCTGGCGACAGTGAGCGGAACGATGCGGATATAGGCGGTATACCCCACGCTGGCGTTCGGCGGCGGCGGCATGGGAATGCCTATTCTGGAAATGAGCATCGCCAGGGCAATGCCGGTCACAACGCCCAGCGCCGCGCCCATCAGGCCGAGCAGCGTATTTTCGGCAAGCACCAGGCGGAATACGTCGCTCCGCGTGTTGCCAAGCGCCTGCAGGGTGCCGAATTCGCCAAGCCGCTCGAACGCGCTCATATTCACGGTGTTGGCGACCGACAGCAGCACCATGAAAAGGATGATGAGCTGCAGCACGCCAAACTGGCGGTCGTAGAGCTGCAGGGTCTTGTCGTAGAAATCGGAAAGCTGCCGCCAGCCGCGCGCATCGAGCCCGGCCGCCAGCTGGCCGCGGATGGCGGCGAGCGCCGTGTCGGTATCTCCGGTCTGGTGCAGGCTGACGACAAGCAGGTTCGCGCCGACGCTGACGAGCAGCTCCTGCGCGGCGCCAAGCGGAATGCGCACGGCGCGGGCATCAAAATCTCTGGAAAAGCTCTGGAATACGCCCACGATCTCGAAATCCAGCGTATTCAGAGCCCCATCGGCCGTATTCATCACCAGTGTCACCCGGTCGCCCGGCTTCAGACCGAGCGAATGGGCCACGCCTTCTCCGGCCAGCATGCCAAAGGTATCGGTATCGGCAAGCTGGCGTCCGGCGACGATGCGCAGATAGCCGCCGGTTTTCGCCTCCTTGCCGGGCTCGACGCCTTCACCGATGATCGCGAGGTCGCGCCGTCCATTATTGAGCAGGCCAGAAAAATTCAGCCGCGCGGCAACGTCGCTGACTTCGGGCAGGGCGGCGATGCGCCGGGCAAGCTCATCAGGCCTGTCGATCAGGAAGCGGTCGGGCTGGCGTGTGCCGCGCTCCAGAAAATCCTGGCGGAAAACCTGCACATGGCCCGTCTGCGAATGGATGATGGCCTCACCAAGCTGGACAAAAACGTCCTGAACAAAACCACCCGCCAGAATCAGCCCTGAAACGCCGAATACGATGGCCGCAAGAGTCATCGCGGTGCGTACCTTCTGGCGAAAAATGTTGCGTAGTGCAAGTTTGAGGAGCATGGCGGTTAGCGCTGGTGCCTCAGCGCGTCGACGATATTCATGCGCGAGGCCTTCCACGCCGGAACAATACTGGCGAGCAGCGTGGTGGTAAATGCAAGCAGAAACGCATCCAGCGCCAGCGCGGGAAAAATCGCGATCTGCCCGATGTACCCGCGGGACATTCCGGGCGGCGGCGGCATGGGTATTCCAATCAGGGAAACAAGCCAGGCAAGCGCAGAGCCTAGCGCCACGCCCAGAATACCGCCGCACACCCCCAGCAGCGCGCCCTCGCACAGAAACAGCTGGAGAATGCCCCGACGGCGCACGCCAAGCGCCATTGAGGTGCCAATTTCCCCCGTGCGCTCGATCACCGCCATTGATAGTGTGTTGTAGATGCTCAGGACGACAATCAGCACGATCAGCACGCGGACGACGTCAACCTGGCGGGTAAAAAGCTCAGCCGTCTTGTTGTAAAAATCGGCAAGCCGGTACCAGGGAACCAGCTCGTAATCCGCGCCAGGCAGCGGTCCGCGCAATGCCGCCAGGGTCTGGTCCGTGCTATCGGTCTGCTCCAGCAGCACGGCCCAGCTCGTGGCGCCATCAACTTTCATCAGCTCCCGGGCTACCCCGATCGGCGCGCGCAGCACGGTATCGTCATACGCCTTGGTGATGGTGGCGAACAGGCCCGCCACTTTCAGTTCGACGGCATTGATGCCGCCCGCCGCCGTCGTGGCCAGCAGCACCACGGTATCGCCCGGCGCCGCCCCCAGACTGGCCGCCAGCCCCTCGCCGAGCAGCACCGCATCCGCATCTGCGCCAGGCAGATCCTGCCCGGCGACAATCGTGATGGCGCGCGTGATCGGCGCTTCACGCTCAGGGTCGATGCCTTCTCCTGCGAAGGAAACCGTGGCATCGCCCTTGCTGATCAGGCCGCTGAAGGCAAGCCGGGGCGCCACGGTGCGGATACTGCTTCCCGATACGGCGGAAGTATCCGCCGGAAGCAGGTAGCGGTAGGGATCGCCCAACCCTTCACGGAAATAGCCGGGACGGGTGATCTGGATATGGCCAAGCTGCGAGTGAATGGTCATCTCCCGCATGTTCAGGAGAATCCACTGGATAAAGCCCCCCGCCAGCAGATAGGCGATAACGCCTCCGCATATGATCAGCAGTGCAAGGAAAGCGCGGCGGCGCTGCCGCAGCACATTGCGCGCAGCCAGGTGAATGATCTGGGCGGCGCTACCCGGGAACGATTCCCACATTTTCTTCAGTTATCCGGCAGATTCACTATCATAGCCGCTTAGCCATAATCCATTGAAGGAAAAACGTGGCAGCTCCTTTTGATTATGACGCTGCATTTTCCCGCAACCTGGGCTGGACAACCGCGCCGGAGCAGGCCGCCCTGCGCCCGAAACGCATTGCCATCGCCGGACTTGGCGGCGTGGGCGGAATACACCTGCTGACGCTGGCGCGACTGGGTATCGGCGCCTTCAGCGTGGCCGATTTCGATACGTTCGACATGGTGAATTTCAACCGTCAGGCCGGGGCAATGATGTCTTCCATTGGCCGCCCCAAAGTCGAGGTCCTCCGGGAAATGGCCCTGGATATCAACCCGGAACTCGACATCCGCGCCTTTCCTGACGGCGTGCAGACAGACAATATCGACGACTTCCTCAAGGGCGCGGACCTGTACGTCGACGGGCTCGATTTTTTCGCCTTTGCGGCGCGCCGCGCGACCTTTGCCGCCTGCCACCGTCTGGGGATTCCCGCAGTCACGGCAGCCCCGCTGGGGATGGGCGCCGCAGTGCTGGTTTTCCTTCCGGGCGGCATGACGTTCGAAGAATATTTCCGCATTGAAGGCTGCGATGAGGAGGAGATGGCGCTGCGCTTCATGCTCGGCCTGTCTCCCGCCATGCTGCAGCGCGGCTATCTCGTCGATCCATCAAGAGTCAACCTGGCCCAGCGACGCGGCCCCTCCACCATTGCCGCCTGCCAGATCTGCGCGGGTGTAACGGCAACCGAGGCGCTGAAAATCCTGCTTGGCCGTAGCGGGGTTCTGGCTGCGCCGCACGGCTACCAGTTCGACGCCTACCGGAACAGGCTCGCCAGAACCTGGCGTCCAGGCGGCAACCGGAATCCGCTGCAGCAGATTGGCCTATGGATCGCGCGGCGACATCTCGCCCGCATGAAAACCGCCGGAAACACCGCATGAACGCGAATGACCCGATAACCAGGATTCTCGACCTTGCCCGCTGGGCGCCCAGCGGCGACAACACGCAGCCGTGGCGCTTCGAAGTTGCCGGGGATAACCACATCATCATTCACGGCCACGATACCCGGGGCTGGTGCCTGTACGATTTCGACGGCCATGCCAGCCACATGGCCCATGGCGCGTTGCTGGCAACACTGCGCATCGCGGCCTCGGCCTTTTCCCTGCGCGCCGCATGGACCCTGCGCGAAGGCTCGCCCGACACCGCGCCAGTCTATGACGTCCGCCTGTTCCACGACGACAGCACCGGACCAGATCCCCTGCTGCCCTTCATTGAAAAACGCACGGTGCAGCGGCGTCCCATGAGCACCCACCCCCTGACCCAGGCCCAGCGGAATGCGCTGGCCGCCGCAACCGGCCCGGAATACAGGCTCCAGTTTTTCGAATCATTCCCGGACAGATTCCGGATTGCGCGCCTTCTGTGGGCGAACGCCCACATCCGCCTGACCTGCCCGGAAGCCTACCCGGTGCACCGCGACGTCATTGAATGGAATACCCGCTACAGCGAAGACCGCATGCCCGATCAGGCCATCGGCGTCGACCCGCTAACCGCGAAGCTGATGCGCTGGGTCATGCAAAGCTGGAAAAGGGTCACTTTTTTCAACCGCTACCTGCTCGGCACAATCCCGCCCCGCATCCAGCTCGATTTGTTGCCTGCCCTTGGCTGCGCGGCGCATCTGCTGATCCGGCCCACCCGGCCCCTGACTGCTGTTGAAGACTACGTTCGCGCCGGGGAAACCATGCAGCAGCTCTGGCTGACGGCATCGTCCCTGGGGCTGTCGATCCAGCCGGAAATGACGCCCGTTATTTTCCGCTGGTACGCCCGCGCCGGGCGCAGCTTCTCATCGCTGCCGGAACACGCTGCGCAGGCGCTCAGGCTGACGGACATGTTTGAATCCCTGGCGCAGGCTGGAACGCAGGAGGACTTTGCTTTCTTCTGCCGTATCGGACAGGCGGTTCCAGTATTTTCCCGGTCACTACGAAAGCGGCTTGAATCTCTGATGATCACCCGTCCGGAAAACTAGCGCCCCCTGTCAGGCAGGCGTATGGATACCGCGCAATCCGCCAAAACGGAAAAAACGGCACAGATTTTTGAAATCCTTCTGGTGATATCCGGGCATTTCCGTATGCAGAGCCTGCAGTTTTTCATGCAGGCTCCGGTCGAAACTCCGCCGCGGCGCGCTTTTTACCGCCAGCATATAGGGCAGGAAAGAAACCGTATAAAGACGGGCCTGCGATCCCAGCACTGCCATGGCATGCCGGAAATCACCCGCCGAGAAAGCGGCTTTCATCGAGTTCAGATAATCAAGCGTGAAAATATCCGGCTGGATCTCTGCGTACTGGTTCGCCAGCACCGTCATTGATTTTTCCAGCTTCAGACGGCCGAAATCCGCAATGAAAATACCGCCATCCTTTTTCAGGATGCGTGCGACTTCAGAAAATGTCCGGTCAAGCAAGACGGTTTCCGGCAGATGATGCAGCGCCATCGTGCTCATTACCGCATCAATGCTCCTGTCTTCGAACATATCCAGCCGCGAGACATCTCCCTTGCGCAGTTCAATATTTTCAAGGGCCTGCGCGCGGACATAGGCATCCGCTTTTGCAAGCATCTCATCCGACAGATCGACGCCGATAAAACGGGTCTCCGGGTTCAGGCGCGCCACCAGACCAAGCTGGGTCGCCGGGCCACAGGCGAGGTCAACAACCGTATCACCCGGGCGGATGACATCACAGACATGGCTGCAATGATGGAGGTAAACCGGGGCCATGACGCCCGCCTCGCGACCTGCCTCGGTATAGGCGCGTACCTGCTCCGCGCTTTCCATAACCAGATCAGGCTCAGGAATGCGCGAAAAATTTTTCTGTGTAAATAATTCGCTGGCAGCGATGCGAAAAATATTTACCTCTGCCACGTTGCCTCCTTTTATTAACGCCAGTCCGCACAGAACGCGCGGGTGCGCCGCACTCAAACGACAACGCCACCGGCGCCGTAGGCACCGGTGGCGTATCTGCTTAAACCTGTGTTTGCGGCTTAGCGGGAAAACCTGCGGCGGAAAGAGCCGGCAACACCCAGCAGCCCCAGCGCGGCAAGAGCAAGAGAGCCGGGCTCAGGAACATTCTGCTCCGTCGCCAGACGGACCGTCCCGTCTTCAACCGCACAGAAATTGACGATGCTCTGATTGTTTGCGGTGCAGCCAAAGCCGCCGCGCGTTTCATCCAGAGCCCCGTTGTTATTCGAGTCCGCATCAAAGTTGGAGTCTGTCCAGCCAATTGTGGCTCCAGCCGCCAGCGCATTTCCGTTATTGTCCTTGAAAGCGCCGAAAGGATTGGAAACCATCGCGAAGGTAAGGTCGTCAGATCCGTCCAGCGAGCCAGTCAAATTCCCGTGATGCCACACCCCGCCACTATTGGGCGCCAGCGATACCGCGAAGGTCGCGATCTTGAGACCATCGTCATACCCGGTTCCAGTAGTCGCCTTGGCCTTGCCGCCATCCGCAAGGTTATCAACATAAAAATCCAGGAACCACAGCGGGCTGTCGGTATGGTCAAACCGCAGGACGCCGCCGCTGTTGTCAAGAACATTCCCACCGACACGGAAAACAAACGTCAACTCAGCCCCATTGGGCCGGTTCAGCTCCGTCGGGATAACGCCATCCGCGTCGTACAGGTTGTTCAGCACCCCCTTGCCATTCACGACAAAGGTTCCGGTTGCAAGATCAATCGCCGCATGCACGGGCGCATCATTGAAGCCGGCGTAGTGAATACCTTCAATCAGATAGTCGCTGGTGTTCGCAAGCCCATCCAGACCACGCAGGTCAAGCGTCCAGTTTTCAAGAATAACGGCAGCCTGGGCGCCGCCGGACATCACCGCCGCAGCAAGGGCTGTCAGTACAAATTTTTTAATCGCCATTATCGGACTCCTTTCCGGAACTTTCGATCACTAACGACACAACACTAGCAATCGGCGTGCCACTCGAAACGGCATTATTATTATGTTGATTTCAAACACATTAATCCGTTGACCTCAGCAAACCCTGCCGCGCTGCCCTGCGGATGTAAAAAAAACTGACGCGTCACATGCGGGCTGGCGGCAAATCTGCGCCAGCCGCTACCACATCACCATATTGTCCCGGTGAATCAGCTCCGGCTCGTCGATATAGCCCAGAACCGGCTCGATTTCAGCACTTGCCCTGCGCGCGATGCGGCGCGCCTCCGGGCTGCTGTAGTTGATCAGTCCCCGCCCTATTTCAATCCCCTCCCCGGTGAGGCAGGCAACTGCCGCGCCGCGCTCGAAATCGCCCTGGACAGCGGTAACGCCCACCGGCAGCAGGCTGCGTCCGGCGCGCAGCGCATCCACCGCGCCGTTATCGAGCACAACGCTGCCTGCCAGCTGCAGGTGATCCGCCAGCCACTGTTTGCGGGCCTGCAGGGGGGTGCTGGTGGCGTACAGCAGAGTGCCAACCGTTTCGCCCGCAGCCAGACGCAGCAACGGAGACGGTTCGCGTCCGCTGGCAATGCAGGTGTGCGCGCCGCTACGGGCGGCGCGCTGGGCGGCGCGGATCTTGGTGATCATGCCGCCCCTGGAAATCCCGCTGCCGGCGCCGCCCGCCATGGCCGCATAGCGGGGATCTTCGGCACGGCCTGCCGTAATCAGTGTGGCATCCGGGTCCTGGCGCGGATCAGCGGTGTAAAGCCCCTGCTGGTCGGTGAGAATGATCAGCGCCTCCGCCTCGATCAGATTGGTGACCAGCGCGCCGAGGGTATCGTTATCGCCGAATTTGATTTCATCGGTCACAACGGTGTCGTTTTCGTTGATGATTGGCACCACGCCGAGTTCGAGCAGTGTAATCAGGGTCGACCGGGCGTTGAGGTAGCGCGTACGGTCAGCAAGGTCTTCATGAGTCAGAAGAATCTGGGCGGTATGCAGTCCATGACGGGAAAACGCCTTTTCATAGGCTTCCACAAGCCCCATCTGGCCTACGGCCGCGGCGGCCTGGAGTCTGTGCATTTCGCGCGGACGCTGACTCCAGCCCAGACGCTGCATGCCGGCGGCGATCGCGCCAGAGGAAACGAGTACCACCTGGCGCCCCTCCGCGCGCAGGGCGGCGATCTGCCGCGCCCAGCCATCCAGCGCCGCGTGGTCGAGCCCCTCGCCGTTGTTGGTGACAAGGGCACTGCCCACCTTGACCACAAGGCGGCGGGCGAGCCTGATTTTTTCTCTCATCATGATGTCTGCGCAGGTACGGGTATTACGCTCAATGTTCCCGGTATCCGTCTCCGGTCGCATCTGTATTTTCGTCCTCATCGTCGCCCGCGGCGCGGTCTTCGTCGATCAGGGCATCGGCGGCGGCTCGCCGGGCGTCAAGCGCGGCGAACTGTGCCGCCTCACGCTCCTGTTTTTCCTCCCGCTCCGCCTCGATACGGACGCGTTCTCCATCAAGGAAATCCTGAAGCGCGAATACGAGTCCGCGGCAGCCATCGCCCGCAAGTGCGGAAATTTCGAAATAGCGGTCAACGGGACCATAAGCTTCGAGAAACGCCTCCACCCGCTGCCGGCGCTCTTCCCCGGGAATCAGGTCGAGTTTGTTGAGCACCAGCCAGCGCGGCTTGCGGAACAGACTTTCATCGTATTTGCGCAGCTCCTCAACAATGGTCCGGGCATCGCGCACCGGATCAGCTTCGGGATCGAATGGCGCCAGATCGACCAGATGCAGCAGCACATGCGTACGCTGCAGATGACGCAGAAACTGGTAGCCAAGCCCCGCGCCCTCGGCCGCGCCTTCGATCAGGCCCGGAATATCCGCCACCACGAAGCTGCGGTTTTCATCCGTGCGGACAACGCCCAGATTGGGCGCAAGCGTGGTGAAAGGATAATCGGCCACTTTCGGCCGCGCCGCCGATACCGCGCGGATGAAGGTGGATTTTCCGGCGTTGGGCAGTCCGAGCAGGCCGACGTCAGCCAGCACCTTCAGTTCCAGCCGCAGGTTGAAGCGTTCGCCTTCCTGCCCCAGCGTGCGTTTGCGCGGAGCGCGGTTGACGCTGGACTTGAAGTGAAGGTTGCCCAGCCCGCCCCGGCCGCCGCGCGCCACCAGCACGGACTTGCCGTCCTCGTCCAGATCGGCGATGGCTTCGCCGGTATCCAGATTGGCGATGACGGTGCCCACCGGAAAGCGCAGCACCACATCGTCGCCGCCCTTGCCGTAACAATCCTTGCTGCCGCCGTTCTCGCCACGTTGTGCGCGAAAACAGCGGTTGAAGCGGTAATCGATAAGGGTGTTCAGGTTACGGTCGGCCACCGCGAAAATGCTGCCGCCCCGCCCGCCGTCACCGCCATCCGGGCCGCCGCGCGGAATGAATTTCTCGCGGCGGAAAGAGGCCGAGCCATTGCCGCCGTCGCCGGCAATGACCTCGATACGGGCTTCATCAAAAAATTTCATGTGCGTCTGCCTGAGGGCATAAATAAAAAAGCCCTACCGCAAGGATAGGGCTTTCTGCTCCGGACAATGCAACCTCAGGCCGCAACGGCCCCGGCGGGTTCCACGATCACGGTGCGGCGTCTGGCGGCGCCCTTTACAACGAACTTCACCGTTCCGTCCTTAAGGGCGAACAGCGTGTGATCCTTGCCGATGCCGACGTTTTCACCCGGGTGATACTCCGTGCCGCGCTGGCGGACGAGAATATTGCCCGCGGCGACGAACTGGCCGCCGTAGCGCTTCACGCCAAGGCGTTTTGATTCGGAGTCGCGGCCGTTACGGGAACTGCCGCCAGCTTTTTTGTGTGCCATGGTATGTGATCCTCAGGCCGAAACCGCTTCGATGCGAAGCTCGGTATAGTTCTGCCGATGCCCCTGATGCTTCTGGTAGTGCTTGCGCCGACGCATCTTGAAAATCTTGATCTTGTCGTGACGTCCGTGGGAAACCACGGTGGCCTTCACGGCGGCGCCAGAAACCACGGGCGTGCCGATTTTCACCGACTCGCCTTCGCCGACCATGAGAACCTGATCAAGCGTGATTTCGGAACCCACGTCGGCCGGTATCTGTTCTACCTTGATCTTTTCGCCGGGGCTGACGCGATATTGCTTGCCACCGGTTTTTATCACCGCGTACATGGATATACTCCAGTTTATGAGTGTTCAGTACAGAACCGGGAATGATACTTCCCGGCACAGAAAAGATCAATGCCCCGGCGACACGGCCGCGGCGGCCCCACCCGGAACCCGGCAATCCATCAATATCGATGACTGACAGAAACTGGATCCAGCTTCTCCTCGTGGCCGTACCGGTGCTATCGCTTGTCGGCTCCTTGCTCGCCCTGCGTGCAGCCCGCAGACCGGACGGACGCAGCCCACACACTCCGGACGCCGGCGCCGGGAAAGCGGAATCCATAAGGCAATAAACGCCGGGGAGGTACCTCCACACCCGGAATCCGCTACAGCCGGGCATGGAGCCGTGCGGACACCCCCGGCAGAAACAGGCGTAAAGCCAACCCCTCTTCGTGGCGTGAACAGTCTCTCTGCCCTTTCCTGCGCGATGATTGTTATGATTGCATCCAATAACTTTTTGTTGCATTTATGTCTCTTTCCGTCGAAACCTGCATCGCGCGGCATATAGGCGACCGCCAGGAGCAACAGGACCGCGTTGCGCTGTTCGCCCACCCTGTCCGTCACGGCATGATGATGGCCGTGCTGGCGGACGGCATGGGTGGCCATTCGGGTGGCGCGATGGCCGCTGAGCAGGTGCTGATCAAGGCGAAGCAGAATTTCGATGTCTTCGCCCCCCGGAGCGAAACGTCGCGGAGCCTGCTCGAAAGCATCATCAATGAAGCGCATCTGGTCATCAAGCTGACCCGTTTCACCAGCGAGCAGGATCCCCACAGCACCGCGGTAACGTTCCTGCTGCATGCGGGAGAGGCCGTCTGGGCCCACTGCGGCGACTCGCGGCTCTATCACTTCCGCGGACCAGAAACGCTGCTGCGTTCCCAGGATCATTCTCTGGTCGGGGAACTGCAGCGCAAGGGCCGGATTGATGAAACCGCCGCGCTCACCCACCCGCAGCGCAATGTGCTCCTGCACTGCCTTGGGGGCGAACGCGAGCCGCTCATCGAATTTGGCGGCACCTCCACGCTTGCTGCCGGCGACAGTTTCCTGCTGTGCTCGGACGGACTCTGGGGGTATTTCCCCGATGCGGAACTGGCTGACATCATCCATGCCCACCCCCCACGCCAGGCGGCGCAGATACTGATCGACCTGGCCCGCATCCGCGCCGCCGGGGCGGGCGACAATATTTCGCTCGTGATTATCAGACTGGTTGAAAGGCCCGCCGAAAGCAAAACCAGAGCCAGTTAAAGCGTTCTGCCCGAAAACGGAGACAACCTCTCAAGAACACGCCACTCCAGGCCGTAGATCAGGGTGTCCTGTTTTTACCGCACTCATCCCATGCATTCCATGCGCCTGCTGTCCGTTTTACTGCTGCAGCTACCGGCTATTGCTGCGGCCCTGGCGCAGGCACCTGCGCCAGCCGCCGGGCAGGCTGCAGAGGCAGCGACGCTATCCGCCGCGCCGGGCGAAGCACGGAAAGATTCCGGAGAAAAAAAAGAAAAAGATGACTGGCGCGACACCAGCCGCTACCGGTTCCCGGCCGTCGCCAGCACAACAGAGGCGATGCAGCACCTCGCCTACGCAATGCAGTTACGCGAGTACTGCGCCAACCGCCGCATTCCCGATGTATTCGTGCGCGAGCAGCTGAAACATTTCGGCGTGATGACGGGGCGTGAGGAAAACTGCCGCACGCTGTCTGATTACTGATCCGCCGCGCGGAAGCCCGTCTTTCTGGCCCGGCTTTCTATATTCCGCCTCCGGCCAGAAAAGACGCGAACTCCGCCTGCGTCATCGGCTTTCCGAACAACGGCCCCTGCTGCAGATGGCAGCCCAGGGCAGAAAGAAACGCCTGCTGCGCTCCGTCCTCGACGCCGCGCGCGAAAATCCGGAGGCCCAGCACGTCAGCCATGCTGGCAATGGCTTCGACGATCGCCTCGCTCTCTTCGCTCCTGCCCACATCCCGCACCAGCGCGGGATCCAGCTTTAGCGCCTGCAGCGGATAGCGTTTCAGCTTCGGGATGGCGCTCGCGCCCCGGCCAAAGTCATCGACCGCCAGACGAACCCCCAACCCGGCCAGAGTCGCCAGGGTATCCGCAACGCAAGCACCATCCTCACCCAGAATCTGCTCATCGATATCCAGTTCAAGCCGCGCGGGCGGCAATGCGGCATCAGCCAGCGCCTGCTGTACTCGCCCGGCGAAACCGGGCTGCATGATCTGCTCGATCGCAATGTTGACCGTCACCACTGGCGCATCGCCGCCTGCGGCGGCTTTCCAGCCTGCCGCGGCAAGGCAGGCGGTACGCAGCGCCCAGTCACCCAGACTGGAGATCAGGCCGCTATCGCGGGCCACACCGCCAAAACTGCGGAAAGGAACCAGCCCCAGATCCGGATGCTGCCAGCGCAGCAGCGCCTCGCCAGCGCACACCCGTCCGTCGCGGGCATCGACCAGCGGCTGGAAATGCACAGCCAGTTCCTCGCGCCCGATAGCGTGGCGCAAGCGGGTTTCGAACACCCTGCGCATGATCCCCGGCCCATCCAGATCCGGTGTATAGCGCTGGCAGCCGCCACCGCCCTGGCGGGCCCGCAGCAATGCAGCCTCCGCGCGACCGCACAGGATATCGAACGTATCGCCATCGGCGGGGAACAGTGCGACGCCGATACCGGCCCCCGCCTGTGTGAGGCTCTGCCCGGTTTCGAACGGCACATCAAGGGCGGCCAGCAGCAGCCCAGCGGCGCGAAGGGCTTCATTTTCCTGTTCGAGCCCGGGCAGCAGCACGAAAAACGTATCGCCATCCTCGCGCGCGGCCCGCGCCCCAGACGGCAAAACGGCCAGGAGCCGCCGGGCGGTTTGCCGCAGCACGGCATCTCCGGCGTTAGCGCCGTATTCACGCCTGATGGCGTCAAAACTTTCAGGCCTGATGCACAGCACCCCCACGCTGCGGCGATGCTGGCTCAATACTTCTCCCGCAGCGGCGGAAAAACACCGCGCCAGCCGCTGGCGGCCGGGCAGGCCGGTCAGTACGTCACGCTCGCCGGGATAATCGCCGCGCGCTTCAGCCCTGTTTCTGGCGGACAGATCTGTGAGCACTCCAGTCTGGCTTTCAGCGGCAGGCGCATCGTTGCTCACGCTCAGGGACAGCCAGCCAGGATACACCGCGCCATCTTTGCGCCGCCCCACGATTTCACCCTGCCATTGCCCGGTTTCAGCCAGAACCTGCCGCATTGCAGATCCGTTTTCAGAATTGGTACTGTCCAGACCAAGTGCCGATGGCTCCTTGCCAACGGCCTCCTCGCGGCTGTAGCCCGTAAGCGCCGCAAAGGCGCGATTGACCGCCGCGATACGGCCTGCGCCATCACACACAAACATGGCCTGACCGGCCGCCTCAAAAACATCCGCCGCGGGCGCGCGCGCGCCCACTCCGCCATCGGACAGGACCGGGGCTGCGTTTCGCATCATTGCCGGAACCGCATTTTTCATGTTCCCTGGCGCAGGCAGAACGAGCAGTCGCCAGCCAGGATGCGGTCCCGCAAGAATCCGCGCCATCAAAGATTCAGCACCGCCCGCAGGCCGCACCTGCGCAAGCGGCGCGCCATCCGCCGCCCAGTCAATGGCGAGCGCCGCTTCCACTGGACGGCCGATGAAAGCCGCGCGGTCGAGTCCAGACAGGGCCAGCGCGGCGGCATTGGCGGCGGCAACCACGCCAGCAGCGTCAAGAACGATCACCGGCTGGGAAAGCGCGGCGGCAAGGCGGGGCCACAGATCGTTCTGGCGCGCGGAGACGGGCGCTTCAATGACGCTTTCGGGGGCAGTTTCGGCCAGCCAGTCGCGGCTCAGGATCAGCGCATGAATACCGGGGCGCAGGCGCGCGGCAGCGATAAAGCGGAAATCGCGGTGACGTCCGCCAGGCAGGGCGACGCGCAGGCTGCCGCGCATTTCACCCTGGATGAAAAGACGGGTCCGGGCTTCCAGAAACGCGCGCTCGGACGGAAATATTTCCGCCAGCGGGCGGCCCGCGATCTGGCGGTAATCGCGCTCAAGCAGGCGGCAGGCGGCACTGTTGGCGTCGATGATGACTTCATCGCCGGTGATGATCAGCCCTTCGTCGAGCAGTTCGAGCAGAGCGAGGTAAACGCCCGTTTCCGCCCCTTCAGACAGATCGGGAACGAAAGGCTCGGCGGAAGAAGGGGGAATACTCCGGGGAGGGCCAGCGGGGTTTATCGGCGGCAGCATGTCCAGGCTCAGGTCGCTTGACAGTGCGCCCAGAATACTTGAGCCCCGCTGCGGCAAACGCCGGAATAGCCGGGTTTGCCAGGCCTATTTCTGCTTGCCGCCGCCCAGGAGAAAAGCGATCTGCCGCTGCGGACGGCGCTGCGCGCCGCCGGGCCCCGCCGCATCCGGCCGCGCTTCGGCAGCCGCGCCGGAAGCCGCGCCGGAAGCCGGTTCGTAGGGTTTGCTGAAATCGAAACCGTCGGCGGCGATGGTGGACTTCGCCCCCCTCCTGCCATCAGCGGCGCGCGCCGGGCGGGGAGATCGGGCAGGCGCTACCGCCGGGGCAAGCGCCGTTGGCGCGGGCGTACGCCGCCCTTTTGCGCTGCGGGAACCCGCCTCGAAAAATTCCGGCTCGGGATCGAAGCCGGGAACCACTTCCTGCGGAATTTCGAGCTTGATGAGCTTCTGGATTTCGGCAAGGCGGCCTTTTTCCTCCGCGCACACCAGCGACACGGCGTTGCCATGGTGCCCGGCGCGGCCGGTGCGGCCGATACGATGCACGTAATCCTCGGCGGTGCGGGGCAGCTCGAAGTTGATGACGTAAGGCAGTTCGTCGATATCCAGCCCGCGCGCGGCGACATCGGTCGCCACCAGCACGCGCAGCCGTCCGCTTTTGAACGCGTCAAGCGTTTCGGTGCGCTGCTGCTGGCCCTTGTCGCCATGAATGGCATCAGCGGAAATATCGTGACGAACAAGAAAATGGGCCAGACGGGCGCAGCCAAGCCGGGTATCGATAAACACCAGCGCCTGCGTATCGGGCTGATGGCGCAGCAGGTGCGCGAGCAGGTTGCGCTTGAGTCCGGCGGAAACGGGATGAACGCGGTGGGTGATGGTTTCCGACACCATGTTGCGCCGCGCGACTTCGATCAGCCGCGGGGTTTTCAGCATCTGGTCCGCGAGCTTGCGGATTTCCTCCGAAAACGTGGCGGAAAACAGCAGGCTCTGGCGGCTGGCGGGCAGCAGCGCGAGGATGCGCCGGATGTCGGGGATAAAGCCCATGTCCAGCATGCGGTCGGCCTCGTCGAGCACGAGCATTTCCACCTGGCCGAGCTGGATGGTTTTCTGCTGCACGTGGTCGAGCAGCCGCCCCGGCGTGGCGATAACGATTTCGATGCCCCGGCGCAGCTCCTGGATCTGCGGGTTCATGTCCACGCCGCCGTAAATGCAGGTCGAGCGCAGCGGCAGATGTTTGCTGTAGGTCTGGACCGATTCGTGCACCTGCATCGCCAGCTCGCGCGTCGGCGCAAGAAGCAGCGCGCGCGTCTGGTGGCGCGCGGGCGATGCGCTGGTATTGGCATGGCGGGAAAGGCGCTGCAGCAGCGGCAGCGTGAAACCAGCGGTTTTTCCGGTGCCGGTCTGCGCGCCGCCCATGACATCCTCGCCAGCGATGACGATGGGGATGGCCTGGCGCTGGATCGGCGTGGGCTCGGTATAGCCGGCGTCGGCTACGGCCTGGAGCAGTTCGGGGATAAGGCCGAGATCGGCAAAACTCATGGGCGCCTTTTCTGTCGGGCGGCCGTCCGCGAAGCGCGGTGTGCCGGAAATGGCGAGCGGATGAAAGTGTCCGGGGCGGAGCCGCCCCCGAAGGATTCGCGCCAGCCGGCAGGCCGGAGACTGGTTAAGTAAAAAATATAATTATACACGCATGGTTCCCGGCAACGCCGCTGCAGGCCGGGCGGCTGTCCCGCTCGCGCATGGCGCATGAGAACGCCGCGCCATGGCGGCGCTATCTTTTCAGGGTCAGGTACGCGGTGACTTCTTCCCGGTCATGGTAGAGCTGCTTGATGCGCAACACATAAGGGCCAACGCTGGCGAGCCGCTTGCGGATCAGCTCGCGGCACTGCTCCACCGCATCCAGGCGGCGTTTCATGGGTAGTTTGAGATTGAACACGGTATGGCGGCAGCGCCCGGAGCCGATCCAGTCGGCAGCCAGCGCGGCGATGCGGGAAGGCTGTTCGACCATATCGCACACCATCCAGTCCACCGGGCGCGGCGGACGCCAGACGAAGCCGTCGGCGCGCAGATGCTCAACCATTTCCGTCGCCATCACCTCCGGGCGCAGCGGGCCGTTATCCACCGCGGTGACACGGATGCCGCGCTGGGCGAGCTGCCACGTCCAGCCGCCGGGCGCGGCGCCCAGGTCGACGGCGCGCATGCCGGCGCGCAGAACGGTTTCACGCTCCCCCTCGCCCAGCAAGGTCATGAACGCTTCAGCCAGCTTCAGCGTCGAGCGGCTCGGCGCGCCCGACGGCATGCGCAGGCGCGGAATGCCCATCGCCCACGGCGCGCAGTATCCCTCGACGCCGCAGGCCAGCCATGCGCTGGCGGCATCGGGAAACATTACGTGCAGCACCGGCAGGCCGGTGCGGCTGCTGCGCAGTCCGCCCGCTTTTTCCAGTTCGCGCGTCAGCGGCCCGGTGAAACGGCGGCAAAACCCGGAGCGCTGTTTGGCCTCATCGGTATCCGGGGTTTCCAGCGCCACAGCGCGAAAGCGCCGCCCCTCTTCCCGCGCCGCGGCAACCAGCGGCGTGGCGCGGTCGCGCTCGGGCAGCCCGGTAACGCGGGCGAACCAGGGCAGCAGCTGGCGGGCGAATACCGGAGCACGCCAGTCGAGATGTTCGCCCAGCGCGGCGAGCGGCACCGGCTCAAAGGCTTCGAACGCGGCATAGCCGCTGCCAGGCGTGGCGCGGACATAACCGGCCAGACCCGCCGTGGCGGCGAGATCATCCAGTTCGGCCGCCAGCTCTTTTTCGAAACCGGCGCGGCAATATCCAAGCAGGCCGGAAACAGGAAAACCAGGAACAAGGGTAGGGGTAGACATCGGGCAGATCCGCCAGCGCGGCGGGGTATCATCGCGGGAAAGGCGGAATGATAGGTTGCCGCGATGCGTTACGCGAGCCGCGGCGCTTTTTTCCCGGCAGGAGGAAACGGCCATGGCCGGACGCGCGATGATTTACCGGAAGCTGGGCGATGACGGGCCGGAGGTATCCGCCATCTGCCTTGGCACGATGACTTTCGGCCAGCAGAACAGCGAGGCGGAAGGACATGCGCAGCTTGACCGCGCGTTCGACCGGGGCATCAACTTCATCGACACCGCCGAGATGTACCCGGTGCCCGCGCGGGCGGAAACCTCCGGCGCCACCGAACGCATCGTCGGCAGCTGGCTTGCCCGCAAGCCGCGTGAACGCGTCGTGCTGGCGACCAAAGCGACAGGCCCCGCGCGCAGCCTGCAGTGGATACGGGGCGGCCCGCCCGCGCTGGACCGCGCCAACCTGCGCGCGGCGGTGGAAGGCAGCCTGAGGCGGCTGCGCACCGGTTACATCGACCTTTACCAGTTGCACTGGCCCGAGCGCAACCAGCCCATGTTCGGGCAATGGCAGTACGACCCGGAAAAAGAACGCGACTGCACGCCAATCCGCGCCCAGCTGGAAGCGCTGGCCGAACTGGTGGCGGAAGGCCATATCCGCTACATCGGCCTGTCCAACGAGCACCCGTGGGGCGTCATGGAGTTCGTCCGCATCGCCGACGAACTGGGGCTGCCACGCGTGGTTTCGGTACAGAACGCTTACAGCCTGCTCAACCGTGTATTTGAATACGGTCTGGCCGAAGTGTGCCACCGCGAGCGCATCGGGCTGCTCGCCTACTCGCCGCTCGCCTTCGGCCTGCTGTCGGGAAAATATCTGGGCAACGCGGCGGCGGCCGGGCGGGTCACGCTGTTCGAACACTTCGCCCAGCGTTACGCCAAACCCGGCGTCGCCCGAGCGACGGCCGCCTACGCCGCGCTCGCGCGGCGGCACGGCCTTGCGCCCGCGCAACTGGCGCTGGCCTTTGCCTACCGCCAGCCCTGCGTCGCCAGTACGATCATTGGCGCAACGACAATGGCGCAACTGGAAGAAAACCTCGTTGCATGGGATGTTGAGATCACGCCCGGGCTCGCCGCCGACATCGATGCGATCCACCTGCGCTGCGGCAATCCCGCGCCCTGAGCCCCACGGCGGCACTGTGCCACCCGCTGTGCCTCCATGACCGCGCCCTGCCGCTCACCGTGTCGGGGCGGCTGCTCCCGGCGCCGAGGGGGTCACCACCGGCGCGGGCTCCGGGGCACGGACCGACGCCGTCGCGCCTTCGGCCACGCCGGGCGGTATGGCTTGCGGCAGTTTCGACGGCACGACTTCCAGCTTGTTCGCCATCATGTAGTCGTTCATGTCTTTCCAGCCAGCGAACACCCACGCTTTCTGCGCCGCCGGATTAAGGCTGTAGCAATCCTCCAGCGAGCGCCCGGCATGTCGGCACGCGCCGCCAATGGCGCGCCCTTCGGCCTCGGTCTGGGCCGCATCCTTTTTCGGGTCGGGCAGGCCGAGCGCCTCGCCAACCTGGTCGCAGCCGGTAAAAAGCGGAAAAAGCAGGAGCAGAAGTAATGTGCGCATGACGGGTCGGGCCGTATTCCATTCGTGGATGCTGATACCAGTCTAACGGCACGGGCAGGAAAAATCTTGATGTCCGCGCGCATTACCCGCAATGGAAAAACAGCGCCAGCGTTACATATTTCCTTCCTGCCCCCACGGCAGGCCATGTCTATAATCCGCCCGGCCGGACCCTATCCCGCTCCTCTTTTTATCAGGCAGACATGCGCAAAATCACTTCATCCCAACCCGGACACCGCACCCGCGCCCTGATGCTGGCCAGCCTGCTGGCGCTGTCGCTTCCGCTACAGGCGGCGCCAGCCCCCAAAGCCGTCGCGAAAAAGCCCGCGCCCAAAACAGCGCAGGTTCTGCAACTGGAAATCTCGCATAGCCTGCCGCAGACCAAGATCAGCGCGCTGGAAGAACTCGTTGCCCGCTTCAACGCGCAGAACGGCGGCGCGATCCAGGCGAAGCTGACCGGGCGCGGCGCCAGCGGCGCTCCGCATCTGCTGATTCTTGGCGGCGCGGACGAAGACGCCTTTCTCGCTGGCAAGCCGCGCTTCAAACCCCTGTACGCGCTGATGAAAGACGCGGGCGTTCCGCTGCAGACGCTGCGTCCGCCCGCGATGATGACGCGCACCCCGGTCGATGCGCAGGGGCGCCTGCTGGCGCTGCCGGTGGGCCTGTCGACGCCCGTGCTCTATTTCAACCGCGAAGTGTTCCGCCGCGCGGGCATCAGCCCGGACGCCGCCCAGATCAGCACCTGGTCCGGCCTCCAGCAGACGCTGGGCCGTCTGGCGGATACGGGGCACACCTGCCCGTACACCGTGTCCGAACCGGGGCGTGTGATGGTCGAAAACCTCAGCGCCTGGCATAACGAACCGGTCGCCGCCGCGCGCGGAAAGGGCATCGCCCCTTCATTCAACGGCATGTTCCAGGTCAAGCACGTGGCGATGATGGCGAGCTGGCACCGCGCCAGCTACCTGCGCATGTTCGACGGCGTCGAGGCGGAACGGCTTTTCGCTGCGGGCGACTGCGCCGTCATCGCCGCGCCTTCCGCAAGCTGGGCCGACTTCCACCGCAGGGAAGGGGCCGACATCGGCATCGCGCCGCTGCCGTATTACGACGACTTCCCCGGCGCGCCGCAAAACACGCTCGCGGACGGTCCGGCAATGTGGGCCTCATCGGGAAAAAATCCCAATGAGTACAAGGCCGTCGCACGCTTTGTCAGCTTCTGGCTGCAGCCGGAAAACCAGGTCGCCTGGCAGCGCGAAACCGGCTACCTGCCGCTGAACCGCGCCGGGCTGCTGGCCTCGAAAAGCGATCTGCTCGGCACGGATCTGGAAAATGTCCGCGTTGCCGTGGCGCAGCTCACCAACAAACCGGCCACAACCGTATCCGCCTCGCAACCCGCGGTAGAAAACGAGCGTGTACGCCGCATCCTTAACGAAGAACTGGCCTTCGTCTGGGCCGACCGCAAGCCGGCCAAAGAAGCGCTCGACACCGCCGTCGCCCGGGCCAGCCAGGCGAAATGACTTCTGCCTGGCCGCTGCCGCCGGTGCTCGCACACCGCTGCGGCGGCGCTCTGGCCCCGGAAAACACATTGGCTGGTCTCGATGCTGCAGCCGCGCATGGCTGCCGCGGCGTCGAGTTCGACGTTATGCTCTCGGCCGATGGCGTGCCGCTGCTGATCCACGATGAAACGCTGGAGCGCACCACCAGCGGTCGCGGCCGCGTGGCGGAACAGAATGCCGCCGCGCTGCGTGCGCTTGATGCCGGCGCCTGGTTCGCCCCCCGCTTCGCCAACGAACGCCTGCCCACGCTGGACGAAGCGCTGGCGCGCTGCGCCGCGCTCGGCCTGTCCGTCAATATCGAAATCAAACCCGCCACGGGACACGACCACGCCACCGGGCATACGGTTGGGCATTGTCTGCGGCGCAACTGGCCAGCCTTCGCGCCCGGCCTGCTCCTCTCCTCCTTTTCCCCCGCCGCGCTGCAGGCCGCCGCCGGACCGTGCCCGGCCACACCGCGCGCGCTCCTTGTCGAGCATATTCCCTCCGACTGGCAGGCGCGCTGCGCCGCGATTGGCGCAATCGCCCTGCACGCCGACACCCGGCACGTTGAAGAGCGTCTGGCCCGCGACATACGCGCGGCGGGACTCCGCCTTGCGCTCTACACCGAAAACAACGCGGCGCGGCTGACGGCACGGCTGGGCTGGGGCGTCGATTCCATCATCACCGATTACCCCGCCGCCAACCCCTGATCTGCCTCGCCCACATCCTTGACGGCTCCACGGCTACTCCCGCCGCGCCGCCGTTCCCCGGGTCGCGTCTTCAAGCAGCTGGCGCTGCTGCTCCGCGTGCTGGGCCTGCATTTTTTCGACCGCCTGGCCAATTGCTTCAACCTGCTGGCGCGGCGTTGCATCCTGCGGCACATCCACCCCCATCCGGCGCGCCACATCGCCGGTGGCGTCCGTCTGCGAGCGCAGCGAAGTCACCGCCAGCCAGCCGACAACCGCCACCACAACCAGAACAAGTATCAGACGCATGAAAAACACCTCGCATGAAAATGGCTGCCAGCATGGGGCAATGCCCCGCCCGGAGCAACCGCCCTGAATGCCCCCAGCCTGTAAATATGCCGGAAACCGGAAACAGAGAACCCCGCGCCTGTCCGGCCACCATCCTTGACGGAGCGGACAGCCGCCCCCTACCATCGCGCTTTTTCCGCAAACGGTCCCCTCCCGTGTCCGTCCAGCACATTCTCGCGCCGATTGCCGCCGACATGCAGGCGGTAGACGGGGTTATCCGCCGCTCGCTCCATTCCGACGTGGTGCTGATCCGCCAGGTGGCGGAATACATCATCAACAGCGGCGGCAAGCGTCTGCGCCCCGCGCTGGTGCTGTTTGCCGCCGGGGCCACCGGCTACCGGGGAACCCATCACCACGAACTCGCCGCGGTTATCGAGTTCATCCACACGGCCACCCTGCTTCACGACGACGTGGTGGACGAATCCGAACTGCGCCGTGGCAATCGCACCGCCAACGCCCTGTTCGGCAATGCCGCCTCGGTGCTGGTGGGAGACTTTCTCTACACCCGCGCCTTCCAGATGATGGTCGGCGTCGACAGCATGCGGGTCATGCGGGTGCTCGCCGACGCCACCAACATCATCGCCGAGGGCGAGGTGCTGCAACTGCTCAACTGCCACAACGCGGATACTGGCGTCGAGGATTACCTGCGCGTGATCCGCTACAAGACCGCCAAACTGTTCGAGGCCGCCGCGCGCCTGGGCGGCATTCTTGGCGGCGTGGACGAAACACTGGAAAACAGCCTGGCCGCCTTCGGCATGCATCTGGGCACGGCTTTCCAGCTCATTGACGACGTGCTCGACTATTCCGCAGAAGAATCCATCACCGGCAAACACCTTGGCGACGATCTTGCCGAAGGCAAGCCAACGCTGCCACTGATTTATGTCATGGCGCACGGCAGCGCCGAACAGGCCGCACTGGTGCGCAACGCCATCGAAAACGGCGGGCGCGACGATTTCGCCGCCGTGCTTGCCGCCGTCCAGCAGTCCGGCGCGCTGGAGGAAACCCGCCGCTACGCCAAAGCCGAGGCAAGACGGGCGGCGGACGCGATTTCAGCGCTGCCGCCTTCCAATTTCAGGAAGGCGCTGCTAGAATTGTCGGACTTTGCTGTCGACAGGGACCACTAGAAGTTCCTGCTCCGGTTTGACCACTGGAGCGGCAGAATACGGGGAATAGCTCAGCCTGGTAGAGCACTGCGTTCGGGACGCAGGGGCCGGAGGTTCGAATCCTCTTTCCCCGACCAGTCATCAAAAAAGGCTTACAGTCCAAAAGACTGTAAGCCTTTTCTGTTTTGATGCCGGCCATAAGATTTCGCCGTCGTCAGCGCCCGGCTGGAATTCCCGGGATCGATATTCCCATCGCAGCCTTCGCCAGAACACGCCGTTTTTCCGGGCGGTTGTCTGCATCCGCCGCAGGCGGTCCTTCCCTCACCTGAACCGGCCCGTCCTGCATTCACCGTTTCTGCCGGAGACCGGGCAGACTGCCCCCGGAAGAACAACCCAAATCAGTTCCCGCGCGATTTACCGCGCCATCCGCTCACCAATCCACACGGTGAGAACCAGCGCAAGGGGCACGCAGATGATGAAGGCCCGCACAACACCCGCGATGAAAGGATGCGCGAGGTGGGTTTCGATAAAGAAGCGCGCCACCGTCCATCCTTTGAACCACACAATGGCGGCGACCGGCAGCTGGAGCCACGCGGCGCGCCCGGACCATTGCGCGAGCCACAGGCTGAGCCCGGTTAGCGCCACCAGCCCCAGCCAGGCAATCACCAGGGGGGTGAGCGACGTCGACGGAGCGGAGTGAGCCGTTTTCATGGTCAGGCCAGCACGTAGAAGAGCGGGAAAATGATCAGCCAGATAATGTCCGTGGCGTGCCAGTAGCAGCCCAGCGCCTCCAGCCCGTTGTACTGCTCCGCCGTGTAGCCGCCGGCCAGATGGCGCCCCAGCACCCACAGGAGGCCCAGAATGCCCCAGGATCCATGCACCAGGTGGGTAAAGGTCAGGTAGTAATAAACGGTGAAAAAAATCCCTGACTCACCGTTGATGCCCTGCGCCAGGTTCCACTGGATTTCGAAATACTTCACCAGCGGATAGCCCAGCGCGGCAACCAGCGCAGCAATAAGCCAGCCGATCGATTCGCGGCGGCGTCCCGCGCGTATCCGCGCGACCGAGCAGGCGATGAAAAAACTGCTGGTCAGCATCAGCAGCGTAATGGCGGTGCCCGCCGCCACCGACAGCCGCGCCGCGCCCTGGTGGAACTGTTCGGGGAAGTGCGCGCGGGCGACGAAGTACACCGTGAACAGCACGAGAAATTCGACAAACTCGCAGGTAATGCCGACCCAGATGCCGTGATTGCCCGGAATGCGTCCCTTCCAGGCCTTGCGGGCGGGTTTGTCGCCGGTATCGGATGCCGGGGCAGCGGCTGCGGTCATTTACGTTTACCCGTTCGTGAAACACCGTTGCGCCGCTTTCAGCGAGCGCAACGCCAGCCCCTGAAAAGGGACTCGCCCACAGCCTGACGGGGTGCGGGAAAACATTCCATGATCCCTGTCACAAAAGCCAGAGCCACGGGCGACGTTCCCGCCCCGGCCAGACAGTACGTCACAAACCCCGCCATGGCCGCCGCCGGGAAAGCCGTCCGGCCCTTCCGGCGGCGCAAAACAGGATTCCGTCAGACTTTCGGCTGGCGGCCCATCAGGTAGAACTCGTCATTGGGCCGCATGCTGGTGAGGTTCGCCATGCGGTTGCTCATGGCGAAGAACGCGGCGATCGCGCCGATATCCCAGATATCTTCGTCACCGAACCCCTGCGCGCGCAGGGCATCGAAATCAGCCTCCTCCACCTCGGCCTGGCGCAGCGCCACCTTCATGGCGAAATCGAGCATCGCGCACTGGCGCGGCGTAATTTCAGCCTTACGGTAGTTGGTCGCCACCTGATCCGCCACGCGCGGGTTTTTGGCCCGGATGCGCAGGATGGCGCCGTGGGCGACAACGCAGTACAGGCAGCTGTTCGCACCCGAGGTGGCGACCACGATCATCTCGCGCTCCGCCTTGGTCAGGCCGCCTTCCTTTTCCATCAGGGCGTCGTGATACGCGAAAAAGGCGCGGAACTCATCGGGACGGTGCGCCAGCGTCAGGAACACATTGGGCACGAAACCGGCCTTTTCCTGCACGGCGACAATTTTTTCACGGATATCGGCTGGCAGGCTGGCCAGCTCGGGAACGGGAAAACGGCTAACGGGTAAATTGCTCAAGATTGCCTCCTTTTATCGTTAATGGCCCATCGCGGACACAGGCCCGGAAATACATCACGAATGCCCCCGCAAGGCAAGCGCGGAAACGTAGCGCCGCCGCGAATGTCTATCTCCGCGCCAGCGCACGCCATCCCGGCGGCCATCATCCGGAAAAGGGCAATACCCATGAACACGCTTGCAGAATTCGACAGCCTGCTCCCCTCCCGCGCCATGGACCGCCGCGATTTCGTCACCACCGCCGTCGCCGCGGGATTCGCGCTGGCCGTGCAGCCGGTCCAGGCGCAGACCGCGATCATCACCGATGCCGCCGGTCTCGATACGGGCATGGCCTCCGCCGCTACCGGAAACGGCGATCTGCCCGTCTGGTTCGCCCGGCCCTCTGGCGGCAAAAATCTGCCCACCGTTCTGGTCGTACAGGAAATTTTCGGCGTGCACGAATACATCCGCGACGTTTGCCGCCGTCTCGCCAGGCTCGGCTATCTCGCGGTTGCGCCCGAGCTTTACTTCCGCCAGGGCAACCCCGCCAGCATCGACAGCATTCCCGCGATTATCGAAAACATCGTCTCCCGCGTCTCCGATACCCAGGTGCTGGCCGATCTCGATGCCGCCGCCGCATGGGCGCAAACCCACGGCGGCGACCCCGCCCGGCTGGCGATAACCGGCTTCTGCTGGGGCGGCCGCATCGTATGGCTCTACGCCGCGCGCAGCGCCAGCCTGAAAGCTGGCGTGGCCTGGTACGGCCGGCTGCGAGGCGCGCCCTCCCCGCTCACACCGCGCCATCCTCTCGACATCGCCAACGCCCTGCGCGCACCGGTGCTGGGCCTGTACGGCGGGCAGGACCAAGGTATTCCGCCCGCCGACGTGGAAGCCATGCGCCAGGCGCTAAAAGACGCTGGCGGCAAAAGCCAAATCATCCTCTACCCCGACGCCCCCCACGCCTTTCATGCCGACTACCGCCCAGGCTACCGGAAAGACGCCGCCGAAAATGGCTGGCAACGGCTGCTGCAATGGCTGCGCATGCACGGGGTTTAGCGCGGCTCTGCGGCAACCGGTAAAGCGGACCGGCGGCACCGCAGGCAACTCAGGAAACAGGGAGCTGGGTGGGCGGGAAGCCAATGAGTTGCAGGGGAGGCGCAAAACCGCCAGGGCGTCCGCACCTGTTTTCGCCTCTTCCTGCCAACCGCAAGCCCTACGCGGTAATGACGTTATAAAGCCACACGATGCCCGCGGCGGAACCCAGAAATACCGCGAGGTGAAAGACCGCCCTGAACCAGTACTGGCGTGCGATGCGTCCGGGGCTGAGGTCTGAAACAAGGTACAGTCGGCGATCCGCCGGTTTGCGCAGGACGTGGGCTTCCGGCGCGTCAAGAATCTCGCGCTGGCGGGCCAGCACCTCGCGCCGGGCCTGGGCACGCGCCAGCCCCCATTCGCGCAGGCTGATTTCACCGTCGCAATCGAGATCAAAACGCTCCAGCAGGGCGCCCCTGTCGCGTTTCCACTCGGCCAGGAGCTCCCCCGTCTGCGCGGAAATATCGAAATCTCCCGTTATGCTGCCAAGGGTGACGAAATCGCCAAGTACATAAACGGGGGCGCCACTGAGCAGGCACCACTGGATCTGCCGTTCATCGCCACGGGTAAATTCATCCTTGCGCCGGACCAGCATCTGCGCCCCTTCCGGGTCGACCGCGCACACGCCGCTGCCATCGTCAAGCAGAAAGGAGGCATCGCTTTCCACCGTGCGCAGGTAGCGCCATCCGCCGTCGTCCGACCTGCGGTAATGCTCGATCCGGTACCACAGCACCGGCAGGCCATTGACGGGGGACAGGACAGGATCGCCCGTCAGCGGTCTGCCGCGCCCGTGGAGTTCGGCATACCCCTGCGCGGCGGATGCGATGCGCGAGGTGGGCGTATCGGAGATCAGCCGTGCGTATCGCACCGAAACGGCCCAGCCATAAAGGCCGACGCCAAGGAGCAGGCACAGGAGCACAAGGCTGGCCACGCTCCGTTCGGCGGACAAGGCCAGCGCGCCGAGCAGAAGCTCGGCGCCGACAAGGGCGCCATTGAGGTGGTTGCGATAAAGGCGGACAAGCATGCAAGGGGGATGCTCAGGACTCGAACAACGCCTTCACATCAACGTCGGCCTTTTCCGCGGAAGCAACTTCGAGCAGCGGCTGGGTGGAAAACTGGAGCAGCCGGGCAACGATCAGATCGGGGAACTGGTCGATGCGCACGTTGTGCACATTGACCGCTTCGTTGTACCACTCGCGCCGGTCGGCAATGCTGTTTTCAAGCGCGGTGATCCGGCTCTGCAGCTGCATGAAATGCTCATTGGCCTTCAGCTCCGGGTAAGCCTCGACAACCGCGAACAGTCGTCCGAGGCCGCTGCGCAGCATGCTTTCCGCGCTGCCAAGGGCCTGCACGTCATGCTGTTCGCGCGCGCTGGCGACCCGTGCGCGCGCCTCGGTGACGCGGGCGAGCGTTTCTGTTTCAAACTGGCGGTACTGCCTGCATGTTTCAACCAGCTTGGGCAGTTCATCGTGGCGCTGCTTGAGCAGCACGTCGATATTGGCCCAGCCCCTGGAAACGTTATGCCTGAGCTGGACCAGTCCGTTGTATATGATGACGCCATAGAGCGCCACAACCACGATCACGCCAAGTACAACGGCGGAAAAAGTACTCATGCAGTTTCTCCAGTTTCTGTTGTTGTGATGAAAATAACATGACTGCGGATACAAAAACAAAAGGAAAGCCGCGCGGCATTCCGCCCCTGCGGGAGGGCCGCCGGGCAGGCGCGGCCCGGTTTCATGCTGTACCGGATGGATGATCCGCGCCGGAGGCCGGGGAAAGAAAGCGGGCGATCGCGTCCCTGGGGGCGCCAAGGCGCAGCAGCAGCTGCTCGCGCCCGAACGGAAGCAGCCGCTCGATGGCCGCAACGTCGTCCGGCAGCGCGGCGTTGTCCCACCCGTGGGCGACATGGCGGGCGAAGTCGGCCGCAAGCGTGATGGTCCGCACCCGGGGATTGTCGGCCTGGGTTTCATCAATGAGCTGCACGAGCAGGCCGGGCAGCTTCCACGCCCGGATCAGCGCGAGCTGGACCTCATGCATGGTTACGCCAAAAACAATGTGCTGGGCCACGGCGCTGCGCAGCGTGGAATCCGCGGCCTGCATCGTCCGCACCTGCTCGGTCAGCGCTGGAGCAAAGATGCAGCAAACGATATCGGCCGTTTCCCGCAGCAGGGCGGCAATGGTGATTTCATCCACGTCGAAATCATGGCGCGCAATGGCCCAGTCGCGCGCATGGTGCGCCGCGCGCCGCGCGTTGCTGATGACCTTGAGCACGCCGAGCAGGCCCCGCGGGTGGGCGGACAGTACATCCTCCACCGTCGGCATATCCACGAACGTGTCAAAAAAAGGTTTTACCCCCATCATCATGATGGCGCCATTGACGGTGGCGATGTCATTGTTCTGCGAGCGGCTCCGGCGGCGCTCCATGTGCGTCAGCAGTTTCAGCGTCATCAGCGGGTCGCTGAGCACAACCGCGACAATCTGCTTGCCGCTGGCCCGTTCCATGTCGGCGCGCAGGACGTCGAGCTCGCGCGCGGTGCGCCGCAGCACCGGCAGGGGCTGCCGCGAAAAATGCGCGACGTAGGCGTCGACCGATCCGGGAGACTGCGTAATGAATGGCATGGTGTAACGGGGATAACGATCTGTTCCGATTATCGGCCGGAGCGCCGCCAAATCAAAGCATGACATGCCACTGCGCCAGCCGGGCGGGGGAGGGTTTCGCTATAATCGGACGGATTCCCCCTTCCCGCATCCGGCTCTGGCCGCAGGTTTTATTTCAAGGAGAGCAGCTGTCATGACCCCCTTCAAGGCATTTCTGATCGATCAGAACGAAGAAAAAAAGGTCGTCAGCGGGCTCACGACATTGCTCCCCGGGCAGCTGGACCAGGGAGAGGTGCTCATCCGTGTTGAATTTTCCAGCATCAACTACAAGGATGCGCTTGCGGCAACGGGCGCGGGCAAGATCATCCGGCGCTTTCCCTGCGTTGGCGGCATCGATCTTTCGGGCGTGGTCGTCGAAAGCGCCGATGCCCGCTTCAGCGCGGGCGACAGGGTGATCGCCACCAGTTTCGATATTGGCGTGGCGCACCACGGCGGCTATGCGGAATACGCCCGCGTGCCGGGCGCATGGGTCGTGCCCCTGCCCGCGGGGCTGGATCTGTTCGAGGCGATGGCGCTCGGCACCGCCGGGTTCACCGCCGCGCTGGGCATCGTCCGCATGGAAGACAACGGCCTCGCGCCGGAGAACGGCCCCGTCATCGTCACCGGCGCCAGCGGCGGCGTGGGCGCGCTGGCGATCGACATGCTGTCGCATCTCGGTTACCACGTCGTCGCGCTGACGGGCAAGGCGCATGAAACCGGTTATCTGAAAAATCTGGGGGCGGCTGAAGTCAGGCTGCGCTCCGGAATCGATTTCGAAAAAACCCGCCCGCTCGAAGCGGCGCAGTGGGCCGGCGCGGTGGATAACGTTGGCGGACAGATCCTGCACTGGGTGCTGGCGACAATGAAGCAGGCCGGCACCGTGGCCAGCGTGGGCAACGCCGCCAGCTTCAACATTTCGACCACCGTGTTTCCCTTCATCCTGCGCGGCGTCAGCCTGCTGGGCGTCGATTCGGGCTACATCGGTTTTCCGCTGCGCCAACGCGTGTGGGACCGGCTGGGAACCGACCTGAAGCCGCGCCATCTCGCCGAAGTAACACGGACGATCGCGTTCGACGAGCTGCCAGGCGCGTTCGATGCGTTTATCCGCGGCGAGGTCAAAGGACGCACGGTCGTACGCATCGGCGCCTGAACCATTGCCCGAGGAGCGCCAGACATGGCGGCAACCGAAGAAATCAGTCTGAGCGGCGCCTTGCCCAAGGTGCTTGTTGTTGATGATTCGCGCATGGTGCGGGCGTCGATCAGCAAGCACGTCCGCGGGCGCTTCGAAATCCGCGAAGAATCCGATGGCGAGGCCGGATGGCAGGCGCTGCTGGTCGACCCCGCCATCCAGGTGGTGCTGAGCGACATCGATATGCCGCATCTGGACGGCTACGGACTGCTGGAACGGATCCGCGCCTCGAAAGTGCCGCGGGTGCACGAACTGCCGGTGATCATGATTTCCGGCGATGAAGATGATGACGCCCGCGCCAGGGCGCTGAAACTTGGTGCGAACGACTTTATCGCCAAGGGCATCAGCAGCGTGGAACTGCTGGCGCGGCTCGAATCGTTGTCCTACCTGGCGCGTACGCGGCGTGAACTGGAAGAAAGCCGTGCCGCCCTTGCCGCGCAGCAGCCTGTGGATCCGGTATCGGGCCTGAATACCGGCTCCTATCTGCAGACCCGGGGCGAGCAGGATGTGGCCCTGGCGAACCGGCACCAGACCGACATTTCGGCCATGGTGATCGAGATCGATCACTACGGGCAGCTGATCGAATGGCATGGCGTCCATGTCGCCCAGCTCATTACGCGCAAGCTGGCCAAGATCCTCGCCACCCGGGTGCGCAAGGGCGACACGGTGGCCCAGCTCGAATCCGACCGCTTCGCGGTGCTCTCGCCCAGCACAGACCTGATGGGCAGCTGCGCCTTCGCCCTGCGCCTGCAGCGGGCGATGGAAAAACTGGTGATGGTGTACCGCGACGAGCGGATCCGGATCAGCATTACCGCCGGTGTGGCGAGCTCCGCGGTGGACGGCGGAGAGAGCATCAGCCACCTTGTCGGCGTCGCCACGGGCCGGGTCAGGGAAGGCGTGGCTGCGGGAGGAAACCGGATCGTTTCCAACGAAGGCGAAGTCGACCAGGATGCGATCGAGCAGCACCTTAAACAGGCCACCAGCATCGACTACGCGCTGACGCAGATCCGCTCCGGAACGGTGGATGAGGTGGCCGGACGCCTGCCGGAAATCATCGCCACGCTGCTGCCGCTGCTCGAACTGGCTGAATCCCGGCTCAATATCGGACTGCCCCTTGCGGAACTTGAAAGACTCGGAAAACTGTCCGAAAAAGACGGGGACGGCACCCAGACGCTTATCTGACCTCCGCACCAGCCCTGCCCCGCATCCCGGACCCGTTGCCAGGTCTTTCCGGGAAGCGCTTCCACTTTTCCCGCTGCCTCTGTCCGGCCGGAGACCGGAAACCATCAGATCCCCGTGGAAGAGCTCCAGTAGTCCGCACTGCCGTAGTGATTCCGGATGAAATCGATCAGCAGCCGCACCCGCAGCGGCAGGTTGCGCCGCTGGGGAAACACCGCGTGAATCCCGGTCGCGGGAGCGGCAAAGGCATCCAGTACGGAAACCAGGCGGCCGGCGCGCAGATCGTCCTCCACTTCCCAGAGCGAACGCCAGGCAAGGCCGCAGCCCGCGAGCGCCCATTCATGCAGCACGGCGCCGTCGTTACATTCGAAGCGCCCTCCCACCTTCAGCGTGAAGGTTTCCCCCTGTTCGTTACGGAACTGCCAGCCGCGCTGCTGGCGAAGCGACAGGCAGATGTGCGCGCCCAGCTCATCCGGCGTGACTGGAACGCCATGGCGGGCGAGGTAAGCGGGGCTGGCGGCGACGACACGGCGGTTCTCCGCGAGGCGGATCGACACCAGGCTGGAGTCAGCAAGATCGCCGACGCGGATCGCACAGTCGATGCCTTCGTTCACCAGATCCACCAGGCGGTCGGTGAGATCGAGCGCGCAGCTCACCTCCGGATTGGCATCGAGAAAATCCCGCAGCAGCGGCGCAACGTGACGGCGGCCAAAACCGGCTGGCGCTGAAATGCGGATGTGCCCGCTGGCCTTGACGCCCCCCAGACTCACCGAAGCTTCAGCATTGGAAAGGTCATCGAGAATGCGCAGACAGCTTTCCAGAAAGGCGCTGCCCTCGAAGGTGGGCGTAACGCTGCGCGTGGTGCGCAGCAGCAGCTTGACCCCCAGGCGCTGTTCCAGCGCATCGAGGCGGCGGCTGATCACCGCGGGGGTTACGCCTTCCGCCCGCGCAACGGCCGAAAGGCTGCCGCGCTGCGCGACGCCGACAAAGCTTTCAATCTGCTTGAGCTGATCCATCTTGTACTCAAAGTAAAAGATCAATTGATCCTGGCGCATCTTCCGTAGCGGTTCCGCAGCCAATACACTTTACCGCAACAGAGATGGAGGAGACGCCATCCGAGGACGGCCGGCGCCCCGCGAGGGGCGCCAGGCTATCCCGCCCTTCCGCTCTCCGTTTTAACCCGTCTTGTTTAAAAACCCGCCCGAGCCCCCTGCCATGCCCGGTTCTTCTCCCATTCAGGCCATTGCTTTCGACGCGTACGGCACGCTGTTCGACGTGTATTCCGTCAGCGCGCTGGCCGAACAGCATTTTCCCGGCAAGGGCGAAGCGCTGGCGGCGCTGTGGCGGCTGAAGCAGATCGAATACACGCAGCTGCGCACGCTGGCCGGACGCTACGAGCCCTTCTGGGAAATCACGCGCGATGCGCTGGTTTTCGCCGCCCGCCGGCTCGCTCTCTCCATGCCGGAAACCATCCAGGAACAGCTGCTCAACCAGTACGCCTGCCTGTCTCCGTTTCCCGAAAACGCAGGGGCGCTAAAAACGCTGAAAGCGGCGGGCATCCCGCTTGCGGTGCTCTCCAACGGCACGCCGCGGATGCTGCAGGTGGCGCTCCGCAGCGCCGGGCTGGACGGAGTGTTCGACCACATCCTCTCGGTGGATGACGTGCGCCGCTACAAACCGCACCCCGCCACTTACAGCCTTGGGCTGGCGGCATTTGGCTACCCCGCGCGCAACATCCTGTTCGTTTCCTCCAACGGCTGGGACGTGGCCGGAGCCGCCTGGTTCGGCTACACCACGTTCTGGATCAACCGCGGCGGCCAGCCCGCCGAAGAACTGGGCATTGCGCCTGATGCCACCGGCAGCCGCCTGACCGACGTAGCAGCATTCGCCCACAAACACCGCGCGGCGGCCTGACGGCCTGCTGTCCGAACTTTCCTTTTCAATAAACCAGAAATCTGCAAGGAGTCCCTAATGAATCAAACACTCAATCTGCCCAACGGCGTGCAAATCAATGCGCCTTTGCAGCCCCGTTTCGACGAGATTCTGACCCGCGACGCGCTCGCACTGGTCGCCAGGCTTCACCGCGCTTTCGAGCCGCGCCGGCAGGAACTGCTCGCCGCGCGCGTGCGCCGTCAGGCTGAACTCGACGCCGGCAAGCTGCCCGATTTCCTGCCGGAAACGCGTAGCGTCCGCGAAGGGGACTGGAGGATCTCGCCGCTGCCGAAGGCGCTGGAGCGTCGCCGCGTGGAAATCACCGGGCCGGTCGAGCGCAAGATGATCATCAACGCCTTCAATTCCGGCGCCGAGTCCTACATGGCCGACTTCGAGGATTCCAACAGCCCGAACTGGAGCAACCAGATCCAGGGGCAGGTGAATGTTTTCGACGCCAGCCGCCGCGCCATCAGCTTCGCCAACGAAGCCGGCAAGCAATACAGCCTCAACGACCGGGTCGCCACCCTGCAAGTGCGCCCGCGCGGCTGGCACCTGGACGAAAAACACGTGCTGGTCGACGGCCAGCGCGTCTCCGGCGGCGTCTTCGACTTCGCCCTGTTCCTGTTCCACAACGCCAGGGAACAGATCGCTCGCGGAGCTGGCCCGTTCTTCTATCTGCCGAAGATGGAGTCGCATCTCGAAGCGCGGCTGTGGAACGACATTTTCGTCATGGCGCAGGAAGAACTCGGCCTGCCGCGCGGCACGATCAAGGCCACCGTGCTGGTCGAAACCGTTCTCGCCACGTT
>JAVBTY010000005.1:0-4003 GCA_031555955.1 Rhodocyclaceae bacterium | reverse complement strand
CATCCTGCCCACGGCCTGGCTGTTCATCACGTCGATGACCGCGGGCTGGCTGAAGATTTTCAGCGACAATCCGAAGGTCGGTTTCCTCGCGCTTGCCAACCGCTTCAACGAAGCCGCCGCGCAGGGTACCGTGCTTGCGCCAGCCAAGACCGTCGAGGAAATGGCCCGCGTCGCCTTCAACAATCAGGTTAATGCCGTGCTGTGCGGCTTCTTCATGATCGTCGCGGTCACCATGGTAGTTGCGGCCTACTTCAACATCCGCAGGGCGCTTGCCAGCCGTACGCCGACTGTGAACGAAGCGCCGCCGGTCTACCGCGAGGCGGTGGCTCATGCCTGATCTTTCCTGCCTGACCGGAGGAACCCGCCGCGCCGGGGCCGATACGGCCCCGTCCGGCGCGGACGATCTGAACGGCCTGGACGCCGCCTACGCCCGCTACATTGCCAGTGTGCGCGGGCAGGGACCGGATGCCGTTCCCATGCCGGAAGCCGAGTTCGAGCGCTACAGCCTCGGTTCCAGCTGGCTTGCGGGCCAGGTTACGAACCGTCTTGCGGGTCTCAGGGATGTGGCGAAAAAGGTGGTGCAGACCTGCCGCCTCGTGGTCGGCATCCATGACTACGAGTATTACCTGGACCACATGCGCTCGGTTCATCCCGGCGCCACGCCGCTGACGCGGGACGCCTTTTACCGCTACTGCCTCGAAGCCCGCTTTCCCAGCGCGGACCGCCCCGGCGGCCGTTGCCCGTGCTGACGGGGGAACGAAGCGCAGGCGGGCGGCGGATGTTTTCATGGCGGGACAATGTGATCCTCTGGCGCCGCTGAAACAGGGGAAATACCCGCCAATCCCCGGCATTCATCATCAATGATGAGGCCCTGCGCGCAGGGCGTCCTGCCGCCGGGCGGCAGGTTCGCGCGGGATGGCCGGATGAGCTTTCCGCACGTCGCCGCGCCAGCGGTGTCTACGATTCCAGCACCCTTCGCCGGAACGCTGGAGTGACAACCATGCAGGAAGCAGCACCCTCCTCAAGGCTCGTCCTGTGGCTGGTAGCCGTGGGATTTTTCATGCAGACGCTGGACGCCACCATCGTCAATACCGCGCTGCCGTCGATGGCGGCCAGCCTGGACGAAAGCCCGCTGCACATGCAGCCGGTAGTCATCGCCTATTCGCTGACGATGGCGATGGCGATCCCCGCCAGCGGCTGGCTGGCCGACCGTTTTGGCACGCGGCGCATCTTCGCCGCCGCCGCGCTGTGCTTTGTCGCCGGCTCCCTCGCCTGCGCGCTGTCGCCGAATCTTGGCGCGCTTGCCGCCGCGCGCGTGCTGCAGGGGCTGGGCGGGGCGATGCTGATGCCGGTCGGGCGGCTGGCGGTGCTGCGGAGCTTTCCGCGTGAGCGCTTCCTGCGCGCGATGAGCTTCGTCGCCGTTCCGGGGCTGATCGGTCCGCTGATCGGCCCCACCCTGGGGGGCTGGCTGGTGGAAGCCGCCTCCTGGCACTGGATTTTTCTTATCAACGTGCCCATCGGACTGGCCGGATGTCTGCTCGCCCTGCGCCGGATGCCGGATAGCCGCCTGGAGCCCGCGCCGCCGTTCGACGCCGCCGGCTTCGCGCTGCTTTCCTTCGGCATGGTGGCGCTTTCGCTCGCGCTCGACGGCCTTGCCGGACTCGGTTTTGGCCGTGGGCCGGTGCTGGTGCTGCTGCTGTTCGGCCTGGCCAACCTTGCCGCTTACTGGCTTCACGCCATGCGGCATCCGCTTCCGCTTTTCCCGCCACGGCTGTTTCATTCCGGCAGCTTCAGCGTTGGCCTGCTCGGTAACCTGTTCGCGCGCATCGGCAGCGGGGCCATGCCGTATCTCACGCCACTGCTGATGCAGCTTTCCATGGGCTACAGCCCTTTCCGCGCCGGGATGATGATGCTGCCGGTGGCGGCGGCGGCAATCCTGTCCAAACCCCTTGCGGCCAGCCTGATCCAGCGTCTGGGCTATCGCCGGGTGCTGATCGGCAATACGGCCCTGCTCGGAATGGCGATGGCCGCCTTCTCCCTGCTCGCGCCCGGGCAGCCGCTGTGGCCGCAGATACTGCTGCTGGGGTTTTTCGGCGCGGTCAATTCGATCCAGTTCACCGCCATGAACACCGTTACGCTGAAGGATCTCGATACCGCCCGGGCGAGTGCGGGCAACAGCCTGCTGTCGATGGTGCAGATGCTGTCGATGAGCCTGGGCGTTTCCGTGGCGGGCGCGCTGCTGGCGGTATTCAGCGAAAGCCTTGCCGGAAGTCCGCCGGGGGATGCGCGGCTCGGCGCTTTTCACGCCACGTATCTGTGCGTGGGCGCCATTACCACCGCCTCGGCATGGATCTTCTGGCAACTCGCGCCGGATACGGGGCCGGTGGCGGGAAAAGATCCCGCACGCCCGCTGGACCCCGGGTAAGCCGCAGCAGAGCGCCCGCCCCGGGCACGCCGCTATCCACACGAAACACAGGCGGCGTATGCTTGCATCCCCCTGCCCAACCGGAGCGCGCGCCCACCATGTTCCGCAGCCTGAACAAGCCCGGACTGTGGGCCGTCGCCCTGTCGGCGGCGGGCATTCTCATGCTGACGATGGGAATCCGCCAGTCCTTCGGGCTATTCCTTTCGCCCATCAACACCAGCACCGGCATTGGCATCGGCACCCTCAGCCTCGCGCTGGCGGCCGGGCAGTTCGTCTGGGGCGCGATCCAGCCGCTCGCTGGCGCGGCCGCCGACCGCTACGGCCCGCAGCCCGTGCTTGCCGCCGCCATCATCCTGATGGCGCTAGGCTGCGCGCTGACGCCGCTGATGGACAGCGGCGGCGGGCTCATCCTCACCCTCGGCCTGCTCACCTCGCTCGGCTCCGGCGCGGGCAGCTTCTCCGTGCTGATGGGCGCGGCCGCCGCGCGCCTCCCCCCGGCCGCGCGCGGGGCGGCATCGGGCGTCATCAATGCGGGCGGCTCCCTCGGCCAGTTCATATTCGCCCCGGTCACGCAAAAACTCATCCAGGGGCTGGGCTGGATGAATGCGCTCTGGTCGCTCGCCATCATCGCCCTGGCCGCGCTGCCGCTGGCGCGCACGCTCACCCGCCCCGCCCCGGCGCATCTTCCTCCCCCCGCCGCGGGCGAAGCCGGGTTGCGGCAAAGCGTGCGCGAGGCGTTTTTCAACGACAGCTATCTGCTGCTGCACCTGGGATTTTTCACCTGCGGCTTTCACATCGCCTTTCTTTCCACCCACCTGCCGGGCGAAGTGGCGCTGTGCGGCCTTCCGGGGGAGGTGGCCGGCTGGTCGCTCGCCATCATCGGCCTCTCGAACATCGCAGGCAGCCTCTACGCAGGCGCGTGCGTGGCGCGTTACCGCAGCAAATACATCCTGTCGTGGATGTACGGTTCGCGCGCGTTACTCATCGGCATTTATCTGCTCAGCCCGAAAAGCGCCCTTACGTTCTACCTTTTTGCCGCCGGCCTGGGCTTTACCTGGCTCGCCACCGTGCCGCCCACCGCCGCCATCGTCGGCAAACTGTTCGGCTTCCGCTATCTCGGCACGCTGTTCGGACTCACCCTGCTCTCGCATCAGACCGGCGCGTTCTTCGGCGCATGGCTGGGCGGCATCGCCATTACGCGGCAAGGCGACTACCAGTGGATGTGGTACGCCGACATGGCGCTGGCCGGCATCGCAGCCCTCATCAACCTGCCCATCCGCGAACCCGCGCCGGAAGCGGCGGGCCGGGCCGTCTGATCCTGAGAGAGGGTGAGATAACTTCCCAAGGAAAGGCGTGATAATGCGATGCCGACACGCCAAACCAGGCACGGGATTGGAAGCAGGCGACGGGCGGCTGAATTCCATAAATGCTGAAGCCTTCTAGGGCGTGTTCACAGTAGCCAGATATAGGCACAAGCGAGATGCAGGAAGGCGTTGAATCGATTGGCAAGTTTGTCGTATCGGGTTGCGATACGGCGGAACTGCTTGAGGCGATTGAAGAATCGCTCGACGAGGTTTC
>JAVBTY010000072.1:0-14629 GCA_031555955.1 Rhodocyclaceae bacterium | reverse complement strand
GTGTAATTCAACGGCGCGCCCCCGGCAGCCGCCCCCGCCGCGGTGCCTGTCGCGCCCCTCGCGGGCGCGTGGATTGAAACCCCGTCACGGTCGCACGGTTGAGCGCATCGCGGTGTCGCGCCCCTCGCGGGCGCGTGGATTGAAACTTTTGTCAGTCCCGTAACGGGCGCGGCTCCAGCGGCGTCGCGCCCCTCGCGGGCGCGTGGATTGAAACTCGGTATCGACCGCGTAGGCGTAGATTCTGCCGAAGTCGCGCCCCTCGCGGGTGCGTGGATTGAAACCGCCACGCGCTCAGGATCGAGGTCATGCGCGAGTGTCGCGCCCCTCGCGGGCGTGTGAATTGAAACTGAAGCGGCTTTTCTGGTGAATCTGGTATGACGGTTATCGGGTGTTTTGTCCTGTATCGGCCCCGATACATATCGAAACATCGCGCCGGGTTGTGATTTCATCTGGTTTGTCATGGCGTTAGGCTGGGCGTGTCTTCATCAGGCCGCCTGTGGATGTAAGCAGTGTGAAACACCTTGCGCTGCCGTCAGCAGCTTGTTGCGGGGCATTTCCAGCGGGGAAGGGCTTTGTGCGGGGGTGGCACGGGAGTTGCCATGCTCGCCGGCAGGGTCTGGCGTTTTGCCGGATCCTGTTTTCCTTCAGAGGAGGCAAGCCATGCAACGCAGTCTGCTCACCAGTGCAATCGCGCTCGCTCTCGGTATTTCTGCCCAGGCGTTCGCCAATCCGACCAACAATCTGAACGAAGCCACTGAAAGCGCAACACAGTCCGCCTCGGCCACGTCCACGCAGAGTGGGGCGGGGCCGCAGGCCAATGAATATTCACAGGCGAACCAGGACAGCAGCACCGACAGCAGCAATCATTCCGACCAGAACAACGACAAGAGCGCGGGCGATAACCGCGATAACAAGGGGCTGGCGGTAGCCAAGGATTACGGCACCGCGGCGGCGGTCAATGGCGGCACGGCCACGGCGACGATGACCGATTCGTTCAACAAGACTTCGGCGGTGGCGCTGTCGAAGCTTGATGGCATGGTGACCAACGTCAAGGTATTCGGCCTTGGCAATGAAGCAAAGAATTTTGGCAGCGCCAATGGCGGCGATGGCGGAAAAGCTTACGGCGGCGATGGCGGAACAGCCTACGGCGGCAAGGCGGTGGGCGGCAGCGGCGGTGATGGCGGCAAGTCTTATGGCGGTGACGGCGGCGACGGCGGCAAGGCTTATGGCGGCGACGGCGGCGCTGGCGCGCGGGGCGGCAAGGCGGTGGCGGGTGACGCCACTTCGGGCCGCGCGAAGAGCGACGATGGCGGGCGCGGTGGCGATGCCAAAGGCGCGCTGGCTGGCGGCGGCGGCGATTCTTACGCCAGGACCGGCGGTGTTTATGCCTCCGATAAAGCCAGCGGCGGCAGCGCGGTGGGCGTGGTGGGCGGTGCGAAGGGTATTGGCGGCGACGCCAGCGCCAAGGATGTCGCCGTCGGCGGCAACGCCAAGGGTGTTGGCGGCGACGCCTGGGCATCCGACAAGGGTTATGCCGGCGGAGCCAAGAGCGTGAGCGTGGCGGGCGGCAGCAAGGCCAGTGCGGGCGATACGCAAAGCGGCGGCGCTTTCAGCAAGGCGGCGGGTGCGAATGCCAAAGCGGTAAGCGTGGGGCTGCCGGGAACGGCGGAGCCTGACGAGGTTTCCACCGCCAGTGCTGCCGGGGCGGCGACTGCGACGGGCGGAACCAATACCTCTAGCGCCACGGGCGGAACTTCCGGCGACGGCGGCGCAGCGACCTCGACCGGCGGCACCAGCGGGGCTTCGACGGCTACCGGCGGCACGGCGACGCAAACCGCCACCTCCACCGGCGGCGCGGGTTCCGGCACCGGCGGCGCGGCCACTTCCGGCGGGGCGACATCCACCGCCGGGACAGGCACCGCTACCGGCGGGAGCAACACCTCCACCGCTGGCGCGGGCACTTCCGGCGGGGCTACCGGCACCTCCGGCAACAGCGCTGCCAATGGCGGCGCGGGCGGCACGGCGAGCAACACGGGCGGCACGGGCGGTTCGACCATGGCGAGCAGCGGCGATGCCACGGGCGGCGCGGCCAATGGCGGCGCGGGCGGCGCGGGCGGTTCCGGCCAGGGCGGCACGGGCGGCGCGGGCGGTGCGGGCGGCACGCTGACGGTGGATGCGGGGCATTTCAACCTCTCCAACACGATCAGCGGCAGCTTCACCAATGGCGCCGGCATCATCATCAATGCCCAGAACACCGGGATCGGGGCGCTGGTGCAGCAAAGCGCCAACGTGCAGGCCAACCTGACGCTCAGGTAATCCGCACTCCGGCGCCGGGCGGTTCGCGCCGCCCGGCGCCGGGCGCGGGAGCTACGAGGAGGCAGACACCATGGCTCCCCTGCAATGCATGATCGCCCTCGGCGTCGCGCTGGCGGCTACCTGCGCTCCGGCAGGCAGCGCGCGCGCGGACCAGGGCGAAGCGCCGCCACGGCTGGCGGGCAAGGTGGTGGATACGGCGCTGCTGGCGGGCCAGCGCGGCGGCACGGAAACGCATCTGAGCGACATCCACGCCACCGGCTCGGTGAGCGAGGTGCAGGCTTACGACCTTGTTACCGGGCACAACTCGATTGCCGATGGCGCGCTCGCCGGGGCGTCGGGCATGCCCATCTTCATCCAGAACTCGGGCAACGGCGTGCTGATCCAGAATGCGGTCATTCTCAATGTCCAGCTGCAGTAGCGAGGAGGCCGCGATGGATTCCCGTCCGTTCCGGCGTCCGTTTTTCACCCCCGTGGCGGCTGCGCTGGTTTCAGCATGTGCCCTGTGCGCCGCCACGGCGGTTTCCGCCAGCGAGCTGCGCTTTATCGCCCCGCTTGGCGGGAATGTGAGCGTGCCGGTTGTGAGCATGAAGGAGGCGCGCTTCGTCTCCACCACGCACCAGCAATACGATTTCAGCTGCGGTTCGGCGGCCGTCGCCACGCTGCTTTCTCACCACTACGGCTGGCGCGTGGATGAGGCGCAGGTGTTTCAGGCGATGTTCGAACGCGGCGACCGCGAGAAAATCCGCCGCGAAGGCTTTTCCATGCTCGATATGAAACAGTATCTCGACCGCAGAGGCTTCCAGGCCAGCGGCGTGGAAACTTCGCTGGATGCGCTGGCGCGGGCCAGCATGCCCGGCATCGCCCTGATCAACGAAAACGGTTACGCCCATTTTGTGGTCATCAAGGGCCTGCGGGACGGCGAGGTGCTGATCGGCGATCCCGCCGCGGGCACGCGTGTGGTCGATCGCGGCGAGTTCGAGCGCGCGTGGCTCAACAGTATCGTCCTCGTCATTGTCAACCGCACGGAACTCGCCCGCTTCAACAGCGCCGAAGACTGGCGCGTCAGGCCCCGGGCGCCGCTGCGCAGCGGCCTGAACGAAGACGTGGCCGATATGCAGCTGTTGCGGCGCGGCCCGCTGGATTTTTAACCCGACGCGGAATCCGACGCCATGCCCTCGCACCGCCCGCTCATCCGCCTGCTTTTCTGGACGCTTGTCGGCGCGGGCGGCAGCGCCTTCCCCGCCTCCGCAGGCATGGATACGGCGCGTGGCGCTTCTGGCGATAGCTGCGCGGGCGCTTCGGGCGCTTCCTCGCTGGAGCCGTTCGCGCTGGCGAGCTGGATACAGAACGATTCTGCTTCATGCGCCTCCGTGCCCGCTCCGCAACCGCGAGTCGCGAGCGGCGTGATCCGGCCCGCACCCGCGCCCGTCGTTGAGGCCACGGTCCGCAGCGCGCAGGAAATCCGCGCGGAACAAGGCGCTTACGCCAGTGAGGCCGATGGGGGCGGTTACGGCGATTTCGACCGCTACCCAGCCGCGCCGCAGCGCGCTGCCGTAGCCCAGTCTGTGCCGCCGCCCGTGCTCGCCAGCGCCGCCGTGGTGGGCGACGATACGCTGGCCGCCCTGCGCGGCGGCTTCGAAACCACGGACGGGCTCAGGGTCAGCTTCGGCATCGAACGGGCGATTTACGTTAACGGCGCGCTGCAAAGCGTCACCACCCTCAACGTGGAAGACATGGCGCGGCTGCACGGCGGCGCTCTGCCGGAACTGCCGCCCGGCGCGGCCATCGCGGTGATCCAGAACGGACCCGGCAACCAGTTCCAGGCTTCCGGCCTGTCCGCCTCGACGCTGGCGACTGTTGTCCAGAATTCGCTGGACAACCAGAAAATCCAGACCGTCACCACCATCTCGGCCACGGTCAACAGCCTGGAAATGATGCGCGGCGCGCGTATGCAGAACTCGGTTCAGGAGGCGCTGACCCGCGCTCTGGTGCGTTAGTCAGGCAGATTCGCCGCGCAGGCGCGCATTGCGCCGTTACGCGGAAAAGCCTTTGGGCAGATGCTTTTTCCGCCTGTCCTGATTTCCGGAAAGTACAGAGACTTAACGCTGGCGCACGTCCCGGCGGCTGATTTACCATCCCTGCTTTCATACTGTTACACAGGTGAGTGGCATGCCGGACGCCAGCTATGCGGTCGTATTTCAGGGGGAAATTCTCGACGGCTTCGAACCCGACCAGGTCAGGCAGGAGTTTGCGCGCCTGTTCGGCCTTGGCGCGGAGCGGCTGGAACAGCTGTTTACCCAGGGCCGGGTCATCCTCAAAAAAGGGCTGAACCGCGAAGAGGCCGAGCGCTACATCGCCCGGCTGCACCGGATCGGCGCGCTGGCAAGGCTGGAAACGCCGCATCCCGCGCCCGTACCGCAGGCGCAGCCGGTACTCCCGCCGTCCGGGGATGCGTGGGGCGAAACTTCCGCCGCTCCCGTGGTTCCGGACATGGCCGCGCCAGCCTTCCCAAAAGCCGCTGCCGCTGCGAGGGAAAGCGCGGAAAAGCGCCATCTGCCATTCGAATTCACCGGTACGGGGGGGGAGTTTTTCCGGATCTGGATCGTCAACCTGCTGCTGTCCATCATCACTCTCGGTATTTATTCGGCATGGGCGAAAGTGCGCACGAACCGCTATTTCCACGGCAACACGCGCCTGGACGGAAACAGCTTCGAATATCTCGCCGATCCGCTCAAAATCCTCAAGGGGCGGCTGATCGCCTTCGCCCTGCTGCTGGTGTATTCCATGGCGGATTTCGTTTCGCCCTTTCTCTCGCCGGTGCTCGGCCTGCTGTTCTTCCTGGCGCTGCCGTGGATCATCGTGCGCTCGCTCAGTTTCCGTAATCACAACACCGCCTGGCGCGGGGTGCGCTTCGGCTTCGACGGCTCCGTCGCCAGCGCCGCAAAGGTGTTTGTACTGTGGCCGCTTGCCGGAATGCTGTCGCTGGGCCTGCTGATACCGCTTTCCATGCAGCGCCAGCGGCGCTTTGTCGTGGAAAACAGCCGTTACGGCGCGACGCCGTTCGTGTTTTCCGCCGGGGCGAAACCGTTCTACAAGCTGATCGGCGTTTGCCTGCTGATCATTATTATTGGCGGTTTCGCGGCGGCCCTTCTGTCCGGAGGGGGCAGAATGGAAGAGGAAGGGTCCGCACTGCCCTTCATTCCCATCGCCATCGCCTACCTCGGCGCGTTCGCCTGGTTCACCTGCGCGTCCGCCAACATCATCTACCGCCACTCCGCGCTGGCGGACCACCGGCTTGACGCGGATTACCGCATCGGCTCCTATCTGAAACTGATGCTGCTCAACGTGCTGGGCATGCTGCTGACCGCGGGATTTTTCTATCCTTGGGCCAAGGTGCGCACGGCGCGCTACGCGGCAGAACATATCTCGCTGCACGCTACCGGGAGCCTGGACAGCTTCGTCGCCGACCAGCGGGCCGCGGCCTCGGCCACGGGCGGTGAAATCGGCGATCTGTTCGACGTGGATATCGGCCTGTGACGGCAGCCGCCGCCACTGCCGCCAGCGCCATCGACGGCGCTTTTTTCGACGGCGGAAATTCCCGCCGTATTGCCGCGACGCTGCGCGCGGACGCAGACGGCAGGGTGCGCATCACCGGCGCGGACGGCGCGGCGCTCGCCGGGCCGCTGCCGCTGGCGCAGCTTGAAGTGTCGTCGCGCCTGGGCAATATGCCGCGTTTTCTGCGCTTTGCCGGAAACGTGTTCGAAACGCCGGATAACGACGCCGTCGATGCGCTGCTCGCCGCCACGCGCCCGCGCCACAACCTGGCGCACCGGCTGGAATCGAAACTGCGTTACGCGCTCGCCGGCGTGGCGGTGACGGCGCTCTGCGTCTGGGGCGGCGTCCGCTACGGCATTCCGGCGCTGGCCGAAACCGCCGCGTTCGCGGTATCGCCCGAACTGAGCCAGCAGATTGGCGACGGAGCGCTGGCGCTGCTCGACCGGGGCATGTTTGAGCCGAGCGGGCTGGACGGGGCCGAGCAGGCCCGGCTGCGCGCGCGCTTCGCGCCTTTCGTCGCATCAGCGCGGGGACACAGGATCCAGGTGGAATTCCGCGATGCGGAAGATTCGATCGGCCCCAATGCGCTGGCGCTGCCCTCGGGCGGCATCGTGTTTACCGACCAGCTCGTCCGCCTGGCGCAGAACGATGAAGAGCTGCTCGCCATCCTCGCGCACGAGATCGGCCACATCGAACGCCGCCACGCGCTGCGCCACACCATCCAGAGTTCCGTGCTCGGCGTGCTGGCCATGGCGCTGACCGGGGATGTGTCGTCGGTAGCCTCGGTCGTTACCGTGCTGCCGGTGATTCTCACCGAAATGGGCTACTCGCGCGATTTCGAGCGCGAGGCCGACCGCCATGCGGCGCAGATGCTGGTCCGCAACGGCATCGGCGTGGAGCACTTCGCCGCCATCCTCACCCGGCTCGATGGCGCCATCCGCTGCGGGGAAGATGCCAAGGCCTGCGGCGCGGACGCACCCGAACCGCCGCGCTGGCACAGCTACGCCTCCACCCACCCGCCAACCGCCGAACGGCTGCGCGCGCTGGCGGAACCGGGCTGAACGCGGCCCGCCGCGCCGCCTATTTTTTCGCGGCGAACAGCCTGCCGTAAGCGCCAGTGGAAAACCCCTGCACGCGTTCGCCGCCCGCAAGCAGCAGCGGCACGCCCTTGCCGCCGCCCGCCTGGGCGAAGGAAGCCATGCCGTCGGGCGTATCGATGTCGACTTCCCGATACGCGACACGGTTTTCCGCCAGCCAGGCCTTGGCCTTTTTGCAGTAGCCGCACCACTGCGCCGAATACAGCACCACGTCGCCCGCGGGCGCGGCAGCCGCCGATGAGGCGCGCAGGTTTTTCAGCTGCTGTTCGAGATGGGCCGTGGTCGCGGCGGGCAGGGCGCTGGCGGGCAGGTTATCGAATTTCATCGTTTTTTCGACCCGCCCGCCGGGGGGCGGACGGTCGCTATAAACGACCGCGCCGTCCGGACCGATGGATTTGTACAGCGTCTGCGCCGCCGCCGGAGCGGCGGCCAGCCCCGCCATGCAGGACAGCAGCAAAACCGGGGCTGAACGCTTCAGGGCGGAAAACGCGCCGCCCTGGCCCTGGCCGCCCGTGTTGCGGTAACACCCACCACGCCAAAGCGCGCTCATTCCAGCACCGGATAGTCGGTGTAGCCCTTTTCGCCGCCGCCATAGAAGGTTTTGACGTCCGGCGCGTTCAGCGGCGCTTTTTCGCGCAGACGGCGCACCAGGTCGGGGTTGGCGATGAAGGCTTTGCCGAATGCGACCAGATCAGCCCTGCCTTCGGCCACGGCGGCTTCGGCCATCGCGCCGTCGTAACCGTTGTTCACCATCCACGCGGACTTGCCGCCCGCTCCGGCATAGGCGGCCCGCAGCGCGGCGTAGTCGAACGGCGTATCGCCCTGCTGGAAGTCGCGCGGCCCGCCGGTCGCGCCTTCGATGACGTGGACGTAGGCGAGCGGCCATGCGGCCAGCTGTTCGGCCACATGGTTGAACAGCGGCTGCGGATCGGGATCGGAAGCGTCGTTGGCGGGCGTGACCGGCGAGATGCGCACGCCGGTGCGGCCCGCGCCAATTTCCGCGCACACCGCGCCCACGGTTTCCACCAGAAAGCGCGCGCGGCTGGCGATGGAGCCCCCCCAGGCGTCGGTGCGCCGGTTGCTGCCGGAGCGCAGAAACTGGTCGATCAGATAGCCGTTGGCGGCATGGATTTCCACGCCGTCGAAACCGGCTTCGATCGCGGCGCGCGCCGCGCGGCGGTAATCGGCGACGATGCCCGGCAGTTCGTCAGCGCCGAGCGCGCGCGGCTCCGAAACCGGCACGAATGCGCCGCCATCGGGCGTTTCCAGATAGGTTTTGGTGTTGGCGCGCAGCGCCGAGGGCGCGACTGGCGCGCCGCCGCCCGGCTGCAGCGCGACGTGTGAAATGCGGCCGACGTGCCACAGCTGCACCACGATCCGCCCCCCGGCCGCGTGCACCGCATCGGTGACGCGCCGCCAGCCCGCGATCTGCTCCGGCGTATACAGCCCCGGCACGCTGGCGTAACCCTGGCCTTGCTGGCTGATCGGGCAGCCTTCGGTAATCAGCAGCCCGGCGCTGGCGCGCTGCGCGTAGTAGGTTGCGACGAGCGCGCCGGGAACGCCGTCGGGAGAGCGGTTGCGCGTCAGCGGCGCCATGACGGCGCGGTTGGCGAGGCGCAGCTCTCCGGCGGTGCAGAGATCGAACAGGGTAGGCATGAATGCGGGCTCCAGGTTGGGGGAACGGAATCGCCGGGCTGCGCAAACTCAGCGCGTGGCGACGATGAACAGGCGCGGAAAGGAAAACAGGCATTTCCCGTCGGCGCGCGCGGGGTAGGCGGCGGCGATGGCGGCGCGGTAAGCGGCGAGATACGCGGGGCGTTCGTGTTCGTCGAGCGCGTCGAGACACGGCCGCAGCCCCGTGCCCTTGACCCATTCGACGATGGCGTCCGCACCGGCCAGCACATGCTCATAAGTGGTGCGCCACAGGTCGATGCGGCGCGCGTGCGGCGCGAGCAGATCGTAATAGAACGCCGGATCCGCCACCGTGGGTTCCGCGCGCACGTGGCGCAGACGCTCCCGCCACGGGCCGGGCAGCTCGCGCATCGCCCGGTGGCTGGGTTCGCTGAAACTGCACGGCATCTGCACCGCCAGCACGCCGCCGGGCCGCACATGGCCGAGCAGCGCGGGGAAAAGCCCAGCGTGATCCGGCAGCCAGTGCAGCACGGCGTTGGCGAACAGCAGATCCACCGGCGCGGCGGGCCGCCAGGCGCTCACATCGGCCTCGACCCATTCGCACGCGGGCAGATCGTGGCGCGCGCGGCGCAGCATGTCCGCCGAACTGTCGATGCCGGTGATCCGCGCCGCAGGCCAGCGCGCATGCAGCAGCGCGGTGGAATTGCCCGGCCCGCAGCCCAGGTCGGCCACTGTTTGCGCCTCGTCCAGCGGCACGCGGGCCAGCAGGTCGCGCGCCGCGCGGGTGCGCTCATCGGAAAACTTGAGGTACTGGCGGTCGTCCCAGGCGGGCATGGCGGCATTCCTGCTGGAAAAGCGTCAATTTGCCCGTGAAGGCGGCGCGACGGCAAGTACTTCTTGTGGCAGCGCCCGGAATCAGCCGCGCGGCGCAAGCGCGATCAGGGCGATCGAGACAATCGCCAACACGATCGCGATGCGGTTGAGCCAGGAAAGACGCTCGCCGAAACCGAATGCGCCCACCAGCGTGCCAAGCACGACGACGCCGATGTTCATGCTGGCGAAAACAACCGCCGGCTGCTCCGGCAGCGCGCGATGGGCGGAAACGTAAAAGATGATGTTGCCGAAATTGAGCGCGCCCAGCAGCAGCCCGGCGGCGAAGCTGCGCCACGTCAGCCGCGCCGCGCCGCGCCATGCGCGCAGGCCCTGCCACGCAATCATTCCGGTGAAGGCGAGGACGAAACTGGCCTGGAGCGAGGCGGCGAAAGGCGTCCCGGCAGCGGCGATCTGCTTGAGCATGACATCCACCGCGGCGAAACCGGCCCAGACCGTGAGCAGGACAAGCAAGGTGTGGCGGTCCGCTTCCGCCGGGTTTCCGCCAGGCCGCGCAAGGATTCCGGGTATGGCGAGCAGGCCGAGCGCAAGCCCGGCAAGCTTCATCGCGCCCGCCTGCTCGCCGAACAGGAAAAACGCCGCGAGCAGCGACAGCAGCAGCGACAGCCGCTGCGCGATATCGGTGCGCGCGATGCCCGCCCGGCGCACGCTCGCGGCCAGCACCAGAAACAGCGCGGGCAGCACCGCCGCGAGCGCAAGCAGCGGCAGCCACGGCGCGTGTGGCGCGGCCAGGCTCTGGAGCGGCGGGCGCAGCAGCCCTGCGCACAGCACGGAAGCCGCCAGATAGTTCCAGGCGACGGCCTGGGCGATGTCGACGCCCTGCCGCCGCGCAAGCTTGAGCAGCACGGAAACGAGCACACTGCAAAGGGCGCTGAGCAGAACGTAGTGCATCGGAACGGCGGCAGAGCGGAAGGGCTGCCATTGTGCCGCAGGATGGCGCTTATCCCGCCGGATTTCATCTGTTCTTTACGGGAAGCAGTTGCACCATGCGGAATAAAACGCTAGTATTCGCGGTCTTCGTTGAGTGGAACTGCCGGTTGCATAACGGCTAAGCGGAAACATTACGCAGGGGGTATAGCTCAGTTGGTAGAGCAGCTGACTCTTAATCAGTAGGTCCAAGGTTCGAATCCTTGTGCCCCCACCAGAATAAAGGGTTGCGAGCGAAAGCCGCAGCCCTTTATTTTTGCCCGCGCCACCGGAAGCGGGGGACGCGGAGCAGCCTCGCCGCGCTCTTCGGTTTCTGTAAATACGCGGGCGCTCTGGCGCGGATTTACGCGGGTTTTGGTACGGGTTTTGGTGCAGGCGTAGCCCACAAACCTGCCCTTTTTGAGGGTGAGAACGCGTTTTCAGCCTCTTCAGGCGGACGGCCTGGGGGCTCATCTGCCGTCAGTCCATATTTCCCGTTGCGCCCCTGGCTGCCATGGTCAGGTTTTTCCGGATACGCCGGGCGGCTGAACTGAATCGCGCGCGCCCTGCCGGTGCGCAGCAGCCCAGCGTCGAACGGCGCTTCCACCCTGTTCATGTCCCTGCTCCCAAATCATGCGAAGCGCCTGCAGCCTGAAGGACGCATCAGGGTTCTGGCGCCCGACGGGGTTGGGTGTTTCTGCCACGTCACTGGGGGTCGAACGCTGTTTTCACCGTCTGGCCGCGATTATGAATGCCCGCCAGAAACCCCTGGCCGGATTGCACTATCTGCTTTTGTCTGTGTCATGCCGCAGCATCCGGACGATGCCAGTAACATTGTCCGGCGCAGGCCCCTGGCGCAGGCGGCCGATCAGGCCGTCCAGCTGGTCGAGGCTGCCGAAGCGGATCGTGACTTCGCCCGCTCCTTTTTTGTTTGCCTTGATCCTGACGGTAGCGCCAAGCGTATCGGCGATTTCCTCCTCCAGCCGCAGCAGGTCGCGGTCTGGCGGCAGCGCGGTTTTTTTCTGCGGGGGGGTCAGGATGTGCTGCACCAGGCGTTCTGTGTCGCGCACCGAGAGCTGTTTTCCTGCCACCTGGTGGGCCAGCTGGATCTGCCCGGCGCCCTCCAGGGGCAGCAGCGCGCGCGCATGGCCCATGTCGATGTCGCCGGCCATCAGCAGTTCCTGCACCGGGCGGGCCAGGTTGAGCAGGCGCAGCAGGTTGGAGGCGGCCGGGCGCGAGCGGCCGACGGCATCGGCGGCCTGCTGGTGGGTCATGGAGAATTCGTCGATCAGGCGCTGCAGGCCGGCGGCTTCTTCAAGCGGGTTCAGGTCCTCGCGCTGGATGTTCTCGATCAGCGACATCGCCAGCGCGGCTTCGTCGGGAATCTCGCGCACCAGACAGGGCACTTCGCTCAGCCCGGCGATCTGCGATGCGCGCCAGCGGCGCTCGCCCGCGATGATTTCATAGTCGCCGCCGCCCACCGGGCGCACGAGAATAGGCTGCATCACGCCCTGGGCCTTGATCGATGCCGCCAGCTCCTCCAGCGACCCGGGGTCCATGCGCGTGCGCGGCTGGTATTTGCCCGGGCTCAGGGCTTCGGTGGGCAGAGTCTGCAGTTCGCCCTTGCCGGTTTCATCATCAAGGTTGGCGGCCAGCAGTGCATCCAGGCCGCGACCCAGGCCTTTGAGTTTGGGTGGCGTCATGTCGATAAACGGGCGGTTCGCCCCGGGGACGGTTGCGGAATGGGCTTTAGGTGCATATCCGGTTTTTACAGCGTTTTCACGCGTTCAATCATTTCCCGCGCGAATGTCATATAACCCTGCGCGCCCCTGGAGCCCCTGTCGAAAGCAACACCGGGCATGCCGTGGCTGGGCGCTTCGGCCAGACGCACGTTGCGCGGCACGATGGCGCGGAACACCTTGTCGCCGAAATGACTTTCGAGCTGCGCGGAAACCTGCTGCTGCAAGGTTACGCGCGGGTCGAACATGACGCGCAGCAGGCCGATGATTTGCAGGTTGCGGTTGAGGTTGGCGTGCACTTTCTTGATGGTATTGACCAGATCGGACAGTCCTTCCAGTGCGAAGTATTCGCACTGCATCGGAATGATGACGCCATGGGCGGCGCACAGGCCGTTGAGCGTGAGCATCGACAGCGACGGCGGGCAGTCGATGAGGATGAAATCGTAATCGCCATCCACACCATCCAGCGCGTGGCGGAGCCGTTTTTCGCGCTGCGCCAGATTCACCAGTTCGACCTCCGCCCCGGCCAGATCGCGGTTGGCCGGCAGCACGCCGTAGCCGCCGCTGGGCGAGACGACGCGCACATCCTCCACGCCCGCCAGCCCCACCAGCAGGTGATAGACCGATTTTTGCAGCCCGGTCTTGTTCACCCCGCTGCCCATCGTGGCGTTGCCCTGCGGATCGAGATCGACCAGCAGCGTGCGCTGCCCGGCCAGATGCAGGGCGGCTGCGAGATTGACGCAGGTGGTGGTTTTGCCCACCCCGCCTTTCTGGTTGGCGATGCAGAAGATACGGGCCATATCGGTGGCGTTTCCGTGCTGGTTCAGGAACGGGTTCGAAAAATGCCCGCCGGTGCGCGCTGGCCGCCGCAGTTTAGTCCATGACGGACGAACGGGCGATGCCTCCCGCCAACGCGGCCACCGCGCTTCACGCCCGCGCCAGCACGACGAGGTGGCGCTCCGCGCCAAGGCCGGGCACCGCGAGCGCAACAGTTTCGCGCACTTCCCAGCCCGTCGGCAGGGCGTCAATCTCGCTGGCCGGAAACGCGCCTTTCATGGCGTACAGCCGCCCCGACGGCCCGGCCAGATGGCCGGCGAGGCGGACGAAATCGGCCAGGCTGGAAAAGGCGCGTGAAATGACGCTGCCGCAAACCGGGACCGGAGCCGGAAAAACATCCTCCACCCCCACGTTTTCCACGCGCGCATTGAGCACGGAGAAATTCGCCAGCCGCAGTTCGATCTTCGCCTGCTGCTGAAAGCTCGCTTTTTTATTGACCGCCTCGATCGAACTCACCGCCCATTCCGGCCGTGCGATCGCCAGCGCGATCCCCGGCAAGCCTCCGCCCGAACCGATATCAGCCAGACACTCCACATCAGACAGATGCGGCAGCACGGCAAGGGAGTCCAGCAGGTGGTGGGTGACGACCTCCTCCGGCCGCCGCAGCGCGGTAAGGTTGTAGATGCGGTTCCACTTCAGCAGCAGCTCGCTGAACGCCAGCAGGCGCGCCTGTCCCGCTGCCGGCAGCGCCAGCCCGAGCGCATCGGCGCCCTCAGCAAGCACGCCGGCGAATGGCGCGAGCACGTCCGCCGCCGTCATGCGCAGCGATCCTGTTGCCGTGCCGCCAGTTCGCGGCGCTTGAGCCACACCAGCAGCAGCGAAATCGCCGCCGGCGTCACGCCCTGCACGCGGCTGGCCTGGCCGACTGTTTCGGGTCTGTGCTGGTTGAGTTTTTGCTGTACTTCCTTCGACAAGCCGCGCACTTCGGCGTAATCCATCCCGGCCGGCAAGCGGATGGATTCGGCCTGCAATTGTTTGGCGACTTCGCCCTGCTGACGGTCGATATAGCCTTGGTATTTGGCGGCGATTTCGATCTGCTCGACGACCTGCGGATCGGTTTCCGGGCCTTCCGGCGCGCCAGGCAGGCTCATCAACGCCGCATAGCCGGTCTGCGGCCGGCGCAGCAGGTCGAAATAGCTGTATTCGCGTTCCAGCGCCTTGCCGACGACGCGCTCGGCTTCCGCTGCCGGAATGCCTTCCGGGCGCGCCCAGGCTGCTTTCAGCCGCGCCGTTTCGCGTTCGACCGCCTCGTGCCTGGCGCAGAACGCAGCCCAGCGCGCGTCGTCCACCAGCCCGAGTTCACGCCCTTTGGCGGTCAGGCGCAGGTCGGCGTTGTCCTCGCGCAACTGCAGGCGGTATTCGGCGCGCGAGGTGAACATGCGGTAAGGCTCAGACACGCCGCGGGTGATGAGGTCATCCACCATGACACCGAGATAAGCCTCGTCGCGGCGCGGGCACCATGGCGCTTCTCCGCGCACATGCAGCACGGCGTTGGCGCCGGCGAGCAGGCCCTGCGCCGCCGCTTCCTCATAGCCGGTGGTGCCGTTGATCTGACCGGCGAAAAACAGGCCGGCGATGGATTTCGTTTCCAGGCTGCTCTTGAGATTGCGCGGATCGAAATAGTCGTACTCGATGGCGTAGCCAGGGCGCAGGATG
>JAVBTY010000091.1:0-2908 GCA_031555955.1 Rhodocyclaceae bacterium | reverse complement strand
CTGGCGCGACAAGGATCTGGCCGCGCTGTATTTTTCCGCCCTCGATATCGGCCTGACCGCGCGCGACAAGCTGCGCTTCCTTCGCGCTTACTTTCCCGGCACGCTACGCGCTACGCTCGATCGCGAACGCCGTCTGCTGCGTCATCTGGAGCGCGAAGCCGCGCGCCTGCGCCTGCGTTACGAACGCAAATTCGCCCACCGCCCCGCGTTGCAGCGATGATTTTCCAGCCTCCGCGCCGCATCGCGCCCTTTGCCTTCCGCCGGAAATAAACCGTGCCCGCCGATTATCTTGCCGCCGACCTGCGCGCGCTGTTCTCCCGTCACAGCATCGAACATTTCGACGCGCTGTGGGCGCTGGAACTGCCCAGCGTGGATGCGCCCAACACCGGGCGCGGCGGCTGGAGCAGCGTCAGCCGCCTGGAGCTGGCCGATGAGGCCGGACGCACGCACGCCTTCTACCTCAAGCGCCAGAGCAACCATCTGAGCCGCGGACTGCTGCACCCGTTGGGCGAAGCCACCTTCGCGCGCGAGTTCCGCAACATCCGCCGCTATGCGCGCGCGGGCATCCCGGCGCTGGAAGCGGCCTTTTTCGGCCAGCGCCGCATCGGCGGAAAAACCTGCGCCATCCTCGCCACCCGCGCGCTCGACGGTTACCGCCCGCTCGACGTCTGGCTGGACGAATGGCCCACGCTGCCGCGCGCCACGCGCCACCGCCTGCTCAACGCCGCCGCCACGCTGGCGCGTACCCTGCACGGCGCGGGGTGGATACACAACTGCTTCTATCCCAAGCACGTTTTCATCCGCCCCGGCGATACGCCCGCCAGCGACCGCGCCTGCCTGATCGACCTGGAAAAAACCCGCCCGCTGTGGCTGGGCTGGCGCGACCGCGCGCGCGATCTCGACGCGCTCAACCGCCATGCCGCTACGCCCTCCGCCAGTGAGCGCCTGCGCTTTCTGCTGCGCTATCTGGACTGCGCCCGCCCCGATGCCGCCGCCAGACGGCTCGTGCGCCAGCTGGCCGCACGGCGGAGCAAAAAAGAACGCCGCCAGAAAATCCGCCCATGAACAGCCCTCCTCCCCTGCTCGACGCCGCCGCGCTCGCCGCCGCCGGGCGCACTCCGCCCGCGCCGTTCCGCATCGCCAGCCTCGATGAAGCCGGGAACGCGCGGGAGCTGACGCTACTGCGCCTGCTGCGGGTGCTGCCGGGAAAGCGCATCGTGGGCGAAGGCCATGAAACGGGCGCTGAAAACACGCGGCGGCTGGTCAAACTGTTCATCGACCCACACAGCGGCCGCCGCTGGCGTCAGGAACACCAAGGCATTCTGGCGCTCACCGCCGCTGGCGTGCCGACGCCGCCCGTTATCGCCGCACACGCGCTGCGCGGCGGCGGGCACGCGCTGCTAACCGCATTTCTCGATGGCGCGACCACGCTGCTCGACGCCTGGCGTCCGCTGGCCGCGCGGCCTCCGGGCGATCCGGCGGCCATCGCCCTGCTCGCCCCCGCGTTCGCCCTGCTCGGGCGCGCGCACAGCGCGGGTCTGAGCCACAACGATCTGCATTTCGGCAATTTTCTGCTGCACGAAGGCGTGCTGCACCTGATCGACGGCGACGCCGTGCACAACCACGGAAGCGGGCCGCTGGAAGAAAAACACGCCGCGCGCGACCTCGCCATGCTGCTCGCGCAGCTGCCCCGCGCCTGGGGCGGCAACCTGAACTGGGACGGCCCCTTCGCACCGCTGCTCGACGCCTACTGCGCCGCCAGTCCGCGCCCGCTTTCGGCAGCCGCCACAGGCCGCGCCCTGACCGCCGAACGCGCCTGGCGGCTGACCGATTACCTGTCAAAAACCGGCCGCGACTGCTCGCTGTTCAAGGTGACGCAAAGCCCCGGACGCTTCACTGCCCTCGTACGCGCCGAAGCGGACACGCTTGAGCCGCTGCTCACCGACCCGGACCGCTGGATGGACGCTGGCGAGCCGCTCAAGCGCGGCAATACCTGCACCGTCACGCGCGTGGAAAATGGCGGGCGCGCGCTGGTCGTCAAGCGCTACAACCTCAAAAACCTGCGTCATGCGCTGTCGCGCTTCTGGCGTCCGAGCCGCGCCTGGCACTCCTGGCGCGAAGGCCACCGCCTGCGCCTGTTCGGCATCCCCACGCCCGCGCCACTGGCCCTGATCGAAGAGCGCCGCGGCCCGCTGCGCGGCCGCGCCTGGCTGGTCACGGAACACTGCCCCGGCCCCAGCCTGCTCGCCCATCTGCCGCCAGACGCCCCTCCCCCCCAGGCCGAAGCCACGGCCCTGCGCGAACTTTTTACCGCGCTGCACCGCGAACGCATCAGCCATGGCGACCTGACAGCCACCAACCTGCTCTGGAACGGCAGCGCCATTGAACTGATCGACCTCGACGCCATGCGCCAGCACCGCAGCGCCGCAGCGCACGCCCGCGCCTGGCAGCGCGACCGACGCCGCCTGCTGCGCAACTGGCCAGAGGAAAGTCCTCTGCACCGCTGGCTGGATGAAAACCTGCCGCGCTGATCGTTGTCCGCTGATCCGATGCAAAAAAAAACACGGCCACGGGCTTGACGCGCCGTGGCCGCGAATTTTGCCCCGCTGTCAGGGCAGATTCATCAGTCTTTCTCGAAAGCAACCTTGTAGAGCGCGCCGCCGATGATCGCGCCGATGACCGGAGCGGCCCAGAACAGCCACAGCTGCTCAAGCGCCCAGCCCTGCACGAACAGCGCCTGGCTCGTCGAGCGGGCCGGGTTCACCGAGGTGTTGGTGACCGGAATGCTGATCAGGTGAATCAGCGTCAGGCACAGGCCGATGGCGACCGGCGCCAGACCAGCCGGCGCGCGGCGGTCGGTCGAACCCAGAATCACGATGAGGAACATGGCTGTCAGGACCAGCTCGGC
>JAVBTY010000099.1:0-3723 GCA_031555955.1 Rhodocyclaceae bacterium | reverse complement strand
AAGAAACCGAGCGCGAGCACCTTGCGCGCGCCGATCTTGAATCCGCGCGCGCCGCCGAACTGGCCGAACTGCAACGCCTGCGGCTCGAAGCCGCCGCCGACGTGCTGCGCGAGCGCGAGCGGGCAGTGCAGGAATTGCGCGTACTGGAACAAGGCTGCGCGCGCGAACTGCAGGAAGCGCAGTTTTCCGCGCGCGAATGCGCCGGCAAGCTCGACGACATTCAACGCAACCTGCACCTGGCGGCGGAGCAGATCGAGCGCATCGGCGCGGAAACCGGTGACCGCCGGCGGGAATGCGAGGCGACCGGTGACAGCCGCAGCCGCGATGCGCTGCAAACCGCGCTCGGCCTGCGCGCCAGCCGTGAAATGGCGCTGGTCGGCCGCCGCGATGCGCTCGAACAGGCTGCCGCCTTGCTGCGCGAGACAGACGAACTGCGCCTGCGTACCGAGCAGGAAGCCGCGCCAGTGCGCCACCGCGTCGCCGAACTGCGGCTGGCGGTGCAGGCGGCGGAACTGGCGGCAGGGCAGTTCGACGAACGCCTGGTTGAAGCCGGCGCCGACGAAGCCACACTCACCCCGCGCCTGACCGAAGGCGTAAAGGAAGGCGCCCTGGCGCGCGATATCGCCCGGCTGGCGCGCGAACTGGCCGAACTGGGCGCGGTGAATCTCGCCGCGCTCGACGAACTGAAAGCGGCCAGCGAGCGCAAGTCCTACCTCGATGCGCAATCGGACGACCTGCTGCGCGCCATCGACACGCTGGAAGACGCCATCCGCCGCATCGACCGCGAAACGCGGGAGCAACTGCAGGAAACCTACAACACCGTCAATCACCATTTCGGCGCCTTGTTCCCGCAGCTCTTCGGCGGCGGGCGGGCGGAACTGGTGCTCACCGGCGAGGAAATCCTCGATGCCGGCATCCAGATCGTCGCGCAGCCGCCGGGCAAGAAGAACTCCTCGATCCACCTCCTGTCGGGCGGCGAAAAGGCCCTGACCGCGATCGCGCTGGTGTTCTCCATGTTCCAGCTCAATCCCGCGCCGTTCTGTATGCTTGACGAGGTGGACGCGCCGCTGGACGATACCAATACCGAGCGTTATGGCCGCATGGTGAAGCAGATGTCATTGAAAACGCAGTTCATCTTCATCAGCCACAACCGCATCACGATGGAGATCGCGCAGCAGCTGGTTGGCGTAACGATGCAGGAACAGGGCGTTTCGCGGGTAGTGGAAGTGGATATGGAAGAAGCGCTGCGGATGGCGGAAAGCGCCGTGGCATGATGAACTGGAACAAAGCGGGAAATGCAATGCGTGGGAAAAACCTATGAACAGCGAACTGCAGATCGGGCTGATTGGCGCGGGCGCGGCCGTGGTGGTGCTTATCATCATCTACAACAAATGGCAGGAGCGCAGGCACCGCAGGCTGGCGGAACGGACTTTCGGTTCGACGCACCGCGACGTGCTGCTGGAGCCGCAGGAAGGCGCGTCCGCGCCCGCCGGTGGCGGGGATGAACGGCGCGAACCGGGCATCGACGGCAGCCTGCTGCCTGATGGCGATGCGGCTTCCGCGGGCGATACGGCTTCCGCACGCCCGGTGCGCGAAACCACGGCCCGGCGCGGCGCGCCCGACGCGCCGGACGAACTCGATCCGCGCGTCGACTGCCTGATCCAGCTCGAAGCCATCGAGGCGCTGGAAGCGCCGCAGCTGTGGGCGGCGCAGGCGGAGCAGCTCGATGGCCTGCCGAAGCCGGTGCGCTGGTACGCCTTCGACGACAGCGCCAATGTGTGGCGCGTGATGAACGCCCACAGCGCCGGGGCGAGCCACTGGTTTTGCGCCGCGCTGCAGCTGGTGGACCGCCGTGGTGCGATCGGCGAGGCGGATTTCCTGCGTTTTTCGGGCGGCATGCAGCGCGTGGCCGACCGTTTCCTCGCCGTTCCCGCCAACCTGCCCGCGCGGGCCGAAACCCTGAACAGCGCGACCGCGCTGGACCGCTTCTGCGCCGATGTGGATGTACAGATCGGCATCAACGTCATCGCTACCGGCAAGCCTTTCAGCGGCGCGGGTCTGCGCGGGCTGGCCGAAGCGTGCGGCATGGCGCTCGCGGGCGACGGCTGCTTCCACTTCCGCGACGCCGACGGCAACGAGGCGTTTGCGCTGGGCAACCTGGAACCGGCGCTGTTCGCCGCGGGCGATATGGATGAGCTGCAGACGGGCGGCGTTACGTTTGTTATCGATGTGCCGCGCGTCGCGGAGGGCTCCGCCGTTTTCGACCGCATGCTGGATTTCGCCCGCCAGTTCGCTGCCGAACTTGGCGGCGCGGTGGTCGACGACAACCGCGCGCCGTTCGGCAACGACGCGGCGGCGCTGATCCGCGACCAGATCGCCCAGTTTCAGCAGCGCATGGCGGAGCAGGGCATTCCCGCCGGGAGCGCGCTGGCGAAACGCCTTTTCGCCGCGGCATGACCGCGCCGCAGTCGCCTGCCGACCGCGCGGCGTGGCTGCGCGGAGAACTGGCGCGCCATGCCCATGCCTACCATGTGCTTGATGCGCCGCTGGTTCCGGACGTGGAATACGACCGCCTGTTCCGCGAACTGGAAAGCATCGAGGCCGCCCACCCTGAACTGCTCGCGCCGGATTCGCCCACGCAGCGCACCGGCGGCGCGCCGCTGGCCGGGTTTTCCCAGGTGACGCATCGCGTGCCGATGCTGTCGCTGTCCAACGCGTTCAGCGCGGAGGAAGTCGAAGCCTTCGACCGCCGCTGCCGCGAGACGCTCGACCGCGAGGGCATCGAATACGCCGTCGAACCCAAGCTGGATGGTCTCGCGATCACCCTGATCTACGAAAACGGCCTGTTCGTGTGCGGCGCCACGCGCGGCGACGGCGCTTCCGGCGAGGATGTAACCGCCAATCTGCGCACGGTGCCTTCGGTTCCGCTACGCCTGAATACGCCAGAGCCGCCCGCGCGCGCCGAAGTGCGCGGCGAGGTGCTGATGCCGCGCGCCGATTTCGAGCGCCTCAACACGCGGCAGCGGGAGAGCGGAGAAAAAACCTTCGTCAATCCGCGCAACGCCGCCGCCGGGGCGCTGCGCCAGCTTGATTCACGCATTACCGCACAGCGCCCGCTGCGCTTTTTCGCCTACCAGCTGGCCGAGATCGAAGGCTTGCCGCCGCCCACCCACGCCGCAACGCTCGACCTGCTGGCCGCCTGGGGTTTCGCCGTGGCGCCGGAGCGCGATGTGGTGCGCGGCGTGGAAGGCCTGCTCGCCTGTTACCGCCGCATCGGCGAGCAGCGCAACGGCTTGCCTTACGACATCGACGGCGTGGTCTACAAGGTCAACCGCCGCGACGAGCAGCACGCATTGGGTTTCGTTTCGCGCGCGCCGCGCTGGGCGGTGGCGCACAAATACCCGGCGCAGGAAGAAATCACAGAACTGCTCGGCATCGACATCCAGGTCGGCCGCACCGGCGCGCTCACGCCGGTGGCGCGGCTCAAACCGGTGTTCGTCGGCGGCGTCACCGTCACCAGTGCGACGCTGCACAACGAGGACGAAATCCGCCGCAAGGGCGTGCTGATCGGCGATCAGGTCATCGTCCGCCGCGCGGGTGACGTCATCCCCGAAGTGGTCGCGCCGGTCGTGGAACGGCGCACCGGGGTGGAGCGCCCGTTCGAGATGCCCCGCCAATGCCCGGTATGCGGCTCGCACGCGGTCAAGGCGGAAGACGAGGCGG
>JAVBTY010000095.1:0-5181 GCA_031555955.1 Rhodocyclaceae bacterium | reverse complement strand
CAGTCCGTCCCGGCGCACGCGCGCACCGTAGCGCGCCAGCCAGGCGGCGAGCGCGTCGCGCGCCGCAAGGCGCTTGCCGTCGTCGTAGAACGCATCCTGCAGCACGGCCTCGTCTGGCGTGAGCGGGTCCAGATCGGCCAGCCGGCGGAAGAAGATCGTCATATCGACCTCGGCCTGTTGCAGCAGGTCGAACAAATCGTCGATCAATGCCTGATCGTCTTCGTCCAGCACGGCGAGGCCGAGCTTTTCCGTCATCATGCGCTGGCTTTCCACGCCATAAGTGTCGACGTAAAGATCGAGCCCCGCTTCCAGGGCTTCCGCGTCGTCGAGCGCGAAATTGAGCGCGTTCGCCAGTTGCGTCAGATTCCACCAGGCCACGCGCGGCTGGTGGCCGAAACGGTAGCGGCGTGTGGCGGCATCGGTGGTGTTGGGGGTCCAGTCCAGGTCAAAGTCGTCGATCCAGCCGTAGGGGCCGTAGTCGATGGTAAGGCCGAGAATGGACATGTTGTCGGTGTTCATGACGCCATGCACGAAACCGACCCGCATCCAGTGCGCAACCATGATCGCGGTGCGCCGGCAAATTTCCTCGAACCAGCGCACGCGCCGGCTCGCGGCGTCACCCTCGATGCCGGGAAAGTCGCGCGCGATGGTGAAATCGATCAACCGTTCCAACAGCGCCGTGTCGTGCCGCGCGGCAAGAATCTCGAAGTTGCCGAAACGAATGAACGAAGGCGCCACGCGGCACACCACCGCGCCCGGCTCGGCGCACGCGCGGCCGTCGTAGAACATGTCGCGCACCACCTCCTCGCCGGTTCCGACCAGGCACAGTGCCCGCGTGGTCGGCACGCCGAGGTGGTGCATCGCTTCGCTGCACAGGAATTCACGGATCGACGAACGCAGCACGGCGCGACCATCGGCGCGGCGCGCGTAAGGCGTCGGCCCCGCGCCCTTGAGTTGCAGTTCCCAGCGCGCACCACGCGCATCGATGGTTTCACCGAGCGTGATCGCGCGGCCATCGCCAAGCTGGCCGGCCCAGGAGCCGAACTGATGCCCGCCGTAGCACGCCGCATAAGGCTCCATGCCCGGCAGGCGGCGATTGCCGGCAAACACTTCGGCAAAAGCGGCCGAGCGCGCGTCCTCTTCATCGAAACCGAGCGTGGCGGCCATTTCGCGCGACCACGCAAGCAGCCGGGGCGCGGCCACCGGCGTGGGGTCGACACGCGAATAACACGCGCCGTGCACCTGACGCACGCGCGCGCCGCTCTCCTTGTCCGCCGGCAGTTCGCGGACGAAACGGTTGTCGAAAACGGGCGCTTTCATTACTGCGGCATCCTGCGTAACGGGAATCAGCCTGTCAGAACCATGGCTACGGCAATGGTTCGGCGTAGCCGTAAAAAACGTGGCCGGTTTCAGGTTTGATGCGCATCAAACCGGATTGGGTATTACACTGCTACCGTTATATAGACAACAATATTCCGACAGTCCTCCCCTCCAAATGAGGTTTCCATGACGTTCTTACACTCCCGACGCCTCCTCGCGGCAGCCCTCACGGTTTTTGCCGCCAGCTTCGCCCATGCCGGTGATCTGACCGTATCCGCCGCAGCCAGCCTGACCAATGCATTCAGGGACGTGGCGCAGCAGTTTGAGGCGCTCAACCCGGACACGAAGGTTCTGCTCAATTTTGCTGCATCCGGTGCGCTGCTGCAGCAGATGGAAAAAGGCGCGCCCGTGGACGTCTTCGCCTCGGCGGATCAGGAAACCATGGACACGGCCGGAAAAAAAGGACTGCTCGCGGCGGACAGCCGCACGGATTTCGCGCGTAACGGCCTTGTCCTGATCGTTCCCGCCAGCGGCGCGCGCGCGCTGGCGGGGCTCGACGATCTGGCGCAGCCCGGGGTTCAGCGCATCGCCATCGGCAACCCCGCCAGCGTCCCCGTTGGGCGCTATACAAAACGCGCGCTGGAAGCGGCCAGCCTGTGGACGCCCGTGCAGGAAAAGCTCATCAACACACAGAACGTACGTCAGGCGCTTGATTACGTGGCCCGCGGTGAGGTCGACGCCGGATTCGTCTACGCCACCGATGCGGCGATGATGCAGGACAAGGTGAAGGTCGCGCTCGATGTGCCGCTTGATGTCGCCATCGCCTACCCCATCGCGGTAACGGGCGGCAGCGCCAATGCCGCCGAAGCACGCCGCTTTGTCGCCTTTGTGCTTTCCCCGGATGGTCAGGCCATCCTCGGAAAATACGGCTTCCAGAAACCCTGAACAGTGCGCTGACGGACAGGCCATCGCGTGGAGCCCGCATGGATCGCCCTCCTCCTCTCGCTCAAGGTCGCGGGCTGGGCCACGGCGATTGCGCTGGTGTCTGGCATCGCCGCCGGATTCATGCTGGCGCGCTGGCGCTTTCCCGGTCGCGATCTGCTCGACACCCTGCTGACGCTGCCGATGGTGCTGCCGCCCACGGTGCTGGGCTACTACCTGCTGGTGCTGGTCGGGCGGCACGGCTGGATCGGGCGCTGGCTGAAGGAAACCTTTGGCATCAACCTCATCTTCACCTGGCAGGGCGCGGTAATCGCCGCCGCCATCGTGATTTTTCCGCTGATTTTCAAACCCGCGCGCGCGGCCTTCGAGGAGGTCGACAGCCAGCTGGAACAGGCCGCGCGGGTGCTGGGCGTGCCGGAATGGGGCATCTTCTTCCGCGTCACCCTGCCGCTGGCCTGGCGCGGCATTCTGGCGGGAACGCTGCTGGCGTTCGCCCGCGCGCTGGGCGAGTTCGGCGCAACCCTGATGGTTGCCGGCAGCATTCCGGGAAAAACGCAGACGCTGTCGATCGCCATCTACGAGGCCGTCCAGGCGGGCGAGGACGGGCTGGCGAATACCCTGGTGCTGGTCACCTCGCTGGTCTGCATCGTCATGCTGCTGGCGGCAAACCGGCTCGCCCCCGCGCGGGCGGGAAAACGCTGAACGGAGCGCCGCATGCAGGTTGACGTCGACATCCGCAAAACCCTGCGTTCCGGCGACCGCACCTTCCAGCTGCGGACACGCTTCGCGTCGGACTGCCAGCGCATCGTCATTTTCGGCCCCTCCGGCTCGGGAAAAAGCCTCACCCTGAAAGCCATCGCCGGGCTGTTGCGGCCCGACGGCGGCCACATCCGCCTCAACGGCAGCCCGTTGTTCGACGCGGAAGCGGGAATCAGCCTCGCGCCGCAGGCGCGCAAGGTCGGCTACGTATTTCAGGATTACGCCCTGTTCCCGCATCTGGACGTGCGGCAGAACGTTGGCTTCGGCCTTGCCCGCGGCTGGCTCAACCCGCTCTCCCGCAGCCGCGACGCCAGCGTCGAGCACTGGCTGGAAGTTTTCGGCCTTGCGCCGCTGGCGCACCAGCTGCCCGGCGAACTTTCAGGCGGGCAGCGCCAGCGCGTGGCCCTGGCGCGCGCCATCGTCGCCCGCCCGCGCGCCCTGCTGCTCGACGAACCGTTCGCCGCGCTCGATCCCGCGTTGCGCGCCGCGATGCGCCGCGAACTGGACGGGCTGCAGCAAACCCTGCGCATTCCCATGATCCTGATTACGCACGACCCGGAAGACGCGGAGGTATTTGGCGAGCAGGTGCTGCATCTGCGCGACGGCATGATCGAAAACAGCGCGGAAATCAGCGCGGAGGTGGCCGTGACGGCATAAAAATTTTGCACTTCGTTATATATGAATAAATATTTCGCACTCAATAAAGGAAAGAAAAATGGCAAGAAAACGAAAACAGGGAGCGCGTCTCCGGCAATCCGCTTCCGCCGTGAGCGCCGGGTTTCTGCTCGCGCTGGGTGCGACGCCGCTCCAGGCGTCCGCGCAAACGCCTCCGGCCTCCGCCGGGGCCAAAGCGCAGGGCGTCGGCAGCAAGGCGGCAAGTGGCGTTCCGGAAAACCAGGTATTCACGCTCGGCGAGATCACAGTGAGCGCCCAGCGGGGCGATGAGCCGCCTCTGGGAACCAGCACACTGGATCGCGAGCAGCTCTGGGATTTCACCCGGGAGGCTTTGCCGGAGGCGTTGAACATCATTCCTGGCGTGGCGACCACCACCGGGTCCGGCAGCCGCAACGAATCGGTGATCAGCGTTCGCGGTTTCGACCGTTTGCAGGTGCCGCTGTTGATGGACGGGATTCGCCTTTACTTGCCGGCGGACAACCGCATCGATTTCGACCGCTTCCTGACGCTCGATCTCTCCGAGATTCAGGTGTCGAAAGGCTATATCTCGGTCCTGAATGGGCCGGACGGGATGGGCGGCGCCATCAACCTGGTTACGCGCAAGCCCGTCAAGCCATTTGAAGCCGAGGTCCGTGCCTCGGCGTCGTTCGGCAACGATGGAAAGTACAGTGGCAACACCGGGTATGTGAATGTCGGCAGCCGCCAGGAGAAGTATTACCTCCAGGCCAGTATCGAGCAGCGCGACATGGATCACTGGCGTCTTTCGAAGGATTTCAGGCCAACCGTCGCCGAAGACGGGGGCGATCGCGATCACACCAGCAAGAAGGACTGGCGCGTCAATCTCAAGGCGGGAATCACGCCCAATGCGACCGACGAGTATTCCCTGAATTTCGTCAGCTATTACGACGACAACGCCAAGGGCGTCAATGTCGAGTTCGGCACCGATCACCTGCCGCAGCAGACTTTGAAAGCCGCTTTCCATTTCCGCCGGGACGACCACAAGGAAAGGCAATACACCGCGGCGACGAACTTCATGGAGCCGTGGCAGAAAACCGTTGAGGACACCGTTTCGCTGGCGCTGGAGGATACCTGGCATATCACGCCGGAATTCGATCTGGTCGGCGGCATCAGCCGCGATGCGCGTCTGTCCCGCGATGCCGAGGAATACGCCAACAACAGGCTGTTCGATCAGCCGACCGCCAACAGCTACGCCACGAACTACCAGGCTGCCGGCATCTACCGCTACAGCAACAGCGGCAAGGCCCATCTGTCGATCTCGGACCGCACCCGGTTTCCGACGATGTTCGAGCGCTTCAGTTCGCGTTTCGGCGGGGCGTTATCGAATCCGTGGCTGAAACCGGAACGGGCGACAAACATCGAAATCGGCATCAGCGACCGCCTGTTGCCGGGCGTTCTCGGTGAAGCGGCAATTTTCCACAGCAAGATCAAGGACTCGATCCAGTCCGTGCCGATCGTCTTCGGCGG
>JAVBTY010000089.1:0-21151 GCA_031555955.1 Rhodocyclaceae bacterium | reverse complement strand
AAACGACCCGGGAAGCGGCGGATACCGTTGCGGGGTCGGAGGTGATAACAACCTTGTGATCGGGCGCCACGTGCTCGATGGCCTTGGCGACCGAGCGCAGATTGCCCATGCCGTAATCGATGATGGCCACGATGGTCATCGCTGAAAGCTCGCTTTGGGTGTGGGGTTGAAAAGCGTGGTGAAAAGCAGGTCCAAAGGGTTCAGTACAGGCTCAAAGCGCACCCTTGGTCGAGGGAATCACGCCCGCCGCGCGTTCGTCGCGCTCCGCCGCCATGCGCAGTGCGCGGCCGAACGCCTTGAAGATCGTTTCACATTGGTGATGGGCGTTGTCGCCGCGCAGGTTGTCGATATGCACCGTGGCGCCGGCATGATTGACGAAGCCCTGGAAGAATTCGCGCGCCAGATCGACATCGAAACTGCCGATGCGCTCACGCGCGTAATCGACGAAATAGTGCAGCCCGGGGCGGCCGGAAAAATCCACCACGACGCGCGACAGGGCTTCGTCCAGGGGCACGTAGGCGTGACCATAGCGGCGGATGCCCTTTTTGTCGCCAAGCGCCTGCGCGAAGGCCTGGCCAATGGCGATACCGGTATCCTCGACCGTGTGGTGATCGTCTATCTGGGTATCGCCCTCGGCCTTTACGTCGAGATCGATCGCGCCGTGGCGGGCGATCTGGTCCAGCATGTGATCGAGAAAGGGCACGCCGGTGGCGAGATTCGCCTTGCCGCTGCCGTCCAGATCGATGCCGACGACTATCCGGGTTTCGAGGGTGTTGCGCGTAACGTCTGCTCGCCGCATGGCTGTGATACTGGCTGCTGGTGGGAACGAAGGGCCATGATACCATCGTGCGACCGGCCGGCAGCAAGGCAGGTTCCCCGATCGATCGCTGCCGCGGCCATTAGCTATCGCTTTCCCGACGCTTTTCCTTACACCTTCCGACGCCGATTTTCCGATGAGCCAATACTGGAGCGCCGTCGCCCGCGGCCTGACCCCCTACGTTCCGGGCGAACAACCCAGGATCGACCAACTCGTCAAGCTCAACACCAACGAGCACCCTTACGGCCCGTCGCCGCGCGTCATTGAGGCGATCCGCGAGGCCGCATCCGATGCGTTGCGCCTGTATCCCGACCCCGAAGCCGGGCAGCTGAAGGCGGCGCTGGCGCGGCGTTATGGCGTTACGGCGTCGCAGGTTTTCGTCGGCAACGGCTCGGACGAAGTACTGGCGCACGCCTTCGTCGCCTTGCTCAAACAAGAACGCCCGCTGTGGATGCCCGACATCACCTACAGCTTCTATCCGGTGTAGTGCACGCTGTACGGCATCGAGCAACGCATCGTGCCGCTGGCCGGTGACTTTACCCTGCGCGTGGACGATTACCTGCCGCGCGGCGACGACCGCGCCGGTGCGATCATCTTCGCCAACCCCAACGCGCCCACCGGACGGCTGCTGGCGCTGGGCGAAATCGAACGTATCGTCGCCGGCAATCCCGATGCGGTGGTGCTGATCGACGAGGCCTATGTCGATTTTGGCGGCGACAGCGCCATTCCACTGGTCGAACGCTACCCCAACCTGCTGGTGGCGCAAACCTTTTCCAAGAGCCGCTCGCTTGCCGGGCTGCGCATCGGTTTCGCCATCGGCCAGCCTTCGCTGATCGAGGCGCTGGAACGGGTCAAGAACAGCTTCAACTCTTATCCGCTCGATCGCCTGTCGATTGCCGGCGGGGTTGCCGCGGTCGAGGACGAAGCGCACTTCCGTGCCGGCTGCGCGCGCATCGTCGCTACCCGTGAGCAACTGAGCGCGGATCTGGCCACGCTGGGTTTCGAAGTGCTGCCTTCCGCCGCCAACTTTGTTTTCGCCCGCCATGCGCAACGTGATGCGGGGGAATTGGCCGCCGCGTTGCGCGCGCGCGCGATCCTCGTCCGCCACTTCCGCCTGCCGCGCATCGACCAGTTTCTACGCATCACCATCGGCACGGACGAGCAGTGCGCCGCGCTGACGCGGGCGCTGGGCGAAATCCTCGGCTGAGTGCGCCTTGGTTGACTGGTAACGCGGTCAGTTTTGCAGGCGCATCTGCGCCGAGCGCGCGTGCGCCTGCAGCCCCTCGCCCTCGGCGAGCGTGGCGGCGATTCCACCCAGATGCTGCGCGCCGACTTCGGAGATGTGCACGATGCTGCTGCGCTTCTGAAAGTCGTAGACGCCCAGCGGCGACGAGAAGCGCGCGCTGCGCATCGTCGGCAGCACGTGATTGGGCCCGGCGCAGTAATCGCCCAGTGCTTCCACCGCCCAGTGGCCGACAAAGATCGCGCCGGCGTGGCGGATGCGCGCAACCCACCGTTCCGCGTCTTCCAGCGCCAGTTCGAGGTGTTCCGGCGCGATGCGGTTGGCGATGGCGCAGGCCTGTTCGATGCTGTCCACATGTATCAGCGCGCCGCGATTGGCGAGCGATCTGGCGATGGTTTCGTGCCGTGGCATGGTCGGCAGCAGGCGGTCGATTGCCGCGTGTACGGCATCGATGAAGCCCGCGTCGGTACACAGCAGGATGGACTGTGCGAGTTCGTCGTGCTCGGCCTGGGCGAACAGATCCATCGCCACCCAGTCGGCATGGCCGCTGCCGTCGGATACGATCAGCACTTCGGACGGGCCGGCCACCATGTCGATGCCGACCGTACCGAACACGCGGCGCTTGGCTTCGGCCACATAGGCATTGCCGGGGCCGACGATCTTGTCCACCTGCGCGATGGTTTGCGTGCCGTAGGCCAGCGCCGCCACCGCCTGTGCGCCGCCGATGGTGAATACGCGATCGACGCCGGTGATCGCCGCTGCCGCCAGCACCAGCGGATTTTTCTCGCCGTGCGGCGTCGGCACCACCATGACGAGTTCCCGTACGTCGGCCACCTTGGCTGGAATCGCGTTCATCAGCACCGAACTGGGGTAGGACGCGCGACCACCCGGTACGTACAGGCCGACGCGGTCGAGTGCCGTCACCTGCTGCCCGTAACGGCTGCCGTCCGCCTCGGTATACGTCCAGGATTCCAGTTTCTGCCGTTCGTGGTAGTGCCGCACACGTTCGGCGGCGGTTTCCAGCGCTTCGCGCTGTTCCGCGCCAAGCGAAGCCAGCGCGGCGCGCAGTTCGGCCTGCGGCAGTTCCAGTTCGGCCATCGTGCTGACGTTCAGATGATCGAAGCGGCGGGTGTATTCGATCACCGCGGCATCGCCCGTGGCGCGCACCGCGCGCAGGATTTCGCTCACGGCGCGGTCGATGCGGCCGTCGTCCTCCGCTTCGAAGGCGAGCAGGGCATCAAGCGCCGCAAAAAACCCGGGGTCGCGGGCGTCGAGACGGCGGATGGCGGTCTGGCTCATGGCTTCACGGCTCCGGCAAAGGCATCCAGCAGGGGCTGGATGAGATCGCGTTTGAGCTTCAGGGCGGCCTGGTTAACGATCAGGCGCGAACTGATCGGCATGATCTCCTCGACCTCCTCCAGCCCGTTGGCGCGCAGCGTGCCGCCGGAGGAAACAAGGTCGACGATGGCGTCGGCCAGCCCGACCAGAGGCGCCAGCTCCATCGAACCGTAAAGTTTGACGAGATCGACATGAACACCCTTGCCGCCGAAATGGGCCTTGGCGCTGTCGATGTATTTGGTGGCGACGCGGATGCGCCCGCCGGGCCGTGTCGCCGCCGCATAACCGAAGCCCCGGGGCACGGCCACGCACAGACGGCAGCGGGCGATGTTCAGGTCCAGCGGCTGATACAGCCCCGCGCCGCCATGCTCCAGCAGCACATCCTTGCCCGCGATACCCAGATCGGCGGCGCCGTACTGCACATAGGTGGGCGTATCGGTGGCGCGCACGATAACCAGCCGCACATCCGCGCGGTTGGTGCCGATGAGGAGCTTGCGCGAGGTTTCGGGATTATCCGCGGGAACAATACCGGCAGCGGCCAGCAGCGGCAGCGTTTCCTCGAAAATGCGGCCCTTGGACAGGGCGAGTGTGATTCCGGACACAGTTAGGCCTTGCTGGATCGGGCCGACATTGTAACCCGTGCCCGCTTCTGTTAACCTGCGCGGGTCTGGCCGGACCGCCATGAATGCGGTCCGGCCATTTTTACTTTTCCCAGTGTTTGTGTTGCCGCGGTTTTTACCGCAGGAGTCCGCGCCATGAAACCGGAGATCATCGTCTCCTCCCGCGATCTTGAACGCCTTGAGGGCCTGCTGTCCGCGCCCGCGGCGAAAAGCCGCAGCGATCTCGACGCGCTGCGCGACGAACTCGACCGCGCCGACGTGCGCGATCCGGCGCAGATGCCGCCGGAAGTCATCACCATGAACAGCCGCGCCCGCTTCCGCGAGGAGCTGAGCGGCCGCGAATACGAGCTGACGCTGACCTACCCGAAAGACGCCAGCGCGGAACACGGTAATGTGTCGATCTTCACCCCGGCGGGCAGCGCCCTGCTTGGTCTGGCCGCCGGCCAGAGCATCGACTGGAACACCCCGGACGGCAAACCCATCCGCCTCAAGGTGCTGGCGGTAACGCATCCGCCCGCGGCGGGCGACGCGGCGGACTGATCTCCGGCCCGCCGCCAGAGGCGGACGGCGCGCCCGTCCGCACAGCGCCCGGCCCCTTTCAGCCCAGTCGGCGCACGCTCGCCCCCAGCGCGGCGAGCTTGGCTTCAAGCCGCTCATAGCCGCGATCCAGATGGTAGATACGCTCGATCACCGTCTCCCCCTCCGCCACCAGACCGGCGATCACCAGGCTGGCCGAGGCGCGCAGATCAGTCGCCATCACCGTTGCCCCCTGCAGCCGTTCAACGCCTTTCACCAGCGCGGTGTTGCCTTCGATGTGGATATCCGCGCCCAGGCGCTGTAACTCCACGGCGTGCATGAAGCGGTTTTCAAAAATCGTTTCGCGCACCATCGCCGATCCCCGCGCCACGCAGTTCAGGGCCATGAACTGCGCCTGCATGTCAGTGGGAAAGGCCGGATAGGGCGCGGTGCGCAGGCTCACGGCCTCCAGGCGCGCCGGCGCCTTGATGCGGATCGCATCGCGTTCGGTAACAATGTCGCAACCCGCGTCCATAAGTTTGTCCACCACCGCGTCGAGGTAGCACGATGAAGCGCCGGTCAGGCGCACGTCGCCGCCCGTCACCGCCGCCGCGCACAGGTAAGTACCGGTTTCGATGCGGTCGGGCATAATGCGGTGGGTTGCGCCGCGCAGGCGTTCAACGCCGCGGATGCGGATGATGTCGGTGCCCGCACCGGAGATCTGCGCGCCCATCGCCACCAGACAGTTGGCGAGATCGACCACTTCCGGCTCGCGCGCCGCGTTTTCAATCACCGTTTCACCGTCGGCCAGACAGGCGGCCATCATCAGGTTCTCGGTGCCGGTCACCGTCACCATGTCTGTGAGCAGGCGCGCGCCTTTCAGGCGCGGCACGCTGGCGTGGACGTAACCATGCTCCACGCGCACGTCAGCCCCCATCGCCTGCAGGCCCCGGATGTGCTGGTCCACCGGCCGCGCGCCAATGGCGCAGCCGCCGGGCAGCGATACCCGCGCCTCGCCCGTGCGCGCCACCAGCGGCCCGAGAACGAGGATGGAGGCGCGCATGGTTTTCACCATCTCGTAAGGCGCTACCGGATTATCGAGCTGCGCGGCCTCAAGTGTGACGGTATCGCCCGCGACGCCGCCGTTCATTTCGCGATGCACCCTGACGCCCATCTGCCCCAGCAGCCGCAGCAGGGTATCAATATCGTTCAGGTTGGGTACGTTGGTGAAGGTCACCGGCTCGCGCGTCAGCAGCGCCGCGCACAGGATCGGCAGCGCGGCGTTTTTGGCGCCGGAAATGGCGATTTCGCCCGTGAGGCGGGAGCCGCCCCGAAGCAGGAGTTTATCCATGCGAATCCGTATTTGTGTCAATGCGCGCTAAAGCCGCGCGGGAAAACCAGAAGTCGGCTTCAAAGACCCAGCTCGGCGCGGACCTCTTCCCACTTTTCCGGGGAATAGGTCTGCAGCTGCAGGGCGTGGATTTCGTTGCCCATCAGGCGGCCAAGCGTGGCGTACACCATCTGGTGCTGGCGCACCCTGGGCACACCGGCGAAGGCGGCGCTAACGACGATGCCGGTGAAATGCACGCCGTCGTCGCCCTCGATGGCGACGAAGTCACAGGGCAGTCCAGCGCCGATCAGGCGTCTGATTTCATGGGTGTCGAACATAGGGAGTTCCTTTGCAACCGGTTCAGGCGCGCAGCTTGTAGCCCCGGGCGAGCATCGTCAGGGTGATGGCTGCGAGCAGGATGAAACATACGCCGACAACGCCGAGCGACAGCCACGGCGATACGTCGGACTGGCCGAAAAATCCGTAACGGAATCCGTCGATCATGAAGAAGAACGGATTGACGTGTGAAACGCTCTGCCACAGCGGCGGCAGGGAGTGGATGGAGTAGAACACGCCGGAAAGCATGGTCAGCGGCATGACGAGAAAGTTCTGGAAACCGGAGAGCTGGTCGAACTTGTCCGCCCAGATCCCGGCGATGACGCCGAGCGAACCGAGAATCGCCCCGCCCGCGACGGCGAACACGAGCGCCCACAGCGGATAGGCCACCGAGGGCACGGCGAACGGAATGGAGGCGAGCAGCACGCCAAGGCCGACGAGCAGGCCGCGCAGCAGTGCGGCGATAACATAGGCGGCGTAAAACTCGCGGTACGACAGCGGCGGCAGCAGCATGAAGATGATGTTGCCGGTGATCTTGCTCTGGATCAGCGACGAGGAGCTGTTGGCGAACGCGTTCTGCAGCAGCGACATCATCACCAGCCCGGGCACGAGAAAGGCGGTGTAGCTGATTTCGCCGTAAACCGTGGAGCTGCGGTCGAGCACGTGCGAAAAGATGAGGAGGAACAGCACCGCGCCGAGCACCGGCGCGGCGATGGTCTGGAAACTGACCTTCCAGAAACGCAGCATTTCCTTGTGCAGCAGGGTGCGGAAGCCCGCCAGCGGCGCGCTCCGGGCGACGGCGGAAACGGAACGCACGGGCGCTTCAGGCACGCTGCATCACCTCCACGAACACCCGTTCCAGGTCGGGTTCGCCCAGCCGCATTTCGGTCATGCCCGCGCCCGCCTCGCGCAGGCGCGCCAGCAGAGGCTCCACGTCGCCATAGCTTTCAAGCGCGAATCCGGTCCAGCCACCCTCCCCGGCCACGCCGCCCAGCGCCAGGCCCGCTTCCGGGCATGCAAGGCGCACATCCAGGGTATGGGTGGCGAAACGCCGCAACAGGTTTTCCGTGCTGTCGAGCGCGACCACGCGCCCGCCCTTGAGCATGGCGATGCGGCCGCACAAGGCTTCCGCCTCTTCCAGGTAATGCGTGGTCAGGACGATGGTATGGCCGTCGCGGTTGAGCTTGCGGATGAACTGCCACAGCCCTTGGCGCAGCTCCACATCCACCCCGGCGGTTGGTTCGTCGAGCACGATTACCGGCGGGCGATGCACCAGCGCCTGCGCCACCAGCACGCGGCGCTTCATGCCGCCCGAGAGCATGCGCATGTTGGCTCCGGCCTTGGCGGTGAGATCAAGGCTGGCGAGGATTTCGTCGATCCAGCCGTCGTTGTCGCGGAGGCCGAAATAGCCGGACTGGATGCGCAGCATCTCGCGCACCGAAAAAAAAGGGTCGAACACCAGTTCCTGCGGCACAACGCCAAGATTGCGCCGGGCGTTGCGGTAATCGCTGACGACATCGCACCCCATTACCGCCAGCGTGCCGCTATCAGGCCGCACCAGACCGGCGAGGGCGGAAATCAGCGTCGTTTTGCCCGCGCCGTTGGGGCCGAGCAGGCCGAAAAACTCTCCCTGCCCGATTTCGAGATCGACGCCATCCAGCGCCCGGACCGCGCCATAGCGTTTTGTGACGGCGGCGACACGGATCGCGGGCGGGGTCATCAGGACGGATTCTGGCTGACGGGCGGCAGCAGTTCCTCAATCCCGTAAAGCCGGGCGAGGCTTTCCGATGCGGCGGGCAGGCCGCGCACCGAAAGACGATGCCCGCCCGCGCGCGCCGCGCGCTGCCAGTCCAGCAGCAGCGCCAGGGCAGCGGAATCGGCTGCGGTTACAGCGGAAAAATCCACCGTGACATCGCCCGCGGCGATCCGCGCCCTGCCCTGCCCGAGCAGCTCCGGCGCGGTCTGCATCGTGACCGGGCCGGAAAGGCGCAGCACGCCGACGCCGTGGCTCATGCGCCAGCCCGCGCCGTTTCGGCCGAATGGTTTTTTTCTTCCAGCGAGCGGATCAGCCCCTCGACGCCGCCCGTGCGGACTTCCTGGGCGAAGCTGTTGCGGTAGTTCGTCACCAGGCTGACGCCCGCCACCACCACGTCGAACACTTTCCAGCCGTTCGCGCTTTTTTCCAGCGCGTAATCGATACCGATCGGCTGCGCGCCGCTCTGCCGCACCTCGGTGCGCACCTGCACCGTGGTGTCGCTGGCCGCCATGCGCAGCGGTTTGAAATCGATGGTCTGGTCGCGGTACTGGGTCAGCGCGTTGGAATAGGTGCGCACCAGCAGGTCGCGGAACGCCTCGGTGAGCCGCCCCTGCTGCTCCGGCGTCGCCGAACGCCAGTCACGCCCGACGGCGAGCATGGTCATGCGGCGGAAATCGAAATGCGGGAGCACCTTTTCTTCCACCAGATCGAGCACGCGCCGCGTGTCGCCGGACTGGATGGCCTTGTCCTGGCGGACGATGGTCAGCACCTCACCGGTTACATCGCGCACCAGCGCATCGGGCGCATCCGCCGCGTGTGCGGGGGAAAAAGAAAAAGCCAGCAGGGCCAGCAGCCCGGCGAAAAGTCTGTTCATAGTCCTTTACCTGTCACAGGTTGGGCAGTTTCAGCAGCGGCGCTGGAAGCTTCACCAGCCGGAACGGCCGCCTGCGGCTCGTCGAAATTTTCGTAATCAAGCGGCAGGTTGCCGTCGAAGACTTTATAGCGCCGCTGCTGCAGATAGAAATCGCGGACGTAACCATATTTGTCCAGCGTGCCTTCTTCCAGCGTGCGCTCCACGCCGAGCGCGCGCGCGCGCGCATCGACCATGCGCAGGGCAAGCAGACTGTTGCGCGTGGGAATGTGGCTGACGCCCCACACATCGTCACCGGCGAGGTCGACCGGCAGCACGACGGCGTCGCGCAGCGTGCGCGGCCCGAAGACCGGCACGATGAAGTAAGGCCCCTCGCCCACGCCCCAGCGCCCCAGCGTCTGGCCGAAATCCTCGTCGTGCTTGGCGAAGCCCATTTCGGTTGCGATATCGAGAATGCCGCCAAAGCCGAACAGCGTGTTCACCAGGACGCGCATGCCGTCGGAAAGGGTTTCCTCCAGCTTGCCCTGCAGCGCGTTGTTGGCGCCGATCCAGATATCGCCCAGGTTGCTGAATACGTTGCTGATGGCGATATGCAGCGGTTGCGGCGTAACCGTGTCGTAGACATCGGCGGCGGGCTTGAGCACGATGCGGTCAAGCTCCTCGTTGAACGCAAAAACGGCGCGGTTGTAGCCTTCCAGCGGGTCTTCCGGACCCGCGGCGGTGTGTGCGCCCGCGCAGCCCGCCGTGAGCACGGCGGCGAACAGCGCCGCCAGACAGGCGCGTAACAGCCCCGGTTTCATCTCTGCCTCCATTGATTTTCGCGGTTGCTCATCGGGTCGGCGCGGTATCGGCGGCCTTGTCGAACAGGAACTGGCCAATCAGTTTTTCAAGCACGACGGCGGACTGGGTGAGCTGCACCGTATCGCCATCCCGGAGCATTTCCGCATCGGCGCCCGCATCCAGCCCGACGTACTGTTCGCCCAGCAGGCCCGAAGTCAGGATCATGGCGGAAGTGTCGCGCGGGAAGGGGTAGCGCCGGTCGATATCGACGCGCACCATGGCGCGGTAGCTTTGCGGATCGAAGCGGATCTCACCGACCCGGCCCACGAGCACCCCGGCGCTTTTCACCGGCGCGCGCACCTTCAGGCCGCCGATATTGTCGAACGGCGCCTGCACGGAATACACGGTGGAGCCTTCGAGCCCGGAAAAATTCCCGACCTTCATCGCCAGAAAAACCAGCGCGGCGAATCCCAGCGCAACGAAAAGCCCCACCCACAGATCGAGCGCGGAACGGCTCATCACACCCCCCGGAACATGAAAGAAGTCAGCACGAAGTCGAGCGCCAGGATCGCCAGCGCCGATCCGACCACCGTGCGGGTAATCGCCCGCGACACGCCCTCGGCGGTCGGCGTGCAGTCGTAACCCTCGAAAACCGCGATCAGCGATACCGCGGAGCCAAAAACGAAGGACTTGATGATTCCATTCACGACGTCGTGGCGCACATCCACCGCGGCCTGCATCTGCGACCAGAATGCGCCATCGTCCACGCCGATGAACATTACGCCGATCAGCCAGCCGCCGAATATGCCCAGGGCGGAAAACATCGCCGCCAGGAAAGGCATCGAAATCACCCCGCCCCAGAAGCGCGGCGCTACCACGCGGGCGATCGGGTTGACCGCCATCATGTCCATCGCCTTGAGCTGCTCGGTCGCCTTCATCAGGCCGATTTCGGCCGTCACCGCCGAACCGGCGCGGCTGGCGAACAGCAGCGCGGCGATCACCGGGCCCAGTTCGCGGATCAGCGACAGCGCCACCATTACGCCCAGCGCGTCGCTCGAACCGAAGCGCTGCAGGATCTCGTACCCCTGCAGGCCAAGCACCAGCCCGACGAACAGCCCCGACACCAGGATGATGAGCAGCGAAAGCACGCCGCTGAAATAGATTTCGCGGATGGTGAGGTGAATGCGCCGCAGCGACTGCCCCGAGTACAGCAGCACCAGGCCAAAAAAGCGCGCGGCGAACCCCAGCCGCCACAGGCCATCGACCGCCATCGCGCCGATCTGGCGCAGGAAACCGGCCAGCGCGCTCACCGGACGGCCCCCTCAAGCAGGCTGGCGACCGGCTCCGCCGGGTAGTGGAACGGCACCGGCCCGTCGGCTTCGGCATGCACGAACTGGTGCACGAAAGGATCGGCGGAAGCGCGGATTTCATCCGGCGTGCCCTGGGCGACGATGCGCCCGCCGGAAACGAAATAGATGTAATCAACGATTCCCAGCGACTCGTGCACGTCGTGCGTCACCATCACCGAACTGGCGCCGAGCGCGTCGTTGAGCCGCCGGATCAGCTGCCCGATGATGCCGAGCGAGATCGGATCAAGTCCGGCGAACGGCTCGTCGTACAGAATCAGCATTGGGTCGAGCGCCACCGCGCGCGCCAGCGCCACCCGCCGCGCCATGCCGCCCGAAAGTTCGCCCGGCTTCAGCGCGGCCGCGCCGCGCAGACCCACCGCCTGCAGCTTCAGCAGCACCAGATCGCGCACCAGTTCCGGCGGCAGCGCGGTGTGTTCGCGCAGCGGAAACGCCACGTTGTCGAACACTGTCATGTCGGTAAACAGCGCGCCGAACTGGAACAGCATGCCCATGCGCCGGCGCAGGGCGTAAAGATCCGCGCGCGACAAGGCGGCAACATCGCGTCCGGCCACGTCCACCACGCCGCCGCTGGCGCGCAGCTGCCCGCCAATCAGGCGCAGCAGCGTGGTTTTGCCGCAGCCGCTGCCGCCCATGATGGCCACAACCTGTCCGCGATGCACGGACAGGTCGATGCCGCGCAGCACCTCGCGTTCGCCGTAAGCGAAGCGCACGTCGCGCATGCGGACCAGAGGAGAAGAATCGGGGCGGGTGGAGTCCACGGACAAAACGGAAAATTCTTGAACCGGGCAGTCTAACAGAGCCCTGCCGGTTTTACGGACCTTTCAGCAGTCCGGCAACATGCCTTTTTCATGCAAAACAGCTCACTCGCCCCTGAGCAGGCGCATTTCCGCCGCTTCCAGATCGGCGGGCGCACCCAGCAGCACCAGCACGTCGCCCTCCTGGATGCGCATGTCCCCCGTGGGCGCCACGCTGCGGACGCCGCGACGGCGCAGGGCCGTGACATCGACGCCGATCCGCTCGAAAGCCAGTTCCGCGATGGAGCAGCCGAGCGCCGCCGCGCCCGCCAGCATCGTGATCGAACGCAGGCGTGTCTGCGCATCGGTTTCGCCAATATCGGTTGCGCCATGGAAGAAGCCGCGCATCAGCGCATAGCGCTGGCTGCGGATTTCGCGGATATGCCGCACCACGCGCTGCAGCGGCACGCCGATCAGGGCCAGCGCATGCGAGGCAAGCATGATGCTGCCCTCGAATACTTCCGGCACCACCTCGGAAGCGCCGCCCGCCGAGAGTTTTTCCATTTCCGCCTCGTCGCCCGCGCGCACCACGATGGGCAGATCGGGGCGCAGCGCGTGCGCGTGGTGCATCACCCGCAGCGCGGCCTCGACTCCGGCGAAAGACACCACCAGCGCGCTCGCCCGCAGGATGCCCGCGGCCATCAGCGTTTCGCGCCGGGCGGCATCGCCATAAACCACCGTATCGCCCGCGGCGGCGGCTTCGCGCACCCGGTCCGGATCGAGATCGAGCGCCACGTAACTGACATTTTCCCGCTCGAGAAAACGCGCCATGTACTGCCCGCTGCGCCCGTAGCCGCAGATGATGAGATGCTTTTCGGTGTTGAGCGACTGGGCCGCCACCCGGGTCAGTTCCATCGAGCGCAGCAGCCATTCCGACGACACGAAGCGCATCACCAGTTTGTCGCTGATCTGCACGATCAGCGGCGCGAACAGCATCGACAGCACCAGCGCCGCCACAACGGCCTGCCCCAGCCCGTGCGGCAGCAGCTTCGCCTCGGCCGCCTCGGACAGCAGCACGAAGCCGAACTCGCCGCCCGCGCACAGCCACAGCCCGGAGCGCATCGCCGTGCCCGGCGTTGAACCGAAAAGGCGCGAGGCCACAAATACGATGGCGAACTTGAGCAGCAGCAGCAATGCCAGCAGGCCGAACACCTGCGGCAGGTTGCGCATGATTGCGGGCGCATCAAGGAACATGCCGACGGTCACGAAAAACAGCCCCAGCAGCACATCGCGGAACGGCTTGATGTCCTCTTCCACCTGATAGCGGTATTCCGTTTCCGAAATCAGCATGCCCGCGAGAAAAGCGCCCAGCGCCAGCGACAGCCCCACCTGCTCCGACAGCCAGGCCAGCCCCAGCGTAATCAGCAGCACGTTGAGCATGAACAGCTCACCCGAGCGCCGCTGGGCCACGAAGGTGAACCACCAGCGCATCAGGCGCGGCCCGAACACCAGCACCAGCGCCAGCAGCACCACCACTTTCACCAGCGCCGCGCCCAGCGTCAGAAGCAGCTCCTCGGGCGGGCGCGACAGGGCGGGCAGGATGATCAGCAGCGGCACCACGGCCAGATCCTGGAACAGCAGCACGCCGATGATTTCGCGCCCGTGCGGGCTGTCCAGCTCCAGCCGGTCGGTCAGCAGTTTGGAGAGGATCGCGGTGGAAGACATCACCAGCGTGCCGCCCAGCGCGAAGCTCGTCACCCAGCCCAGTCCGGACAGCCCCCCGATCAGGGTCGCCGCCACAATGCTGGCGATCACCTGCGCCGCGCCCAGGCCGAACACGATGCGCTTCATCGCGAACAGGCGCGGCAGGGAGAACTCCAGCCCGATGGAAAACATCAGGAACACGATGCCGAATTCGGCAAGGTGGCTCGCCCCTTTCGATTCATGCATCAGGTCCAGCGCGTGCGGCCCGCCGATCGCGCCCACGAGCAGATACCCCAGCACCGGCGGCAGGTTGAGGCTGCGGAACAGCGTGACGACAATTACCGCGGCGGCAAGGAGCAGAAGAACGAAATCGAGCGTGTTCAGCATTATTGGGTGGATGGCTGGGACAGGACGCCGCCGGATCCCGGGGAAAGATCAGGCTGTTATACAATCGCGGATCATCTGCGGCTGGCGTGCGGTTCCAGCCCGCATGCCAAACGTTTTTCCGCGTTTCTCCCGCAAGTTTAACCGCTCCGCCTGTTCATGACCTCATCCTCCACGGAATCCGCCGCATATTCCCGCGCCGCCAGCCTGGCCCGGCACGTGCTGCACATCGAGGCCGCCGCGGTCGCAGCGCTGGCCGAACGCATCGGCGATGAATTCGAACGCGCCATCGGGCTCATCCTGCGCCGCAGCGGCCGCGTCATCGTCACCGGCATCGGCAAATCCGGCCACATCGCCCGCAAGCTCGCTGCCACCCTGGCCAGCACCGGCACGCCCGCCTACTTTGTGCATGCCGCCGAGGCCGCGCACGGCGATCTGGGCATGATCACCCCCGAAGACATCGTGATCGCCCTGTCCAACTCCGGTTCAAGCGAGGAACTGCTGACCATCGTTCCGCTGGTCAAGCGCCAGGGCGCCCGGCTCATCGCCATGACCGGCGACGCCGCTTCGCCGCTGGCGCGCGAGGCCGACGTTCATCTGGACGCCGCCGTGGCCGAAGAGGCCTGCCCGCTCAACCTCGCCCCCACCGCCAGCACCACCGCCGCGCTGGCGCTGGGCGACGCGCTGGCGCTGGCGCTGCTCGACGCGCGCGGCTTCAGCCCCGAGGATTTCGCCCGCTCCCACCCGGGCGGCACGCTCGGGCGTCGGCTGCTTACGCACGTCAGCGACATCATGCGCCCGGCGGATTCCGTCCCGGCGGCCGCGCCCGGCGCGCCGCTCACCGAAGCGCTGCTGGCGATGACGCGCGGCGGCATGGGCATGACCGCCGTCACCAGCGGCGGCGGCCGTATCGAAGGCATTTTCACCGACGGCGACCTGCGCCGCGCGCTGGAAAAAAACCTGAACGTGCGCGAAACGAAACTGGCCGAGGTGATGACGCGCCACCCGCACACCATCCCCCCCGGCGCGCTCGCCGCCGAAGCGGCGGAAATGATGGAGCGGCTGCGCATCAGCCAGCTGCTCGTCGCGGGCGCGGATGGCGCGCTCGCCGGCGCGCTCACCACCCACGATCTCATGCTCGCCAAGGTGATCTGATGACCACTCCGGAAACTCTCGCCGCCAGGGCCGCCCGCGTGCGCCTGATGGGGTTCGACGTTGATGGCGTGATGACCGACGGCAGCCTTTATTTCACCCCCGCCGGCGAGGAAATCAAGGTGTTCTCCAGCCTCGACGGCCACGGGCTGAAAATGCTGCGGCAGGCCGGCATCCATGTCGCCATCATCAGCGGGCGCAGCTCGCCCGCGCTCGCCGCGCGCGCCGCCAACCTCGGCATTACCGAACTGCACATGGGCGTCGAAGACAAACGCGCCTGCCTCGACGCCCTGCTCGCGCGCCACGGCCTTGCCCGCGCCGATGCCGGTTACATGGGCGACGACGTGGTCGACCTGCCCATCCTGCGCGCCTGCGGCTTTTCCGCCATGCCCGCCGATGGACACGAATCTGTTCGCCGGCACGTCGATTTCGTTACTGCTCGCGACGGTGGCCGTGGCGCCGTGCGTGAAGTCTGCGATCTGCTGCTGAGCGCACACGGTGTTCTCGACACCATGCTTGCGCGCTATCTTGACTGAACCGCCGATGCGTCCCTCCGCTCACAACCTCTACCCCGTCATTGCGCTGGCTCTGCTCGCCGGGGCCACGGTGTGGCTGGAGCGCATCACCCGCGTCGAAGAACCACAGGCCGCGGCAACCCGCCAGGACGATCCCGACTTCATCGCCGACGATGCCCGCATCCTCGGCTTTGGCGACGACGGCGGGCAGCGCTACGAACTTGTCACCGAGCGTCTGAGCCATTTCCCGGACGGCGACATCACCCGCCTCCGGCTGCCGCGCCTGCGGATGAACACGGAAGGCCGCGAAGTCCGCCTCACCGCCGTGGAGGGCGAAGTCTCGCCCGGAGGCGAGCGCGTCGATCTCAGCGGCGATGTCCAGGCCTGGCGCAGCGGCGACGCCAGCCGGGCGGAAACCACTTTCAGTTCAGAACAGCTCACGATCTGGCCCGACGAAAACCGCGCCGAAACCCGCGCTCCGGTCATCCTCACCCAGGGCGCCACCCGCGCCACCGCGCAGGGCATGCGCGCCGACAACCTTTTCGGCCAGTTCGACCTGTCCGGAGACGTCAGGGTGAGCATGCCCCGCCAGAAACGGAAACCCTCATGAAAAAGCTCTCCCTCGCCCTGCTGGCGTTCCCGTTCTGCATGGCCGCCGCGCCCGTCCAGGCCGAACGCGCCGACCGCGACAAACCGGTCAACATCGAAGCGAACCAGCTCACCGTGGACGACCGCAACAAGGTCCATATCTTCACCGGATCCGTCGTGCTCACCCAGGGCACGCTCACCATCAAGGGTGACCGGCTGGTCGTCACCCAGGGGGCGGATGGCTTCCAGAACGGCGTGGCCACGTCCGAAAAAGGTCTTGCCACCTTCAGCCAGAAACGCGACGGCAGCGACGAATACATTACCGGCGAGGCCGAGCGGATCGAATACGACAGCCGCACCGAGCGCGCCCGGCTCTTCAACCGCGCCAAAGTCACCAGCGGCGGCGACGAGGTGCGGGGCAGCTACATCGAATACGACTCGCTCAGCGAGAACTATCTGGCCAGCAACGCCGCCGATGCGCCCGCGAAAAACGGCAGCGACGGCCGGGTGCGCGCCGTGATCCAGCCCAAGAACAAGGACGGAAAATAAGGCAAGGCCCGGCGGCCTGCGCTTTTCCATTTCACGTCCGCCCCAGCATCAACACGTGAAGACCAGGAGCAAACATGACGTACGAAAACATCATCGCTGAAACCCGCGGCCGCGTCGGCCTGATCACCCTCAACCGCCCGAAAGTGCTCAATGCGCTCAACGACGCGCTGGTCGATGAAGTCAGCCACGCGCTGGACGCGTTCGAAGGCGACGAAAACATCGGCGCCATCGTCATCACCGGTTCCGAAAAAGCCTTCGCCGCCGGCGCGGACATCAGCGCCATGGCCTCCTTCTCCTATATGGACGCCTATAAGGGCGACTACATCACGCGCAACTGGGAACGGGTGAAAACCTGCCGCAAGCCGGTGATCGCCGCAGTGGCCGGTTTCGCCCTGGGCGGCGGCTGCGAACTGGCGATGATGTGCGACATGATCTTCGCCGCCGACAACGCGAAGTTCGGCCAGCCCGAAGTCAAGCTCGGCATCCTGCCCGGGGCCGGCGGCACGCAGCGCATGCCGCGCGCGGTGGGCAAGGCCAAGGCAATGGACATGTGCCTGACCGCCCGCATGATGGATGCGGCGGAAGCCGAACGCGCCGGTCTCGTCGCCCGCATCATCCCGGCGGACCAGCTGCTGGCCGAGGCGCTCGCCGCGGCGGAAACCATCGCCAGCTTCTCCCTGCCCGTGGTCATGATGATCAAGGAATCGGTCAACCGCGCCTTTGAGAGCAGCCTCAACGAAGGGCTGCTGTTCGAGCGCCGCGTATTCCACTCCGCCTTCGCGCTCAACGACCAGAAAGAAGGCATGGCCGCCTTCGTCGCCAAGCGCAAGGCCAGCTTCACTCACGACTGAACCCTTCATGCAGCGCAACGCAGGCCGTGTCCGCACGGTCTGCGCGAGCCGCCGCGCATGCCGGAAAACAGCCTCCAGCCGACATGGGGAAAAGGGCTCTTCTTGTAAGAATTCCGTAAGCTTATGAATATTGTGAATTATTTTTTTGTGCATTGCACAAAAAAGAGTTGACAGCGGAAGAAGCGTCCCTATAATTCGAATCGTGCTGCACTGCAACACGCCCCACCAGCCCCACAGAGCCCCATAACTCATTCACCCATCTGGAGATCGCCATGTCCGCCACCCCCGAGCAAATCGCCGCCTTCAACAAAGCCAATGTCGAAACCCTGCTGACGCTGGCCAACAGCGCCTTCGCCAACGCCGAGCGTCTGGCCGCGCTGAACCTGAACACCGCCCGCTCCATGCTGGAAGACGGCGTTGCCAGCACCAAGGCGCTGCTTGGCGCCAAGGACGTGCAGGAACTGATCAGCCTCCAGACCTCGCTGGCCCAGCCGCTGGTCGAAAAGGCCGTCGCCTACACCCGCAGCGTGTATGAAATCGCCTCCCAGGGGCAGGAAGAAGTCTCCCGCCTGTTCGAAACGCAGGTTTCCGAACTGAACAAGGGTCTGTCTTCCGCGCTGGACAAGGCCGCCAGGTCCGCCCCGGCAGGCTCCGACGTTGCCGTCGCCGCGATGAAATCCGCCATCGCCGCCGCCAACAGCGCCTACGACAGCCTGAGCAAGACCGCCAAACAGGTCGCCGAAATCGCCGAAGCCAACGTGGCCGCCGCGACCAACGCCACCGTCAAGGCCGTCAGCACCTCCGCCAAGGCGGGTGCAAAGAAAGTCGCCTGATTACGCCTCCGGCACATCGGAAGCAGAACGGCCCCGCGCATGCGGGGCCGTTTTTTATGCGCGGGGAAGATGAAGCCGAAAAATCCGGCCAGAAATTCGCGCCTGGATTCAGCCCGGACCCGCATGCTCCGGCTCAGCGGCCTCCTCCCGCGCGCCATCCGCGCAGACCGTTCCGGTATCCCGGTAATGATGCGGAAACAGGCGGAGCATTTCCCCTTCGATCCAGCTTTCCACCTCGGCGTTGATCGCCTCCGCCTTTTTCCCCCTGGTCGCCACCGGCGGGCCGATGCTCACGGTAATCTCACCCGGGTATTTCAGGAATGCATTGCGCCGCCAGAACTCGCCCGCATTGTGCGCCACCGGCACCGCCGGTACGCCCGCGCGTCTGGCCAGCCATGCGCCACCGGCCTTGTAGCGGCGCTGCACGCCCGGCGCCACGCGCGTGCCTTCGGGAAACACCACCACCCAGAAACCTTCCTTCAGCCGCGCCCGTCCCTGCTCGATAACCTGCGTCAGCGCGTCCTTCCCGGCGGCGCGGTCGATCGCCACGCCGGGCATCTGCGCCAGGGCCCAGCCAAAAAACGGCACCCTCAGCAGCTCGCGCTTGAGAACGAAACATACCGGATAAAAGATAACCTGCAGCGCAATGGTCTCCCATGCCGACTGGTGCTTGGAGAGAATCACCGCCGGGCCTGCCGGGATATTTTCCCGCCCGATAACGGTATAGCGGATACCGAGCAGATGACGGATCAGCCACATCGCCATCGGCACCCAGGAGGTGATGATGCGGTGGCGGGCCTGGGGCGAAAGCGGAAAAACCAGAAAGCAGAACAGCCCGTAAGGCAGCGTGACCAGCCCCATTACAACGGCGAACAGCAGTGAGCGCAGCAGGATCATGGCGGTCAGGCGGTCAGGGCGGCGGCGACCGCCGCCAGATCGGGGTAGATCAGCGTCTGCTCAGGCAGGGCGGGATCCTCGCGCGTTTTTTCGCCCTTGCCGGTAAGCACCAGGTAAGGCTGGCAGCCAACAGCCTGCGCGGCCTGCAGATCGCGCAGGCTGTCGCCCACCGCCGGCACGCCAGTCAGGTCGACGTTGAAGCGCTCGGCGATCTGCCTGAACAGGCCGGGTTTGGGTTTGCGGCAGTCGCAGGTGGAATCAGCCGCGTGCGGGCAGAAGAAGATGGCGTCGAGCCGCCCCCCGGCCTGGGCGAGGCTTTTGACCATTTTGCCGTTGATCGCGTTGAGCGTATCCATGCCGAACAGGCCGCGCCCCACGCCCGACTGGTTCGACGCCACCACCACGCGCCAGCCCCACTGGTTGAGGCGGGCGATGGCTTCGAGCGAACCGGGCAGCGGTTTCCATTCGTCCGGCGACTTGATGAACTGCGCGGAGTCGAAGTTGATGACGCCATCGCGGTCGAGAATGATCAGTTTCATGCGCGCTCCCCTTCCGGGCTGCGGCGGCGCGGGCGGGTCCGGCTGCGGCCCCGTCCGCGCCGGTATTACGCCGACAGGCGTGAAATGTCCGCGACCTGGTTCATCAGCCCGGCCAGCTGCGCCAGCAGCGCCAGACGGTTCTGCCGCGTCAGCGGCTCCTCGGCCATCACCATGACGCTATCGAAAAAGGCGTCGACCTCGCCGCGCAGTCCGGCGAGCACGCGCAGCGCCCCGGTGTAATCCTCGTTCTGCACGTGCGATTTCACCTGCGGCGCGATGCCCGTCATGCGCTCGAACAGCGCCTTTTCCGCCGCCTCCTGCAGCAGCGCGAAATCAGGTTCGCCCGCTGTGACGCCGGATTTTTTCAGGATATTGACGATGCGCTTGTTCGCCGCCGCCAGCGCTTCGGCTTCGGGCAGCGTACGGAACGTTTCCACCGCGGCGAGCCTGGCCGGAACCAGGTCGATGCGCGCTGGCGCCAGCGCCAGCACCGCGTCGATCGCGATGCCGTCGCCGTCCGCGCCGTCCTGTTCGCGCAGCAGGTTGCGCAGGCGCTCGCGCATGAAATCGAGCAGCTGCACTTCGAACCCCGCAACGGTGAGACGGCCGGGTTTGAAACCGGCGGCGGCGTCCGCCACCAGCTCGCCCAGGTCGAGCGGCAGCGGCGTTTCCATCAGGATGCGCAGCACGCCGAGCGCGGCGCGGCGCAGCGCAAACGGATCCCTGTCGCCCGTGGGAACCATGCCGATGCCGAAAAAACCGGTGAGCGCGTCGAGCTTGTCCGCCAGCGCCACCGCCGCGGCCACGTTGCCCTCCGGCAGGCGGTCGCCGGCGAAGCGCGGCTGGTAGTGCGTCTGGATGGCGTCGGCCACCGCCGCGCCCTCGTTGTCGGCAAGCGCGTAATAGCGCCCCATGATGCCTTGCAGCTCGGGGAATTCGCCCACCATGTCGGTAACGAGATCGGCCTTCGCCAGCTGCGCCGCGCGGCGCGCGGCGGCAACGTCGGCGCCAAGGCGCGCGGCGATCTTGCCCGCCAGCGCTTCCAGTCGTTCGACGCGTTCCAGCAGGCTGCCGAGTTTGTTGTGATAGACCACGGCCGCCAGGCGCGGCAGGCGCGAAACGAGATGTTGTTTCTTGTCCTGCTCAAAGAAAAAGCGCGCGTCCGACAGGCGCGGCCTCACCACGCGCTGATTGCCGGTGACGATGTTGGCCGGATCGGCCACGCGCATGTTGGAAACGATGAGGAAGCGGTTCTGCAGCTTGCCGTCGGTGTCGAACAGGGGGAAGTATTTCTGGTTCGCGCGCATCGTCAGGATCAGGCATTCCTGCGGCACGGCGAGGAATTCGGCGTCGAAGTGGCCGACGTATACCGTCGGGTGCTCCACCAGCGCCGTCACCTCGTCGAGCAGATCGGTGAACACGGCCTGT